>QZIM01000002.1 GCA_003599055.1 Candidatus Woesearchaeota archaeon
AGCATTGCAAGAGGTATCGTGAAGACAAGCATCCAAAGGACTGCCTGAAGGACGATGCTGGCAAGGCCAAGGAACAGTCCTTGGTTTGCGTGGAATTTTGCAAGCCGGTCCTTTTGGTTTCCGGTCGCGTAGACCAGGATGAATCCCAGGATGGGGATTGAGCCGACGATTGCCCAGGTGTTTGAGTCTTTTGCCATTTTGTTTTCCTCCTATTCAGATTGTTGTATGAGTTGGATGCCGGTGACAAGTCCCCAAATCCAGGCGGCAAGGACGAGCGGAATGCCGATGACGATAAAGGAGAGGGGGATTCCGATGACGGCAAGCAGGAGTTGCAGGATGCCTTCGGTGATTCTGCCGGCGATGAGGCTTCCGATGCCGGGAAGGACAAGGACGTTAAGGAGGAGCGCGCCGATGGCAAGCCCTTGGCTGATTTTGTGGTGAGGTTTGTGCGTGTGCGTCGGTTGGGGGGCAAGGGCGAAATGGCGTGTTGCTCTTGCGGGGGTGCGGGTGCTTCTTTTGGATGTTTTCTTTGCGCGTTTCTTGGCCATTCTGTCCTCTTTTGTGATGTAGTGAGGTGGTCGGCGGGACGGGTTTAAAATGCTTTGGGCAGTACACGCGCGCGGGTAGTACATTAAGTATTTAAGTTTCTGAAGGCAGCAAGGAATATGCTCGCCCAATTGATTGTAAGAGGAGGTCTTGCGGTCGTTTTTGGCTATATGGGTGCGGACAAGTTTTCCCGTCCTGCGGTGTGGCTGATTCAGATGCCAAGTCAGCTTCAGGGTTTTGGCGAGCAGGGGATGTTTGTCCTTGGCGCGCTTGAAGTTCTTATCGCGCTTTTGCTGGTAACCAGGTTTTTCAGGATTGGCGCGCTTGGCGCATCGGCAATTCTTGTCGGTGCTATTTATACGATGGGCATTAATGATATTGCGGCAAGGGATGCGGGGCTGCTTGCAGCAGCGCTTGCCCTGCTCTTGCCGTGGGAGCATCATTTGACGTCCAAAAAGATTATGCAGAACTATGTCGGATTGCTGAAGGGGAAGCCGCATGGCGGTCATTGATTTTGGCGCGTGCGGGGTTGCAAAGGCAAGGCGCCAAAAGCGGGTGAAGCGTCTTGCGCCTGAACTGAAGCGTCTTCGCGCGGCAACGTATGCGGATGTGCGCGCAAGCGTGTGTGTTCCGAATGACCGTTCAATTGTGCACGTGGTGGAGGCGGCGGTTGCGCTCAAAAAAAAGCTTAATCCGGCGCTTATTGTGGTTGTGGGCATCGGCGGGAGTAATTTGGGTGCTGAGGCGGTTTTGGAGGCACTGCGGGGCAGTGGGCAGCGCCGTGTTTTATGGGCGGATACGGTTGACTCTGACGCGCTTTCAAAAATTGTTCAGGAAATGCAGGACGTTTTGCGTTCAGGCCGTCAAGTGATTGTTAATGTGATTAGCAAAAGCGGCGGAACGCTCGAGACGATTGCGAATTTTGAAGTCCTGCTGAATGTGCTTCGCCGCCACCGGAAAAACGCGCACGAGTTTGTGATGGTGACGACGGATAAGGGGAGTAAGCTCTGGGAGCTTGCAATCAGGAATAGGTATTCCTTGCTTGAAATTCCAAAGAATGTGGGCGGCAGGTACAGTGTGTTTACGGCAGTCGGCTTGTTCCCGCTGGGGCTGGCAGGGGTTGATATTCGGGAGTTGGTCGGTGGCGCAAGGGATATGCTTGCGCAGTGTTTGGAGGAAAGAGGGCCTGCAGCTGAGGGCGCAGCGGTACTTTATGAGCAGTACAACTCCGGGCGCACAATCCACGACTTTTTCGTGTTTGCAAAGGACCTTGAGGCGCTTGGCAAGTGGTATCGCCAATTGCTTGCCGAGAGTACGGGAAAAGAGTTTGACCAAACGGGAAAGCGTGTAAGGGCAGGCCTCACGCCGACCGTGAGCGTGGGCTCGACCGATTTGCACAGTATGGGGCAGCTGTATTTGGGCGGGCCAAGGAACAAGTCGTGGACGATGGTCACGGCGCATTTTCAAAACGAAGTCACGCTGCCGAATTACGCAGAGTTCAACAAAATCGTTCCAAACTTGCAAAAACGTTCTGTGCACGAATTGATGCGCGCGATAGCGCAGGGTACGATGCGCACGTACAAAAAACAGGGCTTGCCGTACGTGCACGTGAAGCTTGCGGGCAAGACCGAGCGCGAAATCGGTGCCCTGATGCAGTGGAAGATGGTTGAGACAATTCTTTTGGCAAAGTTGATGAATGTGAACCCGTTCGACCAGCCGAGTGTTGAGAGTTATAAGAAAGAGGCACGAAAGTTGCTGTCAAGGTAGATTTTGGGCACGTGAGTTGTGGCAAGACAGGGTCGCGCGACATCTGCGTAGCGAGAGAAAAGTTGTTTCTCTATTCGCGCAGCGAATAGTTTGTCGTTTGTTTCTCGAGTCGCGGCAATCTGAGATTGCCGAGAACTCGGAAATCTGCGGATTTCCGCGTCGGAGCTGAGGAGCGCTTTGATCGAATCACGAAAATCAGAGATTTTCGGGAACCAGAAAACCTCCGGTTTTCTTGTCTTTAGATAAAGTTCGTTGTGCCAGCCGAGCGTGGAAGCGTACAAGGTTGAAGCGAGGAAGTTTTTGTCGCGGTAGATGATTCCCTGTCTTGTTTTTCTTAAAAAAGTTTAAATACTTTCGTGCATTTTTTTGTGAAAGAATCATAAAAGGGGGAGTATAATACGTGATTGTGCTAAACTGCATAAATCAAGGTGCCTAATTGAGCAATAAAGAGTGTGAATGGCGAATATTCGTTTTGAAGTGAGAGCAGAGCACGTTTTGGCCGTGTTTGTCATAGTTTTCCTGCTCTTTGCCGCCCAAACGCTGATTCGCGGGGGAATCACGGGCGCTATTGTTTTGCCGCCAAGCGGCAACTTGTCTTGTGAGTTTATCGAGCTTGCGAACGCGTCCTGTCCGGGAGGGTACACGCGCATTTTCGGGATGTCTGCGCAGGAGAACGCGCACGTTGAGGCGCAAAACGAGTCAAACTATAACGTGAGCGTGTGCTGTCGTGACTTAACGGGCAGTAACGCGCTTGGCACGGGAAGCGATGGGACGGGTGTAATAAATCTCAGCAATTTCACAAATGCGCACGCAGAGACTCCGTCAAGTGGGAACTATTTGGTTCCGGTCTATCTGAACGCATCAAATGCCTCAATTGGCTGTTCGGTGAACCTGACGGGCGAGGGTTCCTGTCCTGCGGATTTTGCGTGTATGGGGACGCTTTCAAATGAGACGAATGCTCACGTGAGCAATTGTACGGGCACGGGCAGGTATAATGTGACGGTGTGCTGCAGCATCGGCGCATTAATCACGGTGTATTTGCACCCGAACACGGCGCCAACGGACAACCTCACGGCGAACGGCTCAATCAACGGGACGCTCGTGAACGGCACGGAAACGTCTTACGAAACGCAGGATATTTTGTATTTCAACGCCTCAGACAATGACAAGCGGTTCCTCTCGATTCTTGGACAGTTTAACTTAAGCAACGTGGATGCGCGCTCGCTCGTGATTGAGTACAACCAAAGCGCGGTTGCGGCAAACCTTTCGGGCGTGACGGGCGCGGCAGCCAATCACACGCTTTTCCTTGCAAATAACAGCAATAATCTCGGCGTCCACGTTTGTCCGAATGCGGAATCGCTTGCGGATATTGTTCCCGGCTGCACGGGAGAAGTGAATTTCACAGGACCGTTCCCGCAGTCAATTCCGCCGATAACGGTTTCCGCGGACGGAACTGATTTCCGCATTGAGAACATTTTGGGCTCGGGCGTGGAGCTCATTTTCACGCTCAATACGTCGGTCACGAATTCAAACCTGTCGAACTCGACGGCGCAGGACAGTGTGCTTGTTGATTCGAGTATGAATGACAGCAGTGTCTCATCGTCGAGCAGCAAGGTGAATGTGACGATGGTGAACAGCACAAACATCAACAGCACGGTGTCGTTTGCAATTGAGATTGACACAATTCTTACAACGACAAACGCCTCAAACTGCCGTTTTGAGCAAACAACGGTCACGGGCAGTTCCTGCCTCAATAGCATTATGATTGCGGCAACCGGGACGGGCTGGGAGGTTGACCCGAGTAATGTGACGAATTCCTCGTGTTCTGCGCCGTGTAACATTACGGATTCAAATGTGAGTGATAGCACGCTGAGTAATGCAGTTATTAATAATTCAAATCTCACGCGCAGCAACGCCACGAACAGCGAACTGCACAATTCGACGGTTGATATGTCGAATATTGTGGGCCTGATTGTGCTTGATGCGAATATTACGAACCAGTTCTGCTTTTACGGCACGATTATTCAGGGTGTGAACGTGTTTAATTGCCCGATTGCGCTCTCCTCGATTTATTCGCCGCCGAGTTCAGGTCAGGGTGGTGGCGGCTCAAGTGCGGGTGCGGGTGCTGCGGCGGGTTCGGCGGCGGCAGCGGCAGGAGCTGCGGCAGGGGCTGCTGCGTCCGGGGCGGCGTCTGCGGCAAAGGCATCGGTCTCCGTGCAGGCAGCGGCGGGCTTGGGGACGCTTCCGCAGTGTCAGACCGTGATTCCGAAGGTGACAAGTGAGCGGCCGGAAATTCCGCCGGACTTTGTGCTGCTCGGCAAGTCTGACTTCACCTGTTTCAACAATATTGCGGATTTCACGATTAATGTGCCTGACCAGTATGATGACTTGCGCGCGATTCGCTGCAGGAGAGGGGTGTGTGCGGAGGTTGAGACAACGGAGCGCGCGCAGCAGCAGCTTTTGTGCGGCGAGCAGACCGTGCGTGAGATTCGTGATGAGCAGATTGCAACAGTGCGGGCGAATGTCAGTGTGGAAATTCCGGTGACCTTGGAGACGGACAGGTTCTTCTCTGATGCGAATCGGCAGACGATTATCGGCCCGTATGAATTGGTGTTTGACGGGTTGCTTCCGCCACGGTTTGTGGGGCGGGTAAGTATTGTGCAGTCGGGAGTTCCGCTGCCGCCCAATCCGCGGGTCGTTTTGCTTTTGCCGCCGGTGCGCGTAGCGCTTGATGACGTTCGGCAGGGTATTTGGTTTAATGTGTCGGTTCCTTCGGTTCGGGGAATTGATGTTTCAACGCTGACGCTTGCGACGTATCAGCGCGGGCAGTGGGTTCTTCTTGGCGGAGAGTATGACCCGCAAACGGATTCGGTGAAGGTGCATATTCCTGATGCGGGTGAGTTTGCGGATGATGGCGAGGCGACATTTGGCCTTCTTGGGGTTGTGTGCGAGGCGTGCACGCACGCAGAGCTTGTGCAGGACTACACGGACGGCTCGTCGAGGCGGGCGCTTATTTTGGTGCACGGCCTTACGGCAAATTCGCTCAAATTCGGGACGCTGATTGATGACTTCCGCCTGAACAGCCAGCCCTGGCAGGTGTGGACGCTGCGGTACCCGTATAACGTGAGTATTGAGGAGAACGCGCGGGAGCTGAGTGATTTGTTGACGCTGCACAGTGAGGAGTTTGATGAGGTGTACGTGCTTGGCCATTCGCTTGGCGGCTTGATTGCGCAGCAGGCATTGTGGGATTCGTATCAGCGCGTGCGCGAGGGCGGGCAGGTTCCGTGGCTTGGCAAGGTGAAGCGTGCAATTATCGTCGGAACGCCCAATCAGGGGTCGCCGACGGCGGACGTGTATCGCGCCCTGCTGAGCAACCTGTTTAATTTGTCCGCGTCGGCAAGCCCGTTCGATGTGAATTCGAGTATTATTCAGGATTTGGCGTTTGGCCGCTCGATTCCGCCGGTTCCGGGAATTGACTATCAGGTGATTGTGGGGACAAGGGCGATTCCGTTCACGGAGCGCTTGTTCGGCGCTGCCGCAAATGACGGTGTTTTGACGCCGGAGAGCGGCTCAACGCTTGGGGATGTTGCGTTCAGGAATGCGTGTGAGAATTATTATGCGATTAATATCACGCACGTGGACCTTGATGACCATCCGACGGCGATTCGCGTGGTGCAGCGGATTTTGAATAAGGAGCTTGCAACAAGTAATCCGAATCTTCCGCTGCTTGGTTTCAACCAGTATTTGCGCGTCCATACTTCGGATTGTTCGCCTGAGGACAGTTATTTCATTATCGGCCGTCCGATTCCGGAAGAGGCCACGTTTGACCCGCTGCTCTGCGAGTGCGGGAACAGGTATTGTAATGAGGGTGAGACGCCGGAGAATTGTCCGAGTGATTGTGCGCGTATTTCGCTGCTCACGCAAAGTTGTGTGGGGATTGTGATTGCGGCCTACCCGATTGTTTTGCTGACGGTTTTGCTGGTGGGCTGGCGTTATGCGCTTTGGGCGGTGCGTAAGCGTCGTGGAGGCATTTCGAAAGTGCTGATGTGGGCGGCAGTGGCAGCGCTCGTGTTGGTTGCGCTGGTGCAGCCGCTTGCGTGTAAGGGCCCGAATGCAGTGGTGATTGTGGCAGCGCTCGGCGCGCTTTGCCTTGCCGTTTTGGAATTGTTTGCGGAGCGGCCAAGGGAGAACGTTCCCCGCTCGGTTGACGAGGCGATGGCCGCGCTTCCTCCTGAATCAAAGCGATTACTGAGGCAAAAGTTAGGCAGGCACGCGCCCAAGGAGGTGCCGCCCGCAGGTGAGGTGCCGGTGCAGGAAAAAATTGTGCTTTTGGCAAAGGACGAGCGGGAAGTGCCGAAAAAGAAAGGCAGGGCGCCTGCGGAAAAACAGGTGGCAAAGGGAATGTCCGTCGTGGATGCACTGCGAAATGTCGCGGCGGCAGTGCGAAAAGGGCGGGAGAAGCGTAAAGAACAGCGCCGTTTGGCGCAGATTGCCAAGGACGCTTCTTTTGGCATTAACCTGGAAAAGATTGACGAAACAATTGATGCCTTGCCTGATGAGGTGAAGCGCAGGCTCAGGCGCAGGAAGAAGTAATTTTTTCTTCAGGTACTTTTAATTCTGAGAACTGATAACCGAGAACTGATAACCGAGAACTGATAACCGAGAACTGAAGTCTGATAACTGAAGTCTGACGACTGAAAACCGATAATCAAGACCTGAAGTATGACAACTGAGAACCGATAACTGACAACCAACTACCCTCTCTTACGTGAATATTCCCTTTATCCATCCAAGGAACCGTTCGAACCAGCTTTTCTTGCGGGGAAGCTCATCGAGCGGCTCGTATGCTCCGACGGGCGGTTTTGTTTTTATCTTGTTCTGGGTGGTGTTAAGGGCAGGCGTGCGGTTTATCGGGACTAATGGTACGTCCGATACGTTCGCGAAAGTCGTGTTGGCAGGAGCAGGAGTTACGTTTGTTTTTTGTTGTGAGAAGTAGGATGGCTTGCTTCCTGTGCTGGTGGGGATGATGAATGAGCTGACTTTGAGTGATGCGAGGTTTTCGCGGGCAAGGAACCGCGCGGCTTGGTGGCGGTCTTCAGGGGTGAGCCCGGTGATGAGGAGTTGTTGTTTGCCGTTGTGTTCGAAAACCTTGATGTATCCTGCGCTTCCGCCGAGGTTGGCAAAGCAGGGGTTTGGGTTTCCTTCAAGCTGGGCTGCTGCCTTGTTTTCGCACGGACTCCCGATGATAATTGCGTCGTGGAGCGTGATGTCGCCGATTTCGGTGTCAAGGCGCGAGGTCCCGACGGCGGTTGTGAGGTTGTAGCGTGTGATTCCGGTGCTGATGACGGTGGCGGAGACAACGTCAAGGGCTGCGCTTTCTTCGCCGACGACGTACACTGCGCTGAAGTTGCCGTTGCGGGAGAACATGGCGGGGAAGTCGGAGATGGTTGCAGCAAGGGCAGAAGGGGCGAGGATGAGCAAAATGAGGAGGTGTGCGGTTTTCATGGCAAATTTCAGTGTGCGGCAATATTTAAACTCTGCGAGAAAACTTTTAAATAGTACGGTTATTATTTTCGTTATCAGAGTGGGTGAAATGTCAAAAAGAGGGGGACTTACGTTTACGGCGCTTGCTATCTTGTTAGTTGTTACTGTTTCATTGAGTGTCGTTTCGCAGGAGTCAGGTTCTGAGGCGAATGTTTCCGAGCTGAATTTTTTTGATTTGAATAGTTCTGATGCGGTTGTTTCGCAGGCAAATGAGTCGCTTGCGGGAAGTGATGCGCCGGTCGGTTCAGATGAGGGGAGCACAACTGTTGCGGATAGCGCAAGAGCAGGTGCTGCTGAGGCGAATGGTTCTTCAGGGCTGATTGAGCCGCAGCCCCGCACGCAACATCTGGTCCGCAAAGTTGTAAGTGATGCGCGTATTCACGCGGGCGCGGTTGCTCAGGTGCAAAGTGAGGGCAGCGCGAGCGTCATTGTTCTTCTCGCCGATGTTGACTCGGGACGGTCGGCAAGTGCGCAGGGTGTTGCCGTATCGCGTGAGCGTGCAGGGCGTGCAAAGCAGGCGTTCAGGGAGTCACTTGCGGGGAAAGGTATTTCTGATGCAAGTGTGAGTATCGAGCAGGAGTTGTACACGGTTGGAGCGGTGGCAATGACGGTTGATGAGGCAGGGCTTGCTGCCTTGCAGGAAAACCCGCTTGTTGCGCGCGTGTTGCCGAACGGGAAGCGCTCAATTAGCCGCGGGACAATCAGTGATGCGGGCATTTCGCTCAATGAGAGTGCGCCCGTGATAAATTCGGATGACGTTGCGAATTTGACGGTGAACGGCAGCAACCTGACCGGGCACGGCGAGATTGTTTGCGTGATTGATACGGGGATTGACACGTCACACCTCTTGTTTGGTCCGGTAATTGAGGCAAGTAATATTGTTGGCGGCATTTTCGGAGGGTATGATTTTGTGAATAATGATACAAACGCAAGTGACGACAATAATCACGGGACGCACGTGTCGGGAATTGCCGTTGGGAATTTCAGCCCGTATTTTGGGACGGCAAGGAACGCGCAGGTGGTTCCGGTGAAGGTGTGTGATGCGGCAGGGAGTTGTCCTGATTTTGCGATTTTGGCAGGGGTTGACTATTGCAACAATAATATTTCGGGTGTGACGGTGATTTCCGGCTCGCTCGGCGGCGGCGCGCCGCTCAACAGTTCGACGTGTTCTGGCGACCCGCTGTTTGCTTCGCTTGAAGTGGTGCTTAATGAGTCGCTGAATAACGGTATCATTCCCGTGTTTGCGAGCGGGAATAACGGGTGCGGTGCGGGGTGTACGACGGGGGTTGACTATCCTGCCTGTTCGCCGCAGGTTATCAGCGTGGGTTCGACGACAAAGGCGGATGCAATCAGCACGTTCACGGACCGCGGCGGCGACCGGTTTGACATTTACGCGCCCGGGCAGAGTATCACCAGCAGTGTTCCGACATTTAATGCAATCCAGTCGGTGAGCGGGACAAGCCAGGCAACGCCGCACGTGTCAGGCGTGATTGCGGTCTTGCAGCAAAACGAGCGCTTGCAGGGCAGGGCGCGGCTCAATCTCACAACAATTCGCCGTTTGCTGCAGGAGACGGGTGTTCCGATTCCGTCCAATGACTCGCGTGTTGATGTGTTGCACGCGATTGCGCGGCTGAACGCGAATTTTTCGCTCAACCAGACGGCAAACCTGGTGCGTGATGTCGCGAGCAATTCTTCGATTCAGTTTTATTCCGCGTCTGACTTGGGGCAGGTGCTCGGATGTGTTGAAGTGCGGGAGAATTTCGCGGGCGTGAACAGTACGGATTGCCCGCAGTATAACAAGTCTGCGCACGTTGTGCTTGGCGGCGTTACAAATCCTGCGCAGCCATATGTTGACGGCGCGCCGTGCCCGTTAACGGTGTGCCAGAACGTGACGCTGACAAGCAAAGGGCTTGAGATGGACGTGACGGGCTTTAGTAATTTCACAAGCGTTCCCGGCTGCGGGATTATGATTAACGAGAGCGCGAGCCTGAATCAGTCAATCAACGCGACCGCAACGTGCATCACGTTCGGCGCGGACAATATTGAGCTTGACTGTAATGGTTTCACGATTGGGTACGCGAATGAGTCGCTTGGTTATGGCATCAACGCGACGGGGCGGAAGAATATCACGATTCGCAATTGCGTGGTGAACCAGTCAAGCCCGATTAATAATGCGCACGCGATTTTCCTGAGCGGGACCAATAACAGTGTTATAACAAATGCGAGCCTGAATGTCACGCAGTCGCCCGGCCAGGCGGTATATATTGAGGGGAGTGAAGAGGTTGTTGTTGGGCAGAGCAGGTTTGGAAGTGCGGCGCAGGGGAATGGGGTTTATGTGACCGGCTCGGAAAATGTCACGGTTCGGGATAATAATTTTATCAGTGCGGGACAGGCAATTGGTTTTGACTCATCGGTGCGCCTTGTTGCGGTGAATAATTCAGCGTCAATTATCGGAAACTCGATTGCGCTGGCTGCAGGAGGGCTAAATCAGGGCAGTCTGATTGAGAACAATTCAATTTCAGGCAACCAGAACCGTGCATTATTTTTCAGCGGCGGTAATGCTGTGGCGAGAAATAATGTTCTTGTCTCACAAAGTTTGGGAGATGCGGTTGAGCTAAATGAGGTTGACGGAAATGTGACGTTGGAGCATAACGTGATTTATGCGCAAGGAACCGGCCAGGCGCTCTACCTGCGGGACGCAAACAGTTCACGATTTGTGAATAATACGGTGCGCGGTCCGGGCGGCGGCGCACTCTTAATTATTGATGGGGCACTTAATGTGTTTGAAAACAGCAGCTTTGCTACTGACTCAGGAACGGCCACGGTGTATTTTTCAACTCTTGCGGGGTCGGTCGTAAACAACACGTTCACAAACATCACGCTTGAGTCAAATGGTTCCTATATTCGGTCGGATGCGGCTGGTGCGGGGAACAACTTCACCGCGGCCCGTTTCTTTAATGCGTCCGCGGGAAGCTTGCTCATTCCGAACTTCACGCTGCCGGCGAGTGGAACGATTGGGCAGGAAAACCTGAGTATCAGGGCGAATTTCACGTTTGTAAACGCATCGGCGTTGTCCTTCCTCAACGCATCCGCGCAAATCACGTTTGACAATTTGCCTTTTGTGAATCCTCGCCCGCTTGTTGATTTTGATGACGGCGGCGTGTTTGAGAAGTGCAGTGAGTATCCGGGGCAGTGTGATGAAGTGAGTTATAATGGTAGCACGTTCATATTTAATGTCAGCAGTTTCACAAGTTATGCGGCATCGGAAACAGTCCTTTCGTGTCCCGAGACAATTGTTGAGGACACGGTACTGAATCAGAGCCTGAATGCAACCGGTTCCTGCATTCACTTCGGCGCGGACAATATTGAGCTTGACTGCGCGGGATTCTCGATTGATGCGTCCTTGGCTGATAACGGGACTGCGGTTAATGCAACGGGGCGCCGCAATGTGACTGTGCGCAACTGTGTGATTGTGCAAAGTAATTCGAGCAATGGTAATGCGCAGGGACTGTTGTTCTCGGACACGAACGACAGTTCTATTGTCAATACCACGATAAATATGACGGGGTTGAGTGCAAACGGGTTCACGTTTGATAACGCGTATGGCAACAGCATCGGGTTGCTCACGCTCTATAGTGTGAACACAGGGGGAGTTATCACGTCGAATAGCGTGAATGCAAGCATTGAAAATTCGTTTCTGAATGCATCAGGCGGTGTTGCAATCAATGTTGGCAGCAGTTCGCCGTTTTTCACGATGCGTAATACGACTGCACGAAGCGGCTCAAATGGTCTTGTGATTACGGGCGGGTCGGAGAACGCGGTCATTGTGAACAATACGCTGGTCGGGTTAAGTGGCGGCATAGGCATGCAGCTTGCGGATTCAAACACGCTTCTTGACGGGAATTTGTTCTACGGGGAGTCAGGAAACGCCTTGTTAATTAACAGCGGCTCAAATATCTCTATGCGAAATAATGTGCTTATTTCAACGGGGGCGGGAAATGTGCTCAGTGCGCAGGGGTCATCCAATTTATTTGTGAATAACACCGTAGTTGCGGACACGGGAATCGCCCTGCGACTGCCTGCTACGTTTAATAATTCTTTTGCCAATATGACTGTTCAGGCAAATGGCGGAATTGCGGTCGGTGCAGAGGCAGGTGCGGAAAACAACTCTTTCACGAACGTGACGCTCCGTGCAAATGGGACTTGGGTTCAATCAGCGACAACTGCGGTAAATCAGTCATTTACACAGGCCCGCTTTGACAATTTCAGTGCAGGGAACCTGTTTTTCGACAATTTCACTCTTCCGGGCGATTCTCTCGTCGGCCAATCAAATCTTTCGGTGGGAGCGAACACTACCTTCTTGAATTCGTCGCAGCTGCCTTTTCTGAACGTGTCCGCCCAAATCACGCTCCGTAGCCTGCCGTTCAATAATCCGCTCCCGCTCGTTGATGAAAACGACACAGGTGTCTTCTTGCCGTGTGACTCGTCAAGGTGCACGGTTATTTCAAGCGGTGCGGGAATCATTGTCTTTAATGTCACCGGTTTCACGAGTTACGCCGCAAGCGAGGGTGGGCTCGTGACGATTGTAAAAGAAGACAGCAGCGACCCGGTGAAGGCGGGCGCGCTGCTCAACTACACGCTCACGATTAATTCTACGCAAGGCAACCAATCGAATGCAACCGTGACCGAGTTCTACCCTGCGGAAGTGTCTTTTGTCTCCGCAAGTCCTGCACCGACAAGCGGCAATAACACGTTTTCACTCGGAACGCTTGTTGAGGGTGTTGCGACAACAATTAACATCACGGTGCGCGTAGGCTACAGTGTTGCAAACGGAACCATTCTCAACAACACTGCGAACGTGTCTTTTGTGAATTCATCGGGAACAAACTTCTCTGCGGTTGTTTCCGAGTTCACAACAGTGCTCAATGAGTTTGCGAATGTTTCCGTTACAAAAGACGACGTGCCTGACCCTGTTCCAAGAGGCGGAACGCTGAATTATACGGTTCTGCTCGTCAATAACGGCAATGTGAACGCATCGAACATTACGGTGGTTGAGTCGTACCCTGAGAATGTGTCTTTTGTGAGCTCAACGCCTGCGCCAACGAGCGGGAACAACACGTTTGTCATAGCGGAACTCGCGCCAAATGAGAATACGACGGTTAACATCACGCTTGCGGTGGGGACGGGTATTGGCAACGGGTCTGTCCTCAATAATTCTGTTTTGGTCACGTACGTGAACCAATCGGGCGATAACGCAACCGCTCTTGCCGCCGCCCAAACAACGGTCCTTGGCGCGGCAAATGTTACGATAGCAAAGTCTGATGTGCCTGACCCGGTCTTGCAGGGCGAGCAGCTCAGCTATCAGTTGGTCGTGAACAATACGGGCGATGATGTTGCGGTTAATGTCACAATCACGGAAACCTATCCGCCGAACGTGTCGTTTGTCACAAGCAGTCCTCTTCCTGACACGGGCAACAATACGTTTATCGTCGGCAACTTGTCTCCGGGACAAACTGCGACAGTGAACATCACGCTGCTTGTGGGTCCTGCAGTAACGAACGGCACGGTTCTCAATAATTCGGCAAATGCGTCGTGGGAGAACCGTACGGGCGATGTGGGTTCGGTCATTGCAAGTGAGTTGACAACCGTGCTCGGCCGGGCGAACCTTTCAACGAATAAGACTGCGAATGAGTCGTTTGTCATTCGCGGGAACACGGTGAATTTCACGATTGTCATCAATAATTCCGGTGATGACACGGCATTCAACCTGACGGTCACGGAAATTTATCCTGTGCAGGGGAGTTTTGTGTCGGCAAGTCCTGCTCCTTCGGCCGGAAATGCAACGTTCTCTTTGGGTGGCCTCGAGCCAAACGGCAGCGTAGTTGTTGAGATTTCGCTCAACCTGACGGGCGCAAACGGCACGCAGGTGCAAAACAGTTACAACGTGACGTTCCAGCGCAGAAATGGTTCAACAGTCAATCTCACAAATGCGTCAAGCGTGACGCTCCTGGGCTTCCCTGTTGTTGCAGTGGCAAAGACGGACAGCGCAGACCCGACGTCTGCGGGTGCAACGCTCAGATACGCGGTAACGGTGACAAATAACGGTGACGATATCGCGTACAACGTGACCGTGGTTGAAGGGTACCCGCTTAACGTGACGCTGAACGGGACTGAGCCGAATGCGACAAGCGGGAATGACACGTTTGCTATCGGCAACCTGTTGCCGGGGCAGAGCTTCACAATGAATATTTCGGTAAATGTGAGCAGTGCGATGGCGCTCGGTTCACTCAATAATTCAGTCAACGTTACGTTTGCGAATGCAAGCGGGGTCAATTTGACGCAAGCGGCATCGCAAATAACTGCGGTGAGCCCGCCTGCGGCGCCGTTCGTTCAGGGTGGCGGGGGCGGTGGTGGCGGAGGTGCATCGGGTGTTTCGACAACGCAGTCAATGACGGGTTCAAGCTGGAGTTCAGCGTACCTGCGCGCGGGCGATAAGGTGAAGTTCACGGCAAATGATGCGATTGAGCACACGATGACGGTGCTTACGGTGCTCACGGACCGCGTGACAATTCGGGTCGCAAGCGTTCCGCAGGAATTCACAATTAAAAAAGGAGTTGTGCAGGCAGTTGACGTGACGGGCGATGGTAAGGATGATGTGCGCATTTCCGTTGTAGACATTGCGTACAGTAAGGCGCTTTTCCATTTGGAGAAGGCCGCGTTCTCGCCGGCAGTTGTGCGCGATGCAGTTCCTGCTCCTGTGCCAAGCCCTGCGCCGGCGGTAGGGCAAAAAGAGGAAGCTCCTTTGGTTCAGCCGGCCCCGCAGGAGCGGGAGGAGTTTACCGCGGTTGTTCCTCAAGGGGAGAGTGAGGGGTCAGGCGGCATAGGTAAGTGGGTTGTGTCCGCAATTGTTGTTCTTGCAATTGCAGGGGTTCTTGTGGCTGCAGTCCGGTTGAGAAAGCCAAAAGAGCCGGATGCGCTTGCAAGTGCGCAGGAGATTGAGGCAGCGTTCAGGGATATGAAGTCCGGTATGAAAGAGAGTATGCAGCTTGTGCGCAAGGCAGAGCGGTCGGAAAGGAAGAAGTAAGTTTTTTTTTGGGGGGAGTTTTTGGGAATGATGCGGTTCTTGTGTGTTTCAGGGAATAACCTTTAAATAGTGCCCGTGGGGATTCGCATTCTTGCGCGGCGGTACCGATTGCGGCAATTGCGATTGCCGGACGCGTTACCGCCGAGGAGAACGCGCACTGGAATGTAGTACGTTTCAGTGCTTCACACACGCGGCGGTACCGAAGCGGTTAAACGGGCTGGCTTCAGGACATTTGTGAAAAAGCCAGTTGCTTAGTGCATGCGCAGGTTCGAATCCTGCCCGCCGCATATGTTTTAGTTCTTGATGCTTCGCATTGGCAGTTCTCGGTGATGTGCGGGCAGGATTCGAACGTTCCAAAAATCCACTCGCTTTGCTCGTGAATTTTCGGAAACTTTTCCTTCGCTGCGCTTCGGAAAAGTAATCCTGCCCGCCGCATATCGCTTTGAGTTGTAAGCACGGAGTGCAGTTTTTTTACGGTGCGCTAAGGCGGGAAGGTAGAAAAATCTCGGATTTTTCGTATCTGCCCGCCGCATCTCTTTTGAATTACCCAACCACAAACATATCTTTTGCAAGGACTAAGCTGATGACTGCTTTGCCGTAGATTTCAATGTACAAATATTTTGTCGGGTGGTCGTCTCCGATTTTGCCGCGCAGGAGCGGGGTGATTGCGGCAGTTACTTCTTCTGCGCTCAGCGCGCTTTTGTTTTGCGTGTAGCATATTTGGACGGTGTCGTTATCGGTGACGACGTCCTGTACTTCTTCGCGGACGGTTCGGCGTATCATTTCAAGGGTGGGTTCGCACCAGTGGTCTGCGGGGAGCCATTGTTTGCTTGCCTTAAAGAGGTCGGGGTTCCCAACGAAGAGGTCTTTTGCTTCTTCGATTGCTTTGCGCGCGTCAAGCTTGGTTGCAACGCCCATAATGCCGGGGGCGAGGAGTTCTTGTTCTGCTTTTTGGTCGCCGATTTTGGTGAGGGTTGCGTGGACTTCTCCTTTGGTGTAAAGGTAGCCTGCGTTGCCGTATTTGACGATGATGTTGGGTTCCACAAGTTGTTGTTTTGAGAGTCCTTTTTAAAGCTTATTCTCGCCACAACCAATAAACTTATAAATTATATAATTTCTGGGGCTATTTGGTGAGTGGAATGGAACAACTAACAATAAATGAACAGTCATTGGCGGCCCAAGGGTGGGCAGGTATGCGTGCGCTTTTGGGCGCGTACGAGGGAGTAAAGCACCTTCTTGTTGAGCCTGAGTATTGCCTTGGCATTCTTGCGGCAGACATTCGCGAGGAGAATGCGCAAAAAGGCGCGCGCCCGCTTGAATTTGCAGGGAGCGAGACGGTTGAGCACTGGGAAGGCCACTATTTGAGTCTTGTCGCGGCATCTCTTGACGGGCTTGCAAAGGCGCAAAGAAGTGCGGGTCCGGTGAATATGTATGGAATTCGTGCACGCGCTTTGAAGAGCTTGAAGCCGTTTATGGACGGTTCATTCCCGCTGGATGGCCGAAGCGGTCTTGAATACCGGGCGGAAATGGAATCGCTCGGTGAAGAGTATTCGGAATTCTTGCGCTCAGAGCGCCAATATCACGGCGAATAATTCTTTTTTTTCCTTTCAACTTTTTTCTAGCACTGTGCCCAGGCCTTGAGCCGGCCGAGTTCTATTGCGCCAAAGAGGCGTTCTCCGTCTCCGCGAACCCACGTTGGGTATCCCTTGATTCCTGCATCTTTGCACGCCTGGACTTGCTCATTGGGGTTGCTTGGGAGTGCGCATTCGACGTAATTGAGAGAGTCAAATGCTGCGCCGAACAGGTTTTTTTGTTCTTTGCAGTGCGGGCACCAGAATGCGCCGTACATCGTGACGTTTTTTTCAGTGAGGCATTTGGCAAGCGCAAGGGTTGTGGGGTCGGGTGTTGCCTGTACTGCGACAAGGAAGGGGACAAAGAAGAGTGCTGCGGCAACCGCGCCGGTTTTGGCAGCCCAGTTTTTGCGCTCACCAAAGAGCGAGTATGCGGCAACGAAAAAGACGCCGAGCATAAGCGCGTGGCTCATTTCGCACCAAAAGCAGATGTTTTCAAGCCGTACGAGCATAATCGCGTTAAAGTAGCCTGCAGCGGCAACGCCGAGCGCGGACAATCCTAACATCGGCCAAAGTGACCGCGCAGCGCGGTAGTGCTGGATGGCAAAATAGAGGAGCAAAACCCAAACAATGAATCCGAGGAGTGCGACGGGTGCGGGCCCGAGTTTGGCGTAGGTGCTTGTGGTTGCTATGGCGCACCCGCTGGCACCGAAGATAGGGCAGACCGGGTCAACGCCGCGCAGGTGTGTGATGGTCAGATAGAGCGTGATGAGTTTTCCCGCCAAAGCCATTCCGATGAGGGTGAGTTTTCGCTTCATTGGGCGCGCTCCGTTTTGTTCATTTATAAGCCTTCTGCGCGATTACTTTGAAGCGGTACCTGCCGGAAAGCCAGTTCACGCGAAAGCCGTTTTTCTCAAGTTCGCGCACGAATTCTTTTCGTGAAAAGATGCCGTCGGTTGGCAAAAAGAAGTGCTGGAGTTTGGGAAACGGCCTGAGTTCAAGGTCTTCAACATAGAGGTTGCCTCCGGGCTTAAGGACGCGGGCGGCTTCCTTGAGCGCCTGCTTCCATTTGCCGATGTGGTGAAAGGTGAGAAATGCAAAGAATGCGTCGGCAAAAGCATCGGTGTAGGGGAGTGCGGCGGCATCTGCCTTCCGGATGCGCGCTTTTTTTCCGAGCCTTTTTTGCGCAATGCGCACTTGCGCGGGGTCGAAATCGCTTGCCTCGATTTTGGCAAAGGGGATGGTTTTGGCAATTTGTTCGGTGGTGATGCCGATGCCGCAGCCGATTTCAATGACTGTTCCTTTTGTCGGCAAAACTCGGGCGAGTATGCCGCGCATAGTTGCTTTTCGCCAAAGCGACCAGATGCGGCTGTTCACAAAACGTTTTTCCGCAAGGGACATTTTCATGTTCAAACGTCGAGTTCCCGGACTTCTTTTGCATGTTTCAAAATAAAGTCCTTGCGCGGCTCAACCTCATCACCCATTAAGATGGAGAATATTTCGTCTGCGGCGACCGCGTCGTCAACCGTGACTTTCTTGAGCGTGCGAACGTCCGGGTCCATGGTGGTTTCCCAGAGCTGTTCCTTGTTCATTTCTCCAAGGCCTTTGTAGCGCTGGATTCCTGCTTCTCCGCCGAAGCGCTTGACGATTTCGTCTTTTTGCGCGTCATTGTACGCATACTCTACTTTGCGGTTTTTCTCTATTTTGTAGAGGGGCGGCATTGCGATGTAGATTTTGCCCTGTTCAACAAGCGGTTTCATCATGCGGTAGAAGAACGTGAGCAAAAGGCACGCGATGTGGTTGCCGTCGACGTCCGCGTCGGTCATAATGATGATTTTGCCGTAGCGCAGTTTGGAGATGTCGAACTCGTCGCCGATTCCCGTGCCAAGGGCGGTAATCATTGTGATGATTTCGTTGTTTTTGAGGACTTTGATGAGGCGTGATTTTTCAACGTTGATGATTTTGCCGCGGAGCGGAAGGATTGCCTGGAATTCGCGGTTTCTGCCTTGTTTTGCAGAGCCGCCGGCAGAGTCGCCTTCAACCAAATACAGTTCTGTTTTCGTGACGTCGCGTGAGCTGCAGTCGGCGAGTTTGCCGGGAAGTGAGCCGCTTTCAAGCGCGCCTTTTCTTCGGACGAGTTCGCGTGCCTTTCGCGCAGCTTCGCGCGCTCGGGCAGCGTCGATGCATTTGGTGATGATGGTTCGCGCAACCGCCGGGTGTTCTTCAAGGAACGTGCCAAGGCCGTCGTAGACGATGGAGTCGACGATTCCTTTGACTTCGCTGTTGCCGAGCTTGGTTTTGGTTTGCCCTTCGAATTGGGGGTTTGGGACTTTGCAGGAAATGACTGCGGTGAGGCCTTCTTTCAAATCATCCGCGGTAAGCTCGGTCTTGTCATCGGTCAGTTTTTTCTTTTCCGCGTAGGTTTTGAGTGAGCGGGTGAGCGCGGTCTTAAAGCCCGAAAGGTGGGTTCCGCCTTCGTGGGTGTTGATGTTGTTGGCAAAGGTGAAGACTGCCTCGCTGTAGCCGTCATTGAACTGCATTGCGACTTCTGCAATGATGCCGTCTTTTTCTTTTTCAAAGTAGATGACGTCGTGTAATTTGTTTTTGGAGCGGTTGAGGAATTCGACGAACTGCTTGATGCCGCCTTCGAAGACGAATGTTTCCGCGCGGCCGTCGCGCTCGTCAGTAAACACAAACTCAAGGCCCTTGTTGAGGAAGGCAAGTTCACGGATGCGCGAGATGAGGATGTCGCTTTCAAAGTTGACGGTCTCAAAGATTTGCGAGTCGGGAAGGAAGGTGATGGTTGTGCCGGTATCTGCCGCGGGCCCGACTTCCTTGATGGGGCCGGCGGGGATTCCGCGGCGGTATTCCTGCTGCCAGACTTTGCCGTCACGCTTGACGGTCGCGACCAGCTGTTCGGAGAGCGCGTTTGTGACTGAGACGCCAACGCCGTGAAGGCCCCCTGAGACTTTGTATGCGCTTTTTTCGAACTTGCCGCCTGCGTGCAATTTAGTCAGGGCAAGTTCCATTGCGGAGACTTTGTATTGGGGGTGCATGGCGACGGGGATGCCTCTGCCGTTATCGGAAATCGAGATGCGCCCGTCTTTGTGAATGGTGATGATGATTTTGGTGCAGTAGCCGGCAAGTGCTTCATCAACTGAGTTATCAACGATTTCCCAAACGAGGTGGTGCAGGCCGCGGATATCGGTTGACCCGATGTACATTCCCGGTCTTTTGCGGACAGGCTCGAGCCCTTCAAGTACCTGAATCGCTTCCGCGCCGTACTGTTTTGCGCCTTCAACTGCGTCTTTTTTTGGTGCCATGGTTCTGATAAGAAATGAAGAGTTGTCTCCACCCCTGTTTATCGTCGATAATTCAGTCCGTTTTGCGGGTATAAAAAGGTATTTATTTTGTATATTGGAAATAAGTAACCCAAAAACTCAAATCTTCGTCAAAACTTCCGTTTTTTCCCCGATATACAGCGTCTTCTCAAAGACTGCTACAGGGGCGCCACTTTTTTCAACAAGCGGGGGGTAAGCGTGAAGTACTCCGCTGCGCATGAGCTCATTTATTGCAAGGTTTGTTTTCCCGACGCCGAATTTGGCGATTATCCATCTGCTGCAAAAGGGAAGCCCGCCGTAGTTCTGCTCAACAAATTGCATGATTTCGCGTGCAAACGGTGACCGGACGGGTTTTTTGTTCTGAAGCGCAAAGATGTTTGCCTGTTCTGCTTCTTGAACCAGTCCTGCGCCGGTGGTTGAGAATGGCTCAATGGCAATGATTTGGTCGCCGGTAAGCGTTCGCTTGTCGGCAGTATCGTAATTAGGCACGCTGGGCTTATCGTGAATCACCCAAGGCGAAATGCCGTGTCCTGACAAGTTCCGCACGGGAACCGCGCCGTTTTTCAAAATCGCTTCTTGTATCGCGCGTCCGATTTCGCCCAATGCAACGCCTTTGCGCGCGGTCTTTATCGCGGCATCAAGCGCCTGTGAGCTTGCCTTAATCAGGTGCCCGTATTTTCCGCTTAAGTCTACAGAGCAGGCGTTGTCTCCGACGCACCCGTCAATATGTGCGCCGACGTCCAAACAAACTAAGTTATTTTCAAAGACTGCGTCATCGTCGTGGTCTGAGGTAAAGTGCGCGGCAACGGAGTCAAGCCCGATTTGTGACGGCCAGGCAGGCAAAGCGCCAAGGTCAACAATTTTCTCATCAATTTTGTCACACACTTCACGAATGACTGCGCCGTTCTTAATCAGTTTTCGCCCGAACTCAAGCGCTTCCGCAGCAATGCGTCCCGCATCTCGCCATTTCTCGAGATTTTCCATACGGGGGAGTCGTACAAGAAAGCTTAAAAACTTATGTGATTTTTATTGTGGTATGGAAGACCTCCTCGCCCAGTACGGGTTCATTCTTATTCCTCTCATTATCTGGGAGCTTATTTGGAAGGGTATTGCTCTTTGGAAGTGCGGGAGGAACAACCAGCTTGTTTGGTTTGTGGTAATCCTGCTCATCAATTCTCTTGGCATTGTCCCGATTGTCTATCTTTTGTTCTTCCAGAAAAAGTCTCGGCGTTAGCGAAGAAGGTCGGGCAGGTGCGAGTATGCAAGGAGTCCCGCAACGGTGTACAGGACTGCGCGTGTTCCGTCTTTTTCAAGCGCTTCGCCAAAATGTGTCTGTTCGCCGCGCCGCCACGCAGTATATGCATCATACAGGCTGGAGCCGGGGACGAGCATTTTTGGCAGTTTCACCAGTTTTTCCAAACTCATAGGCGCAAACAATCATTTTGTAATTTAAATACGCGCTGACACATTTTTAAGCACAAGTCCAATTCTGTCGAATATGCCCAAATTAACAGAAGGCAAAGTCACGTTCACGATTCCTGATACGCTGCAAACCAGGCGTTCGGACGCGTTCTATAACCCGAATTCTGCCTTGCAGCGCGACATCTGTATCGCTGTCCTTAAGGCGCTCAACAGGACAAATCTCAAAATCGCCGATGTTTTCGCAGGTTCAGGCATCCGTTCGGCAAGACTGCTCAAGGAATTGCCAAAGGAAGCAATCAGGTCGCTTCTCGTTTCAGACGCAAGCCCTTCCGCAATCGCCGTTGCAAAAAAGAACGTAAGGGACAGGCGCGCACAAATTATTCGCAAGGACGCAAGAACCATTCTCCTCACAGAAGGCTTTGACTATATTGACCTTGACCCGTTCGGTTCGCCCGCGTTGTTTCTCGACGCGGCGGCAGAGTCGCTCGCAAGAAAGGGCATTCTCGGGGTCACGGCAACGGACCTTGCTGCCCTCTCTGGCGCAGAAGTGCACGCCTGTCTTCGGAATTATTGGGCGCGGCCGCTTAAGGGTGAGTTTCACAAGGAGCTCAGCAGCAGAATGGTAATCCGAAGAATCCAGCTCGCCTGCGCATCGCACGACAAGTGTGTCGTTCCAATCTACGTGCACGCAGTCCCGCACTATGTAAGAGTATATCTTCAGCACCAAGGCGCAGACTGCGCAAAAGTGTTCCAAAAGGAGGGTTTCATACACTATTGTTTCCGTTGTTGTGAACGGCGGGTATCAAGAGAAAATGCGCCAAAATCGTGCTGCGGGGCAAAGATGAGCGTTGCTGGCCCGCTTTGGATTGGGCCGCTCTGGGATGCTGAATTCGCTCAAAACGTGGCAATTGAGGCAAGGGGTGTCAGTGCGCAGGCGCAAAAGACAGCCGCCATAATCGCAGAAGAGGCAAAAATCCCGCAGGTCACGTTCTACAACGTTGCAAAATTGTGCGAGAAAAGAAAAATCGACGTGCCTCGTATTGAGGAAGTTCTGAAAAGCGTTGCCGGTGCAAGGACGCATTTTTCATCGACGGGTATTCGTTCTGCAGTGGCGTTAAAAGAAGTTCTTGCGGCAATCAGTCGCGCATCCAGTAAATTGCGCCGATGATGATTGCAATGATGAGCAGAATGCCGATAAAGAGCGGCAGGTTGCTTGTTTCCCGGGCGGCCAGGGAGGGCGGTTCTTGCGCGTTTGGCTGTTCGCCTTGCGCGGGCGGTGTTGTCGGATTTGTATCAGGAGCGCTCTGTGCAGTTTCCTTGTTTTCTTGTGCGGTGGGTGAAGTTGTTGGGGCGGTGCTTGGGGCGGGTGCTGCTGCAAGTTTGCGCATCCGCAGGGTTGCCAAGCCGTACTGCGTGTCAATAATGCTGATGGCAAGGTCGAGGCGGCCGTCAAGGTTTGCGTCAACTTCCCACGTGCCGTTCTTAAGGAGCGTGTATTCTTGCGGGGTGCTTTCGATGCGCAGTGAGACGCGGTCTGTGAGTGCGGTGAGCAAAGTAAGTGCGTGTTGTTGTCCGTTGACGTCGAAGAGGACGCGCTGTCCGGGGCGCAGTTGGGGCGTGACATAGTCATCGCCAATCATCGTGTGTGCGCGAAGAACTGAACTTCCGCCTCCTCCTCCGCCTCCGCTGCTTGCAGCGGCGGCTGCAGCGCCTGAGCCGCTCACGCCGGAGTGGTTGAGGTTGTCGATTCTGAACCGTGCTCCTTCATCTGTGCACGTGATTTGTCCTATGGTTTGTGTTCCGGAGATGCAGCCGGTGAAGTTGTACTCGTTTGACCCGTTGCAGCCGGTGCTTATTGCGCTCACGCTTGCGATTTCTTCGTCTTTGACGCAAAGGGCGGTAAAGCCGGTGTCGGCAAGGTAGAGCGTCTTATTTGACACCATACCGCTTACGTTTACAACCGTGCTGTTTGCAGTGATTTCAATGGAAATGTTGCGAAGGTCCAGGGTTCCTGCGCTGAAGTTGAACGTGAAGTTCATAACGAGGTTTCCGTTGTTGAGGATGCGTACCGTTTGTATGTCGGTAAATGTTCCGTTTGGCGCGCTTCCGTTGACGGTGACGCTAAGCGTGCCTGTTCCCGTGGTGTTGATGCTGCTTGCGTTTCCGATAAGCGTGTCATTCGTGTCGTTCACGCCGTCTTGGTCAACGTCTTCAACGGTAAGGTAGCTGGTGAAGTGGGTGACGTCAAAGACTGCCTCGCTTCCGTTGTAGCTGATGAGCGTGCAGTCGGTGCAGGGCGTGTTCGTCCCGTTATCGCCGGTGTCAATAACGACGCTGACGTTTGCCGCGGTGAGCCCGCGCAGGGTGATGCGTGCTGAGGCGTTGAGCGGGGGGTTGTTGGTGCTGTTTGCGAATGCGCGGTTTGCGTAAATGTCAAGGTAGCCGCGAAGGACGCTTTCGCCCGAAGGGTCAAAGGTGCCGGTGTATTGGATGCTGCCGTTGGTGTTGTTGAACGTGGTGTTGGTGAACGTGTTGTTGTTTCCGCTCGGGAGAATCCAGTCGGTCGTGTTGATGAACGTGTCCGTGAACGTGTTAAAGTCCATTCCGCTCCCGCCGATGCCAAAGCTCGTTACGGAGGAGGTGTAAAGTGAGTTGTTGGTGAACGTGCTGTTCTGTACGTCATTGAGTTCAATTGCGTGGTTGTTGTTGCTTGCGGCGGTCAAGTCGATGATGCGGCAGTTTTTGACGCTGATGTTGTTGCGGTTTGCTGCGGTGATTCCGACGTAGCCCTCTGCGTCCCCGTCGTAAAAGATGCTGAATCCGCGGCAGTCAAGCTCAACGTTGTCTGCGGTGATGGTGATGCAGTCAGTGTTGCTGCTGATGTTGCCGGTCAATACTCCGCTTGCGGCAATGTTTCCGCACGCGACGTTGGCAAACGTGCTGTACGTGGTAAAGCTTGCGACGTTAAACACATAGGTTCCGCCGGCAAAGCTCACTTCTGTGCACTGGGGTGCGGTGCAGGGAGCAAAGGTTCCGTCATCTTCAAAGTCAGCTTGTGGGTCCGGGTTCGGGAAGACGTTGTTAAAGAAGGTGATTTGCGCCGTCGTGTTAAGGATTGGTACTGCGGTCGAGTTGGCAAACGCAGTGTTATTCGTGATGTTGAGGTGTGTTTGGGTGATGTTTTCGGTTGTTAAGGCAAGAGTGCCGTTGTAGCGGATGCTGCCGTTAACGGTAAGGAAGGTGACGTTGGTGAGGTTATTGGCTTGGTCATTTGCGACCCATATCGTTGAATGGGCGAGGACTGAATGTTGCAGGATGTTGCCGCTGCCGGTAGTGAAGCGGACGGCAGCGTTTTGCGGGGACACGAGGGTGACGTTGCTAAAGGTGTTGTTGCTTGCGCCTTGGGTGACTTGCAGTGCGTCGTGGCTTGGGCCGGTTGTGTTTGCGGTGGTGTTCATCACGCGGCTGTTATTCGTTTTTTGCAAGAGGATTGCGTTTCCTCCTGTTGCAACTGCGGGATGGATGTTGCAGTTCTTGACGGTGATGTTGTTGCGGTCAATTGCGGCAATGCCGTTCGTTCCGCTCTCTGCGTTTCCGTAGTAGATGGTAAACCCGCGGCAGTCGACTTCGACGTTGTCTGCGGTGATGGTAAGGCAGTTGTTCCCGATAATGTCCTGGGTAAGCACGCCGCTCTGTGCGACATTGCCGCAGGCACTGATTCCGCTTTCGGAAACATCGTAGGTTGTGAAGCCGGACACGTTGAACACAAAGGTCGGCGCGGCATAGCTGTCCTGCACGCATTGCGGCGCATTGCAGGCGATAAGCGTTCCGTTGTCTGCGAAGTCAACGCGCAGTTGGGGGTTAAGGAAGGTGATGTTGCTGAGCGTGAGTTGCGCGCTGCGGTTAAAGTCTGCGGCAAGGGAGTGGTCAAAGAAAACGCGGGTGGTGTTGAGGTGGAATCGGTCGCCGCTGATGTTATTTGTTCCGGTAAGGGAGGTGGTTCCGTTGAACTGAACACTTCCGTTTGCGTTCTGAAGGGTGAAGTTAACTGCGCTGGTCGTCCCGGTGTCGTCAAGGTATGCCCACTGTGCAGAGGTATTGGCTGCAAGGGAGGTGTAGGTGTTGTCCGTTCCTCCGGTGCTGCGGATGGCGTAGCCGGTAGCTGACTGCGAGCGTACGATTGTATCGGAGATGGTGATGTTTCGTGTCGTGGTGAGCTGGATGCCGTCCGCGCCTGCGGTGATAAGGGTTGCGTTGACGGCAGCGGTAACGTTTTCGATAACGCTGTTGTTGACTTGGGTGAGGCGGATTGCGTCATCGGGTGCGTTGTTGGATGCGGAGGCAATGTTGCAGTTGCGGATGGTGAGGTTGTCGCGGTTGCTCGCGCTGATGCCGATTCCTGACTCTGCTGTTGTATAAAGAATGCTGAATCCTTGGCAGTCAATGGTGACGTTATCCGTGTTTATGATAAAGCAGCTATCTCCTGAGACTACGTTTGCGGTAAGGGTGTACGTGTCAGGAACCGTGATGCTTGAATTGCACGCACTGATGTCCGTTGCAAATGCTATCTGGGAAACAAGAACAACGATGATTGCTGAGAGGAGAATCCTCTGCCCTCTGTTCATTATTCTGCGGGTGAATTAACGTATGTTATTTAACTTTTGTGTGAGCACTGTGTGGTGATTTTCGGGAAACTTTTATTAACCAAGCGGGCGTTTTGTGAAATATGTGGTGGGTTCTGTTCATCCTTTTGGCGGCGTGCGCCTCTCCGACCGCGCAGGTGGTCCTGCCGATTGCCGAAGGTCATACGGTCAATCTGAGCGATTTTGAAGTTCCGCTGAATGAAACAGGGCGGGCGCGCGCAGAGTTCAGGTCGCTCCTGCTAAGTCTTGACGACGGGGCAGAGGGTTTTCCCCGCCGCGATTTGTACGCGCAAAAGATGGGTGAGCTCGGCGTGAATGGCATTATTGCAGTCCTCACGGATATCAATCCGACCTGTCACGATGAGGCGCACGACCTTGGCAAGGTCATTTTCGCAAGGACCGGGGAAATCGGTTCTGCGCTTGCCATTTGCGCGGACAGTTGTTATAGTGGCTGTATGCACGGGGTGATGTTTGAGGCGTTCTCAAGCGTGGCAAACGAGTCAGGGCATATCAAGATAGAAAAAATCCTGCCCGCGCTGCCGACATTTTGTTTCAGCGACAGGATTGGGTATAAGCCGGGTGATTGCGCGCACGGCGTAGGTCACGCCCTGATGTTTTTGAGTGGCTATGATGTGAATGAGTCGGTCGCATCCTGCGCGGCGTTTAATGATAAGCCGATGGAATATTATTGCGCAACGGGCGCGTATATGGAGTATGTGAACCGGCTTGATGCAATTGATGCGCAATTTGAAAAAAACATTTTTTTCCCCTGTGATGTTTCGCCCTATCCTGCGGCGTGTTTTCGCTACAAGATGGTGCCGGTTCTGAGGAGGGAAACGGGGGCAAAAGGGCTTTCAGGCCTGCACGAAGTGGTAAAGAACTGCGAGGCGCTTGAGGGCTTTGCACGCCTTGGCTGTTTTCACGGCTTTGGCAATGCGCATTTGACGCACGTGGCGTTCGGTGTCTTTTCGGCAAGTGACGTGTGCAGTTTCGGGAGTGAAGAAGACAGGTACGTGTGCGTTGAGGGGCTCATCGAGCGGCTCGCAAAATATGAGCCGGAGGCGGCAGGTACTGCTTGTGCATCGCTAAACGGCACCCTGCGTGCTGTTTGTGAAGAAGGCCGCGCGGGCAATATGTACCGTCTTGACAAGGATTTTACGTATTATATTCCTGAGTGGAGCCCGGTAAATCGGTCATCCGAAACGCTTAAATGAGGAAGCAGTCATCTTCTCCTCGGTGATGTCTATGAAAACAAACAAGTTGGCAACAGCCGCGAGAATCCTGCTCGGCGCGATTTTGGTGTTTGCAGGCGGTATGTATTTTGCAATGATGGCAGGTCTTCTTCCGCCGCCGCCCGCAATGGAAGGTGCGGCAGGCGCGTTTATGGAGGGGCTGATGGCGTCAGGCTATCTGATGACGGTTGTCAAGGTGCTTGAGGTTGTTTTTGGCCTTTTGCTTCTCTTCAACCAGTGGACAAAGCTCGTCTTGGTCCTGCTCGCGCCATTAAGCGTGAACTTTGTGCTTTTCCACGTGTTCCTCGCGCCCGCAGGCGGCATATTGGCATATGTCGCGTTCCTTTTGAACGCATATTTGCTCTGGGTCAACCGCGATGCATACGAAGAACTGCTTGAGCGGTAAACGCGCAAATTTTTTTTTTCTTTTAGTATATTCTCTCTCGCGTATCAAATAATTGTACTTGCAGTATTCTTTGTTCGAAATCAATATCGATGAGCGCTCGATATTTTCCAATTCTCAGCTTGTACTATTCGCCCTCAAAATGCGCTAAGTACGCAAAGGGGTTTTGGGCGGCGCGGTCAATTGAGGCAATAACGTGTTTCCTTATTTTCAGGAGGATAGACTCAAGATGTTTTGCGAATTGCATCCATATCATCATTGATGATGAGTAGCGTAATGGGCTTTCCCGCCCGTAGGTGCTTCCCTTTGAGGAGTGCTTTTGGTATGGTGACTCCTGTGCTGTTGCCCCATTTTTTGAGTGTTGTCTTGAAGATATCCATAGGATGGCTGTCTAATTTTATTATATTTAACGTTTTCTCCATCTGTTGAGTGCATACACAACCGTTTAAGAACGCATCGGGGAAAAAGCGGTAAACTTTCCGACTAATTTCCTTTCCCTTCTTCCGTCCGGTCCTTCCCGACGTAGAGGCGGGTTCCTGCGCTTTCCTCGACTTTTTCGGCAAAGACGCGCATCTCGAGCGGGACATCTTCGCGGTTAACCACAATGACGGGCGTCCCAAGCGCGTGTTCAAGAAGGAGGGTTGCGCGCTCGCGGTATGCCTGTGTGATTGCGGGGCTCATTCCCGCGCGGTCGCGCATCACGGCCGCTCCCGCGCAGGCTTCGGATTGCCGGAGTGCAATGTCGGTGACTGATCCGATGATATCGTCCGCGCGTTGGTAGTGTGCGACTGCCTTTTCAAAAAGGTGTGCGCGGGTGCGCGGGGAAGATTCTGTTTCTTCGTGCGTTGCCGCGTGCTCGTAATAATAGCCGCAAAGATAGGACAGTTGCCGCGCAAGCGCGGCGCTTGCGGTCTCTTCCTTTTCGGCAAGCCGTTTTTCCCAGTAGCGCGCGCGGGAAATGGAGCGCTCACCAAAGAGCCGTTTGCATTCGCCATCCATTCGTTTGATGAGCTGTTTTTCTTTGGTCGTGAGCGTGATTTTCCGTTCAACAGAATCGTCAGGGCAGAAGGGAAGGTATGTTTTGGGCGGCTTCATTGTTTCTCCGTAAATCCGAGTGCAAGGGAGTTGATGCAGTAGCGTTTTCCGGTCGGTGTCGGGCCGTCGTCAAAGACGTGTCCCAAATGCCCGCCGCACTTCGCGCAAACAACCTCGATTCTTTTCATCCCGTGAGAATTATCAGTTCGTAAAACAACTGCTCCTTTCTTCGCAACATCCGAAAACGACGGCCATCCTGTCCCGGAGTCAAACTTGGTATCGGACATAAACAAGACATTCCCGCACGCAGCGCACGTGTACTCGCCTTTTTTCTTGTTGTGCAGGTATTTGCCCGTGAAGGGCGCTTCGGTTCCTTTCTCAAGCAAAATGTGTTTTTGTTCTTCGCTCAGTTCTGAGTCGCACACGTTTTTTGGTTTTACGGCCATACGCTCACCTTTTGGACTGTTTTGAGTTTGCGGATTTTGGCAAGGGTCTCTTCGGTCGGTTTGTGGTCAAGTTCCGCGAGATATTTGGTCTCGTCTCTTCCGTCCGTTCCGCCCATGCCGGATATGCCAAGGAGTTCTATGGTTTTGTCGATGGCGTCGCTGCGGTCTTTGTCAGGTCCTTTGCAGTGGATGCGAAAGACAAACAGTTTGCCTGATTTGATAGCGGCGTGTCTTTTGGCGTTGTGCTCAATTGATTCTTCCGTGAGCCATTTTCGTGACCTGTCGTTCTCGCCAATCCAGCCGCACAGCTCGCACTGCAGTTGTTTTCCGATGTGCGTAAAATACGTTCCGCTGCAGTCAGGACAGATAAATCCGCTCATACTGGTGTTTTTCTTGTTCTTGCTATTTATTCGTTTGGTTCGTAGAACGGGCGTGCATTGCGCTCGTGGTACTTTTCAGGGACGTCGCAAAGGAAGCCAAGGTGCAGTCCCTCGCTGCTTTCCAAATAGAGCAGGATGCGGTTGTGGTGTGCATACGCGCCGACAACGGGGTAGTAGTCGCAGAGTTCTTCAATTGCGCCTCTGCGGTTTCGCGCATCATAATGGAAGAGTGCCTCAATGGTGAGCCGCGTGATGAATTGGAGGTCATCTCCGGTAAGGATGCGCAAATCAAGCATAGTGTCAAGGGGGGTGTCAGGGTGGTGTTCGTGTGTCATGGGTTTTCCCACTGCCACGCGCCGGTTTTGCGCGGGGCGTAGTGTTCGGGGAGTTGGCGGAGCTTATTAAGGGTTGTGACCGGGGCTTCAACAATGAGGGTGTCGCCGCGGTCAGTGTGGGCGCTGATGAGGTCTGAAGGTCCGCCGGCACGGTTGTTCGGGATGGCAAGCCTGCTGGTTTTTGGAATGCAAAGAGGGGTGCTGCGAAGGTTCAGGACTGTTTGCTCAAGGGATGTCGGGTCGTTGTACTCGCGCCAATTTCCCGGGATTTCGTAGTATACTTTTTGGTCTTCGATGACAACGTTGCCGGCAAGCAAGGGGGACGGGTGGTCGGATGTTCCGGTGACGTTAAGAATAATTTGTCCTTCAACGTGAAAAACGCTGACTCCGCGAAAGCGGTCAAGGAAGCGCAAGGGTGCGTCTCCGCCAACCCAGACGGCGTGACTGCAGGAGACTTTGCGCGTTCCGCAGGATGGGTATGCTTCTGCGGCTGCGTAGTGGTCAGTGCAGGTGACGGGAACGCAGTGTGCGCGCGGGCGAACGCGGGACTGTTCGCCGATGGTGATTTCTTTTTCGTCATCAATGACGAAGAAGCTTTTGCCGCAGGAGAGGACGTGCGCGCGTCCGCGGGTTGCAAATGAGCGCGAAAAGGTTCGCGTGCCTCCTTCATAGGTGGTGAGGATTGTTGTGTCGGGCTCGCGTTCAATTGTGATAAATCCCGTCCAGGCATAAGGGTCTCGCCGCTCAATTTCTGCACGGGCTTCAGGGTTTTCCGGGTCGCGCAAAAGAAGGGCCCGCAGGTTCCGGATGGCTTCTTCCCGAACGGCGGCAGCATCAGCAGTCTTTCCCGTGCGCTCGTATTCGCGTTCGAGACGTTGCCGCGCGGAAGAATCATTTGCTGCGCACCGTTCCAGTTCGCGAAGCCGCTCATCGCTCATTGTTCGCGCCTCATTTGCCGCAGTGCCTCAAGGCAGTGAAGGTCGAACTCAACTGCGGTGATGTTTCCTGCGCTTCCAAGGATGCCAAGGTCGTAGGGGCTTGCGGCAATATTGCAGCGCCGTCCGAGCCTGCTTTTTGTCGGGATGCGTGTCGCGCCCGAACTGGTTAAGAGGGTGATTGCGTCTGAGCGCTCGTTTTTTGTCGGACAGAGGAATTGGTTGGGGAGGAGGACAGGCGCATACCAGACTGCATCGTCTTCGATGAGGTAGGGGTGGGTGGTGTGGTAATCAGTTCCCGGCCTTTCGGCGATGCGGATGAGGTTTTGTATGGTTCTCGTGCTGGTTATTTTTCCGGGGCTGAGGTGTTCGGGAAGCCCTTCGGTGTTTGGGAGAGGAATGGGGCTTGGATTCTCTGCCAAGCGAAGGTGGTGTCCGATATCTGGTGTCCAGGAGCGGAAAAGGAGCTGTTTGTTGTGGTGGTCTGCGATTGCTTCAAATGAGGGCGCGCTTCGGCCGTGTTTTCCGGGTGTTTGCGGGATGGTTTGCTGGACAAAATCCTGCGTTATGAGGTGCAGGTGACTGTTAACGTATGCCATATTTTCAATGGGTGTGCTGTCGCAAAGGTCATCAAGGGGGATGCGGTAGTCTTCGTCTCCGTCAAGCACGCGGATGGCAAGGGGTCCTTCGCGAAGGGCCCATCCGGTGTATGCAAGGGGGTCGTGTTCTAACAAGTATGCGAGTGTTCGCGTGTCATTTCTTTGGTTTCGCAGGCGCGTATTGGCAAGTTTGGATGCGTCGTGTTTTCGCCCGCCGCGCTCAAGCGCGGAAAGGTAGGAAAAGAAGTCATCATCTGCCCCCGTTTCCTGCCATTTTCGCTCAAGTTCGCGCAGTCGTTCGTCACTCATCGCGCACCTTTTCCAACTTGCAGCGTATTTTCCGCAAGCTTTCCAAGATCAGCAGTGATCATTCCAATTTTATAGTCGGCAGGTTCAAAAAGCGAGGAAATAGAAGCAAGCGTGCCGATGCAAGTCGGCAACGCCGGGGTGTGCCGAACCCGGTAAGGCAACGGTCTGAACAGCCGTCGCTCGTAAGAGCAGTCAGGGTTCAAAAACCTTGCGGTTGTTTGATCGTAGGATTGAATCTCCCTGCCCCGGCGTCTTTTTTTATTCCTCATTGAAGCCTCATCCTGAGCCGATCGTCGTCAAATTTAGTTTGGGTGGTGATGCAAAGGTCAAAGAGGGCGGTGTTAAGTGTTCCCTTGATGCGGTGGTCGATGTTGCAATACGCGTCCCATTGTCCTCCTTCATGTGGGGGGAACCCAGTCACGGTAAATGCGGCAAGGTGCTCGCGCAGGTAGTCTGCGATGACTTCGTGGTTCCATTCTGCGCCGCAAAGGAGCAGGTCAATATCCTGATAGTTTTTTCGCGCAACTGCGCTTCCAATCAGGTATTTAATGGTGTCATCAGGGAGGACGTCAAGGAGTCGTTCAAGAGCCTGTGCATCTTCCGGTTTTAGAGGTGAGAGGGGAAGGTATTCGATGCGTAACTCGGGCTTTTCGGCAAGAAGGGGTTGGTACACGCGCGCAATATCTTCAAAGCGGTCTGCACGTTCAAGCCCGTGTGCATAGGCGAGCCGATCTGCTGCCGCGCCCGTTTCCTGCCATTTTCGCTCAAGTTCGCGCAGTCGTTCGTCACTCATCGCGCACCTTTTCCAAACTGCAGCGTATTTTCTGTAAGCTTTCCACAATCAGCGGTAAAACTTCTCAGTTTATTGTGGGCAGATTCAAAAATGGAAGAATGAAAAGAAAAAGTGCCGATACGCGTCGGCACGCCGGGGTCGCTCAACTTGGTAGAGCAACGGTTTGTCACACCGTGTCCCGTAAGGGATTGTGGGTTCAAATACCTTTCGGTGTTGCAGCCGTCGGGGTGAATCTCCCGCCCCCGGCGTTCTTTTCTTCCACGCATTTTCTTTCACCAAAAACAAACAAAATAAAAATCAGTACACCACCATTACGGTGACTCTCCTGACCATATCAAAGCGGACTTTCCACGGGTCGGGCTGGGGGTTGTTGTCGCCCTGAAGGATGGCGTACCAGCCTTCTTCGTCGGAGCCGGTTTCGATGACGCGGTGGACGATGCTAAAGCCAAGCGGGGACTCGTAGCTGACGATGTCGCCGACGCGGATTTCAGAGGCGCTCAAAGGAACGGTCTGGATGAGGTGCGCTTCCGTGTCAAAGACGGGGTCCATTGAGTTGGTGTCTGCAAGGATTGCCCATTGGGGGTTGTTCAGCTTGATGAACACGCCGTCTGAACGCATTTCGATTTGTGATTCTTTTATCCAGTCTCCCGGGCTGTTTTGTTCAACAGGGCCGGAGAGTTGGAAGTTTTGCGCGATTGCGGTGAGGGGCGCAGTTTCGCGGTTTTGCTCTCCTGCAACGTTTTGGACATTCAGCGCGCGGCTGGTTGTCGTGTAACTTTCAATGCCTGCAGGTACTTGCGGCAATGTGATGAGCGCGCCCGCACCTATTCCAAGGGCGAACACGGCGAATACAAGCATACTGTACAAGGCTTTCATGGATACCACCTCCCATTTGTCCTTATAGGGTGGTAAATAGCAGGCGGATTATTTAAATCTTTCGGTTTGTAGTTACTCTGGAGTGGTTCTTTTTTCGTCGTCGATAATTTGTTATATTTTCTATATTTAATTTAATTATTAGTGTTGCTCTGCGTGCACTCTTTATAAAGGCCGCGTCCCCTGCGAACCAGAACGTTTATATTCCTCTTGCCTTTGCTTTTAAACCATGTCCATCGATTCTGCTGCCTTCATTGCCCTTATGGTCACGCTTGCGGCAGTTGTCATTATTAACCGCAAAAAGCTCAGCTTCTCAAGATTCACCATATTCTACGCGGCAATGTATCGCGGCACGATGGGTATTTCATTGATGGACAGAATCGCAAGAAAGTACAAGCCACTCTGGCAGCGCTTGGCCACGCTCATTATTGTCATCGGTTTCCTTGGAATGGCCTTTGTCTTATTTGACCTCGCCCGCGGGCTCATTATGATTCTTGCAACGGACGGCGCGCCAAGTGTCGGCGTTGTTCTTCCGTTCAAGGCAAAAGGGGTCTTTTACGTTCCCTTTTTCTATTGGATTGCAAGCATTTTCATCATTTTGGTTGTGCACGAGGGGATGCACGGCGTGATGGCAAGAGTGTACAATCTGCCGGTCAAGAACAGCGGCCTTGTTGTTTTGGGCGCAATTGTGCCGCTCATTCCGGGAGCGTTTGTCGAGCCCGATGAGAAAAAGCTTCTTGCCGCGCCCAAAAAACAGCAGCTTGCGGTCTACGCGGCGGGCCCTGTCGCAAATATCGTTATGGGTGCAGCCCTTCTTCTCGCATTTTCATTCATTCTAACTCCGATTGCAGACACGTTTTACAGCCACGACGGTGTTGTCGTAACGGAGCTTATGGACGGCAACCCGCCTGCCGTGCAGGCAGGGCTTGATGTGGGTGAGAAAATCACGGCAATTAACGGAAAGGCAATTACCGGGCCTGATGATTTTTCAGAGGCGTTGCAGGGAAAATCGCCGGGAGATTCCATCAGCGTCCTCACGTCTCAGGCGGTCTATGATATCACGCTTGGCGAGAACCCGCAGAATAACCGTGCCTGGCTTGGTGTTTTTGTGGAAAACCCGCTCAAGGCGCCGACGTGGGCAACGCACGCCTTTCTTTGGGTTCAGGACCTTATTTTCTGGCTTGCGGTCCTAAGCTTGGGCGTTGGTCTTTTCAATCTGATTCCGCTCGGTCCGGTGGATGGCGGCCGTATGCTCTTGACTGCGCTTGAGCACGTGACGCACAAGCAGCGCGCGGACAGGGTCTGGAAGAGCGTGAGTTTTGTGCTTCTCGGAATTTTGCTGACGAACGTCGTGCTTGCATTCATCTAAAGTCCGGAAGATTTCCAACTTTCTCGTCGATAGGTTCAATAAGGGAAGAAAGTATTATAAGTTGCTGCGTATACAAGAGACGTATGCTTAAGACGTATGTTTTCAATTCACTATCGTGGAAGGCGGCTTGTTCCGTCCCGTTCGGCTATGCGGGAGATGGTCAGACTCGGATTAACGCTCGAAGACTGCCTTCAGTTGCTCGAGGAAGGCGTTCCTGCGCCAAGGGAGCGGTCGAAGGGATGCATCGAGATGTGGCGGGCGAAAGGCAAAAAGACGTTCAACATCGTCATCGTGGAATCGGTCAATTTCGCAAGTAACGAGGCGGTTTACGTAATAACGCATATAGGGAGATTTACCAGAAGATGAAGAAAGGACTGAAATGCGTGTGCGGAAAGGAAGCAAAGCCCAAGGCAAACTTGCGGTTCAACGGCTTTAAGATAGCGGGATGGGTGTGTGCTTCCTGCGGTGAGCGTTACTACGAGCCCGCGCAGGCGCAGCGTATTCTTCTGTTAAATAAGCTTATGAAGGAACGATTCAGGCTCACGCTCAGCCAAGTGCGCAGTAATTTGGTGCTCAGAATACCAAAAGAAGTTGGTGTCGCGCTGAAATTGAAGAAGGGAGGGCAAGTTGAGTTGGGAGTGCGTAAAGGGAAGGAAATTGTCGTGCAGACAGCAGAGGACTGAACTTACTTTTTCGCCATCCGCTTAACTTCTCTCACCGTCGTTGCCTGTTCCGCTTTTTTCTCCCGCCAGCGCAAAAAGCGCGGGAACCGAAGGGCGTATCCTGCGGCGTGCATCGGTGACTTAGTCACTTCCGCGCCAATCACTTCAACTACTTTCTCTGGCGCAATCCAAACGTCCGGCGTGATGTCTTTTGCAAGCACGCGGGCGGGCTTTTCGTTCACTGCCTTAAGCATCGTAGGGATTTTCTTGAGCAGCTCATCGGTGAATCCTGACCCGAGCTTGCAAAACGTCAAAAATTCATCTTTTTTTTCATCGTAAATTGCGCACAGGAGCGCGCCGAATGTGCCTGCGCGCCTGCCGCGTCCCCAAAACGCGCCGACAACAACAAGGTCGAACGTGTCGCGCATTTTTGGCAGGTATTCCGGCTTCCATTTTATCCAGTTCCATCCGCGAACGCCCGCCTGATAGCTTCCGTCGTGTTTTTTGATGACGATGCCTTCGCCGCCTTCCTTGACAACCGTGTGAAAGAACGATTCAGCGCAGGGAGCAGTGTTGCAGGTTTCGTTTTCCGCAAGCGTGAGCGTTTTGCCGTCTTTCACTATTTTTCTGAGTGCAGCGTACCTTTTCTCATAAGGCTGTCGAAGAAGGCTCTTTCCGTCAAAGAGGCAGTCAAATGCGCGCAGGACAACGGGAATTTTGCGCGCGTATTCTGCAATGTTGTGCTTGCGCCTGCGCTGCATAATGGTCTGGAAGGGAAGGATTTTTCCTTTTTTGTCAAGCGCGATGATTTCTCCTTCGATGATTGTGCGTCGTGAGGGCAGTTTGCGTATTGCTTCCGTAATTTCAGGGAACTGGTGGGTGATGTTCTCAAGCCGCCTGCTGAACAGCGTGACATTTTTGCCGTCTTTGTGCGCCTGGACGCGTTCGCCGTCGTATTTTGTCTCGACGGTGACGGGAAACCCGCAGCGTTCTTCAATCTCGTCAAGTGTTTTGATGCGCTGGCAGAGCATCATTTGGATTGGCGTCCCGATTTTTGGCGTGATGGCTTCAATTCCTTTTCTGCCTTTTCGCGCGAGCGTTTCGGCAATGACGCTGATGTCAGGCAGGATGTTGTAGGCGTGTTCAAGCGCTTCGCGCAGGGTATTATCGCCGGCAAACGCGATTGATAACGCGTCAAGCAGTGTTTTGTCCGCAAGCCCGAGCCGAAGCTGCCCAAGGGCAATGCGGGCGAGGTAGCGCGCTTCAAGGGGGGATGATTTTTTGAGCAGTTCGGCGAATCGTTTTATTTTTTTATCCTGTGACCCTTGCCCGTGTACGTTTGCAATTTCGTTGAGCGCGGTAAATACGGTGCGCACATCAAGTGTTCCTTCTCCGCTCGCGTATGCTTCTGCGCAAAGCCCGATGTCTCCGGTTTTTTTGGCGGTTGCCGCAACATCGTTCATTTCCCTGCCAAACGCTTCTGCAATTGCGCGAATAACCGTCTGTCCCGCCATTCCTAAATTGACGGGTGAATACTGCGATGCGATTTCGCCAAGGGTCAGGTGGCACGCCATTCCTATTTCATTCCTGCCTGCTTCTTTAAGGGCGCGGGCAAGGATTCGCCTCATTGCAAGAAGGGAGCTTGTTTTCTCAAGCTGTGCGTAATATGTTGCAAGGCGTGAAAACTTCATAATTTTGTAAGGTGTCGTTCGTGGCGAAAGCCGGTTCCTTTGCGGACAATTTTTTTGGGCGTGATGAGCCCGTAATCGTATTGCAGCGTGACCGTGGCATCAAGGACGGTTCCGCGGGCGTATTTTTTTTGGGACAGCCAGCTTATCATCACATAGTGCCCCTCTATTTTGTCAAGGGTAACGACTCCGTAATCGTACGCGTCTTTTTTCTTAAACGGAATAAGGTCGTTGTCCGCGTCGATGACAATCTGGACGTGATAGGTTCTCTTCTTTGCGTATTCCCTGAAAAACCGCGGCGCGTGTGCCTGTACTGCTTTTTTGTATGTATCGTTGAGTTTTTTGCTGGCAGCGCACTTGCTCGAGCAGGGCGTGTGCGTGATGAACGGGAATGCCTTATCCGAATCGTGCAGTTCCTTGAAGTAGTTGTACGCGGTTGTTTTTTTGGCAACTTCTTTTGGGTCGTGTGTTGCAATGAATTTTTTGACGCAGCAGTCAGGATAGCCGTAGTGTTTTCCCAAGATTTTGTCTGCTTGTGCGTGTTTTCCCTGTCGAATGAGCGCAACTGCCTGATGGAACACGACTTGTGCTTTTTTGTTGCGAAACAAGTCATAGCCGTACCAGGTTCCGGCAAGCCGCCAGTGTGCGGCTTTTGCGCTCACGCGGGTTATTTCTTCAAACCCTTTTGCGCGCGAGCATTCAAAGGGAATGTTGTGCTTGCGAAGCAATTCCTCAAAAGCGTGCTTGTCGTGGTAGTTTTTCGTAATCTTAAGATGAATGTAGGTGTTTGGCTTGGCTTCTGCTGCAAACAGTATCAGCTTGAGCTTGCTGTTGTGGTCAAGCCCGGTGCAGGTTTCGGCAAATCGAGCAAGGTCTTTCATCGTTTGCGCAGCCTTTTCTTCAGGTATTTTGTGATTTTGGCAGCGCCTGCGCCAAGGCCGCCAAAGAGGGTGATGAAGCTGAGGAAAAACAGGATGATGCTTCCGAACAAAAAGGTGCAGAAGAGTTGGAGCGCGGTCCAGGGGACTCCGATGGTGAGTGCTGCGCCAAGCCCGATGAAGAAGAGGGCGAAGCTGAGGATAATTTCGGCAACAAATGCAAGGGCGTGGTTGGCAAAGCCAAACACCCAGTGGATGAAGAGTGCGGAGCCAAGCCCAAGGAGCATTGCGGAAAAGAGGACGAAAAGGACGGTTGCAACAATGCCTGATGCGGTTTGGAGCGTGCCAAACGTTTGCAGGGCAATGAGCGAGTCAGCCATATAGCTGAAGAGGATGCCGAGCGCAAGGGTAGGTATCGCTATCCAAATTGACGGCCGCATACGGCATTTTACGAACTGAACCTTTTTAAACTCTTGGTCGTACTTCCCAAAAAATCTGCCCCCGTAGGCTAACGGATAGACTGGAGGGTTCCGGTCCCTCATATCTGGGTTCAATTCCCAGCGGGGGCGTTTGGTTTTCTCTTTGGGAGAATGGAGCTTTCCGTGTCTTCTGGGTTCAATTCCCAGCGGGTGCGTTTCATTTACCAAACCTTTTTATCCTTCGTTCGCTTTCCTTTCCGTATGCCTGCTTTGACCGGTGATAAGTTTCTCGATATGCTTGCCGTGCGCCTGATTTCCGTGTATGAGCAGTGTTTGGGTTTTGAGCGTGCGGCGGTTCCGTTTGCAACTGCGAAGAACGCAACAGGGCAGATGGTCTTTAAGGCGGCGCGGGAGTTTTCCGCGTTGGTGACAACGCTTGACCGAAAGGACCCGGTTTTGGACTTGTGGGTTGAGTTTGAGGATGAGTTCAGGGCAGCAATTGAGAATCTCAAGTCGGTCGCGATAGGCATTCCCGACATCACGGATGCGGTGCGTACGCTGATTCTTTCATTGATGCGTCTTTTGAAAAAGCCGTACCCGCAAAAGGCAGCGTTAATTTCGGCGAAATTGAAGGAGTTTGAGTCAGGGCGTTTGGCCGGCGTCCGTTAGCGCAAATATTTCTCCAAAAACGCAAGTGTTTTTGACCACGCGTCTTTGGTTTCTTCGGGTGCAAAGTTCATTCCTGAGGGGTTTGCGAATGCGTGTCCGACGCCGGGGTAGATGTAAATCTCGTTTGTCACATTCAGCGAGTCAAGTGCAGAATCAAACGCGTTGACGGAATCAACGGGAATTGAAGTATCTGTCTCGCCAAAGATGCCAAGGACGGGCCAGTGTATCTTGCGCAGTTCTTCCGAATCAGTAACCAGCGTGCCATAGTAAATCACTGTTGCGTCCATTTCTTCTCCGCTTAAGGCAAGTTCTAAGCTTTTGCCGCCGCCAAAGCACCAGCCAAGCGATGCAATTTTTGTTGCGCCAAGTTCGAGTAATTTTGTTTTTGCTGCGCGAAGATTCTCAACTGCTTTTGTCTTATTCACCAAAGAAACGTATGTTTGCGCGTCCGTTCTTTCTGTTGCAACGTTGCCGTTGTAGAGGTCAACGGCAAGGACGATGTATCCTTCGGTTGCCAGTTTCTCAGCGGTTTCCTTGATGTGGTCGTTAAGCCCCCACCATTCGTGTATCAGTATGACGCCGGGATGCCTGCCGGGTTCAGGAGGTGTTACAAGGTAGCCGCTGAAATCTTCGCCAAACGTAATCATCTCGCCCGCAAGGGTCGCGTTTTGTTCAAGAACGTCAACGCCGCGAATGGGTTGTTGCAGGGGTGCTTCTTGTGTTGCGCACGCAATAAGAATCAGGAAGAGAACAGCGTAATGGGCGCGCATTCAGTCTTTCCCGCGCACAAAGTCAATGACCCAAAGCCAGGGCGAGCGGGGTTCTTTGCCGGTTTTTTTGGTGTCGGCTTTGCGCGCGTGTTTTGCGGTTTTTGGCGCAGCGGGCTTCACGGACTGTTTCGGTATTTTTTTCACTGCGGGTTTAACCGGAGTGGCTGGTTTCTGCGCTGTTTTTGGCAGGGGCGCGGTTTTGAGCGGGACTGTTTTTTGCACGTTTGATTCTGTTTTTTTCACCGCGGGTTTTGTTGTTTGCACTTTTGGAGCGGGTGGTGTTTTTGGAACGGGTTTTTTCGCTTCAGAGGGGGGCATAACTTTTGGTTTTTCCCGCGCAACGGCTGTTTCCTGAGGGGAAGGGGGAACGGGTGTGGCTGCAGGTGCAGCTTCCGCCGCTTTGACTTCAATGATTTTTTTGCCGCGGTATTTTTCGGGCAGGACGCTATCGCCGATTTCTTCGCGGATTATTTTGCAGAAGTGTTCAATTTTCGCTTCAATTTCGTCGCTTTCTTCGGGGAACGCGTCTGATGCGAGTTCTAAAAGGTCAAGGGTCCTTCCTGCTTCTTTTGCAAAGTCTTCAACGGAAATGCCAAGGATGAACCGTGCGCGCATATTCGTTGACAAGTAGCGGACTTCCTTGAGGACATCTTTTTGGACAGAGTCGCTTTGCTGCCAGCCGCTTTCGATTTTGCTCTCAAGCCACGTGAAGTACGGCCCGACATGTTTGGAGAAGAATTCCATGTCGATTTCTATCGCCTCTTGTTTCATTCTCGAATGCCCGCACGCGCTTCCTTTTAAATTTTTCGTCGGTGGAATAGCACTATCACATTTGCGCGTGAAAAGTAGCAATCTTTTTAAGCAGTCCTCTCCCGCCAAGCGGCAATGAAGACGTATGATTTTAAGGTGCTTGAGCCGGCCGTTCTTGACTTTTGGAAAGCCAAGCAGACGTATCAGAAGCTGGTGCAAAGAAACAGGGACGGCAAGAAGTTTTACTATCTTGACGGCCCTCCGTACACGACGGGCAAGATTCACATCGGGCACGCGTGGGGAAAAGCGCTTCGGGATATGCTCTTAAGATACAAGCGGATGAACGGTTTTAATGTCTGGGACCGCCCTGGTTTTGATATGCACGGGCTTCCCATCGAAGTGAGCGTGGAAAAAGAGCTCGGAATCAGGGACAAGCACGAAATCGTGAACAAGTTCGGCCTGCAAAAGTTCATTGAGGCGTGTGAGAAATACGCGTTGGACAACTTGTGGCCGATGATTGAGGATTTCAGGCGTCTTGGCGTGTGGCTCAATTGGGACGACCCGTATATGACGATTAAGTCTGAATATATTGAGGGTGCGTGGTGGGCGCTTGCCGAGGCGGAAAAGAAAGGATTGCTCAATATCGGCAAGAAGGCAATGACGTGGTGTCCGAGGTGTGCGACCGCGCTTGCAAAGCACGAGCTTGAGTACGCGAACAGAAAAGATGAGTCCATCTTCGTAAAACTCAAAGTCGAAAACAAGCCAAACGAGTATCTTATCGTGTGGACGACGACGCCGTGGACGATTCCGTACAATATGGCGGTGATGGTGCATCCCGCGTTCAATTATGTCCGCTGTCAGGTCGATAATGAGGTCTGGGTTATTGCAGAGGCATTAGCTCAGGCAGTCATCGGCACGGTTGCGAAAAAGGAATTCACCGTCATCGAAACGCTCAAGGGGGAAGCACTCAAGGGCACAAAGTACGCCCACCCGTTCAAAGATGAAATCGCTTTCCACCAAACCAACAGGGAGTCAAACGCATACACGGTCGTCCTCTCTGAAAAATATGTGACAACTGATGCAGGTTCGGGCCTTGTGCACTGCGCGCCCGGCTGCGGTCCTGAGGATTTTGAGGTTGGAAAAGCGCACAACATCACCGCGTTTAACGAGACGGATGAGCACGGGTGTTTTCCGGAAAGTATGGGTGAGCTCAAGGGCCTTGTGGCAAAACAAGATGACGCAAAATTCATCGAACTGCTTGACGCAAGGGGTGCGCTTCTTGGCAAGTCCAAAATCAATCACGAGTACGCGCATTGCTGGCGGTGCAAGACGCCGGTTATTTTCCGCGCGACCGACCAGTGGTTCCTTGCCGTTGAACAGCTCCGCGACCAAATGGCGAAGAACAACGAAAAGCTCACGTGGGTTCCTGATTGGGCGGGGAGTCGCCAGTTTGACAGCTGGCTGAAATCGCTTCAGGACTGGTGTATTTCTCGCCAGCGTTTTTGGGGAATTCCGCTTCCGATTTGGCTGTGCGGTTGCGGCAAAAGAAAAGTCATTGGCACACAAAAGGAGCTTGAGTCATTAACAAATAAGAAACTTGACAATCTTCACCGCCCGTGGATTGATGCAGTTCGTATTCCGTGCCCGTGCGGAAAGGCAATGCAAAGGGTTCCTGATGTGCTTGACGTGTGGCTGGACAGCGGTGTTGCGCCGTGGGCAACGCTGAAGTATCCTTCGCACGAGCAGCCGTTTATGGACCTTGGCTTTCCTGATGTCATTCTTGAGGGGAAGGACCAGGTTCGCGGCTGGTTCAATTCGCTCACCTGTATGGCAATGGTGAGTTTTGGCAGGATTCCGTTCAGGGCGGTGTATATGCACGGATTCATTAATGACGCGCAGGGCAGGAAAATGTCAAAGTCATTAAAGAACTTCATCACGCCGTATGAAATCATTGATGTTTTCGGCGCGGACACGCTGCGCTTCTACCAAATTGGCGGCGCGCAGCCCGGGCTTGACCTGAATTTCAATCACGAGGACGCGAAGACCAAGCATCGCAATTTGGTTGTTCTTTGGAATTTGCACAACTTGCTTCAGGACCTTGCAGCAGAACTCAAGCGTGACCCGTCGAAGCTTGACCCAATAGTTATGCGTTCATTGTTCTCTGTTGAGGAGCGTTTCCTCTTCAGCAAGGTTGCAAGCACGCAAAAGTTAGTAACAAGACTTTTCGATGAGTTAAGGCTCAATGAGGTTCCTTCGCACGTTGAGGACCTTTTTTTGACAGTCAGCAGAAGCTACGTGCAGATGGTGCGTGACAAGATGGCGGTGGGCGAGGATTCCGAGCGGGAAGTGGTGCTTTTCGCGCTCTATCACGCGGTCACGGAATCGCTCAGGCTGCTCGCGCCGATTGCGCCGTTTATTGCAGAGCAGATGTGGCAGAATTTGCGAAAGGAGTTTAAGCTTGAGGAGGAAAGCGTTCATCTCGCCCTTTGGCCGAAGGCAAATGAGAAGGACATTGATGAGTCTCTTGAGCGGCAAATGACGCAGGCGGATGCGGTGATGCAGGCGATTTTGGCGGCGCGGGAGAAGGCAAAGCTGTCCGTAAGGTGGCCAATCAAAAAAGTTGCAGTCATCACGCAGGGCAGGGACGCGATAAGGTCAATTGAGGAAATCGCGGACATCATTAAGACACAAACAAACGTTAAGGAACTCCACGCGCATCACGAATTGCCTGAAGTAAAATTGAGTCTCGCACCAAATCAAGGGCCTATTGGCAAGGACTTTGGAAAGGGACGATTAAAGGTTCTATCATACATTGAACATCTTGCAAAAAGCAATCCTGCTGATGCGCTCGTGGCGTTGGCAAAAGAAGGGATTATCGTAGCTCAGTGGGAGGGTGAGGAATTCAAGCTTAACAAAGACCACCTCATCATCAACCGCGAGGTGCCAAAGCACCTCATAGAAATGCCGTTCCGCGGCGGTTTTGTCTATCTTGACACGACAAGGACGCCCGAGCTTGACGCGGAAGGGTTTGCGCGCGAGATTATGCGCAGGACTCAGCAGTTACGAAAGGACGCGGGGCTCAAAAAGTCGGACACCATTGCGCTCTACGTTCAAACAGGTGAAGAATTAGCAAAACAACTCGACCAGTGGGTGTCCAAAATTGCGGAAAAGTGCGGCGCAAATCCTGCAAAAATCGGCAGTTTGGACCCGGTACGAAAGCACGAACACCAAGCGGAAGAGACGATTAAGGGCAAACAAATCAGGTTTTTCTTGGATAAGGTTAATTGACCCGGCCAAAAACCACAATGCTTAAAAGTTGTTAGATGCTTCTCTCGTTCAATGAAAAAGGTGCTTATCTTCCTCTTGCTCGCAAGCGCAGTGTATGCGCAGCTCCCCTGGAGCGTTACTGACTTGCGTTGCGGTAACGGCAAGATTGATGAGTTCGAGATGTGCGATGGAGGGATTCGGGACCTTGGCCATTGTGAGGCGCTCGGAACGATTCTGAAAATTGACCTTGCGTGTGATTCCCAGCATTGCACGTGCCTTCCGAGGGTGAACAAGGCGTATTGCGGCAATAATATTCGTGAGGGTGTTGAGATGTGTGACGGCCACGCGGAGGACAAGTGCGGCGAGCTTGGCGGGGTGATGAACCTGTCATTGTCCTGCGACCCCAAGGCGTGCGGCTGCCTGCTTAATGATACGGCAATTCCTGTTGACTACGACCCGTCCGTTCTTGACGCGCTGCACAACCAGTCGGGCAGGGCGTCGTCGTGCGGCGACAAGAAGGTTGAGCGCGCGGAAGACTGTGACCCTCCGGACACGCTGTGCACGACGGCAACCAAGGAGCCGGGGATTTGCACAAGCAAGTGTAAGTGCGTAACGCCTGCCGAGCTTGCGCGGGAAAATGAAGAGGCGGTTGTGCTCGCGCCTTCTGAAACAAACCTGTCTGAAACAAACAGGACAGTGATGAACAATTCCGAATCAGACAATTCCGAAGTTCCAAAGGACAACCTGACTTCCCAAGTGGAGGGGCCAAAGGAGCCGGGCTTTTTCGGAAGGGCCTGGGCGTGGATTGTCGGGCTGTTTAGCTGATGAAACGTTTGGTATTGGTCTTACTCGTATTGGCCGCGTGCGTGCCTGAGTATGTTCCTCCGCAGGAGAACGTGGCTGTTCCGAATCAAACAAGCATATCTTCGCCGCCACGCATTTCGCGCGAATTTTCCTCGCTTGACCCAACGCGCACGGTAAAGGCGTCTGACGGCTCGCTGTTCTCGCTCTCGGAAAATAATACGCTTCTGAAAGTTGAGCGGCCGGACAGGACGTGGATTCTCAAGTACGAGCGCGGCAGGCTCGCAGAAATCGAAGGCGAGCAGAACGTTGAATTTCTTTACAATCAGTCGCGCCTTTCTGAGATTGATTTTGGCGCGCGAAAAATGACGTTCAGGTACGATTCGCGGGGTCGTCTTGTGGAAGTTCGGGGAGGTCAGGAGCCGCTCTATTTTGAGTATGACAGCTTGGACCAGATTCGCGGGGTGAGGCGCGGTGTTGCGGGAAAGACGAGTATTGATTATGATAAAGAGGGCCGTTTCAAATACATAACGAGGGGAGTGCGGACGGTGAACGTTATTCTTGATGACAAAGGCCGCATTCGTAATTTTGACGGTGATGACGTGAAGTGGATTTTGGGTTATTGGCGCGATGATAAGCTCATTTCGCTCACCGGCAAGGCATTCGGTGGAGGGCTTGCGGTGAGTTACGGCCCGGGTTATCCGCCGACAGAGGCAAAGGTTGTGCACGCAAAGGACTCGATTACTTTTACTGCGGCATACCAAGATACGCTTTATACGGTCGTCGATGACTATCTGTATTGCAATTACGTGCGCCAGCTTAAGGAAATTCCGTTTGAGGGTGAGAGTTTCGCATTTTTTGCAACGTATTTTGGCGGGGACATCGCAGGATACGTTGCTCAGCAGGTGAGGTGTTTGGTGTATGAGAACTAGGCCGCTTGCCGAAGTAACATTGCGAAAGTATGAAAAGCCGCTGAAAATTGAAGGCCGTGATTTGGTGAAAAAATTGTGCTTAAGCGTTGGCCTTTTGCAGCCAAATGACTCGCGTGACGTGATTGTTGATGTGTTTTGCTCGTTGCTCAGGTCAAAGGGTGCGCTTTCACAGGCGGAAATTGAGGCGACAGTGCGTGCGGCACGGGCAAAAGCAAGCCTGCCTGAGACGGGCTGTGCTGCATCGAACATTCGGCGGCAGGTGCGGCGCTTGCGGGAGTCTCTTTTTATTGAAAAGGTTGGCGCAAAGTACAAGGTGCGTGATGATGCGCCTTTGCACCACGTGTTTGAGGAGCATTTTGAAAAGTTTTATGTACCTGCGATTCTCCTGCGGGTGAAGGAATACTGCGAAGCAGTGGACAAGGAGAGGTGGATGAATGAGACCGGTTCCGAAAAGCGATGAAGTGATGTGCCCAAAGTGCGAGAGCCCGATGGATAAGTCGTTTGCAACAATCAGCGGCAACGCCAAATACCTGACGTTTGAGTGCGAAGTGTGCAACCACAAGGAAATGAAGTGTACGGGCGTTTTGCGCTAGCGCATCTTTTTTATAGTTCAGATTACCTCTTTTTTTGATGGTCTATGAGCCCCAAGAGGACAGCTTTCTTCTGAAAGAATTTGTCGCACGGTACGCAAGAGGAAATGTGCTTGATATGGGCACGGGTTCGGGGATTCAGGCGCGGGAGGCCGCGCACAGCGCAAAAGTTTCGCGCGTCCTTGCAGTTGACATCGACAAGGGCTCGCTCGCCTATGCAAAAAAGCACAGTAACGGCAAGTGGCACAGGAAAATCAGTTGGCTGCACAGTGACTTGTTCAGTAAAGTTCCGCCGAAAAAATACGCGCATACATTTGACACAATCATCTTCAACCCGCCGTATCTTCCGCAGGAAGGAAGATTCAGGCACATTGACCTTGAGGGCGGTAAGGAAGGCCACGAGACAATCGCGCGATTCCTTGAGGGCGCGTCTCATTATCTGAAAAAAGACGGGCAAATCCTGCTGGTGTTTTCCTCATTGACTCCGCACGTGCGTGAGTTGGTTGAAAAAAACCTTTATGTTGCGGAAGAGTTGGGGAAAAAGCACGTCTTTTTTGAGGACGTGATTGTCTGGCTGCTTCGGCCGAATCCGGCAGGAGCGGAGCTGGACGGGAAAGGAGTTTGCTGTCTTCGCTATTTTGCGCAAGGGAAGCGCGGTCTTGTGTTTGTGGGGAAGAGGGCGGGAAAGGCCGTTGCGGTAAAGATAAAAAAGCAATCAAGCGAGTCCCCGACCGGTGTTGCGCACGAGGCGGCAATGCTGCGGATAGTCAATAAGGAAGGTATCGGCCCGAAATTTATTTTGAGTACTGAGCACGCGCTGGTGTATGAGTTTGTGAGGGGCAAGTTGTTGCGGGAGATACGGGAAAAAAATGAGCTTGTTGGTGTCGCGATGAAGGTTCTGAATCAGTGCTTCACGCTTGACCGACTGCAAATAAACAAGCAGGAGATGACGCGCCCGTGGAAACACGTGATTGTAAAGGGTTCAAAAGTGACGATGATTGATTTTGAGCGCGCGAGAAAAACAAGCAGCCCGCACAACGTGACTCAGTTTTGCCAGTTTATCGGGAACAATTTGGACAGAAAGCATAAAAAGAAGTGGGTCGCGCTGGCAAAGGGCTACAGTGAGGACAAAAGCGAAATGGCGCTGAAGAAAATGCAGGAGGTGCTTCGTGCACTACGTAACTGACTTGGGTGTTGGGCGGGAAAAGAGGGCCAAAAGGCCGTTGCGTTCTTCTCGCGAAGTAATTGAAGATATCCAGTCCGACCAGAGCGGTCTTGATATCATTTTGGGTAAGCGGATGGATGATGCGGCAGGCTCAATTGGGTTTGGCTCGGTAGCGCTGTTTTGGGAATACGCGGTTGAGCGTCTGCGCTCGTATTTCACAAGGAATGAGGCAGGGGTTCCGCCAACCGAGTGGTACAAGTGACCCGCACAACGGTTTTTGCGGAAAGAGTATATGCTGCCTGCAGGATGATTCCGAAAGGAAAAGTCTCAACATACGGCGATATCGCAAGGTATCTTAATTCTGCGCCAAGAGCGGTCGGCCAGGCGCTGAAAAGAAATCCGTACGCGCCAAAAGTCCCGTGCCACAGGGTTGTCGCATCGGATGGCAGGATTGGCGGCTTTATGGGCGAGGCGAGCGGTCCTGAGGTCGGGCGGAAAATCAGGCTGCTCAAAAGTGAGGGGGTTCAGGTGCGGGAGGGCAGGATTGATGGTTTTACGGGGAAGCGACGCGTATTTTGATAATTTATGCACTTTTTGTGCCCGCAATGGCAAACCTGATACGGTGAATATCTGAGTCAACTCGGTCAAGTTTATTTTTTATTCCGTTAAGGTCAGTGTCGAGATGGTTGACGCGGGTGGTTAGCGTGGCAAGCCCGACGGCAATTTGGTTTATTTTGTCCATAATATTTTGATAGAATGAGAGTAAGCTGATGATAAGTCCTGCAAGAGGCACGCCAAATGCAAGCCAGGGCGGGGTGTTGATGATTCCTGCACTTTTGAGAATGGTCCAGAGTGTAAGGACTGCAAGAGATGCATAAAAAAGCATTTGCCAAAACCGCTCTTTTGTCATGATTTGACTAATTAACTTTCTCTTTTTATTTCTTGCGCAGAAAAATCGGGAAAATTTACGGATTAGTCTGTGCCTAAATATGCAAAGACTGCTTCTCGAAATGATGCTGCAATGGTGTCCGGTCGCTGCCCAAGAGCAAGTCTGTTTGCCATTTCTTTGGCTGCCCAGTTGATTGCATCGTCGATTGTCTTGCCGTGCTGTCTGCATTCAAGGTCTGCGCCGTAAAGGATTGCTCCAAGAGCAAGACGTTCAGTGTCGCCTTGCGGGTACGTTAATTCCTGGCGCGTTTCACGAATGTACGCTTCTTCTGCTTTGTGTGCAAAAGCGAATGCGACCGTGTGCATATTCATAAAAGAACTATCTGCCTTTCTTCTTTTTCTGTTTCTTGAGCTCTTTGTCAAGTTTCAGGCGGTCGAGAAGTTCCTTGTAGCGGTTTCTAATCGTGACTTCAGTGACGCCTGCAACATCGGCAACTTCGCGCTGGGTTCTTTTCTCGCCGTGCATTAACGCGGCAACGTAAAGTGCTGCTGCGGCAATGCCGGTGGGTCCTCTGCCTGATGTTAATTCTTCCTGCTGTGCGCTCTCCAAAATTTCAACTGCTTTGGACTGCGTTTCCGCTGCAAGCTTCAAAGATGATGCAAAGCGTGCAATGTAGTCTGCCGGGTTTGAGGGCAAAATAGTTATGCCGAGCTCGCGCGTGACAAATCTGTACGTGCGTCCAATCTCTTTCTTTTCAATAGATGAAGCCTCGCTCAATTCATCAAGTGTTCTGGGCACTTCGTGGCGCCTGCACGCGGCGTAAAGCGCGCCGGAAACGACTGATTCCATGCTGCGCCCGCGGACAAGGCCGCGCTGGACTGCCTGCGTGTAAATCATTGCTGCTTCTTCTTCAACCATCTTTGGTAGCTTCAAAAAGCTGGATACTCTTTTCAATTCCGCAAGCGCAAGCTTCAAATTGCGCTCAATTGCCGTGCTGATGCGGTATTGCCATTTTCTGAGCCGAAAGAACTTGTTTCTGTCTTTGCCGCCGAGCTGGAAGAGGTCTGCTTTCTGGCCGACTTCTGTTCCAAGACCCTGGTCGAATTGGGTGTAGGTCATCGGGGCGCCTGTTCTGCGCCTGCTCTCTTCGCCGCCGTCGTCTTCAAATTCGCGCCATTCCTGGCCGAACTCAACGAGTTTTTCTTCTACGACGAGCCCGCATTCTTTGCAGATGATTTCGCCCTTTTCACGGTTGATGAAAAGATTTTGACTTCCGCATTCGTTGCATTTGCCGGTATTGTACATACGTTGCCACCCGCCCCAAAAACAGCCACCATCCTTCGCAAGAACGAAGGAATCTATATGTTTGAGGAGCAATATATTTATATACTGGTATTAAGAACTAATATATAAAGTTTTCTCTTCTCGTGCATATGTTTAGCACGGTCCTTGGCTGAATACGGGGTGGAACGGCGTGCTCCGCTCGCTGCAAAGGGCTGAACAATCCGCCGATGTCAAATCAACCGCTAATTTTGACGCCGGAACGACAAAAGGGTTGTTTTCTTCCGAACAGCAGCAAAAGCCAAGTGATTCTGCCTCTATTGGTGTTTGAGCAATGGCTCTTCCGGTTCCCCGGTACAGGAAGAAAAGTCCGGCAAGTGCCACAAGTACTACGATTACCAAAATAAGGTTGCTTAAATGGTCATTCTTCATGAGACGTCTATCCAGCGGCATCGGCCGGTGTTGAGGAGCCGGGCTCCTCCTTTTGCGCATCCTTCTTCGCAGCGGGTTGCATAAACGATTTCTGTTGCGCCGATAGGAACATCGACATAAATGCCGTATTTGCTGAACCTGCCTTCTCCGGGGAGGTCGCAGCAGCACTGTCTTTTTTCAGGGATTTGGAGTGTGAAACTCGGGCAGGGGCAGTTTTCTTCGCCTTTCGGGCAGTTTTCTTTTTGCCATTGAAGGCACGAATAGCTGCGCAGGCCCTCAATGCTTTTCCCGTAGGTTTGCTGCACTTGATAAATATAATAGAACGCTGCGGATGCGAGGAGTACTGCAATGATGAAGCCGGCTACAGCGAGCCGTTCGTTGTGAATGTCGTGTTTTGGCTTTTGTTTTGTTTTTTTCATGGGTTCTCATTGCAAAGGCCCTGTTGGGGGAATACTGCGCCTTCGGAAGAGTAGCGCGTGCACGCTTCTTCGCAGTTTGCGGCATAGGTTTGGATTTGTGAGCGGACCAGCGTTCGTTCGCCGAACCGGTCTCCTGCAAGGATGTTGCAGCAGCAGGACTGGTACGGCTGGACCGCAGCGCCGGCAAGGGAGTCGCTGACTGCAACGTACCCTGCGAATGCGAGCGCGGTAATAAGAAAGACTCCAAGGACTGCGTGTGTTTCGTTCATAAGGAGGGTGAGTTTTTTGGGTTATTTAAGGTGTTGGTATATACATTACGGCATCGGAAATGAAAAGCCACAAATAGGGCAGGCACAGGGGAATCGTATGCACATTCGTTTTATCGTGGTGGGAAAGCCGTCGGCAGCATATCGCGTGCTGATTGCGGATTATGAAAAGCGCATCCCCAAGTATGCGCGTCTTGAAGTGTTTGAGGTAAAGTCCGAAGCGGATATTGCGGCAAAAGTAAAGGGCGTTCTGGTGGTTCTTGACAGCAAAGGCAAGGCGTTCTCAAGCGAGTCAATTGCGGCCTGGTTGAAGTCACAGCCAATTGTTTCTTTTGTTATCGGTGGTGATACCGGCCTTTCAGAGTCGTTCAAGAGGCAAGCAAATGTACTCTTATCATTTGGCGCAATTACTTTGCCGCACCAGCTTGCGCGCCTCGTGCTCACGGAACAAGTCTATCGTGCGTTAACCATTCTTAAGGGCGAGCCGTATCATAAGTGAGTGTTCAGGAGTCAGTTTTCAGTTCTCAGAACGATATTTTTTGAGGAAAGAGAACACGGTGAATAGTAATCAGCGTCTGATAACTGAAGACCGAAAACGGGCAACTCTTTTAGTCGCCGCTGCTGTCAGAATATCCGTCGGGCAGGTTTGTCGCATCGCCGTCTTGGTCGTGGTATCTTGGGCCAAAGTCGTCTTGTGCTTCGACATTGGGGTCGTAGACTTCCTGTGAGAAGAGTGCGCGGGTTTTTGCCTTAAGGGCTTCTTTGCCGGTGGCGTCAGTGGTGATGGGCGGATAGAACGTTCCTGATTTTGGCCCGTCTCCCGCGGAAGTGACGGTCTCCGTTGTTTTGAATTCAGCGAGCGCTTCTGCGGCTGTTTTTCCGGTATCTCCTGTTTCAGCAGAGGCCGTGTCAGAAACGACTGCGGCGGTGATTCCGCTGCTGCCTGTTTCGGGAATTGCGACGCGTTTGCCGACAGTCTTACTTTCACAGGCCGCAAGAAGTAAGACGCTTAAGAGTGCAATAATCACCAGTTTTCGCATACCGTGAGTGCAGCAAATCTGCTATTTAAAGATTTATACAGTCGAGTTACTGGGCTCTTTTGTAAGCGACGAGGTAGAATCCGAGTGTTGGCGAGCGTCCTGTTTCCGGAATTGGGCGAAGTACAAATGGGTGGTTGTTGGACGAGTCTCTGCTTTGAATAAACGAGTACAGTCTTGCGTCCTGCTCGGTCATATCGGGAAGCGCGGCAAAATAACGCTCGCCGTCTTGTGTGATTATGCTGCAATTGGATAAGTGCAGGCCGGTTGGTGTGACTGCAAAGCGAGGGTCAGTGTATGCGATTGTGGTTGGGATAAGGAGTCCTTCGACTCCGTTTGCGCGAACTGCTGAAATCGAAACTGCTCTTCCTTCGCGCATTTGCGCGCCCCAAGGGTACGTCCAGCCGGATTGCGGCGCAAGGGCGCGTTCAAATTCAGCGGTTGTCGGCAGCCGCACTTCCCAGCGGTCATCACTCTTCAATTCGCGAATCGCGCGCTCCATTCGCTGGGCGTATTCCTGTGCTGATCTTGCGGTAATGCCTGTTATGGGCAGTGCGCCGTCACCTGCAGTCCTATCTCCCGTGTAGCTTAAGCGGTTAATCGGCCACCTGGTGAAATAAATGTCCTGTTCGCCCGGCTTGGTTCCCGGAATAAAGATGAACTCGCGGAGTTCTTCGGGTTGCCGAACTGCGATAGTGGCGTCTTGAGTGACTGCAAATGCTTGCCTGTAGCCGTTTGCTTCAAGTACGTATGATTCTCCTCGGCGAAGTGGAAGTGTGTGATTTGAGTTGTGCTGGTCTTGCGCGGGGAAAACGCGCTCAAAGCGATCTGATAGGATGCGGTCAATGTTCCACGAGCCCTGTCCGTTTGTTCTGATGGTGATATTCATTATGCCGTCAATTTGTCTTTTGTCTTCTGCAAGTGTTTGTTCGAGTGCTTCCCTGTCTGTTGCGTTGTCAAGAGCAAGGGCGTAGAGCCGTGCAGCGTCGTTGAATCGTTCCTGTGCAATCATTGCGCGCATTTCCGTGACGTATGTTTGCGCGCGCTCGCCCCGGACACTGCGTTCTGCTTCTTGCGCGCGCCGCAAAAGGTCACGCTCCCGGTCTGCTGCGTCAAGGTCTGCTTGTGCTTTTTCCTGTGCCAAGCGAAGGGCGGCATTTTCGCTTTTGCTTGCGCGATAACCGGATATTCCTGCGTAGACTGCGGCAAGGGTGGCAAGTCCTGCGAGAATCGGCACTTTGTTTCTTTTTACTGCGCGTACTGCTCTTCGTCCAGGCCCTTCGGGCATTGCAAGAATCGGCTCGCCCGCAAGGTAGCGTTTGAGGTCGTCTGCAAGTTCCTGCGCGGTTTGGTAGCGTTCTTCTTTTTTCTTGTTCAGCGCTTTAAGGGCGATTGTTTCGAGGGGAGGCGGGACGTTTTTTTCAAGCTGCGTTGGCCGCAAGGGAACGCGGTTGGGGTCTTGTGCCTGTTCTGCAAGCTCAAGGTAGTTTCGTCCGGCAAACGGCCGGGACAGGGTGAGCATTTCGTATAAAATGACGCCAAGGGAGTACACATCGGATCGCTCATCGACTTCTTTGGTGCGGCCTAATATTTGCTCAGGGGGCATATAGTCGGGGGTTCCAAGGACTGCTCCTTCAACCGTAAGTCCTCCGTCAGCGGAGGTGTCTTTGGCAAGCCCAAAGTCAATGACTTTTGGCGTTCCGTCTGCGGTGAGAAGGACGTTTGCCGGCTTGAGGTCGCGATGAAGGATTTTTTTCTCGTGGGCTGCAGCAACCCCTCGTGCGGTTCCTTCAAGGACGTGCGCGATTTTTTGCCAGCGGTCTTTTCGGGCAACAATGGAGGGGAGTGATTTGTGCAGGTCTGCTGCGCCCGGGATGTTTTCCATCGCGATGTACATTTGCCTTCCGTCGTGTCCGACTTCATAGACGCGAACCACGTTTTCGTGCTGGATGCGGGCAAGTGCCTGTGCTTCTTTTTTGAAGCGAAGGATGGTGTCCGCATCGGCTTGCCCAAGAATGGTCTTAACGACGACGGTGCGGCCAAGCTGCGGGTCGTGTGCGAGCACGGCGCGTCCCATTCCGCCTTTGCCAAGCTCGACCCAAACAGAGTAGCGTCCGATTTTTTCTTCAAGGCCGGACGGTTGTGCTGCGGCGGCAGGCGCGTGTTCATAGGGGTTGCCGGGTATGTTGAGTGTTCTTTGTGATGGTAATTGAGGAGGTTGCGGGATTGCCGCAAGGCGCGCGCTTGATTGGTGTGCTTGCGTTCCGTGCGGGCTTCCTTGCGGAGGGGGAACATCGATTGTTGCCGGATGGTACGGTTGCGCTTGCGGCATATTGATGTGCGGCGAGGATTGCGCAAACGGTGTTGACGTTCCTCCGTGGAATGCGCCGGTGACGAATATTTTCTCAAGGCGTTCGGGTGAAAGTTCGCCAAGGACTTGCCAAATGGTGCAGTTGCGCCGCTTGGCCTCTGCCTGCAGTTGTTCCCAGCGGGATTCGTTCACAAGCGCTTGTTTGAGCGCTTCATCTCCTTGGGAGTGCAGTCGGGTAAGGTACGCTCTTTTGTCCTGTTCGTTCCAGGCCATAAAGTCAGTAGGCACGATTCCTCCTTTTAAGCTTTTCGGTTATTTGTTACTATGAAGTGGCGACTAATTGCGTGAGGAGAATCTTTAAAAAGCGGGCGCTTTCTGAAGAGGCATATGCGGCCGTGGCACAACCCGGTACTGCGTCGGTCTCGAACCTCGTCGTGAGAACCGATTTCCGCAAGGATATCCCGGTTCAAATCCGGGCGGCCGCGTACGGCAAGGACAGAGTCCTTTTCATAAAAATAACAAGGATTTGAACCGGTGTTGGAAAATCGCTGATGAAGTCAGTGATTTTCCGTATCCGGTTCAAATCCGGGCGGCCGCGTTTCAGTCATTACACATTTAAAGGGCGGCCTGTTCAAGAGAACTATGCGTTCGTATCTCTGTGCTGCATTTTTGCTTGCCGGCTGTGCTGCTCCGCAAATGAGGGCAGTTCGTCCGCCGGAGGCATCAGTGGATTCTGCGCTTGAGCAATCGCTCAGCGCGTCTTTTCCCGAAAGGAACGTGCGTGTGCAGTCTGCAGACGGATTGGAAGGCTCGGTTGATGCGTACATTGCCGCGCTGGACGGGAACCGGGCGTCAAGTGAGTACGGAAGAACCGCTCTTTACCCGCTCGGCCATCGGATTCTCATTGACGCTCAGCGCCAAGTGGTGCGGGAAGAGTATGTGCCAAAATTCGTCCGTGCGCTGGAGTTTCACGCATTTTCGTGCACGATTGACGGCTATTTTCAGGAGACGCACGATGCGTACGCTGCGGCAATTGCCCTGCAGCCAAGCCCGCGTCTTTATGCGAAACGGGCGTGGGTTGCAAAATATCTTGGGCGGGCGGAATCTGCGGTGCAGGACCGCCTGATGGCGGATAATGCCTGGCCTGAGGTACGGACGGTGCAGCGTTGGCGGGATGAGCGCAATGATTGAGGTTGAGCTCCGCAGTTTTGTTTCAGAGGATGAATTTGCGCGCCTTCTTTCATTCTTTGCTGCAAGCGCAAAAGCGCGTGGTGATGACGAGCAGGTCACGTTTTATTTCAATGGCCCGGAAGACCTGCGTATCCAGCAGAATAAAACGCACAGCAAGGTCTGGCTGAAAAAGGGAAAATTGCACGATGACGCGCGGGAAGAGATTGAAATTAAGTGCGCAAAAGATGACTTCGCGCGCTTAGAATCGCTCTTTCTGGCACTGGGCTATACGGTCAATATCAAGTGGTTCCGGAAAAGAAAATCGTTCGACTGGAACGGCATCACGGTAACGCTTGATGACACCAAAGGGTACGGAAAGATTCTCGAGCTTGAACTGCTCACAACTGAGGCGCAAAAAGATGCCGCGCTCAGGCGTCTGAAGGAATGTTTCAATGAGTTAAGAATTGCGGTTACGCCAAAAGAGGAGTTTGAGAGGAAGTTTGCGTTCTATAAGGAGAACTGGAAGTCGCTTATCTCTTGATGCGGTCAGTCTGGAAGTATTTGCTCCAGGCGTTGTTGAGGGCAAACGAGATTGGTTTTCCAAGGACGCGCTGCACGGATTGGGGGATGAGGAATGTGCGGTTCATTGAAAGGTACGGGGTGTATTCATTTTTCTTCGATGTGAGCGCGCGTTCGGCTGCCTGAATTCCGCTTGCGGCAGCCCACGGGAGCCCGACGCAGCCGGCAACAAAGGTGACGTGGGGTGCGTACGGGGCGGTGTCAACGATAGGGAGGAGGTCTTTGGTGGTGTCAATATGGCCGGGCCAGTATTGGATGAATTCAATGTGGTTGAGGACAGGGTGTTTTTTGCGCAGGTCGTTAATGACGTGCTGGATGACGCGCGAAGAGTGAACGTAGAACGGGGTGAAGGTGGTGAGGGCAGAGCCGCCGCCGACAAGAAGCCGTTTGTCGCGGGTGATGCGGTAGTAGGTGTAGACAAGTTTTGAGTCCCAGCACAGGACATCTTTTGTGGGGAAAATTGCCTTGATGTCGCTTCGCTCAAGCGGTTCGCTGACGGAGAGGAAGGTTTGTGCGTGGTAGATTTTGTGGGAGATTAAGCTGAACGTTTTTTCAATTTTATCAATGCACATAATGATGTGGTTTGCGGTCACGCTTCCCGTGTGCGTTTTTGCAACGTGTCCCGTGATGTCTTCAACCTGTGAGCCTTCAAAGATGCGGACGCCCAAGGAAAGCAGGGCCCGTTTGATTCCCTGTGCGTAGAGGAGCGGGTTAATGCTGTACGTGTCATCATAGTGTACTGCGGCGGTGTACGCGTCGCTGTTGCAGTATTTTTTGAGCGCGCTTCCGATGAGGAGTTCGCTGTGGAGCCCGCAGTGTGCGCGGGTGGCGTTTTCACGGGTGACTGCGTTCTTTCCGCTGCGCCCGATTCCAAGGAAAATGCTGTCCTGTTTTTGCAGGTCGCAGGAAATGCGGTATTTTTTGATGGCGCGGGTGATGTGCGCAATGCCGTCGGAGGCAAACGTCCAAAGGAGTGTCGCTCCGTGCGGCCCGAACCTGCGAAGGAGTTGTTCGAGTTCCAGTTCGCTGTCGGGCGTGAGGAATCCTGCGCTTTTGCCGGTGGAGCTTCCGCCGCAGATGTTTTTTTCAAGCAGGACGACGTCTTTTCCTGATTCGGCAAGGCGGAGTGCTGCGTGAAGGCCGGCGATTCCTCCGCCGACGACAAGGATGTCGCACCGGATGTTTTTCATCAGCGGCGGGCAGAATGCGGGGCTGCTGCCAAGAAGGGTCGTGTACCACCAGTTTTGCAAAATCATCAGTTCGGAAAACGTGCGGGAGTCTTATAATGCTTCGGTACGTTCAGGCGTCGTGTCGTCTTGGTATCCGGTGAGCCGTGCATACAGTTCGAGAGGAAACGAGTTGGTTTTGGAAACTGCGCGAAATGCTTGTTTGTATTGTTCCTGAAGTGCGGCAATGCAGTTTGTATGCGCGGCCGGTCCTGCTCCGGCAGCGCAGGCGAGATTTTTTCCGTTGTGACGGAAAGAGAGTTGCCAATCTGCGCGGGAGTGGCGCGGCAATTCTTCGGTGCAGATGCGGTCAAGGTCTTCTTCCATGCAGCCGAGATAGTGGTCGAGTGCGTCCTTGTGCGGGATGGTGCTTGCAAGAGAATAGAGGATTGTTGCGGTTTCCGCTTTTTGGCTTTTCGTCATTTTTCGTCGGAGGCAAAATGTTCAGCGCATCTGCCTTTAAAAGGTATCGTCGTACTTTTTTGACGTTACGTTTATAAACGAAACCTTTATATATAAGTGCGCCTATGCTAGTATACAAAAGTGTGACAATTGGTGTTTTGGTACATCAGTTGTGATTATGATATCGGCCCAAAAGGCCGGTTGATGCAGTCAGGGAAAAAGAGGTTCATTATCAAAAGAGGGCTCTCCGCTGTTTCTTTCCCCCATTCCACCCCCCTAACCCTACAGGGAGGGCCTTCTTTTATTTTTTCCCGCATTCCTGTTCAAACGCAAAAAGTTGGAGGTAAAGAAATGGATTTCCTCGTGAAGAGCGCAACAGCGCAACAACAGTCCCCAAAGGACGACTATGACTTCGGTCAGGCAAACATCAAGGTGATTGGTGTTGGCGGTGCCGGCAACAATATGGTCAGCTGGCTCTATAAGAAGGGAGTGAAGGGTGCGGAAGTGCTTGTGTGCAACACGGACAAGCAGCACATTGACATTTCTGAGGCGGACAAGAAGTTTATGATTGGAAAGGAGCTCACGCGCGGCCTTGGCTGCGGCGGGTTCCCGCAGCGCGGTGCGGAAGCGGCGCAGGAATCAATTATGCAGCTCAAGGAATCCTTGCGCGGTTCTGATATGGTTTTCGTGTGCGCAGGTATGGGCGGCGGCACGGGAACGGGCGCAGCTCCGGTTGTTGCAAGCGTTGCAAAAGAGTCGGGCGCAATCGTTATCGGGACGGTTACAATGCCGTTTGGGATTGAGCGCGCGCGAATCGACAAGGCGGAATTCGGCCTTCAGCAGCTTCGTCAGGTTGCGGACACGGTTGTTGTTATCGACAACAACCGCCTCGTGCAAATCGCAGGCAACCTTCCGGTGCAGCAGGCATTTGCGGTTGCAAACGAGCTTGTCTCAACAATGATTAAGGGCATCGTCGAAACCATTGCAGTCCCGTCACTGGTCAATCTTGACTATGCGGACGTGAAGGCAATTATGACGAACGGCGGTGTTGCGGCAATCGGTGTTGGCTCATCCGACACGAACAACCGTGTGGAAGAGGCAGTGAGAGGAGCGCTTGCAAACCCGTTGCTTGACATTAACTATCAGGGCGCAACCGGCGCGTTGATTCACGTTTGGGGCGGTCCTGACCTCACGCTTGAGGAAATCAGCCGTGTCGGCAACTTGGTCACGGAAAGTATGGACCAGGATGCAAATGTCATCTGGGGCGCGCGTGTGTCCGATGATATGAAGGGTAAACTGATGGTGATGACCATTATTACCGGTGTGAACAGCCCGTGGATTTTGGGAAAGCAGGACCCAAGAAAGCCAAGTGCGCACACGCAGCGTCTCAATTCCGACCTTGGAATCGAGATGATTTAATTTTTTTACTTTCATTTTTTTTAAATAAATGGTGAATGTCGTTGTGAAAAAGTAAATCGGGAGTGGTAAGTATGTTCGGAAGTCAAATGAAATCAGGAGGCGCCATCTACGCGCGATTGTGTGATGCAGTGCGGTCTTTCTTCGCAGGCTCAAAACCGGTGAAGTCGGAAAGTTCCGCAAAGCAGTCTGAAGATGAGAATCCTGATATTGTTCGGGCAAATGTGCTCGGTTTGCACTATCTGCACTGTGTCGAATATGGTCGTGAGCTTGCGGCGTATCGTGCGCGAAAAGCAGATGCGGCACCTGAGCGTTTTGGAATGGTTTTGTTGGAGTTTAAAAGAGGTGATTCTGCAGGGGTGATTGCTCCTGTGCAATATGGCGGGCTGGACTTTTTGCCGGCAACTCTTGACGGGAAGGCAGTGGCATATTTCCCTACTGAAGATGCTCTTGATTTGGTTGAGCGGGTTCTTGAAGAGAGAATTCGCGCGGCCGGTTGTGTTGCCTATTTGGGAACAGGCCGTCTTCGGGAGATTGTGCGCGGCAAGCAGGTTGAGTATTCTGCCCAGCCAAAGGAGCTTCGCCGCATTCCGGAAATGGAAAGAAATTTAGAAGAAAGTGTTTCTTCGCAGGCGTATGCTGCCTGATTACCGTTTGATTATCGTGCTCGCGCTCGCTTCAGTTTTCTGCATAAGCGCGATGGTTCCGGTTGAATCCGCATCCGCGCCGGTGCACATTTCCGGCTCGTTTCTCACAGAATATGAATCATTCGGCCCGGATGATTCTGCTCTTGCGTGCGGCGCTCCGCCAAGTGAAGTTCCCGTTCCGCTTATTCCTTTTTAGGATGCAATAATTCTGCAAGGGGAACTTTGCGTTCCTGTCCGGTTGCGAGGGTGCGAATCGTGACCTGTCCCTGCGCGAGGTCTTTTTCTCCGACAATAACAACATTTCTTGCACCGATACTGTTTGCGTGCTCAAAGTTTTTCGCAAGTTTTCTGCCGAGAACATCAATGTCTGCGGTTTTCCCCTGTGCGCGCAGCGACTCGGCAATTTCCAGCGCTTTTGCAAACACTTTTTCGTCAACGGGCGCAACAAAGTAGTCGGGGCCGAGTTCGGGTTTTGGAATAAGTCCTTTTTCCTGCAGGAACAAAGTGAGGACTTTATCGCCAATCGCAAATCCGGTCGCAGGAGTGGCATCTCCGCCGTAGGTTGCAATCAAATCATCGTATCGGCCGCCTCCTGCAATGGACCGCAGTTTGCCTTCGCGGTCGCACGCTTCAAACACGATGCCGGTGTAGTATGCAAGGCCGCGCACCAAGGTGAGGTCAAAAAGCACGAAGTCTTTTGGAACGAATGCAAGGACTGCTTTCAGTTCGTTAAGAGCGTTGATTGCCTCAGGCGATTTGCAGTACGGATTGATGAGGTTTTCAAAAGAGTTAACGGGCGCGGATATTCTCAGGCTCTTGACAACTCCGATTTGCTCTGAAGTCAGTCCTGCTTTTTGCAGTTCAGCATCAAATTCCTGAGGGCTTATCTTCGCTGCCTTATCAAGTGCGCGAAGGACTGAGTCGTGCATTTTTGGATCAATCCACTGGGAGAGTATTGCAAAGACGAGTTTTCTGTTATTTACTTTAATAACAAAGTCTTTTGAGCTAAGGCCAAGGCCGGACAAGCACGCAATTGCCAGATTAATTATCTCTGCATCTGCTTCAGGGCGAGAACTGCCGTACATTTCAACGTTGAGCTGATAGAATTCGCGCGCGCGTCCTTTTTGCGGCGCCTCGTATCTCCAGACGCGGTTTATCGTGTACCATTTGACCGGTTTTGGCATTTCTTTTTGTTTTGCGATGAACATTCGCGCAAATCCGGGAGTGAGTTCGGGCCGTAAGCTTAATTCTTCATCGCCGCGTTTTTCGAGCATAAATATTTGTTCCTTGATTTCATCGCCGCTCTTGGCAGACAAAAGCTTGAAGCTCTCAAGGACGGGCGGCTCAACGTGCAGGAATCCGCGGCTGCGGCACGCAGAATCGAGTACGGAAAAGATGCGGTCCTGTACGGCCTGCTCTTCTGCGTAAAAGTCTTCGGTTCCTTTGACGCGTTGGAATTGCATACGTCTATTGTCGGGACTGAATTTATAAAAGTAATGGAAAAAAAGAAAAATTCAATCGTGCGAGTGGCCGTGGCTTGCGGCAAGCCCTTCAAGTTTTTCGTGCAGCAGTTCGCGTTTTTCGTGAAGCGCCTCGATGTGTTCGGGCGCGGCTCCTGCGCGCAGGAGTTCGATTTCCTCGTGCAAAAGGTCGATTTCTTCGTGCAGGATGTCGATTTCAAGCTGCGCCGAGTCTGCTTTGCTCAGGCTCAAAAGCCCGATGATGCATCCGGCGAGCGCGACAAGGAATGTCACGCCGGCAAGTGCAAGGGCGGTTGTGTTTTCTTTCATGCGGTGTTCCTCCGTTTGAAGATGATTGAGCGGACGATAGTGTTTGGGTTGCGTACGGTTTTTTGGATAAAGAGCTTTTCTGCGGGGAAATCATCAAGCGGCTCGTAAATGAGTTGGCGAAGGCCGTCTGCGGTTCGGCAAATTATTGTTGCACGGGAGGGGCAGGTTTTGATGATTGTGTCAATGATTTCGCTTTTGGGTCTTGCAAGGACTGCGATGAATATGTGGGTGTATTGGGAATAATCAAGCGTGCGGGCGTCAGCGCATATGGTTTGCGCATTTATTTTCAGGCGGGTGAAAAGTTCCTGGGAGAGTACGATTGCTTCGGGGTGGTGGTCAATGCAGGTGAGGGTGCAGCCGGTTGCCTTGCGGATGGCAAGTGCGCTTTCCGGGAACGGTCCTGACCCGATGAATGCAACGGTGCTTTTTGCCGTTATGTTTGCTGCGCGCGCTTCTTCCTGCGCAAAGGAGAATGTCCGTTTGAGCTGCGGATTGGCAAACGGGTCTTTTCCGTTGAGTGCGTCAAGGAGTGCGCGGGTCTCAAGAAATTCCTCGTAGAGTTCATAGGTTGCGCGGGTTGCTGCCGCGCGCTTGAGGAAGAATGAAGTGCGCAGGAGCGGTTCGGCATCCGCATTTAATGCAGGGTCTTTTGCCAGTTTTTCAAGTTGTGCGATTGCGTCCCTGAATGAGGGGGAGAGGTATGCGGAAGGGCTGCGGTTTGCGGAAGAGAGATGTGCGGTTGCCGCATCTATTGCGGAGAGGAGGTCCTGTGATGGTTGCGTGTGCATAGCTTCAGTGAGGGTTATTAATATTTAACTCTTTTCTTAATAATTTTTCACAACATTTTATAAATAAGTTAATAATGTTCATCGGTATGTCTGAAATCATCAGCATTTCACTCGGCGACGACGTGCTCGCATCGCTTGGGAAATTGCAGGCGGATTTGGGTTTTTCGGGAAGGAGCGAAACAATTCGCGCTGCGCTGCGGCTGCTTGCAGCAGAGCAAAAGTCAAGAAGCAGGCTCAAAGGAGTCTGCGATGCGGTCCTGCTCGTCATCCACAAGGAAGACCGTTCTGAAGAGGTTTCAGAAATCCGCCACAAATATTCATCAATCATCAAGACGCAGATTCACAATCATCTCGAATCTCACAAATGCCTTGAAATTTTTGTCCTCAGGGGAGACGCGCAAAAAGTCACGAAGATGACGGAAGAATTGCAGGCAAGCAGGTCGGTTGAGCTTGCAAAATTGGTGGTGAGCTGAATGTGCCACTATTGTCTTGGTGTCGGCCTTTTTGCGTGGAGTACGCTGGTTCGTTTGGGCATTCTTGAGAAGTACATACCTTCGTACCAACCTATTTTAAAGCCAAAACTGAACAATAAGGGGTATGGCAGTCAAACGGCCAAAGAAGGCGGCAAAGCATCACGTGAAAAAGCAGGTGAAAAAGTCCGCGCCAAAGGAGAAGCCTGCTGTTCCGTCTGAAATCGGTCCGCAAATTGTTTCTTCCCGAACAGAGCCGCAGGTCATTCCAAAAGATATCTCTGAAATGCCGAAAATTGTTGAGCGCTCTCCGCTTGAGCGTCCCGGCCTTGAGCCGATTCCGACGGAGGATGAAGTTCCTGATGAAGCGCCTGAATCTGAGCGGGACGTGCAAACTGGTGCAGTTTCGTCATCATCCGGCCGTTCGTTTGAAATCGGCGAAGCGGTGGAGTTCGGCTGGAAGAAGGTAAAGGAGCGCCCGCTCTTTTTTGCAGGCATTTTCATTTTTTCGGGTCTTTTGAGCCTTATGGCAAATCAGGTATCTGGCATCGGCTCAAAAATAGTGCTCACGATTTTGCATCTTGGCATTATGGTCGGATTTTTGAGGGTTGCGCTTGATGTGGTTGAAGGCAAGCGGGCAGAGTTCAAGGAGCTCTTCTCCTGCTTTTCAGTGCTGCACTGGTACATTCTGGGAGGCATCCTCTACGGGTTAATCGTATTCGCAGGGTTCATTTTACTCATTATTCCGGGCATCATTTGGATGCTTGCGTTCAGCCAATGGTCTTTTGTTATTGTGGACAAAAGGGCAAATCCGCTCGCAGCGCTAAAGCAAAGTCTCAAGCTAACGCACGAGGTAAAAGGCAAGTTGTTTGTCTTTATGCTGGTTGTTATCGGCATCAACATTCTTGGCGTAATTGCTCTTCTCATTGGTGTCCTGCTCACGGCTCCGCTGAGCGCAATTGCAGCGGCGCACGTGTATGCTCAGTTGCGCAGGTCTGCGTAATATTTATTAAATCAAGGCAAGTTCTCTTGTTTTATGAAACAATTCGCTCCTTTTGCACTCAGAATCGGTCTTGGCGGCATCTTCCTTATCGCAGGCCTGATGAAGCTTATGGGCCCGTCGGGTGTTGTCGGAATGCTCGCAAATCTTGGCTTTCCGCTGCCGACTGCGTGGGCGTGGCTGCTTATCGTTACTGAGCTTCTTTTTGGCGCAGCGGTCCTTCTTGGCTTTCAGCTCAAGTACACAACGGTTCCGCTCGCAATTGTCCTTATCGTCGCATCAATCGTGAACTTTCAGTCGGGCGTAATGATGGGCCTCAAGGACCTCGTCTTGTTATCGGGCCTCATTTCGCTTTGGCTCAGCGGTCCCGGTGCGTGGGCGCTCAGTAAGAAGTAAGTACTGGCGTTGGTTGAGCCAAGTTAGAGATTTCTTGAGGTGTTCGTTTTCTGCATAGCTCTGGGTGTGTTCAGGAGGCACAATCATCTTGTTTCAAGGAAATCTTTATATATGCGTATGCATATGTGTATGCGTATGGTAAAAGTAATTTCGCTCTCGGAGTCAGCGTATGCGGAGATGAAGGCAATGAAGCAGGAAGGGGAATCATTCTCTGACGTAGTGCATCGCATCGCAGGCAGGAAATCCAAGAAGTCGCTTATGGATTTTGCCGGTGTGCTCAAAGAGAGTGCAGGCGAGTGGGTGAAGATTGAAAAAGATATCTACGAATCCCGGAAGCGCTTTCGTATGCGCGATGTGAGGTTCTGATGAGGTATTTCCTCGACACAAATGTTGTGATACGATTCCTGAAGGCAGAGCCAAAGGTGGTTGAGCGTATGCGCGAAATTGTTGAGCAGCAGGTATTCATTTCGTCAATAGTGGCAGCTGAGCTCTATCGTGGTGTTTTTCTGTCGGAAAGCAAGCGGGAAGCACAGAAAGTGGCAGAATTCATCACTCGCGTAGGCATCATTGATTTTGACCACGCGGCTGCGCGAATCTGTGGAGAGCAGTATGCTGCGCTCAAAAGGGCAGGCAAGTTGACGCAGGAGTTCGATTTGCTCATCGCAAGTGTCTGTCTTGCGCACGATGGCGTTTTCGTCACAATGAATGGCAAGGATTTCAGGAATATCGAAGGGTTGAAACTGCTCGCATTGTAGAAATGTTTAAAAATCAGCATTGAGAATTGAGCCAAATGACAAATTTTTTGCAAACTATCGAGCCGGGAACACCGGAGAAAATCAATGTGATTGTGGAGATTCCGAAAGGGTCTCAGAACAAGTTTGAGTATGACAAAAAGCACGGTATTGTGAAGCTTGACCGTGTCTTGTTCTCGCCGATGTTTTACCCGGGGGACTATGGTTTTGTTCCGCAAACGCTTGGCGAGGACGGTGACCCGCTTGACGCGCTTGTCCTGATGGGTGCGCCGACGTTCCCCGGTGTTCTTATTGAGGCAAGGCCGATTGGTGTTCTGAAAATGGTTGACAAGGGCGAGCCGGATGACAAGCTGCTTTGTGTTCCGACCGAAGACCCAAGGTTCGCGGACTTCAAGGATTTAAGCAGTGTCCAAAAGCCGATTTTGAACGAGATTGCGCACTTCTTTGAGGCGTACAAGACGCTTGAGGGCAAGAAGGTCGAAATCGTCGGCTGGGAAAGCGCGGCAAAGGCAAAGGAAGTATTGAAAGAGTGCATCGCCCGTTATAAGAAGAAGTAAGGCAAGACAGGGATTGCGCGACATCTGCAAGCAGAGAGAAGAGTATTTATCCTGCGAGCGGAGCGAGTCAGTTATTGATTGCTTCTCGATGCGAGCTGAGAAGCGCGTTTTGATCAAACTTTTTTTTAAAGTTTGGTGTTGAAAGAGTGCATTACCCGTTATAAGAAGAAGTAAACTATCGTTTTCATTTCCTATTTTGTTTTTACAATTTCTTTTTAATGTACAACGCTGAGCCTCATTTTCGGTCAGCAATGTTTATTGCGGCTGCAACGCCTGCGTTAGGGGAAAAGAGGTGCAAAGAATGGCTTACAAAAATTTCACGGATGAAGAGGCAGCGCTGCTGCGGGAATTTATTTTTACGAATCCGAACGGGAATGACGGTTTTGTCTACCCGCAGCCGCTTGTTGCGGGTGAGGAGTTATCGCCGCTGATGTCTGCGGTGTCAAGGACGCACGTCTCAATGCAGGACCGCACGCTTGACTTTATCGACAAGGAAAAGCCCGAGCAGGCAAGGGCGCTTATGCCGCAAATCAGGCAGCTCATTGACGTTTTCCGCATGCCTGACGGCACGCTAAGGACATCCAGAAGAACAACAGAATTCAACCGCGAATGGGTCATCCTCCACGGCCACGGGTCAATCAAAGAGGGCACGATGATGTTCGGTCACTCCGAGGAAATCAGCGATATTGGTGTCAAGCTCATCACCGGCCATCCGCTCGCGCACCCGCAGGTCAAGAGTACAAGATATATTTCTTACAAGAAGAAGCTTGATGACGCGCTCAAGGATGAAGACTTGGCATCGCTTCCCGATGTTGGACGTTTTCTCGAACACGTTGACCGGTTGAATAAGAGGTATCTTGAATTTCAGGAACGCATAGCGGATGCGGTCTTTGGGCATCCGTATACGGAAAAGGTTGTTGAGTATCTGCGAAGGCCTGAGCAGGTTGAGGCAGAGGTGCAGAAGTGGGCGGCGGGCAGAAGAAAAATTGAGGAGAATTTTGAGGCAACTCCTGAGCGGCTTAAGGCAGAGCGCCAGCGTGTTCTCAAATCGCTTGAGCAAAAGGGCGTTCGTGCGGACATTGCCAAGTTCGCGCTTGATTATGCGCGGGTGTATCTTCCTGCGGCGAATCGGACATCGGTAGTATTCTCGGTTGATGCGCGAACGCTTGAGGAAATCATCACAAGTTTGATTTCAAGCCCAAGGTCAGAGGACCGGGCGCGCGGTTATTCGATTTGGACGGAGGCAAAAAAGCTCGCGCCGGTCTTGCTCGGCGAGCGCAGCCATATTAAGATTGACGAGTGGCGCCTGAAGGCAGAACAAGAGCTCAGGGAGTATTGCAACGGGCAATTTGGCCATTTGCCGCCAAGGAACCGCTCGGACGGAACAGTGAACCTTCTTCACCCGGGGAATATCGAGCAGTACACAGACCGTTTTAATGCGGCGTTAATTGTGTTCCAGTACACTGACCTTGCCTTGCAGGACATTATGGAAACGCTAACAGAAGGTCAGGTCAGGGAAGTGCTGGCGCGAGCGCACCAAGACCGTAGCGACTATGACATTATTCATCCCGCGGTAAGCCACGGCGGCCTGATGGCAGAACTTGTTATGGGCTATCACGGCTATCGTGATATGTTCCGCCACCGAAGGGGCTCAAGGACAACGCAGCGCTTGACAACGCGTCTTGGCTTTGAGACTCCGGAGATTTTCAAAGTGTTCGGCCTTGACAAAGAGTATCAGGCGGATATGGCGGAGGCGGCGATTTTTTACGAGGAAGCACGGGTGCACAGCCCGTATGTTGCAGAACTGCTCGTTCCGTTCGGAGCCAATTGCCGTGCATTGCACAGTTGGCAGCCAAACCAGATGGGGTATGTCGGCAATTTGCGGGGCAAGGCAGCAACGGGTAATATCGCGTACGTGGACACCACGCGTGAACTGATGCGCAAGGTGGGTGAGTTGATGCCGGAAACGGCAAAGCAGTTCCGCGTCGATGACAAGGAGTATCCTGCGGAGCTTTGGAAGAAGGGTTACTCGTGGTTTGATGCGGAAGGACGGGGAGGCAAGTGATGGACAGTCGTTTTCAGGGCATCACGGCAATTGGGTTTGACCTTGACCAAACCTTGTATCCTGACGACCCGCGCATAAAGAGTGCGGTGCTGAGTGAATTTTACCGATATATTAGTGAGAATACGGATAGGTCATATGATGATGCAAAAGCGGCGTTTGAGGAGGCGTATGCGCGTTATCAGGCATCAGGCAGGGCGTTTGAGGAGTGCGGAGTTAAGGACCCAAGAGAAGCAGTGCGCGATTGCCTGGGGCGCGCAGACCTTCGCGGTATTCTTGGGCGCGACCAATCCGTGATTGATACATTGCGCAATTTGCGGCAAAAGTATCGTTTGTTCCTGATTACGGACAGCCGCAAGGATAATGCAATTGCAAAGCTGCACGCAATCGGTGTCGGGACGGGCCCGTTTTATGCCACGATTTTTTGGGACAGCCCTGGCCGTCCGGGCGAGTACCGAAAGGATGACGGCTCTGCGTTTGAGCACGCGCGGCTTGTGCTAAGGGAGCCTGCGGAGCGTTTGGTGTACGTGGGCAATTCGGAAAAAGATGATATTCTGCCTGCAAAAGAGCACGGCTGGCGTACGGTTTATGTCGGGGGGAAGTCGGAAGCGGCAACCGCGTCAATTCAAGGAATTCCTGAGCTTGAGGCGCTTTTGTTATGAGTCGCGGGCTGTTTGTGGTCATCGAGGGAATCTCGGGCAGCGGGAAAGGAACGCAGGTTTTTCACGCCGCTCGGCATTTGTTTAATAAGGGTAAGTACGAGAATGTCCTGGTAACGCGTGAGCCTTCGGACAGTGATGCGGGGAAAAAAACACGCGAGCAGCGCGCGGCAGATAAGGCAGCAGGGATTCACCCGCGGCAAAACGCGCAATTGTATGCGCAGCTCTATGTTGATGACCGTTTTGAGCATTGCCGTGATGTTGTGAGTCCCGCGCTGCAAAGGGGCCAGCACGTGGTTTCTGACCGCTACGCGCCAAGCACGTATGTTGTGCAGGAGTATATGGGTGTTCCGTTTTCGGATTTGGCACAAATGCATACGCGGGAAGGCATTCTTGTTCCTGACCTGACGCTCATTTTGGACGTTCCTGCAGGGGTGTCGATGGAGCGCATACGTGCTCGGGGCGAGTCGCCGTCTTCACTCGAAAACGTTGAGACCTTGGAGGACCTGCGTGAGCGATACTTGCGGCTCAGGGACCGTTTGCCAAACGAGCGGATTCGGTATGTGAATGCGAACCAAGCGCAGGAGCACGTCGCCCGCCAAATAATCAGTCATTTGGATGAGGTGTGGGCGGAGCGCAGGAAATGAAGCACGTCGTTTCTGTTCGTGACTTTCTTGAGCGGCGTGTCCTTGAGGATGTCTTTTCACGCGCGCGTAAGTTTTCTTACGGTGACCGTCTTCCCGGCCATTTGCGGGCAATGGATACATCGCTTGAAGGGTATCAGGTGGTCACGCTCTTCTATCAGCCGAGCACGAGAACAAGGATGTCTTTTGAGCTTGCCGTGCACAAGCTGGGCGGAAAGGTTGTATCATCGGAGAATGCGGGCGAGTTTTCTTCTGCAGTCAAGGGAGAAACAATCGAGGACACGGTGCGGGTTCTGAGTGGGTATTTGCCTCTTGCGCTCATTATTCGCCATCCTGAGAAGGGGACGCTTGCAAGAGCTGCCTGTGCTCTTGATGAGTACAAAAGCCGCACCTGCGTGATTAATGCGGGTGATGGCGATGGTGAGCATCCGACGCAGGCGCTTCTTGATGCGTATACGATTCAGAGCGAATGCAAAGGGATTGACGGGAAGGAAGTTGCGCTTGTCGGTGACCTCAAATACGGGCGAACAGTGCATTCGCTCGCGCAGTTGCTCACGCTGTATGATGTGCGGGTCAGGTTGGTATCGCCTTTGCAGCTTTCAATGCCAAATGAGTATGTTGCGCAATTGCAGGCGGCCGGAATTCAATTTGACGTGTCAAATGACTTGCGTGCAGCGCAGTCAGCTGATGTTGTCTATATGACGCGGGTTCAGCGGGAAAAATTCGAATCACAGGAAGAGTACGATGCGGTGAAGGGCTTGTTCATTATTGATGAGGATTTTGTTGATGGGCTAAAGCCCGGGGCAAAGCTGCTTCACCCGCTCCCGCGCGTCAATGAAATCACAAGGGAGGTTGACAGGAACCCGCGTGCAGCATATTTTCGGCAGGCAGGGAACGGGTTGTATGTGCGTATGGCGCTTCTTCAGATGCTTGCCGAATCTGATAAGCTGCGGTAAGTGCCCACTATCTTTAAATAACCTCAAGGCAAGCACGTATGTATGAAAATCACGTGGCTTGGCCATTCGTCTGTCCACATAGATGCAGCTGGCCACCGGGTCTATATTGACCCGTATGCGGGTGATGATTCTGAGTATGCGCCCGCATCGCTCGTGCTTGTTTCTCGTTTTGACTTTGACCATTGCAGTATGCAAAAGCTTGGGCGTTTGCGCGGTGAGCAGACGTTAATTTTGGGAACGTCCGCGTTGGCACGGGAAGTGTACCCTTCGCGCGCGCTTCGGGTGGGTGAAACCGTGGCGCACGACGGTATTGAAGTTATTGGGATGCCGGTGTTGTCTGCGCACGAGGATGCGGAAGGTCACGAAGATGAGGACGCAATCGGCTTTCTTATCATTGCAGAGAACAAGCGCGTCTATTTTATGGGTGATAGTGCGTTTGAGGAGGAGATGGTGAAGGCGCGGCCTGATGTGCTCTTGATTGCCGTTGGCGGGACATTTAGCGCAGGCCCAAGGGAAGCGGCAAAAATTGCAGGGGCAGTGGCTCCCAAGCTTGCGATTCCGATTCATTGGGGCAGGCACGCGGGAACGCAGGATGACGCTGACTTTTTTGCAGAGTTGTGCAGGGTTCCCGTGCGTGTTTTGCAGCAGGGCGGGAGCGTGACGCTGTGAAGCCGCTTGGAGGCCAAGCCCTCATTGAGGGCGTGATGATTAAGGCGCCGGATAATGTGTCGATGGCTGCGCGATTGCCGGACAAGTCAATTAAGGTCGTGCGGAAAAAGCACGTGGGTCTTGCGCAGCGTTACCGCATTTTAGGTCTTCCGTTGATGCGCGGCGTGATTTCGCTTTTTGAGATGATGGTGATTGGTGTTCGCGCGCTTACGTGGAGCGCGAACCAGCAGGGTGAAGAGGAAGAGCTTGGGCCAATTGAATGGGTGATTACGTTTGGCCTTGCGCTTGCGCTGACAATTGGCCTTTTTGTCCTTCTGCCGTATTATGGTGCAAAATGGTCATTTGGCGAGGAGTCGCTTTGGTTTGGTTTTGCCGAAGGCATCATTCGCCTTCTTATTTTTCTCTTGTACCTCGTGCTTATCGGCCGTATGGCGGATGTGAGGCGGATGTTTGAGTATCACGGCGCGGAGCATATGGCGGTGCACTGCTATGAGCACAAGCTTCCTTTGACGGTAAAGAACGTGGCAAAGTTTCCGCCGGAGCATCCAAGGTGTGGGACGAACCTCTTGTTTTTGGTCATCGTGGTGAGCATTCTTTTGTTCTCGCTGGTGAAGGTTGACGGCTGGCATTGGAATATTGTTGCAAGAATCCTCTTGATTCCGGTTGTTGCGGGGATTGCGTACGAGATTCTTAAGCTGAGCGCAAGGGTCAAATGGCTGTCTTGGATGGCAATGCCGGGCATTTGGGTGCAAAAGCTCACGACAAGAAAGCCAAAGGCGGACCAAATTGAGGTCGCGATTGCCGCGGTGGAGAAGGCAAAGTGATAAAGAAAATCGTGAGCGGTGTTGCGGCGGTTGCGTGTTTTGTCTGGCTCACTGCGGCGGCGGCCGGCTTCATCACGTGGGGCTCGTTTTGGATTGGGATGATTTTGTTTGCGGGCCTTGCGTATGTGGTATTGCCGCAGGTCAAAGAATAATCACTGCACAACTATTTTTCCTTTCATATTCGGGTGGGGGGTGCAGATATAGTCGTACGTTCCGGGGGTGTCAAAGGTGATTTCTTTGCTTTCTCCGCTGGCAAGGGGTCCGGTGTCAAAGGAGTCGCCGGTCGCGGTATGGGTGACGCGGTCGAGGTTTTTGAACCGTACGCTTTCGCCCGCCCGAATGGTTACAACAGGAGGATTGAACGCGAATCCTTCAATGGTGACTTCAGTGAGTTGTCCGGTTTGGACGGGTGTTGTTTCTCCGGGTGCGGGCGGGCTTGGGGGTAATTCTTCTGCGCAGGACGCCAAAAACAAGAGTGCAAGGAGTATCGCTGCTTTTTTCATTTTCCAATGGCGTGTTTTGCGGGTTTATATGTTTTTGCTCTCCTGATGACGGGTAACCGAACACTGGCGCCTGATAACTGAGAACCGATAACTGACAACCAACCACCAACTGCCAACCACAAACCGCCAGTTCCGCAGTCTTTTTATTGTGCGGTCATTTCCAACGCGGTATGAACGTGTCATCGGTTTTGCAATTTGTCGGCCTTCTTGTTGTTATTGGGGCAGGGGTTTTGCTGGTGCAGTATGCAGAGGAGCAGGGAGTCTCTCCTATTGAGGTTCGTGATTTCGTTGCAGGTTTTGGGGTGTGGTCGGCAATAATTTTTCTTATGTTCAACGCGCTTTGCGGCATTTTGTTTGTTCCCGGGCTGGTGACGCTTGCAATCGGCGCGGTTTTGTTTGGCGCAGGAGCGGGATTTATTCTCAACCTTTTCGGAACAATGCTTGCGGCAATTGCGGGTTTTGCGCTCGCCCGCCTGCTGGGGAAGCGTTTTGTGCAGGATTTGCTCGGACGGCGTTTTGAGCCTTTGCAAACGCGTATTGCGGGGAATGGGCGACGGGTGATGTTTTGGCTGCGGCTGGTTCCGGTTGTTCCGTTTTTCGGGTTGAATTATGTTGCGGGGGTGAGCAGGATTTCTTTTATGGACTATGTGGAGGGTTCTTTTCTTGGGATGATTCCGCCGGTTTTTATGTACACGTATTTGTTTGCGGCAATCGGGGAGTCAGTGTTAACGGATGGTTTTTCACGTGCATTGCTCGCATCGCCGCACGTTGTTGTGCCGGTTGTTGTATTGGCGCTTTTGGTTGTTCTTCCGGTGGTGTTCAGAAAGAGGCTTGCGCGATTTGAGCAGAAGTTGGAGCGTTAAAGGCGTTCTCTGAGTTCTTGTTTGAGCGCGTAGGTGAATGCGCGAAGGTCCGGGCTGCTTGGGCGGGCGTATGGCTGTTCTTTTTGTTCTGAGCGCGGGATGGTGTTGCTGATGGTAAAGTCGCTGATGGTCTCCCGTGCAAGGATTTTGGCAAGGCTGCGCGCTGCGTCGTGGTAGATGCGCGGGTGTCCTGATGCGTTCTGCGCGGTGATTCGGTAAAGGGTATTTCCGATGGAGTAAAGGACGCGAAGCTCTTTTCCGCCGTCAAGAATTCGATCTCCGAGCGCAATGTCTGTTGTGCGGGAGGTTGGCGCAGCGTCAAGGAGCGCGTCAAGGTCATCGCCAACAGTTGGAAGCGCGCTTTGGGTGAGCGCTTGTGCAACTGCTCTTTCTTCGGGAGTCATACGGCACGCCCTCAGGCAGTGATTTATTAAGCTTTGGATTTTATATAAATTATATGATATCGCTCATAATAATTATTCACTCTCGAGTGGTTATTTTTTGGAAAACTTTATAAATTGCCGTTCCGGGCAGCGTCCTATGGAAGAGAGCAGGCTCGAGGCGCTTATCAGGAGCGCATTTGAGGAAGGTGCAAGGGTTCTTGAGGCACGGGATGTGCCGTATGAGCTGCCTGCAGTGCAGATTGCAAAAGGGCTCACGAACAAGAACATAAAGGCGGATGTTGAATCGCTCGTTCGACTTGAGCAATTGATTGCGGGCGCAGTTCCGTCTTCTGCAACAGGTCCGTTTGCAGGGTTCGCGACCGCGGTTTTCGCAGGACAGGCAGCGTACAAATTTTGGGACGGCGCAGCGTGTGCGCCATATCACGTGTTTTTGCCGGCGGTTTCTGCCTGTTTTTACGCAGTGCCAAAGAGGTATCGTTTTGATGAGGTCTTCTTTGGGCTTCTCAGTGCGGGAATTATTCTCACTTCATTAGGCAATCACAACGAGCCTGCGCTGAAGTATGCGCTGCCGGCAACGTTGGGTCTTGCTGCGCTTTCGGCAATCACGCGTTACGTTAAGGGCGGTTATTCTTCTGAGAGCAGAGCTGCGGTAGGGCAGGCAATCGAATCTGCAAAAATGCATTTGCGGGAGCTAAAGCGAGCATCCGCTGAGCAAAGGGATGGGTATGCGCAGACGCTGACCGTTCCTCCTGCAGGCGGGCAGGCCAAAGGAAGCGGGGAGTGTAATGGGTTGTATTTGGACAGGCGCCAGCGCAGGGCGCAATTCAAGCGGCAAAGTTCTGATGAGCAGCCCGTGGTGGACCATATTCCAAAGCACGGGTTTAAAAAGCGAAATGAGGAATCTTCAGTTGATTCTGTTGTGAGTGACTGCAGTGATGTTGAGGAAATTGGAGAGGGTGTGCCTGAGTATGACCGCTACGTGATGCATTTGAATCGCAAGTATGGTGTTTCACTTGAAACCGCATCAGCGCTTGCGGAAGAATATGGCGTAAAACGGTTCAAGCGCAATATGCAAAGGCTCAAGCGTGAGTATGATACGCGTGAGATAAAAAGAAAACTGGCGCAAGACCCTTCGCTTCTTGGGAACGGCCCGAAGAAAGAACACGCGTCCCAAGAAGGAGAGGTGGCGGACCGTGAGCTTGAATTGTACTGGCGCCTGATGCGCGCGCAAAAAATGGACCCGGAAGTTGTGCACGCGGTTCTTGTGGTCGGCTTTGGCCTTGACGGTGCGGACCCGCGCATTGCTGAGCGCTACATCAACTATGATGATTTTATGAATCGCGTAAACCGGGTCATTCCTGCGAAAATGTCTGATGCGCAGGCTTATTTCAGGTCTTTGGTTGCTGCGGGCGTTATTTCGGAAAAGAAGCGCGGTGAAGTGGTGCGGCTTGATGCGCGCTGGCACGAGCGTGCAGGAGGCATTGAGCGGGAGTATATCAGTTACGCGCTTGAGCGGCGGAATCGGAGCGGACGGCTGCCTCGTCCGAATTCAGTTTAGTTGCCTGCGGTAAAAATCCTCTGATTTCTTCAACGCTTTTCGCCCTGCTCAGTTTGTCCCGCATTTCGGCTCCGCCGCGTATTCCTTTGGTGAAGCTCATCGCGTGGGTTAAAATGAGGGGGTATTTCAGGTTATATTTCTCTGCAAGTTCCAGAAATTCGAAAAAGTGCGCGATGCGGTCTGTTTCAGGATATTTTCCGTTTTTCAGATAATCGTTTATCTGCGTGAACAAGTACGGGTTTCCGATTGCTCCGCGTGCAACAAGTATTGCATCAACGCCGCTTTGGTCAAGCCGTTTTTTAAAATCTTCAGGGGTGAACACATCGCCGTTTCCGATGACGGGAATGTTGACTTTTTCTTTCACGGTGCGAATAATGTCCCAGTTCGCAATCCCTGAGTAGCCTTGTTTTTGTGTCCTGCCGTGAATTGCAATCGCGGCAGCTCCCGCATCTTCCGCAAGCCGCGCAATTTCAAGTGCATTAATGTTTTGCTCATCAATTCCGATTCGTATCTTCAAGGTTACCGGTTTTGAAACAGCGCTTGCAAGTTTGTTGATGAATGTGGCAATGCCTTCAGGTTTTTTGAGCATTTCCGAGCCGGCGCCGGTCTTGATGACTTTCCACGCAGGGCAGCCGCAGTTAACGTCAATGAGGTCAAAGTCGTTTTCAACCAGCCGTGCTGCAGAGACAACGTCATCAACTGAGCTTCCGAATAGCTGGACGGCAACAGGAGTTTCAATCGGGTCGGTTTTGAGCATATCGAGCGTGTGCAGGTTGCCGCGAACAATCGCGGTCCCGCTCAAAAATTCAGTGCAGGTAAGTCCTGCGCCGTATTTCTTGCACAAAGCGCGAAACGCAACGTCCGTGACGCCTGCCATTGGCGAAAGTATTGCGGGCGATGCGAGTTTTGGGAATGCTGCTTTGTGCTTCATTTTTTCGGGCAGAACGGGCAGTCTCCGAATGGCAATGTGATGTGTCCGTTTGGGCAGAAGGGTGATTCTGGCCTGAGTTTTTGGCGTTCAACGTCTTGTCCGCTTGCGAGTTTTGCAAGGATGCTCGCAAGCCGAAAAAAGTCACTCAGAGGAGTCACGCTTCCTTGCCCCGAATAAGTGTCAATCACTTGTTTTTGTCCTGCGGTGTAGCCGAATTCAAGGGCTGCCTGGGCAAGCTTGTATGCGTCAGGGGGAAGTTCAGGGTTGTTTCGCAAGACCGTGTAAGGAAGAGCACGTTGCGTGTGGTAGGTTTCTTCAAGTTCGCGTTTTACCTGTTCAGGGTCCATATCGTGGATTTTCTTGCAGTCTGTTTATAAAGAGTTCGGAAGATTTCCGGCAACAGGCAGAAGCATTCCGTGTTCTTCCCGCAAACGCATTTTAAGAGAAAAATGAAAGAAAAAGTGCCAGTCAAAAGCTGGCAAAGACGGCGGCGCTGGGCGATGCTGGTTCGCCCGCCAAGCTGAGAACTTGGTGTCAGAAATGACCACGGGGTTCAAAAGCTTTGCGGTTTGGGCCGGGAGCGTGAAACTCCCCGCGCCGTCGTTCTTTTACTTGTACTTTTCCTGCAGTGCATTCAAAAAGTGCGCAAAGTCCGGCGCGAGCGGATATTCCTGTAATCGCGCAATCTGCAAATATTCAAGTTTGCTGAACCGTTCAGGCTCCTGAATTGCGGGTGTCCCGCGCTCAAGTCGCATCAAAAACTTGTACGCGACTGCTTCTTTTCCGCTTGGTATTTTGAACGGCACTTTTGCAAAGAGTTTAGGCGAAGAAAATGCAACGTCTCCCAGTTCTTCTTTTCCCTCGCGCACGGCTGCGCGTGCAAAGTCATCAATTGTTGGCGATGACGCGTCCTCGCAATCAGTTTCCTCAACTCTTCCGCCGGGTGTTTCCCAATGCGCGTGTTCCGGCCGGTACAAGAGCAGAAGCTCTTTTCGCTCGTTCACGATAAGGCAGCTGGCGAGCAGGAGTTTGCCGTTGTGTATCATATTGTGAATTTTCTTCCGGTCGGTTTATTAATATGCCTGAAAAATTTTCAACAAGGTCTGAAAACTCTCCTTATTTTTAATGCGAACTCACTTTAAGAGAAAAAGAAGAAAGAAAGCCGCCGACGCACGTCGGCAACGGCGGCGTTGAGCAATCTGGTTGCTCGCCAAGCTGAAACCTTGGTTTCCGAAAGGATATCGGGGTTCAAAAGCTTTGCGGTTTGGGCCGGGAGCGTGAAACTCCCCGCGCCGCCGTTCTTTTTTTCACATCAGCACTTCATATTCCTTCCCAAACCAGCGTTTCAAACTCTCAAAGAGCGGTTCGCGAAGGCGAATGGGCAAAGGAACGAGTTTTGCGAGCGCGTGTTCAAATTCTTCGAGCGTGCAGGCAGAGCTGTTCCCAAGTGAGCCGTCTTGTTCTACCGGTGCTTTTTCCATTGGTCGGTTTTTGTCGTCAAGGTCAACGACAATGAATGCCGTGTTGCCAAGGATGGTGACTTCGCCGTGTTTGTTGCCGTGTTTTACGCGAAGTTTTGCGCGGTCGAGTTCTCGTGCGCGCTTGCGGTGCATGTGGTCAACTAAGAACTTGAGCAGTTCGCCGGTTTCTTTGCGTACTTTTTCAAGGTCGTTTTTGCCAAGTTTTCCCGCATCAAAGAGTCCTTTGCTTTTGACTAAGTCGTGCAGGGTTCGCAAATACTTTGCAGGCACTTTGCCGGTTGCGATGAGTTTCTCTTCAAAAACAATCGGAAGTTCTGCTTCGCGCGCGGCTTCTACGCCTTCAATTTTTAAGACGTCGCGAAGGACGGTTTGCAACGTGTCATACATTGTGACCATGTTTTCGTCGTCTTTTTGTTTCTCAATCTGCGTGAACAGCCGTTTGAGTCGTTTCATATACTTCTCGCAGTCGGCCATCAGCTTGTCCACGTCTTTTCCGGTGAAGTCCGGGATTTTTCCGTGCTCCATGTCTTTGTAGATGCCGATGACTCTCTCCAGGATTTCGACGTATTCTTCTTCAAGCAGTCCTTCTTTTTTGACAAAAATTTCCCGGACAACGCCTGCGGTTTCTTTTGGCGCGGGCGGGGGAACGCCGTACAGCATAAGGGCGGCTTGTGTCGGGCTGTGGATTCCCCAGTAGAAGTCTTCGGTGGCAATGGTTTTGAGTTTTGCCTTGATGCGGTCAAGCGTTTGCTCTCCGCCTGAGAGGAACATATCGATTGCTTCGGCGGATGGTTTAATCTTGCCCATCTTGAGCAGTTGTTTCCAAGGCATAAAGATGCCGCGGTCATACAAGGGCACGCCGTCGCGAAGGAACGTGAAGCAAACAGGGTTTGATTCGCGCATCATATCCCAGAAGTCAGTCAGGATGTAGACTTGGATGGACAGTTTGTTGCGGATGCCGGTTATTTCGCCTGCTTCAAAGGTCATTTGCTGGATGATGCCGCGCAGCTTGTCGCGCAGTTCCGCGCGCGTCATTTTCTTGACGTCAGTATCGTCAATAATGACAACAACGTCAATGTCTGATGTCGGCTTTGCCTGGCCTTTGACCATTGAGCCTGCCAAGACGTACGCGACAATGTATTTCTCAAATTTCTTAAGGACCATTGAGCGGTGGAGTTCCGCAATGCGAATCGCGCCGAGCATTCCGGTGTCGTAGACGGGTGCGCTCATGCCGATTAATTGCAACAGGTCGTATTTTGCGTCGTAGCAGTTCTGCCACAGTTCCGAGATGAGGAGTGTTTGCGGGACGATTGCCGGGTCGATTTCTTTGGCCGTTTGCGCCATTATTGCGGAGAGCTTGTCGCGCAGTTCGAACTTGCTCATTTTGGTCGGCTCGCTGTCGTCAATCAAAACAAGCGTGTGGTATTTGTCCTTGTCCTGCTCGAATCTTTTTTGTTCTTCGGCGAAAATGTCAGGAGGAAGGTTTGGTGAGGGTGGGCGCGGTGGGGGCAAAAGTGCCATTCCGACAATGTACTTGTCAAACTTTTCAAGGGTTAATTTTTGGAATTTTTCGAGCTTTTCCTTGATTGCCTTCATTTTTTCGGCGACTTCAGGGGGAAGGTTGGGAGGTAATTGCATTCCTTTGGGCGCGTCTTTCGATTCGTCTTTCTTTTCTGTTTTCTTGTCGTACTTTTCAGTGGGCTGCTCGGTTTTTGTTTCCTTTGTTGTTTTCTTTACCATGAGGTTCCTCCGTGCGTGATGCTGGTCGCGCCGTTTGCGATTGTTTTGAATATGTCAAGTGCTGAGTTGCCTGTCCATCGAAGTGTGTTGACGAAGTCAAGTGCGACGTCGTGAAGCCCGTTGCGGGCAGGGTTGAGACGGATGTTTGGCGCAAGTCCTGCGATGTTTTCGTTTCGTATTGTTTCCATCCACGCAATGCTGAATGCGTGCGCTTTTGCCTCTTCGTCGCGCTTGTCGGGAAGCGTTGGGGACAGGACGTGGCCGATTTCGTGCCCAAGAGTTAAGAGCATTGCATCCAGATGGTCTTGCTTGACAACAATAGTGCTCACTCCTTTGCCGAAGTTGTTGATGCTGTAGCCGACGACTTGTCCGCGCGCGGTGATAGGGTGTCTTTTTTCAAAATCGGCTGCGTTCTGGATGGTGATGGTGATGTGTTCGCGGGGAAATGGTTGTCCCGTGATTTTTTCAAATGCTTGTTCAAGAACGCTCTGGATTTCTCCAAGTTCGGTAACGATTGGTGTCCACGGTCGGTTGTCTTCAAGGTATGTGTCAACAATGCTTTCGTGCGGTCCGCCGTATTGTGCGGGGGGGCGGGCTTGGTATTCGTTTCCCGAGTACGCGTGTTGCTCGCTTCGTGCGGGTGAGCTTCCATAAGCGCTTCCTGAGGAATAGCTGCTGCTGCTGCCGTATGCAGCGCGCGAATTATTTCCGCCATAGGACGTTCCGCCTCCGTAGCTTGAACCGCTGAAATAACTCATTTCTTGACTGCCTCTTCAAGGTTGGGCGCTTCCTTTTTGGCTTCTGCTTCAAGGTCTACGCCGAGGTCTTTGAGCCCTTTGAGGTGCGCCTGCATCAGTTGTTCAACAATCTGAACTATGCGCAAAAGTTCCTGTCTTTCCTTTGCAAGCGTGGTGAGCGCTCCTTTGTGGAATCCGATTTGTTCTTCGTTTGCCATTTTGTGTTCTCCGGCGAATAGTCCTAAGGGACTATTTTGTCATACTGGTGTTTATAAAGACGTTTTGCGATAAAAAGCTAAGTGACAAAAAAGTCACATTTTTTTGAATAAGGTATTTATAGTTTTAATACTACTTGAGTGTGATGAAGTATAAAAGTAGAAAGCAACCTTGCCGCGCGCTTGATTTGCCTGACTGGAACAAGAAAAAAGAGGCAGATAAAGACATCAGGGCTGAATTGGTGAGTTATTGTGCAGAGACCGGAAGAGCGCGGCCGATTGAACGGTTTGCTGCAGTAACCGGTTTATCTAAACGTACTGCGTCGATATACGTTGGAGGTATTTTTAGGCATGAGATTGTGAGGGGTAGCTCGACAGATTATAGGCGTGACCTTGCTCGATTTGCAATTCTGCTCGAATGCCTTGATGTTCCGCCGGAGCACGCACTCATACGGTTAATTCGGGAAAAGTATGATGCGAACTTTCCGTATCCTGTTTCTTCACGGGCTGCTCGGTCTCAAGAAACAGTGAGTGCTCATACGAATACAATCGATGGTTTGGTAGAAACAGAAAATGAATATGAGGTTATGCTCAAATTATTGCCCGCATCCGATCAACAGCTCGTCTACCAACTCATTCAGCGTCTCTACGATGCAAGTCAAAAGAAGTCTGAGTGACTGTTCGTCTTTCAAATCCCGTCCTTGATGATTTCAACACCGGGCAGTGAGTGGAAGTCAAAGTCACGGGTGATGAGCGTGCTCGATTCTTGTTGCGCGCTTGTATAGATGAGTGCGTCAATCGCTCCAAGGGAGTAGGTGTGGCCTATCTCTGCGGCATTGTTCGTGAGTGTGTGGTCGACATCAATGAATGTGCTGCGGGCTTTGATGAAATCGATAATCTGTCTGATTTTGTCATCGTTGATTTTATCACGCAGGAGTTTCCGTCGAATCTCGTAGAGCGAAAGACAGGAGGTCAGGATGATGTGCGGTCCTGTGACGAGCGCGAGCACGCGTTCGCTCTTCTCGAAGAAGTAGCCAAGCCAGGCAGAGGTGTCAAAGAAGTAACTAGAACCGGTCATCCTTGTCTCGGAGGTCTCTCATAATCTCTTTCCATGATGCTTTGCCAAGCGCGCCATACATCGACTTCCGTGGCGCAGCGTTTCTCATCAGGTCCAATATCACTTCGTCGTACGATTTTGCACCCTTGGATTTGCGCATCTGCTGGAGAAGATGCAACGTTCGCTCCTGCACTTGAATCGTCGTCATAAACGCTATAGGGCTATAGCGCTATAATAATCTTTCGGAGATTGCTGCCAACTATCAATTCAGTCCTCACAATTCATCTGACGCCTGACAACCGATAACTAACAACCAACCACCAACAACCTTTAAATACTCCGTTCCGTTGACATTATATATGAAAAAGAGTGTGGCGGTAGTTGCAATACTTTTACTTCTGTGTGTTCCCGCATTTGCAAAGCAGGTGAGTTTCGCAAAAGCGCCGGGTGGCTCGTGGATTACGGGTGCGCAGATTCTTGACCTTCCTCCTCCGCCTCCTGTTCCGGGTTCGGAAACAACGCAGCCGACAACTCCTGCGCCAACGCCGTCTCAGGACACGCCTCCTCCCCCTCCTGTTCCTCCGTCTACAAGTGAAGCAGAAGATTTGCTTGCGGGGATTCCGGAAAATGTTGAGGCGCTCGATGAGCGCGTGGTTGCGCTTGAGCAAAAAGTGCAGGTGGTCGAGCTTATTCCGCGTTTTGAGGACCGTCTGAATAAGGCGGAGCAGCAGGCAGCGTCGGCGGCGAATGTGGTTGAGCGTCTTGATGCGATGCAAAGCCAGCTTGATGCCGTGCGTGTTGATGTGAATAATGTGCGGGATGTCGCGTCCCGGCCGTATGTGGATTCGCCGACATTTTTTGCATCCATTGATTCGCTTGAGGGCAATGTGAAGACAAAGGCAATCCTGAGCATTTCTCTTGCGTCGGTTGCACTCATTATGGTCATCACGCTTTTGGTGATGGGTATCCTCCAGCACCAGCGTGTGCAGCAGCAAAACCGGTTTATCGTTGTTCAGTTCCTGAAGAATTACCAAAAGCAGGGCTATCCGCTTGACACGCTGCGAATGCATCTTGCGGCGTGCGGGTGGTCAAAAGAATTCATCGAGTCTGCGGTGAAAGAGGCAGGGCAAGGTTTATAAAAGACAAAAAGGTGTTCAATGCAAAAGAGGTTGATGATGAAACGATTTGCAATTCTTATGCTGTTTGCACTGCTGGTTGCGTGCAGTGATGAGCTTCCTCCGTCTCCGCCCCCGCCCGGTCAGGTTGGGGTTGGCGCGGCAATTGCCGGCCTTGCGGGTGCAATGCCGTCGTGGGCTGCAGAGGCAAGGAACACGGCAATCACGCCAAGCCAGGCATACTATAATGATGGCGTCATTCTCTCAATTTCAAACTTTGACTATATTTACTCAAATGGGTATTTTTTCAACGCCAAGTCGCGTGTGTGGGAGCGTTTTAACCTGCAGGGTGAGATGAATAAGGATTGGGTGAAGGGCCAGGCGGTTGCAAGTATTCCGGTAAGCCCGGACAAGTTTGCCGAAGGGGATAATTATCTGGTCGTCTATGGCTGCACAAAAGTGGGCGGGCAGTGGGATTGTAACAATCGCAGATGGATGCTGGTCGCGTTTAAGGTGCTTGGCTTTGCCGGTGGCCAGATTCCTGAGAGTGCAAACATTGACCAATTTGTGGTGAACCGCGGCATTCCTCCTTTTGCGGTCATAAAGACTGGCGCGGAGTATGATGTGTTTGAGGAGACCACGGGTTTTGATGAAATTAAGGTTGTTCGCTATGATGCGCAGTACCGTGAGCCAAACGGCTTGGTTGTGCTCGTGCACGTTTTTGATTTTGCCTCGCGCCAGGATGTTGATGACACGGTTTTTGCGCATTTTGCCGAAATCATCAGGCAGGGCTGGAAGGTGCATCAGGGCCATAATGTCGCATTGTTCCTTGGTGAGAATGACCATCGCGTGGCAACGTGGACGTCAGGAAAGGAAATCATTTACGTTGAGACGTTTAAGGCGGAAAGTGCAAGCAAGGAAATTATTGATGAGTACTTGCGCAAATACCCGTCTGACTTGAAGAAGGTTTGATGATGTGGAAGGCAGCGTTACTCCTCGTATTGTTGGTTGCGTGTCAGGGTGAGTTACCTCAAGCGCCGCCCGCGCCGGGTCCTGTTTCTCCGTATGGGCGGGCAATCGGCGGGCTTCCTATCAGTGAAGCGCAGCGCCCTTCTTGGGCTGCGGAAATTCGGTATACGGATGTTGAGCCGGTTCAGGTAAAGGACGGCGAGAGTGTTCGGGTGGTTGTGGAAAAGCCGGCAAGTGTCTCGACAAAGTTCTACATTCACGGGGCAATGTATGTTTTTAACAAGAAATCAAGAGTGTGGGAGCGCCTCACGGTTGACCCGTCGCAAAGCGGGAAGATTGTGCAGGAGTGGGTTGAGGATAAGGCGACGTTTTCTTTTGCGGCAAACAAGAATCGCTTCGAGCAGGGGCAAAATTATGTGTTGACGTATTGGTGTATTGATACGGATACGAGGGATGCGAACGGGCGCAAGGTGTTTGACTGTAACACGAACAAGTGGGGCTTGGGCGCGTTTGAGTTTCGTGTGGGGTTTGCGGACATTCTTGTTGAGACCAACCTGCCGACGTATACGTATGTGCGTTCAAATGAGACGTTGCTTGCGGAAGGGACGGAATATGAGGCAAGCTATCTTGGCCCGTCAGGGACGGTTCCGGTAAAAGTGCTTCGGTTGTTCAATGCATCTGCGCACAAGCGGCTTTTGGCGCAGAACCTGCAATTGCTTGAGCCGATTTGGAGCAGGCTTTCGGGCGTGTGCGGCTTTGTGCAGCAGGATAGGGTGCTTGGGACAACGATTACGTGGCTGAGCAATAATTCTCGGGTGACGGTGCAAACAGTGCTTGGCGATGACCCGCGCATCTCTGCGTACGCGCAGCGGTATCCGTCTGATTGTCGTCTTATTGATGAATTGCGCAGGCTTGCGGCGGGGCAGACGGGCTTTTGCGGCAACGGCATTATTGAGCAAGGGGTTGAGCAGTGTGACGGGCAGCTTGATTCTGCCTGTCCTGGTGCGTGCCGTCCTGACTGCAGTTGTACGCAAAAGGGCGACCCGCAAACAGGGATGTGCGGTGATGGTGCAATCCAGCAGCCGAACCGCAATGGGGTTGTTGAGACGTGCGAGCCGCCGCTCAAGCGCGACATTGTGACGGGCCAGATAATTTCAGGCAGTTTGTGTTTTGTGCGCAATCCTGTTTCCGGTGCAATGCAGGAGGGCAATTGTAACGGTGAGTGCGTGTGTGTTGCGGGCTCAATTTCCCTGCCGAAGTGCGGGAACGGCGTGTGCGATGCGGGCGAGTCGCGCGAGACTTGTCCTGCGGACTGTTTCCGTGATGTTTCTGTTCCGAACGTGACCGCGGTTGTTCCGCAGGCGGGAAGCACGATACAGGCGCGTCCGATGGTGTTCGCAATTGATGCGCGGGATGATTTTGGTGTTTCTGCCTGTACTCTTTCGCTTAATGCAGGTGCGGCAGAGCCAATGCAAAGGGACGCGACTTCCTGGACGTTGGCAAAGTCTGTTCCGAATGGCGTGCAAAGTGCGGTGTTCCGCTGTGCGGATGGCGCGGGGAATGAGGCAGGGGTAACGGTTGAATTTACCGTAGATGCGGTTGATGCGGCGAATCAGACGAACGCAACGAACGGTTCGCAGTAAGTTTATATATCAGGAAGGCTCATTATAGTCAGAAAAGAGGTCAGAAATGAAATACGCGTTGCTTACATTGTTTGCAGTCATAGCGGTTTCTTCGCTTGCGCTTGGCATCTTGTTTGTCGAGCCGACCGGGAACGCAGTGCTGACAGAGTATGGTGCGATGGTGTATGACGGGCAGTATGCTCCTGCACAATATGGCTATTTTACCGTGCCAAAGCGGTGTATGTATCAGGTGCCGTGCAGGATGCGTGATGATTCGTGCCCGTCGGGTGATGCGGTTTTTGCGGACGGGTATCGCGTGGGCTGCTCGCTTGGCTTGTCAACGCCGCGGTGCGGCCATTACCTGATTGGGTGGAACGGAGGTCAGGACTGCAGTTATTTTGACCCGAATGTGCAAACGCAGTGTGTGTGCCCATGAACAAGGGAGTGTTGGTTTTTGGTGCCGTGACGGCGGGGCTGGTTGCGGTTCTTGCGCTTTCAGGAAGTTTAGGCGGGATTACGGGGCTTTTGTCTGAGTCTTCGCAGCCGTTTGATTTTGCGCGCTCGATTCAGGTGGGGGTTGTTTTGCTCGCATCGCTTGGCATTCTTGTTATCACGTTGTTGAATGTAACGCATCAGGAAGAGGTGAACAAATGATGGGTGTGATGGTGAATTATTTGGCGGTTCTTGCAGCGGCGGTTGCATCTATTGCGCTGGGTATGGTGTGGTATGGTCCTTTGTTTGGCAAAGTGTGGATGAGATTGTCCGGCTTTACTCCAAAGTCAATGAAGCAGATGCGCTTAACGGCAGGGCAGGCGATGGGCTTGGGAACGCTGGTGACGCTGGTGATGGCGTATGTGGTTGCGGTCCTGCTGAATTTGCTTTCTGTTGTCTCTTTTGCCGGCGCGGCAAAGCTTGCCGTCCTCTTGTGGCTTGGCCTTTCGCTTCCGCTCGTCCTTGGCGGGTTCTTGTGGGAGAACAAGCCGTTTGCCTTGGTCGCGCTCAACGCTGCGTACCGCTTGGTTGAACTGCTCGTGATTGCTGCCGTGATTGTGGCGATGGGGTAGTTTTGCCGCAATCTTTATAACTATCCCCTTGGCGCTTCGCGCGTATGGCAGAAGCAGTGTGGGGTGCATTTTTTATTGTCTTCATAATCGGGCTCTCGCTTGCGGGAGCTTCAACGGTTCTGAAGTACATTGACGCAAACAAGGAGTGTGCGAAAAACACGGATTGCGCGCAGTCACAGTATTGCGGGAGCGATTTTAAGTGTCACGAGTACCCGAGTGTCGCGATTACGAACGTGGAGTCTGATTGGACGCGTCCCGCGACAATTCTTGGGCTGTCAATCGTGCTGGGCGCGTTGATTTTGAGACGGCGCCGTTAGAACTCGCCAAGTCCTTTCTGTGCGCTTTTCTTCGGCGCAGACTTTGGCAGTATCTGCTTCGCGTGCGGCGCCCCTTCAAATAATGGAACTCCGTATGCGCCGTCGTAGCCGGGTTTCCATTGGACGTGTGCGGTTTCTGCAATTGCGCGCGCGATGCGCAAATCAACGTGTTTGGCAACTTCTGCTTCTGGCGCTGACAAGGCTGCAATTTCGTTTCCAAATGCAGCGATGAGTTTCATATATTCTGCCCACACTTTTTTGCTTGCGACGGGCGAGCCAATCAGGTGTGCGATGATTTCAGACAACGGAATCAGATTTCGGTACGGTTTTGCGTTTGGCCGTTTTGCGCCTTCGGGACGGTCGGCGAGCGCTTCAACTCTGCTTGCAACGCCGACAGTGACCGGTGTTTTGCAGGATGGGCAAATCTTCTTGAGCGCCAAACTCTCGCGCGGGGACAGGCAGGTTCCGCACGCGCGGTGCCCGTCAAAGTGGTATTTTCCTTCTTCAGGGTAAAACTCGAGCGTTTCAACAACGTTATTCTCTCGAATTGACCTGATGAGTTCTTTGTAACTCATATCGTTCATATCAAAAACAGTTGCTTCGCGCCCGATTCTCCACGGCCAGTGCGAGTGCGCATCAGAACTTGAAATCAGGGTGATGTTATCAAGTTGTGATAATCTCCAGTTCATTCCGGGGTCAGAAGATAATCCGGTTTCGATTGCGTGGATGTGTTTGGTTTGGTCTAAGAATGCTGCCTGAAGGGAGTCAAATCCGCTCATGCTGCCAAAGACGGAGAACCACGGGGTCCACGCGTGCGCGGGAATGATTTCAATGTCGGGGCTTATTTGCCGGAGGTCTTCGGTGAGCGCGGCGCAGCTGATGTTGAAGATAGGTCTTCCGTCGTAGTCGAGCCGTCCTTTTTTGCCAAGATACTCCTGGATTTGGTCGGCAACGTCAAATGAGGGTGCAAGAATGACGACGTGGACCCGTCTTCCCTTGCCGTCCTGAGAATAAATGAGTGATATTTCGGTCTGGAGGACAAACGGGTATCCTGTTTTGGTGCGAAGAACGCCCGTTCCGTCATCGGTCAGTTGTGCCTTGAGTTCCGTGAGCCATTTTGGGTGTTGAAAGTCTCCTGTTCCCAAAAGCGAGATTCCTTTCATCCGCGCGTATTTTTCAAGGTTCGGGATAACGAGGTCTTTGCTGCACGCACGCGAATATTTGGAATGCAGGTGGAGGTCGCAGATGACGTTCATACGGCAGGGGTCTGTACTGCCCTATTTATGCATTACGCGCGTGCAACGGAGGGTTCGGGTGTTATCTTGTAGCCGGCATACAGCAGAATCGCGGCAATGCCAAGGTGCAAAAGGTGGTCGTAAAAGTTTGCGTTCAAAAGTTCTGCCGTGATGCGCGGAAGGACAATGCCGATGACGCCGACAGCAAGGTATACAACACCAAACGCTTTGTTGTAGAGTCGTGCGTGGATTCCGTGAAAGAGGAGGGCAGCAAGTATGCCAATGGTGCCGCTCACAAGATGAACGTGGTTGTGCAGCTGGTTTACGGTAAACAAAAGGAGCGTGGTGCCGTCAAGGTAGCCAAACACTCCTCCTGCGGTAAGGGCAAGTCCGGTGCCGAGTGCAGTGTATTGTTGCGCGTCCATACGTCCTCTTTTGACTGTGTGAAGGCAGGGGTGCTTATTATATTTTTGCACCAGGTTTTTAAAGTGCTGCTGCCTTTTGGCAGGTATGGTGAAAGTGCAAAAGCGGGTGGTGAAGTTTGTGGAGTATCGTGCGGTGGTTTTTGTCGCAAGGCTGCTCTATATTGCGGGGCTTACGGCGCTTATTCCGCTCTTGCCTCTCGTCTTTGTCCCTGACCGTTTGATTGAGGCAAAGCTTGCGCTTGGCTTTTCGATAGGGCTTATCACGGTCAGCTTTTTCACCATTTTTTGGTTTACGCATTCAAAGAAAGAGTCGCTCAGGGCGCTTGGGCTTATGACGCTTGTTCCGGGAGGGCTCGCGCTTCTTTTTGCGTATGGCGGTGAGCGTGCGCTGGTGAATATTATTGCAAATTTAGGCCCGATTACTCCGCTTGTTGAGGATTGGTTGAGGAATTATGTGCCGAAAAGCTGGCTTTTGGCAGGCGTCTATATTATGCTGGGTTCTGCGCTGATGTATGTTGGCGAGCGAGTGCGGAAGTGATTGCTGCGCGCACCGCATCAATTCCTTTTCCGGTTTTTGCGCTTGCGGCAATTGATTCAGGGTACGGTTTTGAAAGGTCAGTTTTGTTGCTGACAATGATGACGGGGACGGCAAATTGTTTTTTGATGTCCGCAAGGAGTTTCTCTTGGTCGCCAATCGGGTAGCCGCAGCTTTCCGTGGGGTCAATAATGAATACGACGAGGTTTGCGACGTGCTTGAGTGCAAGGATTGCCTGGCGTTCGATGGGGTTTCGTTTTGCGATGGGGCGGTCAAGGAGTCCTGGCGTGTCAATGTATTGGTTTTCTTCCGCATCGTACCCTAAATTGAGTTTTTGCGTGGTGAACGGGTAGCTTGCAACGTGGGGTTTTGCGCCGGTGATTGCGGCAAGGAGGGTTGATTTGCCGACGTTGGGCATTCCTGCGATGACGATGGTGGGGACGGATGTTTTGAGCGCGGGGTAGCTTTTCATTATTTTGCGCGCGCCTTCAAGGAATTCGAGGTTTTTCTTGATTTGTTTCATAACGGAGCTTGCCCTGCCGGAAAATGAGGTGCGGACAACGTTGAAGTGGTGGAGGCGCTTGTTTCTGCGCAGTTCGATGATGGTTTGGTCAAGGAGGTTTTGGAGCTGTTTTTTTGCCCAGTTAAGCGCGCCAAGGCTTTTTTTCAGCAGTTCATAATCGATGGTGCAGTGGACAAGTTCATTGTAAAACGGCGGAAGATGGTCGATGCTGGGGAATCGTTTGATGATGCCGTCAAGGTTGCTGATAAGTGATTTTGCGACGGTCATCACGCGTGCGCTTTCAACTCTGCGGCTTTTGACGATGCGGTCCTGGCTTTTGGTGTCTGAGCGGATGCTTTCCGCTACTTTCATGCTGTCCTTGAACGCCATATCAAGGTATTGCTCGTAGGTTTCAATTTTGCCAAGCCCTTGGAAGTTCATAGCGTGCAAATCAGGCAGTCGCTTTTTAAATGTATGTGTTGAAGAAGATAAAAAGCGACTTGCCCAAGTCCTGCGTTGCGAGCCATTTTGCAGGATGGGCAAGTCAAAGCGATTGCAGCTTTATTGTTTTAGAAGCGTATCGGTCAAAAACCGGGAAGGTTTTCAAGCGAAGCAGCAATAGTTCCCAACTTTTGAACAGCACACTCTTTAATCGCAGATTTCTTGTGTGTTGGATGGAGTTGGATGAAGTAAAAAACAGGCTCAAGGAAGTCAAGAAATTTATTTTTGGCCCTCACGCGGAAGAGCAGCGGGGTGCTCGGGGCGGACCGCTCAAAGAAGTCATCCGTCATTTAACTGACCCTTCCTCTCTTCGCGAATGTTCGCTTCAAGTCGGAGCATACGGGGACACGATTTATCGCCTGGTGTTTGAATTGTCTGATGGGTTATTTATCATTCCAGTAATATTCAGGGGTGAAAAGTTATTTATAGTTACATTCATAAGGAGGTACCGAAAATGAAGCTATTGCCGTATAGGGAAGACGTGGATGTTTTTTTTGTCTCAAAGGGGTATCGGAAGGGCGAGCGTTTTCTGACGAATGAACTGTTCGGTGATATCGTCCTTGATGTGTCAGACCGAAAAGAGGTGCGCGGTGTGGAGATTCTTTGCGCATCGGCGTTTTTCAATCGCGTTGGAATTGAACTTGATTTCTTGCGTCGCGTGCGTTCTGCTGAATTTGTTTTTACTAATGCGGAAGGTAATTTATCTATTTTGATCCGAATGATTGATTCAGTGGGAGTTCAAAAGTCGTGCGCTTTTCCTTTGCTTGAATTGGCTGCTTTGGCTTAGCTCGCCCGCACGGTTCTCACTGCGCCGCGGTTGCTTTGCGCAACTTTGGTATCGCCGACATAGACGATGTAATAGGCGTAGTAGTCTTTTGCGGCGGTTCCGCCGATGTACTCGTCAAAGACGTATCCTTTGGCAAAGCTGACGTAGCGGTCGCCAAAGTTGAGGGGGACGATTTCGCAGCTGATTGCGCCAATGCCGCGGCTGAGTTCTGAGCAGAGTTCGACGCGCAAATGGTCCCGTGGGTCGTCAAAGTAGGGGCCAAATGACCCGGCGAAGGTCTTGATGTCGTCATCCTCGACGCGGATGAACCGTCCTGAGTCGTAGTCTTGGTTGGAGGGGACAAGGATGTTGTTGACCCAGAAGTTGACTTCTTGGGGGAAGACTTCGCTTGCGGGGATTCCGGGCTGTTTGGGCTCGATTTCGGGCGCGCGCGGTGTTGGCGTTCCTGTCTCAGGTGATACGTCAATGCGAGGGGATGGTTGTTCTGTTTGTTGTCCGTCATAGGTTGGCGGGGGTGGAATTGGGATGGTTCGGTATTCTGGCTGCTTTTGCGCGGCTAAGATGACCAGTACAACAAGTGCGATTGCGAGCAAAATTCCAACGATTACTTTTTTGACCATGGGACGATGAGGTTGATTCGGGCAAAATGCAGGAGGGGCACGCTGATGGCTGCGTAGACGGCAAGCGCAATTGGCGGCCGGAGCATCCAGTTGAGGGGCAAGGTGAGCGCGACAAAGGTGATGAGTGCGCTCACAAGCCACGCGGGACCTGCTTTTTTTGCCTGTTTGAATGCAAAGAGAAACGTGTTTTTAAACGTTTGGTCGTGCGAAAGAAGTGCGTAGCTTGTTTGGGCAAGATAGGCAATGATGGCTGTTGCGATGATGAAGAGCGCGCTTGCCGTTCCTGAGCTGACAACAGGGAGGATGGTGGTCGTGCTGCCTTCAAGGATGCTGTACGCAATCAGGGTTGCGAGAAGGAAGGCGAACCAAAGAAGTGTGAGCCCGATGAATTTGAGCCAAGTGCGCTTCAGTGATACGGGGTGTACGAGCGAGTGGCTAAGGTACCATATCGGCCCGCGCACAAGGAGCGTGATGCCAAGGATACCAAGGAAGAAGTAGGCAATGTTTTCCAAAAGGCGCAAATACGCGGTCATAAACGCGTCGTTTTCCGAGAGGGTTTGGTCAAGCGTGTACAGTTCCGCATCGGTTTTCTGCTGGATTTCTTCCTGCATCACTTCGCCTGCGCGAAGCGCGGCGTCTGCCGACGGGATAAAGAAGTGGTAATGCAGGTACAGGACAGAAATAAAGAAGATTGCTTCAAGCAGCAAAATGACGGGAAGCATCTTCTTGTTTTTCCAAAAGACATTCCACGATTTTGGCAGGGTTTGGGAGAGGGTCATGGGGTAATGCGCGTTATGTTCTTGATTTGGTCAAAGTCATCATCGTAGCTTGCAATGGTGGTGATGCCATTTACTCGCATGGTTGCGAGGTGGATTGCGTCGCGGGGATTGAGATTATCATGAGTGTAAGCGTGGAGTGCTTCTTCGATGATTTGTTGTGTCGTATCAAGGAAGGCAAGGTTGCGGATATCGAGGAGGTTTCTCGCCACGTTTGCTGCGAAGGGCTTGCCTTTTTCCCGTTGCAGGGCCCACAGTGCTTCGTCGATAGTGAGAACGGACGTGGCTGCTTCTTGGTTTCCCTTGATGATGTGCATAAGGAGGCGTCTGCTCTTTTTTCCGGGTTCAGCATCATTTGCTGCTGAATTGATGAGGATATTTGAGTCGATGTAAATCATTGTTTTGCCAGGTGTTCTTCGTATTCTTTGGAAGTGTATGCTTTTTTTTGTCCGATTTCTTTTGCGCATCGTTCAAGAAACGCAATCGGGTCCTCTGTGCGTGGCCTTGTGATGAGGATACCGTCAGGTGTTTCTTTAATGACGACGTCCTTTCCAGGGTAGAACTTGTACTCGTCTCGCAGTAGTTTTGGAATGAGCACTTGCCCTTTCGGCCCAAGTTTTACCGTGAGTTGTACCATTTCTTACCTTGAGTTCTACTTTGTGTATTTAAATGTTTCTGTCTCCCGGGACAAAAAAGCAGAACAGGACAGGACGAGCACGGCAATAAAGAAGATTGCTTCAAGCAGCAAAATGACGGGAAGCATCTTCTTGTTTTTCCAAAAGACATTCCCCGATTTTGGCAGGGTTTGGGAGAGGGTTATGGTTGGCTCGCTTGTGCGCGCAGGTTTGTTATTGCTTCGTCAATTTCCCTGATTCTGTTTGTGATTACTATCGAAACGTGTGAAAAGACTGATCTTAGTTGTTGTTCCGTTTGCGCATCGCGTAATTGTTGGGCGACATCAGCGGTGTTTCCTGCGAACGGTCGACTTTGTGATATGACAAGGCCTATTGTTGTTCTGAAGTTTGGTTCGGTCTGTCCGCTTGCAACAGGAGTAGTGCTGATTTCATCCAGTTGATTAATGTGTGTGGTAAAAGTAGCCCCAACGCTGTTTATCTGCTGAATTGCTTCTGTTCGTGCAGGGTCTGCGGCGTACGCGAGTATGTTGGGGTAGGAGGGGTCTCGCCGTTGTTCGAAGTATGTTTTTTGGGCAGTAAGTTGTTGTTTGTAGTTGTCAAGTATGGTGATTGCTCTTTGTATTTTCTCAAGGCGAGATATGGTTTGAATTGATGGAGGAGGGGTGGGAGGTCTGCCGGCAGCGGCAAGTTCAAGAGATGCTTTTGCATGAGTGAGGTCTTCCATCACGAAATTCGTTGCGATGTTGTAAGATCCGACTGATTCTCGGATAATATCAATCGTTCCTGCTGTTGAGAACTCATTCTTTCGTTGGGGAAGGTTGCCTGGGTTCAACCAAACAGTAATGGTGTCGCGTATTATGCGTGTACGTCTTGTGCTCTCGGCAACACTCGGCGCGGTCTGGTTTAATGCTTCAAGTCGGGATATGTGCTGTTCGATTACGGACTTTTGGCGTTGGAGGACAGAAATGTATTCATCCATCTGGGTGATGGTTGTTGAGAGCAAGGGTGGACGGGTATATGCGAGAAGTTCGGTGTCACTTTTGCTCATAATCTCACTAAATCTTGCTCTGTGTATTTGTTGTTCTGCATTGAATTGGTCAATAGTGCTGATTACTCCGCTCAGTGTCTGAAGGGAGGTCGTTTGTGGTATCTGCGGCGCACTTGTCACCGGTGCTCTCTGTGCAGGACCAAGGATGCTGGTGATGAATTGTTGTGTTTTTGCTTGGAGGTCGGTTGCGAATGCTGCGGCATCAGGTGGTGCAGGGGTTATTTCGGTTCCGTTGTTTGCGCGCAAGATGACCCCGAATAGCTGGTTATTACGGTAGATGATGACTGCGTTGCGGTTAAACTCAAGGAGGGCGACGCGGTATTCGTTGTTTTCAGGGGTGCTTGCATAGATTCCTCTGCCGGCGTCGTACCTGAATTCAGTAATTTGTCCGGTGAAGTCGCGCAGGGTGATGGTGTTTGTTTGTCCGTTGTATTGCCACGCATTTGTTCCGTAAATTTGGTACACTTGTCCTGCCCGTTGTACTTGTCCTCCGAGTTGTTCGATTTGCCGTGCAGTATCAATCGTGTTGATGAGGGTTACTAATTCGCCGGTCTTTTCGCTGACTTCATCTGCGGTCGGCGCTTCGCTAAGTCCCGCTATTTGTGTGCGGATGGTGGTAAGTCTTGTTTTTGCCGTGTTTAATCGCGTTTTGTAATTGGTGAGTGTGGTGTTTGTTGTAAGCGCATTTGTCTTGTCATTCGCATTCTGAATGTTTGGAATTGCGGTGCTGAATGCAGTGTGTGCTGTTTCAAACGGTTGTGTTTGTAATTGGTATGTTTCAAGCAGGTCATCAACAGTGCGTAGGAGCCGCAGTCGTATTTGCCTGCGTGCCGCGTCGTCTGCGGTGTCTGCGCGTGCGGCAGTGCCAAGTTCAGTGAAGGTCGTGCGCGCCTCTGCTTCTTTGCTGGCGATTGGCTGCAGGGTGTCAATGATGCGGCGAATCAGTTCGGCAACATTAGATGTTTGTGATGATTGGACTTGGCTTTGGATGCGGGGGTCTTGTTTGGTTGTGCAAATCGCGTTAAACGTGATGCTTTTGGTTACGGGTTCGTCAGTAATGGGGTCTATGCTGGTTTGTTCGGTTCTGATGCCGAAGCGGTCGGAATCTTTTGCGGTGTATGTGATGGTGAACGGTTGCGGCTGTAATTGTGCGGTTGGGTTCTCGCACGGGTTAAGGTCAGGGGTGAGTCCCCAGGAGATGAGGTATTGGCGTGTTTCTCCGGGTGCAAGGCCGATGGGTGCTTGGGGGAATTCAAGGACGATGCGGGGGATACCGACGCGTTGGTCTGTGGTTCCGGATATGGTTCCTGCGCCTGCGTACGTTATTTGTCTTTGCATAATTCCTTCGCTTGCGCCGGGGAGTTTTTGCCGTTTGCCGTTAAAGCCGTTTTCACCAACGCCGCGCTCAGGGCTTGCATCGTAGAGTACGTAGGTTTCCCTGCGGTCGCTGTCTGCTTTGACTTCGATGATGAAGTTGAATGGTTCAGTGTGTTGTGTTCCGTCAGGTTTGAGAATGTTAACAAGGGCGATTGCGGACGCGGCGGGTTGTGCGGTTTGCGGGTTGTTCACTGAACTCCACTGGTTGATTTCTCGGTTTTGTGTTCTTCCGCTGCCGAACCAGTTTTGTGCAACGATTGGCCGCGCGCCGAAGTCTTCAAAGGACATGGTGTAATCGCCGTTTTTGAGGGTGCGAACTTCGTCTGATGAGCGCGCAACTTCCCTTCCTTGGCTGTTTTTGATGCTGTAGGAGAGGTATTTTGCTTCGGAGGGTTCTGTTTCGCTGAAGATGGTTTGGCGGACGCGTAACGTGGCAGCGACTGGTTCGTTGAGGGTGAAAACGGGTGTTGGGATATTCACGGTTGGCTGGACGGTTGCGTCAAGGAATTGGATGTTTCCTGTTTCGTCGCCAAGGACGCAGCGGAACGCAAGCGATAAGGGGTCAAAACGGCACATTGAGGGCGCGCTGCCGGGGCCGTCTGTGCTGATGGTGCACTCGTCGGTTTTTGACGTGCGGGTTTGCTTGCCGTCGTTCCACGACCAGCGAAGGTATGCCTTGTCGTAGCGGATTTGCCTATCACCGGGGGTTCCGTCCATTGTGATGAAGAGTTCTTTGTTTTCGATTTGCCCGTTTGCAACGTTTGTTGACAGTCCTTCCGGGTTCACCACGAGTTCTTTTGGCGTGTCGCAGTCGCATTTGCCGCGGGCAAACCCGTCGCTTTCGCGGCACTTAAAGCCGCCGCTGCATTTGAGGACGAGTTCGACGTTTTCAAGGGCTGCGCCTGCGGCGATTCCTGCGCCGAATTGGTATTGCCAGGTGACCAGGCCTGATGGTCGTGTTGCGGGGTTAAAGCCGATGAACCTGCGCGAGCAGGGGAAGAGAAGGCCGTAGCTTTCGGTGGGTACTTCTTGGATTGCAGCATCGAATGCTGCGTCAAGGTCAAGGTTCCACGTGCCGGTGAATGCGAAAAGGCAGATGGAGTGGACGAGTTTTTTCTCAACGAAGACTTGTTTGTACATACTGGTTTCGCCGTAGCGTGATTGGACTGAGCGTGAGAGTTCCGCGCCGGTTGAGGTAAGGGCGCCCATAACGTTGCCAACGCCGCTGTATTCGAGGCGTTTGCCGCTTGGTGAGCTGAATTTTTGGGTAAAGCACGCGATTGCGTCATAGAGTAAGTCGCAGGCGTGTTGTGATACGACTGCTTGGCAAACGCCTGATGAGCCGTCGCCCGTAAGGAGGATGGTGTTCATACAGTCTCTCACTGCGCCTAAGATGTTGCGCCAGCGTTGGAGGAATGCGATGAGTGTGGGGATGCAAATGCAGCGAAGGGAGTTGACAAGGCCGTCGCCCGGGCGGATGATGTATTCTTGGTCGGGTGTTCCGATGATTGCCATTGCCTGGTCGTAGATGTCTTGCCCGACGACCGGGCAGGTTTGGTCTGTGCCGTATCCTGCGGCGACGCAAAGGGCGTTGCGGAATCCCTGCATATCGGTGATGGTCTGTTTTTGGTAGTATTCCTCGATTTTTTCCTGGGTGAAGTAGGGTTGGATGCTGGTGCTGTCAACTTCGATTGCGTTAAGGTTTGCGTTGATGCGGTGCTGGTTGCTTGCAGGGGTGGTTCCTGCTTGGGGTGAGCGGTCGAATTCGATGGTTTCGGCGACGTAGCCCAAACGGATGTTGTATTCGCCGGTGGTCGCGGTTCCTCCTTGCGCGCTTTGCGGAATGAGGAGGAGGTAGAGTTGCTGTTCTTTTGGTGCTGCAAGGCCTGCAAGGACGCCGGTGGCTCCGCTGCCGGTATCGCAGCACGCTTTGGCAACAGGGATGGTGTGCGGGGTTTCTTTGCCGTCGTTGTCGCAGAACCCGCCGACGGAGTTAAGGATGTTGCCGCATTCAACGCTGCCTTTGTTGGGGCCAAGGCTGATGCCTCCGGGCACGTTTGCTTTCTCTGCAGACAAACACGTGCTTTCTTCGATTTCGTTGAACGTGTCAAGTCCGAATGCGGAAACGCCGCACGCAGAGCTCCATTCTTTCATATAGGCAAACCCGCAGCATTCAGGTGCGGCGGGGTGGAGGTCGTCGCAGTTGACTTTGCCTGAGGATTGTGCGGAGCTTTCAAAGGGGTATGGTGCGCTGTCTGTTTGGTGGTCGCGCCATTTGAGGTAGATGTCTCGTACTTGGTTGTAGGTGAAGAAGAGTCTTGGCGGCTGTCGCAGGCGTGTTTGCTGCTGTTGTGCTGCTTGTGTTTGTCCTGCTTTTTTGATGAGTGCTGCGCAGTCAGAGCCTATCATCACTGACTCTCCTTCCTTGTAATACGTATCGCCGGTGTATTTTGCTTTTGCCGCATCGCTTGTGAGCGTGACCGGCGTGAGTCTTTGCGGTGCGTGTTGTCTCAGATAGTATTGCAGTGATGGCGCGGAGGGGCACATGACGCGGTCGCATACCTGTCGATAGGTTTGGTCAACGAATGCGCGCCTGCGTTTTGCATCGGAACATTCATTGCAGTTTCCTTTTGCTTCGTCTTGGTCTGTTCCGCTGTATTCTTCGTTGCACGCGCCGATTGCGGCAACGTTCGGGTCGAATTTGCCTTCATCGTCAAGCGATGAGAGTACGGAATCAAACTCGCACTGGTATTTTTCGATAAAGATGGGGATGAGCGAGACTCCTTGTCCTGCAAGGCAGGTGTAGAACAAATACTTCCCGATGGTTTGGATGGGCTTAAGGACAGTGTCGATTCCTTCGATGATGCTGGTGAGAAGTTCAGAGGTGGTTTGAAGCAGTCCTTTTGGGATGTAGCGGGGAGGTATTGGGATGTCGATAGGCAGTTCAATGGAAACACACGTTCGTTGGAACTGTGTTGTTGTCTGTTCTGTTTCCTGTGTGCGGCGAACGAGCGGGTCGGTGCTGAGCGGTCCGACGGTTTCTTGGAACGGTATTTCAAGTTCGAAGAAGAGTTTCATGCAGCCAAAGCCGGGGACAAGGCAGTCTTTGAGGCGGTGTTTTGCGATTACTTCGCGCTTGGCGAACGTGGTGGCGTTGCTTGGCTCTTTTTCTTCCGCAAGTTCGGGCAGTTGTTGCCAGGGGTTGTCAATTGGCCTGAAGGTGAATTGCAGATAGCCGGTTCCTTCAGGGGTGCTTCCCCGTCCTGTTGACCGGACGCCGAGCGGGCGTTGGTTGTATGCGACAAGAGTATTATCATAATCCTTTCGCGCTTCAGGGCCAAGTTCAAGCGGCAGTATTTTGATTTGGTTGCGGTTGATGGTCGCGCTTTGCCCGCCTTGGTATTTGTAGGTGAACGAGAGTCCGACTTGTTGGGCGCCTTGAATGAGTAATTGCGGGTTGAGGATTTCAGGGGTTGGCTTGCTGAGTTCGACCGCGATTTTTGTGCCGCTGCCGCAGAGCTGGTAGTCTATTTCTTCTTCCGAAGTTTGCGTGGTGAATCCGACGGCGTCGCTTGCGTCAAGGCGGATTTTGTTGCCCCAAACGATTTGTCCGACTGCGCGGGTTGCGTTCTTTTGGAGGGAGGTGCTGCGTTCAAGTTTGATGGGAATGCTGAACGTTCCGTCGTCTGCGGTAAGGACGGTCTTTTGCGGTTTTCCGTTCACGATTGCGGTGACGCTTCCTTTTTCGCTGAGTTTGCCGCGGGCAACAACGTCTGATTGGTAGGTGGGGCCGAGGTTGCGCAGGTTGGTTTCAACAAAGCGCGGCGCGCCCGTGTCGTGAATGACGCGAGATTCGACGAGCGTGACGTATCCTGCCTTGTCAACTGCCTTTACTTCGACAAGGTTTTCGCCTTGTTGGAGGGGTACGGGGACGCTGCTGCGCCCGGTCGTGAGGGTGAGGTGTTGCGGTTCTTGGCCGCAGCTGAGGCGCGCGGAAGTGACGTTGTCATTGCGCGCAGTGCCTGCAGGTATGGTGGCGGTTTCAACGTCGCTGCGGTCTCCTTCAATGCAGCCCAAGCTGACCGCGCTGACTTGGTATTGGTATGACTTTCCGGGGCTGATTGAAGTGTCAACGTACTCGTTTTTGCCGGGGACTGCGATGCGAACGCCGTCGCGATAGACGGCGTATTCAAGGATGCCGGTTATCTCGTTCCACGTGAGCGTGACTTGGCCGGTTTCGATTTTGGTTGCCTGCAGGTTGCCCGGGCGAAGAGGGGGTTCTCCTTGGGGTCGTGACGTGATGGTGATGTTGACGGGTTCGCTGACCGTGATGTTTGCAATGACGGGTTGTTGTGTTGCGGTTGGCGGGATGCTGACGTTCATGCTTGCGGGAGCAGTATCAACTTCGATTACTTGCGTTTGTGTTGCGGTTTCGTTGCCAAGGGTTGCGATGAGCGTGACGTTTTGCGGCTGCGCGCGCAGTTCTATTTCGCGAAAGAGGAAGTCTCCGCGGTCGCTCACGGTTCTGCGCAGTTCATTGCCGTTAAGGAGCAGTTGGACGGTGGCGCCGGGCCGTGTTTTGCCGCTAACTTCAAGCCGTGGTGTTTTGCTGTAGCGAGGGAGGTTCGCGCTAACGAAGAGTTTTCCTGCGTAGAACTGTTGGGTTGGGCTGTTTTTGCAGTTTCCTGATTCATCGCAGGACGTGATGCGGTAATAATACGGTGTTCCCTGTACGGTGGGGATGGTGATGTTGTGCGCGGTGACAAGGGCGTTGTCTGTTGTGGTGTTGTCAAGCGCGAGTGTTCGCCCAAAGGCAACTCCTCCGGTTGCGGGAATGTTGGTGGTCCACGTGATGGTGGTGCTCTCTTGGTTGAAGGTAAGGGTGATGTCGCGCAGCTCAGGGGGTGTTGCAGTGCTTGTTGTTGTCGCATTGCTTGCGTTTACGTCTTGTGCGAAGGCAAAGGGGAAACTACAGAGGAGCCAAATGAGTGCGATTGTGAGGGGTTGTTTTCTCATATGAATGTGGGCCTCAGTGCGGTTGCGTAGGGTGTTCCTTCATATTGTCCGCGTTCGTGGAGGAACAGGAAGAGTCCTGCCTGCTGGTGGGGTTTTTCGGGGAGCGGCCGGTATTCCATAACGTGAAAGACGATGTTGTCTGCGGTTGCCAAGTCTTCGTATTTGAGCGTGATGTTTTCCGCGTGGTAGCCGCCGACGGGAGTGTCGCCTTTGAAGAGGAGGATGTCAAGGTCGTATTGCGCGTCGTCGTGGACGAGCCAAAGTTCGTTGCGTGCAATGCCTTCTGCTTCGGAAACAAGCCCGCTTTCTTCTGAGCTGAACTGGGTGAGGTTTGCGGGGTAGAGGAGGTATTGGTCGAATTCCTTGCCGCGAAGGGAAAGCGAGACGGTTGCGTGCATGGTTTTGGGAAGTCTTGTGTATATTTGTGAGTCGAGCCAGCGTTGTGCGCGGGCGTTCATGGGGTCGGTTGTGCTGACTTCTTCGTAGTAGGGGTGCACTTGGATGGAATAGTTGAGTTTTTTGAGCTTGGTGAGGGAGAGGTCAACGCGGTTCTCGGTTGCCTGCTGTTCGGATGAGAGGTATCCTTCTTTTTGCCCGATGATGAGGGGGGCGTTGCATCCTTCGGGCAGGTAGCTAAAGAGGCGAATGGCGCCTGACCCGTCGCTGTACGTTTGGCCAAGGAGGCATTCTTGGTTAAGGCAGCGGTAGGTGACATTGACTCCGTCAAGTTCTTCTGCGATGGGGCTTCCTTCAACGAATCCGCGTGCGCGAACGTCAATCGTGCGGTCTCCGAAGCTTGTGCAGAATTCGGTTGTGAGCGGCGGCGCGCGGAACTCGCGCAGTCCAAAGAATATGCGGCTCGGTTCGTTGTCTTTGATGATAACGGGGAATGCGTAGTTGAACACGTATCCTTCGCCGTTGAATGCGTCATCGTCGCGAATGGAGACTTTGATGGGGTAGATGAGGTCATAGGTGAAATGCCATTGGTTGAGGCAGACAAAGCGCAGGTATTTGCGCGGGCCTTTCATATTTTCTGTGGAGAGGATGCCGCCGCGTGCGGGGTCTGCGTTAAGGAAGAGTTGGCCGTTGAGGGGATAGGTGAATGCTGCTTTAAGGGTGGTGTCGCGAACGCCGGCATCAAGGGTCATGCGGTTGATTTCGTAGACGTCATCAGGGACATTGCGCGGCCAGTTGGGCGTTGCTCCCGCTTCGAGTTGTGCGCGAATCGTTTCCGCTTGGTCTTTGAGCCGTTCATAGGTGCGCTCGCTTGCGATGGGTTCGGTGTTTTGCGTGTTTGCAACGCGAACCGTGGGCAGGTTATACGCAAGGAGGTTGCGCAGTTCGTTTCGGACTTCGGGAAGGTACCATTTTTTGGTTCCGCAACTGAACTCCATTCCGCTCAAGGGTATGCGGCTGTTTGCGCTCATAAGGTCAAGGGTGAGATTTTCAAACCATTCCTGCTCGTTTTCTGCTTTCATAATTGCAGAGGCAAGTTCGTGGATGGGCTTGAGGCGCACGGTGTGGCTGGTGACAAAGTCAGTCATTTGTGTCCTGCGTTCGGTTGTTTGAATGTCAAGGGGCCAGTTGACGTTGACAATGACGCGGTCATCGGTGATGCTGATGACGGGGAGGATATTTCCGGTTGGGGTGACTTCAAAGACAGGGGCAAACGCGCGAAACTCATCAACGCATTCAGCGAGGTTGTTTTTGATGTGATGTTGAAGTTCGCGCGTGATGGTTTCAAGCGATGGCGTGCGGTCTTCTCCTTCAAAGTACCAGTACGGGGTTTTGAGGGTGCCGAATTCGTCAAGCGCGACATAGCTTGAGGGGGTTCGCGCGATGATTTGGGGAATTTCAATGTATCCGCTTTGTTGCCCTAAGATTTCAAGGCCTTCGCGGGTAAGGTCGCGCGTGCACGTGACGACGGCATCGTAGATTTGCTGCACGTCTTCGGGGACGGTGATTGCGCGCTCAAGCGGTGCGCGCGCTTCGCGGGAGGTAAAATAGATGACAAGTCCGATAGAGAGGAGAATGATAAGTCCTAATATGATAAATATGGTGAGCTGTGCTCGATTATTCATTGTACCCCTTTTTTTAACCCTGTTTGACCGATTGGTCTTGTTGTATTTAAAGGTTTATATTTGAGAACGGGCTGCAGAAATGGAAAAAATCGTTGTGTTTAGCGGCACACGCACTGCCAGCGGTTCGGGCCAAAGGGGTCGCAGGGCTTAAGCGCAAGGGTTTTTCCGCAGTAGGGGATTTTTTGTGATGCTGCCTTGTACGCATCGATGCACTGGCCGGGCTGTCCGTTCACCATAAGTTGGTCAACGTTAAAGCCGCAGGCACTCCATTTTCGGCACTGGCCGCTGCATTGTGTTTGCGTCCATTGTTGCGGTGTTGCAGGAGTGTAGGTGCGCGGAACTGTTACCGTGCGGGTTGGGACTTGGGTTCGTTGTTGGACAATCAGTTCTCCACTTGTCGCGGACGGGCTTTCGGTGTAAACAAGGCCGAACGCGGCGGTGAGGGCGACGATGGCAATAAGCGCGATGAGTGGAGTCTTTTCGTTCATTTTTCCTCTTTTTTCGTTCACAGAATCACTGATTATTTTTAATTGTTGCGGGTTTTTCGCGTTTCCAAGTTGTCGTACATTTTTCTCTTTGGTCGTACAATTATCTTTATAAACAAAAACAACTGCGTCACGCACAGATGAAAAGAGGTCAGGTTACTGTTTTTATCATATTGGGTATTTTGCTTCTTGCAGGGGTTGGTTTCTATCTTTACTTGTCCGGTCGTGAGGCAGAGGTTCCGCTTGAGGCGGGCGTGATGAAGCCGACAACAGACCCGCGGGTTTTTCAGGAGTTTGTTGAGGCGTGTCTTGCGGAGACCGTGACGCAGGGAGTTTATACGATTGCGGCGCAAGGCGGCTATTCTGCGCCAAAGGGTGATTGGTCGCTTGGCGATTCCGGAGACGGTCTTCCGATTCACTATTATGTGCCTGAGGGGGTCGTGCCGTTTGTTTTGAACAGGAACGATTCGGCAGTGCGTCCTCTTGCTGATGTTGAGCTGGTTCTTGCGCGGTATGTTGCGGCGAATTTTGATGAGTGTTTGGACTTTTCTGATTTGGAAGCAAGAGGGTACGAGGTAAAAAAGCCAACTGTTGACTTTGAGGCGATAAACTGGGATTTTGCAAGGGCAAAAGTTGAGTTTGCGCAGGAGACCGTGCGAATAGATGCAGAGCTTCGGCCTGAGGGCGATATTTTTGTTCGCGCAAGATACCCGATTGCGGTAAGCGGCCTTGATGCGTCGTTTACGATTCCGGAAACTGCAGTGGTTGTGCCGCTTCGGCTGGCGTTGCTCCATAAGATTGCCGTGCGTCTTGCTGACCAGATAGGGAAGGCGGCAAGGCAGGGAAGTGCCTATAAGGTTGATGAGCATTGTCAGGAATATGCTCCGGCGGATATGCAGGTAAATGTGTATGCGTTCAAGAGCGGCGCCGTGCGTGAGGCGCTCATCACCGTAGTTGACGCAAGCCCGCGTCGTCTTGGCTTAGCCCCGCTTCGGTTCAATATTGCCGTGCGAAATGCGGATGCAGAAGGAGTGTGTCTTGGATGAAATCATTTGCGTTGTTTGCAATTATGTTGTTCTTGCTCTATCCGGTGGATGTTTCTGCGCAGCTTGACGGTGCGGACGGGGGTGAGGGTTTTGACTCATTTATTCCGGTGTTGGGAAATGTAACGGTGTCCATTGATGTCGCTTCTGTTGTCATTCCCGCATCTTTTAGTGGCGAGGATGTTTCTGCGCAAGTGAGTGTGCGGTTGGATGGGCCAAACCGGCAGGTAGGGGTTTTGGGAATCAAGATGACGCTCAAGAATTACACGGGCGGCGAGGCAGTTCTGTCAGGTGACCAGTCGTTGACTGTTTCGCTGCAGCCGGATGCAGTGTCGAATGCGGTTGTTCTTGAAAATCTGAACTGGCGCATCTTTAGCTATTATGGGCAGTTGCAGCAGGGGCAAACCGGCTTTGGTCGCGAATTATTTTTTGATGTTCTGAAGGGCGGGAAGAATTATGGCCGTTTGGCGCTGAGTTTTGAATTGATTGACCCGCTTGCGGATGAGAGCGAGGTGACGATTTCAAAGGACGGCAGTAAGGTTGGTTCGGGTACGGTGTTTTCTGATGATGAGCCGCTTATCGACCAGTTCACGCAGGTGACGAATTTGTTTGCGGGTTTTGTGACGACGAGAAACGGCAATCCGGTGCAGACAGGGGAGATTCGGGCAGCAGTGGGAGGAGGGGTAATTGGCGGAGGGGCATTTGTTTCGGAAATCTCTGCGGTTGGCGAGCGCGGGGGGTATGGGTTCCACGGGCGCCCGATGGTTGTTTCAGGAGTGGTCGGCACTCCGGTTGATTTTTATTTTGGGGATTACAAATTGGAGACGGCGTATTTGACAAGTGAGGGGCAGGTGCGCAGGCTTGATTTCCAGCTTCCTATTGTGACGAGCGCAGTGAACTTCCCTGATTGGGATTTGGATGGGGTTCCTGATACGGAAGATGTCTGTCCGAGTTCTGATTCAAATTTGGTTGATGCGAACGGTTGCACCTGCGCGCAGCTGGTGGCGCTCAAGGGCGGAAGTTGCGTATATGTTCCCGGAAAAGGGCCGAAGTGGAGTCCTCCTGCGCCTCCGCCTCCGCAGTGTAAGACGCCAAATAAGTGCATAAGCGGCCAAGGCCCGAAGTTTTGCACGGAGAACTCAACAATTATCAATAATTGCGAAGAGTGCGGCTGTACGCCCGGGTTCACGTGTAATCCCTGCCCTGAAGGGATGGAGTGCATTACGGATGGGAATTGTTACAAGGTAATTGAGCGGGTTGGGCTTAAGTGTTTGACAAATAAGTACGTGAACGGGCCCGGGCTGAATTGCTCGACATTGGGCAACACGTGGGTTGACGTTTTTGCAGAAGACCCGCTGAAGCGTGACTTGAGCAATTTCATTACGGTTGAGGTGGAGACGGGAACATTTGGGGGGAAGCGCAGGGATATTCGCCAGCAGATGGTGAACAATTTGAAGATGCAGAAGGTGTGCATTGATTCGGTTGACATTGGTTGTGTTCCGGAAGGGACAAAGTGTGCGGGTGAAGTGCTTTTGCAGCGGGACTTTGGTGAAGTGACCTCGGTACTTTCACAGTTCGTTCGGACAAAGACAACGCGTGACCTTGCGGGAGCGCTTGCTTCGCCGCTGAATATCGGATTGTCGACAGGAGGCGCGCTTGCGGGTGCGCTGATTGGCGCGTCAATGGCAGGGCCGCTTCTTGCCGCAGGGCCGCTTGCCATTATCGGCTTGCTTGTCGGCGCAGTGATTGGCTTGCTTGGCGCGTTCTTTGCAAAGGTGCGCATTAAGTTTGGCCTGAACGTCCAGGCAATCAAGGATAGTTCTACAAAGGTGGCGTACGTTTGTGACCCTCTGTTGGTTCTTGGCAATATGACGTGTTCGCCGTTGATGCAAAACACGGATTCTGATGGCGGAATTGATATTTTGTTTATGGCTGATGGGTATTCTGATGATGAGTTCCAAGCACTTGTTGAACAGCTTATCGACCGCAATAGTACTGCGTCGGGTACGCGCAGGGAAGGTTTGTTCTCAAGAGAGCCGTTCCGCGGAAACAAGGGGCTGTTTAACGTGTGGATTATGACGGCAAACCAGTCGATTGGCCACGTTGCGGATGAGTTCAGGCCATCGCTGGGAAGGCGTCCGAACATTACGGATGTTCGTCAGATTGCGGCGTACTGTCCGCAGCAGGACTTCACGTTTGTTGTGACAAAGGGTGAGCGGTATTTCAGTGATTGCAGCTTTGAGGGAACGCAGCCGTGTTATTTGAGTATGGAAGATGAGGGTGTGCCGGGGCGGCAGGTGCTCCGTATGATGGGGAAGGCCTTGGGCGGTCTTGCAGATGAGTGGACTTTTGAGCGGGATGCGGTTCCAAGCAAGTATCGCGTGATGGGTCTTGAGTTTGTCGCAAGCGACAATCGTCCGAACTGTCAGACTGATGTGAATGAGGCGCGTGCGAAGTGGGGTGATAAGATTGCGGAGGCAGGGGTCGGCATTTTTGATGGGTGCGGCGGTGAATGTACGAATTGTGCGCGGTTCCAGCGCCCAACGTATAACAGCGCGATGCGGAATTGGACGCAACGGTGCACATCTGAAGGCAACTGTCGTGACGGCCCGCCGTACGACCCGTTCTATATTGTGAATGAGGAGGCGCTCATTGATGCAATGCAAAAATGGGGTGATGCAGAGGCAAGTGAGGAGGCGCCAAGCGCGCCGGTGTCGATGGAAGATGAGCAGGGTGGTAAAGAGGAGGTTTCAGAGGGGGAAGGGACGACCGAGTCTGATGTGAGTCAGGTTGACATTAGCGTGTTTTCATTCAATCCGGGTTCAATTACGATTGCACGCGGAGAAAAAGTCCGATGGACAAACAAGGACGCAACCGAACACACGGTGACGGGAACCGGGTTTGATTCGCGCCTCGCGCCGCAGCAGAGTTTTACAAGGACGTTTGACACTGCGGGGACGTTCACATACCAGTGCAGTATTCACCCGGAAATGCAGGGTGTTGTGATTGTCGAGTAGGTTTTTTACGGAACTGAATTCCAACATTCATCTTCTTTATTGAGCCAGTCCTTTTTAAGAACTTGTTCTGATGCGAGCATAGTGCTGGCTGATTCTTGACTCATCTCTTGGTTTTCTATTTTCTTATCATTCATTCTTCTGAAACATCCCTTACTATCGGCCCCAAATACAATCGCAGCCAGCTCAGGAACAGTATCACAAAAAGAATGTTGATTGCGGAGCCGAATTGTCCGGGTATAAGTCGAAATACGTTTTCTGCAATGACTGAGATGAGGAGGGCAAGGCTTGCGGGAACAAGGAGGAGGTAAAATTTGGAAAGCCCGTTTGCGATGCCGAGCGTGATGCTTTTTCCGATTTTTTGTTTTTCAATGAAAATGACGTGGACCCAAAGGGAAAAGTACATTGCAACAACGCCAAGGGCGATGATGCTGAAGGTGAGGACTTCCGGGTTTTTTGAGAGTGCGGCGGCAAGGATGCCAAAGGGGATGAGCCAAAGGGCCCACCAGGCGAGGGTAAGTTTGAGGAAGGAGCGCGCAAATTTTTTGTTGTATGTTTTGCGGAAAATGACGGGCCAAATGTATCCGCGGCTGATGCCGTTTGCGGTAACGCAAATGAGCCAGAATGCGAGAAGCCCGCCTCCGATGGACCAAAGGAGGGTTTGTGCGCCGGCAAGGTTTTGCGCGGCAAGCTCGGGGCTGAGCATTGCCTGCTGGGTGATGCTTGTTCCTGCGATGACGTTTTGTGAGACTTTGTTGAGTGCGAAAAGAATGCCGTATCCGCTGATGAGAAATGCTGCCCAGTAGGCAGCGTCTGCAAGTGCGGTGATGATGAGGTCTTTTCCGCGTGATGCGGCGTGAATTGCAGAGTCAAGTGTGCGTTTTCCGTATGCGCTTGGCGCGGATAGGAGGAGAATGCCTGCGGCAAGGAGGAGTTTTGATTCTGCTCCTGCAATGATGGAGAGTATTGCAATAACGAGCGTAACTGCTCCAATACCGCGCGTTGCAGTGAGATGCTGCTGCCAACCCCTCTTTTTCATGGAGTGTAACACTCAGAGGAGGTATAAGAAGGTTGCGCTATGTTCAGTGTGCGGGAATTATTTTGAGCCCGTCTTTTTCTTCGATGAGGATGATTTCACTTTCTTTGGTGAGGCGGTATTTTGCCGCAAGAGCCTTTGGAATGCGAAGGCCAAGGCTCGCGCCCCAAGATGACAATTTAACGTGATATTTCTTGAGCACGCGATATTTTTCTGCAAGCGCGTGGAGTTGGGTCATATTCAGGATTTCATTGCGGCAATTCTTGCAGCGGTAGTACGTATAGGGTATGCCGTCGGGCATAGTTCCTTCGGCAGGAGTCATTTCCTCTCCGCATTCCGTGCATTTTTTCATCGTTTAGTTTTCTTCTTCGATTGTTACAATCGTGAGCGTTTCTCCTTTGATTCTGCCGACGCAAATTATTGTTCTTTTTGAGCCCTTCGCAATGAATCTAACCACTTCTTTCCCTTGATGTTCAATGCGTCCTTTGTGGATGGTTTGTTCAATGAGGTCAGGGTCTATTCCGCGCGCAAATGCCTGCAGGATGGCGTGCCGCGTTATCTCAATTTGATATCTTTTAATATTCATACATATCACGGAGTATATAATGATTTGCTTTTATTCGCTTTAAGAACTTGTCGTCGGAGAATCGGGAATTTTTCTGGTTTTTGTTGCTGAAGTATGTGTTCTGATTAATTAATAATTTCCATATTACAAATATATAATTTATACATTTTATAAGTTATTTTCTTTACTCTCCCGTGGTGAAAATCATAACACTTATATAGTCCAAACTACATATAACGGGGTATGAGCTTAGCAGACCTTATCAAAAAGACAATGCTCGCAGCAGGACTTGTTGCAGCAATGAGCGGGTGCTACTCTGCAGCAGACCATCAAAGAAGGTTAGATGAAATGAACGCCGCTCGAAGAAACGGCTACACGCTCAGCTCTGGCCGTGCCGCAGGCACTTCAACTTCTTACGCTGATGCAAACACGACTGGTGCTCAGACGCGCCAGAATGGCTTGCACTTTACCGGTTCTCAGGGCTATATGCCGCGTGAGGATGAGGATTTTTCTGAGCAGATGTCGACGACGGATTATCGCCGGTATGGCGGTCATCGTTTGGAAAAGTAGTTTTTTCCTCTGAATTTCTTCACTGAGAACCACGAACTACAAAATACTAATTACTAACTACCAAAAACCAACCCGTTTATCCTGTTTGGTTTTGTGGTATGACGAGTGTTGTTGGCCCGCCGGTGTAGTCTGAGAATGGCACGCAGAGTTCTCGAACGGTCCCTGAATAGAACGCGTCTCCTGAGGGGAGTCCCGGATTAAACGTTAGGCAGGCAGTATCATATTCGTTGGTGCTTTGGTTGTAGAAGTGGTTGAAGTCCGTGTCTCCTGGGTCTAACAGTCTGTCTTGCGGGTACAGCCGTACGCTTGAAAGGGCGGGAAGCCCGTTGACGCGGGTGCGTACGGGCCGAACGTAGCGTCCGATTGCAGTGCTTTGGTTGAGGTCTTCGAGTGTTAACGGTCCAAGGGATGTTCTGTTCATTTGCGCTTGGACGCTTGCTGCGGTTGCCGCCGCAAGCGCAAGTTGGGCGCTCGCGGAGGTTCTGCGTAGTTCAACGTTGAATCTCAGCTTGTCTGACTCTAAATTGTTCGTAATGCTGTACTGCACGTGGTACAATCGGAGCGTGAGCGGTCCGAGTATTGTAGGGTCGAATGTCGGGTCGGTTAAGTCTACTCTTCGTCCGCCGACAACGCTTTGGTTTCCGAGGATGTCAATGAGTTGTTGTGCGCTGAGTCCTGCAAGAAGGATTGGTTCTGACCGTTCTGCGTTGATAACTGCGCTGTTTTTGTATTCTGCTCTGCCGGTCCTGCCGATAAGCACGTTGTCTGCTTCAAATTTGTGGATTTGTCCGCAAATGGCAGAGACAAGGCAGTTGTCTATGCCGGCAAACCCGCAGAAGCTTTGCGCAAGCCGCGCCCTGTTTTCTTCAATGAAGTCTCCGATGAATAGTGAACTGAGTTGTGCAAACCCGCTGAACTGGTCGTAGTTTCGGAAGAAGTCCCCAACGAGCCGGTCCCAGCTTGCAAGGTCGTAGTATCCTCCCCAGCTCGCACGGCGGGTGTTCAGTTGGGTTGCGTCTGCTTGTTCTTTCAAGAGCGCGGCTTCCTCTTCGCTGATTCCCTGTCGCCGAAGGTATGCTTCTGCTTCAGCATCGCCGCCTACGATTACTTTCTCTCCATCCTCATTCACTCTAAAATAATCTCCGGCCTCATCAACACCCAAAACTATTTCTCCATTTCTCCTAATCTCCGTCGTTCTTGCCAGTTCGGTATACGTTGCGGGTTTGTTTTCAAGCGCTTTGATTTCGTCTTCTTTTTCTTTGATTGCTTCTCGGTCGGGAGGTCTTGCATTTCTGAGTCGGGTTAATTCTCCTTGTTCTCGTTCAACGACTTCATTGCGGGTGACGTGGTCGACGCTGATTTCTCCGATTGCGCGGGATTGGCCGGAGGGCAATTGCCTGCCTTGTGAATCAGTGTCCGTGAAAATCGTGGTGCTTTCCCGCCGTGGGATTTGAACCGTGACTGCATTTGTACCTGTGCCTATTCTGCGCTCTTCATTGTAGGTGGTTCTTTCCTGATAAATGGTTTCTCCGCCGGGTCCTCCTTCTTCTATAACTGTGCGCTCCCTTCGTGCATAGACGTAGCCTGCATCGGACAAGATATCATCTGGAACCACGGGATAATCTATTGTTTTTTTAACGGTGTCGGTGAAGAAAAATCCTTTCTGCTGTCTTGTAAATTCTATACGGTAATGTTCATCGCCAACTTTAGAAAATCTTGCACCGTCAGGATCTGCTGCGAGGGCTGTTGCAAGGTCGTTCATAAATGAACGGGGCAGAGCATCTCCGATAAGGTCGCCTTTTTCAACAGATTCGGAGGTTCCGTGGAAGTCAGTTATCTCTAAATCAGCAGTCTTATCAATGTGCAGGTTTCCCTCGTCGTCCACCCACGCAGTGAGGTCTTTTAGTTCTGTATCTCTTAGCAGAGTCTGTTCTGCTTCAGTGAGTGTGCGGCCAGGGGTACGTGCTTCTGTTGAAGAGGCAGCGCCTGATCCAGAATCTGCTTCAGGTCGGCCGGTCGCCACTTCGGATGGTGTTGCGGCGGGTTCAATTTCACCTCGAAGTGCTGTGCGTATATCTTCCTGATTGGCACTGCTATCTTGGCGTCTCTGTCCTCCAACATCTCTCCACGCGGTGATTATTCGGTTATTGCTGTCTATTCTGTACTCAGTAACGGTCCCGTCATCTTCAATATACAAGACGTTTCGATTTCCACTTGAGTCAGGAGGAGTCATAAAGACTTGTTTGTCTGCAAAAGACGATTGCTGATAGGTCGAGCCTTGATAGGTGACTCTGTCGTTTTGCGCAGTCGCTCCAGGTATTCGCTCACGGTATGTTCCGGCAATATCTCGTGAAGGAGGAGAGGGGTTTACGTTTGCAGGTATGTTTGTTGTTCCTATGCTGCTGATTCCTCCTGGGCTGAGCGTGTATGGTACTGTCACTGCTATGGACGGTCCAATTCTGCTTACTTTTTGAACAATATTAATTCCTTCTGGTGGGATTTGCTGTCCAACAAAAACTCCATTTGGGTCATAAACTCTTCCGTTGGACGCTACCCGGTAATCGGTCGTTGTTCCGTATCGGATTTCGGGATTGGCTGAGGAGGATATAAATAAGATTCTGTTGCGCTCAGCGATGTGCGTATTTTGATTGTAATTGTCAATTGCCTCTCGAGAGTGTATCAGTTGGTCTCCCTCCAGTCGCAAATCTATTTGTTGGCCTGATACTCCTAGAATACAAATGCACAGTGAAAGAATGATTGCGCTCGTGCGTGATGTTTTCAAGGTCATCCTCCCTCTCCTCCTTCTGCCGCTTTTCGTTCTTTTTCTTGTTCTTCCATATCTTCTTGGATGTCTTCCATTCGTTTGCAGTATTGTCCGGGGACGGACTTGAATAAATTCTTGGTTCTTGCCATGCTGACGGTGCTGGTGACTGCTTCGGCAACAAGGGAGATTGTCCTGAAGACTGCGCAGGCGGTGAATGCAGGGCTGGTCTCGTAGATGCTGCACATGGGCATGCAAAGGAGGGTGAGCCCGACTGTTACGACGGCGACGGGGTTTGACAATAGTTCAGTGAGCATTCCTGCAACTCTGTTTGCGAATTGTGCAAAGGGTATTGCGGCAAAGACTTGTCCGATGACGTATTGGCAGAGGTTGTATTGGTACATTTCTTGGCAATAACTGATGGGGTATCCGCGTTCTTTAACTTCGTCGTGCAGGCAGACTGCCTTAAAGCAGTTCACCTGGCGTAATTTTTCAACGTTATACACAATGCCGGGCAGGCACAGGCAGAACACGCTCCAAACGAGTGAGTCTTTGATGCTGGGCATTCCAAGGCCGAGGACTTCTGATGCTTTGGAGCAAAGGGGGTTTATTCCTCCGCTAAAGTAGGAGGTGAATGCTTGTCCGGAGGTTTGTTCTTGTTTTCCTGTTTCCGGGTCTATTTTGGCAACTTCTTGAGGGGTCGTGATGGGCTTTCCGTCATCACCAACTTTTCCGGTCGGGGTTTGCTGTTCTTCTGTAACACTTCCTTTAACCTCTCCTCCGCAGTTGATGAAGAAGCAGAAGAGTGAGAGTGCTTCTCCGATGGATTGGAATGTTCCTTGGGTTGCGGTGTTGGTTCCGCACAGTGCTGCGTTGACGCCTGCGACGCCTGCGGCGGCGGGGGCGCCGATGCCGGTGTTGAGAAGCCCGTCGCGCATCGTGCCAAGGGCGGCGTTAATGACGGTGAGGACATTGATGAGTGAGCTGACAATGCTTTTTACCCTGCACAGCAATTCAAAATAGTACAGTGCTTTGCGCAGTGTTCCGAGCCAGTCCGCGTTGGCAAGGGCGTCGCCCATTGCGCGCTCGATTTGCTTGTCAACTTCCGCGTACATATCTTCTTGGGGTTGGTTGTAGAATTCGGCAAGGTAGGGGACTTTGATGACTTGGGGTTGTGGTGAGATGACCCCGCCGCCGGGTATTGCCCGTTTGGTGAGGATGGTCATTGGGCAGGTGACATTTACGGAGTTGAGATAGTAGTTTTTGGCCTCAAGCTTGAAAACAACAAGCGGATTGCGGCTTCCTTCCTGCACGTTCGAGGTGTAGACGTCGCTCACAACGTTTTCAAGGTCGCCGATGCATTCGGATGGGTTTTCCGGCCCGCGGATGCGGTAGGGTTCGACGTCTCTGCGTGTGCTGGTTAATTCAACTGAGCAGCTCGCGTATGGCGGAATGAGGCTTGCGGTTGCGCGGTTAATGAGTTTGGGCGTGCACGTGACGCGCGGTATCCAGTATTGCCCGCGTGTTTCGTTGTCAAGCCCAAAGACTTCAAGCGCGGCTGAAGTGTTGGCGACATTGCCTGCATCATCAGTAAACACGAATGGTATTGTTGCAAGGTAGGGTCCTGACAGTTCGATTTTGCTTTCAAACGTGCACTCAATTGCGGAAGTGTCATTCTCAGGGACGCCGCAAATGCCGGGGACGGTTTTGCCGCCGATTTCGCTAAAGTTCGCGTACGCGTCGGTGAAGTTTGCGCTCGAGACAACGTATTGTGCGAAGTTTCCGCGAACAGCTCCGGTAATGTTTGGGTTATCTTCGCCTTTGATAATGCGTGAGCTGATGATTCGCGGAGGCGCAGGCGGCGAGTCATCGTAAACAATCGGAACTGCAGTTTCTTTTCCTGCAGTGTTGTCAAGGTCGTCTGCGGAGCCGGAAAGGACGGTGACAGTGTACCCTCCTTCAGGGGTTCCTTTGGGCGGATTAAGGGTCCACGTGCAGCGCCAAATGCTTCCTTCAGAGGGCGCGCAGTATCCTGCCTGTACAAAGTTTGGAAGGCCAAGTTCGCTTAAGTCAAGTGCGGCAAGCCTGCGGTTGATGCCGATTCCTGCGCCGCCTGAATTATCTTTTTCGTCAAACTCAAGGGTCAGCGCGGTTCCTCTGCCAAGGAGCGGTATGTTGCTGCGGAACCGTTCGGAAACAACGCGGACAAACTGCGGGCCGACGTTGTCGCTTTTGACAGAACACGAGTAGTCTTTTGCCGCGGCATTCCCAAGCTTGTCTTTTGCCGTGACGGTGATTTTGCAGATGCTTGGCTCGACAACGGGGACGTTTTGCCAGATGGCAATGTTTCCTGCAACCCGGTCGGGTGTTCGAAGCCCGCTAAGGGACGGGGCAATGGAGGACAGGTCTGCTTTTATCTCTTTGGAATCAACGCCGATTTCATCGATAATTTCAACGGTGACGGTGGCAATGGTATCCTGTCCTTTGCGGATGTGGGTGAGCCGAACGCCCTTGCTATCAACAATGCTTGGCTCGCGGATGTCAGGAGGGGTGGAATCAATGATGATTTGTTGGCAGGAGGGCAAGCTTTCCTGGTTGACAAAGTCAGTGGCGTATGCGCAAAGGCCGCCGCTTTCCGTGAGGCGTACGGGAATTTGGCGGTCTTTTGAGCAGATGCCGGGCTGTCCTGTTTCTTCAAGGACGGGTTTTCCATTGAGGGTGAGCGTGATTTTTTTGATTCCGCTGCAGTCTTGGGGTTGCCCGTGTGTTAAGCCGTAATCGTGTGCGGAGAGGCGGACCGCAACTTCGCCCGTGCTGTGGATGGGTGTGACATTGTAGGCGACGATTTGCGGGGGCAGCCCGTCGATGCGCAGGTTTTTGGTTTCGGACTTGACGATTTTGTCATCGTCGTTTCGCAGTTCGAGGCGGAACGTGAGCGGCTCGTACGCTTCAAAGCTGTCATCGGTAAATGTGCAGCGGTAATTGTTGGCATCGCCCGCCATTCGCGTGCAGTTGTCAAAGAAGGCAAAGGCGTCGCCGTAGTAAATGCGCACTTGTTCGGGTGAGATGATTGTTTCGCCGGGGATTGCGGCGATTCCTTCGGCGATGAGGGTGTCTTTGACGCGCGCGTTGCCTGATGAGCGGTCGCGTCCGGAAACGGTAATGCTGAGTTCCTGTGCAAAGGCAACCGGCATTGTCATAAGGAGGGCTGCCAAAAACACTGCGACGAATTGCAATTTTTTCATTTGCGTATCACCGGCCAGATGAGTGCGGGGTTGCTTTCCACGTAAAGCTGCGGCACTTTGAGCTGTTCTAAATCTTCAATGACGCGTTCTTTTTCTTCTACTTTGTCAATTGCGATGGTGAATTGCCGAAACTCTATTCCCTGTGCGCCGTGGAGTGATTCTGGGCTGAACGTGTATTCATACGTGGTTGTCCCGTAGGGGAAGGGTGTTGATTCGTTAAAGACGAGCGGTTCTTCGGGAACCTTGAAGCATTTTTCCTTGCTGCTGACCAGTTTTTTGACGGTAAAGCAGCGCTCGTCAGGGGGGATGGTGATGTCGTCGCGAAGGAGGCTCGTGATTTGGACTTCGTATCTGCCGGGAACGAGCTTGATTTCTGCGGGCTTTCCGCCCAGGATTTCTGCGACGGCGACAAAGGGTTCTGCGCCGGGCTCTTCCTTGCGCTTGAGGAGGATGACGGTTTGTTGTTTGCTGTGAGGTCTTGAAAGGCCTGCGGCAGCTTCGTATTTCCACGGGCTGCGCTTGTCGATTTTGGTTATTTGGTAGTTGCGGACGCTGACGTTGACCCATCGTTCGGGTTCCAGAAGTGCCTGCAGGCGCAGCGGCTCTTCACGGTGGGTGTCAAGCGCGCGGGTGGTGCTGCTGAAGTCTTTTCTTGAAAGGAGCAGTGTTCCGCCAACGCAGCGCGGGAATCGGGAGAGGAACGTGCCGTCGCGTGTTTTTCCGAGGTTGCAGACTTGGTCGCCGCAAAGGTAGGTGACGGATACGTCATCAAGCGGCCGGCGGTTTTCGCCGTTAAGGACGGTTAGCGTGATTTCGCCGGAGGTTCGTTGGTCGATGTTGCAGAAGATGCTCGGAGGGGTGTTTGCGGGTGGGGGCAGGGTGATGTTGGTGTCTGATGCGAATCGTTTTGAGCTGCGCATATTGTGCTCGAGCATAATGTTAAAGGTGTACCCTTCGCCGCCAAGGGCGTCGGGGTCGCGGATTTCAAAGAGGACAGGGTAGCTCAAGTCGTATGCGAACTCGTAGCGGTTGAGCGTCATGGGGAGCATCGTGAAGCTCGTTGCGCTGTCTGCCGTGCACAGTTGTCCTTTGCAGTTGAGGTCAAAGTAGGGTTCCCACCAGTCAAGGTAGGCAAAGCGTGCTTCAAGGAATCTGCGGCTGTTGTTTGTCGGTATCAAAAATTGCCGGTTATACACGAGTTCGTACAGTTCAGGGTCGCGAACGTCGGGTGATTCGATGTATTCGTAATTTTTGGTGCCGAACACCTGGATGAGGGGAATATACGATGTGAGCAGTCCTTTTAATTGTTGGAGGACTTCGTATTCGACCCAGAACACGCCTGCGTCGGGTCCGCCGAATTTGAGCCCGCGTGAGGGCGGCAAGAGGTCTTCTTCGATGCCGCTGAACGTTCCGATGACGGTGTTGGTTGCCTGTTCGAGAATTCCTGTTTGGCTTTGGTGCGTGGTGATTTCGCTTGCGAGCTCGTACATTTCGCGAAGCGGTACAATGGTTTCGATGGCATAATCGTTCACGGAGAAGGTTTGGTCTTCGCACTGGAGTTGTAATGGGTAATTGGCGGTGGTGATGACGCTGATGTCGGCAACACTGACGCTTGCCTCCGGCTCGTCGATTGCGCGAAGCGTGCATCCTTGGATTTCTGATGTTCCGATGAGGCATTCGCTGAGTTGTTCTTGGACGTATCGTTCGAGTTGTTCTTCAATGCTGTTTCTGCCGTCTGCTTTGCGAAGCGGGGGGCGTTTGCTTGCAAATTCACAGTCCGCAGTGCACGCATTTGGCGATTTCATATGCCACCAGTAGGCCACGTTCGGTCCTGCGTCGGGTGCCAGTTGGACCGCGTCGCCTTCTGTTGTATAGAACGGATTGGCGCTGAGCTGGTTTTGGTCAATATAGCCGCCGGATGCGCCGAGTCTGCGAAGCCCGTCTTCTGTCGCATCAAGAAGGCAGCTGTGGATGAGGTCGCGAACGGGCTGTGCGCGCTCGGGAACTTCTGAGAGTGAGATTTGGGCAAGCTCAAGCGCCTGTTCTTGTGTCCTGCCGGTGAGGTAGAGTGCTGCGCCGATAATGAAGAGAAGACTGATTCCTATTATTATGAAGACGGTTATCTGCCCCTTTTTCATGGATGAACCCTTTTTGAGGAATGCTGATTCGATGATTTATAAATATTGTGCTATGCGACATCGACGCTTACGGAGACGCGTGTGACGTCTTCAAGGTCGCTTGCAACAAAGACGATGCTTTTGGTTCCTGCGGTCTTGCCGGTGAGCGTTACAACGGAATTGCGCACATCAACGTCAAGGCCTTCGGCGGCTGAGCTCGCAAAAGTAAGTGCGTCATTTTCCGCGTCGGTGAAATAGTCCGAGAGGTCGATGGTGAGCGGTTTTCCGAGCGGTGCCTTGAATGTTCTGCTGCTGCCTTTCCACGCAGGGGCAGTATTTGGTTTTCGTTCTGTTTTGTACGTGAGGGCGTCAAGGGTGAGGCTGCTGTTTGGCGCAATGTCAATGAACAGCTCAATACTGTTTGATTCTGCGATGATGCTGCACGTTTCCTGGCAAAAGTCAGTGAACGTGCCGCCTGTTGCGTTGTCTGAACTCATAATGAGGCGGAGCTGGTTTCCCTGTTTGAGGAAAATTTTTGCCCTGCCCTCGTATGTTCCGCTTGCGGCAAGGGAGAGGGGCCTGTCTGCGAGGGTGAACGTGCGAAGGCCGCTTTCGGTGAAGGTCTGGTTGATGGGAAGGACAAGCGTGTTTTCAAGGCTTGCAAGGCCGACAATGCTTGGGTTAAAGACGACAAGGATGCTGAATGCGATGATGAGGACTGCTGCTGCGATGAGGTTGTACGGCACGTTGAGGCGTTCTTTGGCGGAATTGAGGTCTTTGAAGAGCGATGTGACGTGGTCGTGGGCGATTTGCTTGTGGAGGGGGTCAAGGTTGCCGTGCTCAATAGATTGGTATGCGGACAGGACGTCAAGGTATTTTTTCTTCGCATCGCTGATTTGTTCTGACGCAATGAGCGCTCTTGTTTGGTCGTGCAATTCAACGAAGCGTTTAATCAGGTCATCCATCTTTTTTCAGGGTTTCTCTTCGGGGAATTTATATATAATGGTTTCTGCCGAAGGCTTTTTAAAGGGATTCATTACTTTTCAATGGTATGGGTGAAGAATCAGGGCTGCATAATCTGGTGGAGTCCCTTGCAGGTCTTGTGATGAAATATGGCGAGCGGACCGGCGGGGAGAATGAAACGGGAAGTGAGAACGGGATATCACGGTCCCGGTCCTGGGAGTCGTATGTTCTTGAGTGCGAGGGATTTGTTCTTTCCTATACTGAGCGAAAGCGCAGCGGGATGAAGGCGGATGAGCTTAAGTTGTATCGTGTGGTGCGGCGGGAATTGGATTGTGTGCGTGACGAGTCGCAGGTTATTGCTCTTTTTGAAACCGCGGAGGGCAATTGGTATCCGAATCCTGATATTCAGGAAGACTCGCTCTCATCGTTTGGGCGCGTGAAATTCGGAACGTCGCCGCAGTGGACGATTGGGGAAGAGGACAATCCTGCAATTCTTGCGCAAGCGCACGGCGAGCTGCAAAAGAAGTACGGCCCGTTGCAGTGACTTTTTATACTGAATGAGAAAAGATGGATTATGAAACTCCGCCAAATTCCCGATGATTTCATTGTTGAGGAGGTTCCGGATAAGGAGTGGAAGCCGGAAGGAAAATTTGCCGTCTATAAGGTGGCAAAGGTGGGGCTCACGACGTTTGCTGCGGAAAAGATTCTGGCAAGGAATTTAGGCGTTAAGTTTAACAAAATCGGGTTTGCCGGGCTCAAGGACGCGCACGCAAGAACAGTGCAATACTTCTCGGCGGAGACAGGCGAGCCGCAAAAGGGCGTCTTTCGGGAAAAGAACGTCACTTCAGAGCTCGTCGGATTCGCGGATGAGCAAATTCGGACCGGTGACCTTGTCGGAAACAAGTTCATTATTACGGTGCGGGAGCTTGAAAAAGAGCAAATTGAGACGGCAAAGAGGAATGTTGAGTCGGTGAATCAGGGCATCCCGAATTATTTTGACAGCCAGCGTTTCGGAAGCCTGAAAGGAACAACGGGGTTTATTGCAAAGGATGTCTTGCGGGGTGATGTTGAGTCTGCGCTCAAAAAAGTGCTGACGGCAACGACCAAGCATCAAAAGGGGGTTGTGCGCAAGGCGCGAAAGATGATTGCGCGGGAGTGGGGCAGGTGGGCTGAATTGCTTGTTGAAGTGGAGAAAATGGGGCTTGAGCGTGCATCAGAAGCGGCAATGCTTCGTCATTTGGTGCAAAACCCTATCGACTTTAAGGGTGCATTTCAAAAAACGTTTGCGGGTGTGCGCCAGTTGTTCTTCTCGGCGTACCAGTCGTATATTTGGAATGAATGCGTGAAGCGTCTTGTCAGGAAGACAAGTAAAGAGGTCTTCTCAGTTCCGTATGAGGCGGGAAAACTGGTGTTTCCAAGAGGGTGGAGCTTGGCGGACCGAACGTTTCCGCTGGTTGCGGGAGATATGAATGTTCAGGGAGATGATAGGGCAATCGTGCAGGAGGTTTTAAAGCAGGAAGGGATGCAGCTGATTGACTTTTTCAGCGATGCGCATATGTTTATTGCGCGCGAGCGGCACGTGAAGCTGTATCCGTCAGGACTTGCGCTTGAGGATGCGGATGATGAGCGCTGTCCCGGGAAAAAGAAGCTGACGCTGACATTTGCGCTTCCGAAAGGAAGCTATGCGACGATTGTGACAAAGGCGCTCTTTGAGCAATAGGTTTTTAAGTGCCCGTACAAGCCTGAATGTATGCGCGCGCGTCGTTCCCGGTATGCCTATTGGTGGCAGTATGCGGTAGTAATCATATTGGCGTTCTTGTGGATGTACGCGCACGACCGCGCATTTGATGCAGTCTCATTCGCTGCGGGAGTTTTCTCGTTGTGCGGAATCGTCATTTTGGAAGTGCTTATTCGAAGAAATGCAGTGGTGCTCGTAAAAGGCGGGCTTGATATTCATATCGTTCCCGCAAAATTCATCCCGTTTGGCGAAATTCGTGCAGTGCACGTGCACCAGCGCGGGCTTGCAAAATGGCTTCGCTTTGGAAGTCTTGAGGTTGTGACAGGGAACGGTGCGCTTTTCTTTCCCTTTGTGCACGAGCCTGCCTCGTTTGCCAAAGAGGTCCGAAAGTATGTTCGTGCGTGAAAAGTTCGGCCCAAAGGCGCACGTTTTTGTGTGCGTAAATGTGCGTGATGACCGAACGCGCAGCTGTTGCCTGCGTGTTGGCGGCGAAGAAGTCGCATCTGCGCTCAAGGAGTGGGTTATTGCTGAGAATTTGCGGGATAAGGTTTGGGTTTCCCGGTCAAAATGTCTTGGGTTTTGTAATTCTGTCGGTGCAACAGTGGTCGTGTACCCGCAGCAAAAGTGGTTTTTGCAGGTGACGCGGGAAAGCGTGCCTGTGCTAAAAGAGCAGATAGTTGCGCTGATTCGGTAGGTTTTTATTAGGGTTGAACAAGGGAGGAAGGAATGCATCATCGGGGAAAAAAGCAGGTGTTGGTTGTTGCGGGGGTTCCGGTGCACGTTGTGGGTTCTGATGAGGCGGTATCTGCGGCACTTCTTGAGAAGTTGGTGCGTGAAACAAAGCGCAAACTGCAGTCCTATAAGGCGGGTTAGCCAAACAAGCTAAGGCGGATTCCAAGATAAGCAACGTAGAGCGAAATGAGTCCTATGCTTGCGGTTTTTGACAGCGTTTTTTGGTATTTGCAGAGAAGAAGAACTGTGAGGGTGATAACGGTCAGTGCGGGCAGGTCGTAAATGAGCAGGTTGCGCGGGACGGAAAATCCTGCAATCGCAGTGCCAAGACCGAGTGCGAGGAGAAGGTCGCAAAGGTTGCTTCCGATAAGGTTGGAGAGGGATAAGTCGTGCTGTCTTTTGCGCAGGGCGACAAGGGATACGGCAACTTCCGGAAGGCCTGTTCCAAGGCCGACAACAAAGATGCCGACGAATGTTTGGGTGACGCCCCAGGCAGCAGCAAGCATAATGCCGTTTTGTACAACAAGTTCAGAGGTGAATCCGATGAGCATAAGGCCGCCGATGAGGTTCACGAGGTCTTTTCCGAGGTGTAACTGGGGTTTGCGTCCGGTGAACTTTTCGTGCAGGTTTTCTTCCCTGCTGAGTTGGGCAAGGTAGAGCGTGTAGAGGATGATGAGAGTGTATCCTTCAAATACGGTGAGCCGTCCGTCAAAGAACATAACGGCGAGCACAAGAAGTGCCCCGATGAGCGTGACTGCTTCCCGCGCAAAATTTTTGCGCTTGAGCTGAAGGGTTCCGAAAAGCCCGACGAGTCCAAGGAGGATGGTGAAGAGGTTTGCGGCAGAGCCGATGACGTTTCCGACAACGATGCCGCTCGTTTCAAGTCCTGCTGCGCGGTCAATTCCTCCTGTGACGGCAAGGGCGATTTCCGGAATTGATGTTCCGATGCTGAGAATGGTAAGGCCGATGAATGTTTGGCTGATGCGAAAGTGTGCGGCAATGTTTTTTGCGCCGCGAATGCCCAAGTCTGCTCCGAGCCAAAGGCCGACCAATCCGAACAGGAGGAAAAACAGTTCTTTCATTCTGCCTCTTTTTGTTTGGGAAATGCAACAATCTTTATAAAGGGTTGTTTTAGAAAGAAGGTATCCCGGGGCTATGATCTAGGGGTATGATGCGAGGTTTGGGACCTCGTCGCCGCGGTTCAATTCCGCGTAGCCCCATAGAGTTTCAAACGCGTAGCGTATTTACATTTCTATACTGGGCGCGGATTGAACTTCCGAAACGAGCGCCAAGCGAAGTGTCGAGAGTTCAATTCCGCGTAGCCCCATAGAGTTGGAAACACGAAGTGTTGTTATGTTCTATAGTCAGCAAGGAATTGAACTCCAGACGACGCAGTCGTTTTGAGTTAAATTCCGCGTAGCCCCATAGAGTTGGTAGCGCGAAGCGCAATTGTGTTGATAGCATAGCAAGGAATTGAACTCCGGCCGTGAAACGGATTGAGTTCAATTCCGCGTAGCCCCATAAAACTGCTTCTGCGAAGAATAGTGTTCGAGTTGTTTGTCACGCGTAATTGAACTTCGCCAAGCCCGAAGGGTTGGAGTGAGTTCATCTTCGAAGTCGAAGACGAGAAGAACTCGGCAGCGCGCCTGTTATTCTGTTTTTGCGCGGTGCCGTGTATTCCGGTAGCAATATAACTTGCCTGTTTCAAAACGGCCGTGCAGTCCGTCCCGTTGGCGTGGGGTCAACAAATGAGGAGCGGGGGAGCCTGCGGGTGACTGGGCGTTGTGAATTTCGTATCGCGCCCAAGTATTCATCGTACACTTTTTTGACGCTTGGGTCTTCAAGAAGGGCTGAAAGTGCATCGAGCTCTTCAGTGTATCCTCCTTTGTGTGCGTGGTTCAGCGCGGAACTGAGCGGCCAGTTGCTGGTGCTTTCTGCTTGTGATTGGAGGAAGAATATCAGTTGGGAGAGGTATGCGTGCCCGTTTTGGGCGCTTCCGATTGCTGCGCGGTAGTGCTTTGCGGCAATGTCTTGTTCGTGGTTTGCGTGTGCGCGGACTGCTTCAGTGAGGCTCATTTTGAATGTGTGGCGGCGATACGTTCCGCTGTCAGTGGTATAGGTCATATGCTTCGCTCGCGGGCGGTCCTATAAAAGAATTTCTATAATTTATAAGTTTCCATTTATAAATGGCTGCTCAGATGCCGTGTATGCTGCGGGCGAGTGCGTGCGCGCCTGCAATGATTCGGGGTCCCGGGCGGTTAAGGAGGGTATCGTCAAGAACGAAAACCTGTCTGTTCTTGACTGCGCGAAGGTTGCGAAATCCGGTGCGTTCCGTGATTTTTTGAAGGGGAACCCGCGTGCCAAATCCGCACCAGCTCACAACAATTGCATCAGGGTCAAATGCGGCAACGTCTTGCGGCGTGACGCGAAAGCTGAGCTGTCCGCTTTTTCCGATGCCGGTTGCGCCCGCGATTTCAAGAAGGTCAGGAACCCAATTTCCGCTAACAGTGAGCGGCCATTCTTCAACATACAATTTCTTTTTCGGAAGGTGTTCAGTCTTTTTGCGCAGGTTGTCCGCATCATCGCAAATCTCTCTGACTAATTCTTCTGCACGGTGTGTTCTCCCAACCGCGTTCCCTGTCTGAAGGATGCTTTCAAGAATTTCAGGCAGTGACCGGGGGTCTGTATGCAAGACTTCAAGCCCGAGTTCTCGCGCGCGTTCTGCAACGTTCTGCTGGACAATGGTGCTGGTGAAGACCAAATCCGGTTTTTGTGCAAGTACTCGTGAAAAATCAATGTCCATCCAGCCGCCCATTTTCGGGATGAGTTCTGCAGCCAAAGGATAGTCGCAATATTTCGTGACGCCGACAATTTCGGAGCGCAATCCCAGTGTGAAGAGTATTTCGGTGCAGCTTGGGGCAAGGGAAACAATGCGCATAATGGTCAAAAGGGGGCAAACAATTTAAAGGGTTTTCGTCATAATTCGTGTATGATTGAGCTTGCGCCCGGTGTTTTTGCCTTTGGCCTTTGCACGTATCTTCCTGAGGTGAAAACGCTCATCGTGTGCGACTTGCACCTTGGCTTTGAGGAATCGCTTTCAAAAAAAGGCGTTCTTGTCCCACGGTTTCAGTTTCGTGATATTGTTGCGCGGCTTGAGCTCATTCTCAGCCAAGTTCCGGTAAGGCGTGTGATACTCAACGGCGATGTGAAGCACGAGTTTGGCACGGTGTCGCGGCAGGAATGGCGCGAGGTAAGGCGGCTTGTGGATTTTTTTGGGAAAAAAGGAATAGGGGTTGTTGCGGTAAAGGGCAATCACGACACTATTTTCGGTCCGCTGGCAAAGGAGCTTGCTATTCGCGAAGTTCCTGAATTTCGCCACAAGGATGTCTTGATTGTGCACGGGGATGAGATTCCAACGCGCTTGGCAAAAGTAATCGTTATGGGGCACGAGCATCCTGCGGTGGTGATACGGGAGGGTGCAAAGAAGGAAAAGTTCAAGTGTTTTGTGAGGACAAAATTCAGGTCCGCGACGGTCATTGTGCAGCCTGCGTTCAACCCGTTAACGTACGGGACTGATATTGCGCAGGGTGAGCTCCTGAGCCCGCTTTTGGTGAATCTTCGGAATGCAGATGTGTTTGTGGTCGATGAGGAGTCCCTAAGGGTGCTTCCGTTTGGGAAATTAAGCTTGCTTGTTGAAGGGGCGGGCAGGTGAACGGGTGGTAAGGACGAGCCGGATAATGTATGGGGTTGAGGTAGTGAGCGCGCTTCTTTTTTGGCCGATGGTGGGGTATCTTGCGTGGGGTGTTTCAGGGGTTTCGACGGGTACATTTTTTCTCGCACTTCTCATCGGGCTTGTCTTTGCTGACTTTGCATCGGGTTTTGTGCACTGGGCGGCAGACACGTGGGGGTCTCAGGATTGGCCGGTTGTCGGGCAATCGCTTCTCAAGAGTTTTCGTGACCATCATCGTGACCCGATGGGAATCACGCGGCACGATTATTTTGAGACGAACGGTGATTCATTTTTGGTGAGTTTGCCGGTGCTTTTCCCGTCGGTTTTGTACCTTTTCGGATTTTGGCGTCTTGTTGCGGTTGTTTTCTTTGTCGGAATTGCGTTTACGAATCAGTTTCACAAGTGGGCGCACGAGGTGCGTCCGGCAGGGTTTGTGCGGGTGCTGCAAAAGTCAGGGCTGATTTTGTCAAAGAAGGGCCACCGTGGCCATCATCGCAGGCCGTTCAGCAGGAATTATTGCATTACGACGGGCTGGCTGAATCCGCTCTTGAATAAGGTTTGTTTTTGGAGAATTCTTGAAAAAGTCATTACAAAAATGACCGGTGCGGTTCCGCGAAAAGAAGAACAAGGCCCGGCGATCCGGAGGAACCGCCGGGCTTTGTCGTGAGTGAAGACAATTACAGGTCTTCGAGGTCGTCGTCCCAAGGGTCTAAGTCAAATTCCGCGTTTGCCGCCTCAGCGCCTATCTCAAATGCGCGTTCCCAGTCGTGCTTTGCATCCCAGCCGTCAACTTCTTCTTCCTCTTCCTCAAGGAGGAGGTCATTGCTCCACATTCTCGCTTCGTCCCGCATGGTTTTTCACCCCCAAGTGAACTTCTGATGGTGGCAATTGTGCATTTTTGATATATATTTTCCCCTAAAAAATTATAAGACCTATAAAGTTATCAGGCATATTAATAACTTTTACACTTTTATGAATTTGCAAAAGATTTATATATTTTAAGTCGTTTTGGTGCCCCGGAGGGTGTTATGAAACGAAAAGTCATTCAAATCGCTGATTCAACGCAATTGATTTCTCTGCCGCGCAAGTGGTGCTTGGCAAATAATGTCAAGAAGGGGGACGAGCTGAATGTGGAAACTGAAGGGCAGCTCATTACGGTAAGCTGCAAGCAGGAAATGCGCATAGAACGGGCGGAATTGCGGATGAAGGATTACGGCCCGCTCGCTCCGCGTGTTATTTATTCACTGTATCGCAAGGGAATTGATGAGTTGAAAGTGTATTACGATGACCCTGAGGAAGTTCAGGCGATTCAGAAAAATCTGCGGGATGCAACCGGGTATGAGATTGTGGAGCAGGACAGCAAGAGCATTCTTATCAAGAACATCAGCAGCAATATTATGGGGTTTGACTCGATGCTGCGAAGGACGTTTCTTCTCCTCATCAGCCAGGCAGAGGAGTGCGCAAAGGCGTTTTCGGAAAAAAACGTTTCCGCGCTTAAGAATCTGGTCAGTCTCGAGGAGAGCAACAATCATTTTACGACGGTTTGCAGAAGATACCTGAACAAGTATGAGGCGCCAAAGAGTATGAAAACAGGCCCCTTGTATTCGATTGTTCAGGAAATTGAAAAGATTGCGGACGAGTACAAGTATTTGGTTCAGGCAATCGAGCAGCACCGGTCTGATTTCGCAAAGACTGCGGGCAGTCTTGCAGGATTGTATAAGGGTGTATCAGCAATGATGCGGGAAGTGTATGAGGTGTTCTATAAGTTTGACCCGCACAAGTTTTCCGCAATTGCCGAGGCAAGGCAGAAAATTGTGGAGCAGGCAACGGAGAAAATGAAGGCGGCAAAAAGCCCGATTGAGTTTTTGATGGTGCATCATCTGATAGTCATAACGCAAAAAGCATTCAATATGCTCGGCTCAATGATTATTCTGACTGCTCCAGTTGCTGAATCACTTGCTTCAGTGAGTAAACATCAGGACATCTGAAGTGCCGGCAGGGGCGGGTGCAGGGAATTTCTTCCACGTGGTTAAGCCGTGTTCCGTTCCGTGAATATTTTTGCCAGACAAGCGCGGTGCTCATTCCTGCCCGTCTTGCAGGGCGGGTGTCCATATCGGGGCGGTCGCCGACGTAGATGATTTTGTGTGCGTCTTCCCGTGCAATCCCGCTCAGCTTAATCATCATTGCGTGCTCGAGTTTTCCCTCGTATGCGCGTCCTTGCTCGCCGTGCATGCGAAACGTGAATTGGAAGGGCGGGTTTCGGTCAAGCCCGAGGCGGTCAAGGGTGTGGCGGGTCTCGTTGGAGAGGCTGCTCGTGTAATAGGAGAAGGGGATTGTTCTGTCTCTAAGGAAGAGGAACAGCTCGAAAAGTTTCGGGTCGGGCGCAAGTGTTTCTGCAATGTTTGCCCGTCTTTGCGCTTCGCGTGCAAGGTCAGGGTCAAGCCCGTACGCGTTTTGAAAGATGAGCTTGTGTGAGCGCTTGTTCACGCGGTCTTCAAGGTGTTCTTGGTATTCCCGTTGAAGCTCTCTGCGCCAAAGCCCTCCTTTTTTTCTTCGTTCCTGCCAGTATGGTGAGTGGTCTGCGATTGCCTCGTACATCTGGGTAAGGAGGCGTTCGGTGCGGTCTTCGGTCATCTCATAGAGTGAGCCGTTCACGTCAAACCAGGCGTGTTCAATTTTCATGAGTGTGATGGGCAGTATTTGAGGGGTTCTTTTTCTTGGTCAAAGTGATGGGCGATGCGGCGGACCATTGAGCGAAGCGCGGACACGCGGGCAATGTTTTGTATGGGTTCGGGAAGTGCAGGGTCATTCATAATTGCAAGGTATCGTGAGCTGAGCTGTTCGCCCTCTTGGGAGGTTTGGGCTTGTTTTGCGGAGAGCCGCTGGATTTCTTCAAGGACGGGGCGTACTGCCGCAGCGTCTTCTGCGCTTGCTGCCTTCAGGTAGTCCTTGCGTTCAAACCGCGCAACTTCTGTGCAGATTATGGGTGCAAAAAAGCAGTAGTGCTTGATGTTTCTGGTGAATCGTTCCCGCCGGTCTTCGTATTCTGTTTTTGAGATTTGCTGGGCGCCGTACTGGTCGCAGGTTCTTTGCCAGTATCCGGTAAACAGGTTAAGGTCGCGAAGGGTTCGGAAGAGCAGCATGGATGAGAGGGTGAGCTTGTCATCAACAAGGTCCTCTTGTCCGATTGCGCGAACATACGCGTGTGCGAGGTCGTAGACTCTTTGGCGGGCGGCTTTTGCGCGGATGGTGCTTTTTGGCTTGTTTGCATCCGATGTGTCGTAGAGAAGGAAGTTGGTCCCGTACTGGACGACGAGGCGGGCGACGTCTTCAAGTGAGTGTGCCCACCGGCATTCTTTGAGGTCAATGTTGTGGAGGTGTGTCCGGACTTTCTCCGGGTCAATATGCGCGCCGGTTTCATCGCTGAACTGGCTGAGCAGTTGGGTGACGGTCGGCTTTTCATTTGGGCCGATAAGGATGTTTCCGTGTGAGAGGTCGCGGTTGCGCACGACGTGGGAATCCTCGGTCCTGATTCGGTAGACAAATCTGGTGGCCTCCTGCCAAAGCGTGGCGCTTTGCGGGTCAAGGAAGTTTAATCCTGCACGGCGTTCAAAGTTTTCCGGGGTTCCTTTCAGTTTCCGGTAATAGTAGTCCTGCACTTGTTTGGGGGATGGTTTGGCATTTGCAATTGCAGGGACGAGGGGGCGTTTGTTGTGAACCCATACGCGTCCCATTGCGAGTGCCTGATGGATAAGCGTGTTTCGAAGCTCATCAACGAGTTCTTTGCGCACGCTTCGGGAGTGCGCAGAATTGAGTTCGTCAAGGACGCGCCAAAGGGGTTCGCCTTCAATATATTCCATAAGGACAAATGCTTTTTCTCCGTTGTATTTTTTTGGGACAAAGGGTGCGGTGATGTATGCGGTGGAAAAGCCAAGTTGGGGGTGGGTGCTGAAGAAGGCAGCGTCAAGATGCCGTTGTTCTGCGAGTTGTTCTGCGGTAAATCCTGCGCGGGGTTCAACAATGCGGAAAATCCAGTTTTTGCCGCGCGGCGTTCCTTCGACTTTTCCGACCGTGGCTTCGCCGCTTTCCCCTTCTCCGAGGACGCGGACCATATAGTTAAGGCTGGCATTGCCGTATGTTTCCATCAGTGTTTCAATGTGAGGGTCAAGTGTTCGGGCGATTTCCTCGCGTTTTGCAGGGTCTTTTTCTTGGTCGTATTTGAGCATTCCGGGGACGATGATGTCGTGGTACAGCCTGCGGTAGTCTTCTTCGATGTTTGTTCGTACTCTGCGTGAGAGTGCGACAAATTCTTCTGCGATGACAAGTGCTTTCCTGAATTTTGGCGGGTCTTGCCGGCTGAGTATTTCTTTTCCGCGGGGGTGTTGTTCAAGGTAGGAGCGGATGATTGCGCGGGCGCTGAGCGCGTCAAGGAGCGCCTGGTCTATTTCGTCTTCGTCTGCCACTTTGAACAGGTTGTACGTGCTGACAAGGTCGTGTGCATCTGCTGAGCTGATGGGTTTCTCGTGTGCAAAAAGGACAGGGACGCAGACGTTTGACTGGTTGGTTGTGCAGAATTCTTCAAGCTTGCTTTGCCCTTCGATAATGATTGCCTCATAACGGGGGAGGATGTCAAGTGCGGGAGGGCAATGTCCGGTGTCAACCTCGATGTGGCGGGGAACGTCGCAAAGCTCTGCAGCGTGCCGATTGGGCTTATCTGTAAGGAGAAATATTCTTTTCTCAAGTGATATGGATTCCCCCATTGTAACCACACAGTAATGGTTTCAAGTCCATTTATAAAGCTTTCGCTGAATGATGCACGATAATTACGGATATGCGTTACTGATGAGTCAAAAATAAATCGTTATTTTTATATAGTCTGAACTTTATATGTTGCCAAGGCAAGACCTGACCAGGTGACAGTATAAACAATGGAAACAGCAAATGCAAACGGAAACGGTTTGAACGGGACAAATCTTTATGCAAATCCTCTTTTACCGATGTTAGGGACCCCTGACTTTAAGCGGCTTGTGCGCGTGTGCAGGCGCGAGTTTCAAAGCAACTATGAGCAAATGCTTGCGGCATATGTTGCCCGCCTTCCGACTGAGCCGAATGCGCCAAAGCCGGAAACGCTTGCAACGGAGATTCGGATGCTGTATATGCTTGCATACGTCGATAGTGAGGTAAAGGCAGGCCATTGTGTTCGTCCTGATGGCTCATCCGTATCCTCGGTGGATGAGTTGTGCAGGGAGTTTCCGTCGGTTGACTTAGAGACTGTGCAGGGAGATACGCCGTCAAACGGGAATCCGTTGGCGAGGTTCTTCTATGGAAAATCAAAGAGCGCATAGTCCTGTGCCTTCCCGGTTTCTTGATGTTGCGCTGGATGCTGCGGTTCTTGCGGGAAAAGAAATCCTTGGCCTGCACGGTGATTCTGCTGCGGAAAAAAAGCCGGACGAGAGTCTTATCACGTGGGCGGATATGGCAAGCGATGAGGTGATAAGTGAGAGGATTAAAAGGAGTTTTCCTGAGCACGCGCTGGTAAGTGAAGAGCGGTATGAGGATTCGCGCAGGTTTTGTGCTGAATACACCTGGATTGTTGACCCGCTTGACGGGACAAGGGATTTTGTAAAACAAACAGGGCAATTCGCCGTGCATATTGGGCTGGTGTGCGGAACAGAGCCGGTTTTGGGTGTGGTGTATGTGCCGATGACTGATTCTCTGTATCACGCGGCGCCCGGCCTGTTTGCGGGAGCGCGCAAGATTTGTCAGGGAAAATCAAGCGAGATTCACGTCAATGATTGCGCGCTTGAGGATGCGGTTCTCATCCTCAGTTCCAACAAGTTTTCGAAGGAAGATGCAGACCGTGCGGCGCAAAATTTTGGAATGCGGCGGGCGTGGCGAAGCGGCGGCCTTGGGTGCAAGATGATGGCAGTAGCAGAGGGCACTGCGGATGTGTACATTTATGAGCGGCAAAAGGCCCACGAGTGGGATACGCTTGCGCCGGATGTGATTTTGCGGGCTGCGTGCGGGAGATTGACTGACTACTTTGGAAATTCATTGGCGTATAATGTTCCGCGAACAGGAGTATTTACACGAGGGCTGGTGTGTGCGCCCGAGCAGCTGCACGGGGAAGTTCTGAAAAAGGTGCAGTCGGTGATTCCGTTAAAATGAGTGCAGAAAAGCGCGTGTATCTTCTTCGTCACGGGGAAACGTGGGACAATGTGAACGGGATTCATCAGGGCTGGTCTCCTTCTGCATTGACGCAGAAGGGAGTTGAGCAGGCGTATGCCGCAGGCGTCCTGCTAAGGGATGCGGGAATTGAGCGGATTTTTTGCAGTGATTTGGTTCGGGCAAAAGAAACTGCAGAGGAGGTTCGAAAGCAGGTTTCCGCACCGATAGTCTATGCGTCCTGGTTGCGTGAGCTTGGCAAGGGAGTTTTTGAGGGGTTGCCTTCTGGCACGTTGAAGAGGCACATCCGGAGCAACAATCTTGACTCGTACACATACGCTCCAAAAGGAGGAGAGTCTTTGCAGGGCTTTGAGGAGCGTGTCATTTCCGGGTTTAATGAGTGTATTGCGTGCGCGCCAAACGTCTCATTATTCATCACGCACGGAGGGGTCATCGCAGCGCTCAGATATTATGTGGAAGGGAAGAGGGTTGGAAAGCTCTTTGCATATGCGCCAAACAACGGTGAAATTATGGTGTTGGAGAACAGGGAGTCGCTAAGGATTCGCCCGTTCGCCCCCCACAACCTTTAAAAACTCACTTCTGCTTTTTTGTCGTATGCCGACTGAAGAGGAATTAATTGCAGAGCGCAAAAGAAAGCGTGATGATTTTTTGAAGGCGGGAATCAACCCGTATCCGTATTCGTACGACCCGTCGCATAAGAGTGTTGAATTGCAGAAAAAGTATGAAAAGCTCGCGCTCGAGGAGCGAACGAATGATTCGGTGAAGGTTGCGGGCAGAATCGTCGGTTTGCGGCGAATGGGAAAAGCAACGTTCCTGCATTTGCTTGATGGCGCAGGAAAGGTTCAGTGTTATTTCAAGTTTGATGACTTGCCGGAAACATACGACCTACTCAAGCTTGCGGACGTGGGTGACTGGCTGGGGGTTGAAGGGACGATTTTCAAGACGAAAACCGGTGAAGTCACCGTGTGGGCAAAGAATTTCACGATGCTATGCAAGAGCCTGCGTCCGCTTCCGGAAAAATGGCACGGCTTGCAGGATATCGAGCAGCGGTATCGCAAGAGGTATGTTGACCTGATTGTGAACCCCAACGTTCGTGAGACGTTTGTGCAGCGCTCAAAGATTATCAATGCAGTGCGGGGCGAACTGGACAGGCGCGGCTATCTTGAGGTTGACACGCCGATTATTCACTCGATTTACGGCGGGGCGAATGCAAAGCCGTTTAAGACGCATCTTAATTCGCTCAAGATGGACTGTTATTTGCGCGTTGCAACCGAGCTGCACCTCAAGCGCCTTTTGGTCGGTGGGTTTGAGAAAGTGTATGAGGTTGGCCGCCTGTTTCGAAATGAGGATATTGACCGGACGCATAATCCTGAATTCACGAGCGTTGAGGCGTATTCGGCGTACGGCGACTATATGACGATGAAAGAGCTCATTGAGGACATTTATGTTGCCGCGGCAAAGGCAATTCACGGCTCAACCAAATTTGAATATCAGGGCCACGAGATTGACGTGAAAAAGCCGTGGGCGAGTTATACGATGGTTGAGGTATTGCAAAAGTTTGCGGGAATCGATGCGGAAAAAATTAGTGTTGATGATATGAAAAAGCTCTGTGCGCAGCACAGGATTCAGGTTGAAGAAAATTTGACCAGAGGTCAACTGATTCAGGCACTCTTTGAGGACTTGGTTGAGCCAAAGCTCATTCAGCCGACGTTCATCACGCATCACCCGCTTGAGTCAACGCCGCTGTGCAAGCAGTGCCGTGAGCCGCACTTAAATGAGCATTTCATTGAGCGCTTTGAGCCGTATATTGCGGGGATGGAAATTGCGAACGCGTATTCTGAGCTCAACGACCCGGTAATTCAGCGAAAGCTGCTTGAGGAGCAGGCGGCGCAATTGCGCGCAGGAGCAGAAGAGGCGCACCCGATGGATGAGGACTTTGTTGAGGCAATCGAGTTTGGAATGCCTCCTGCGGGCGGGATTGGTTTTGGGATTGACCGGATGATTATGCTTTTGACAAACAACGCAAGTATTCGGGACGTCTTGCTGTTCCCGTTCATGAAGCAATGAAAGACCGAATTACAATTGGGCTCACTGCGCGCGTGGTCGTATTCGGAAAATCAGGAAAAAAGGAAGTGATGGCGCGGGTTGATACAGGGGCGACCAAGAGCAGTATTGATGAGCGGCTTGCGGCGGAATTGGGTTTGGGAAAGGAGCTTCGCCGGGTTCTTATCAAGTCCGCGCACGGGAGCAAGCATCGGGGTGTGGTGATGGCGGATGTGAGTATTTCCGGTGAATTGTGCTCGGCAGAGTTCACGCTCGCGGACCGTTCGCATATGAAGTATCGCGTGCTTATCGGCCAGAACATTTTAAAAAAAGGGTTCTTGATTGACCCCTTAAAGGGTGGTTTATGAAAGCAGCATTGATATCGCTTGGAAGCATTTCATCGAAATGGCTTATTGAGGCGCTTGGGAAGCAGTTTGATTCTGTTGACCATATTGATGTTGCGGAGTTGGAAGTATCGCTTGGCGGAAAGGAGGGCAGGGTGTTATATCAGGGAAACCCGCTCCCAAAGTATGACTGCATTTATGCGCGCGGGAGTTTTCGGTACGCAGTGTTGCTTCGTGCGGTAACAACGCTGCTTCAGGAAAACACGTATATGCCGCTTCGTGCGGCGAGCTTTACGATTGGCCACGATAAGTTGCTCACGCATTTGAAATTCCAGGAAAACGGCGTTCCGCAGCCGACGACGTATCTTGCGGCAACTGCTGCAGCGGGAAAGAAAATTCTGCAAAAGGTCAAGTTTCCGGTGGTGTTTAAGCTTCCTGCGGGAACGCACGGCAAGGGCGTGATGATTGCGGACAGTCAGGAGAGCGCAAGTTCAATGGTTGATGCGCTCGCGCTCCTCAAGCAACCGTTTTTGATTCAGGAGTTTGTCGAGACGGGAGGGACTGATTATCGCTGTATCGTGGTGGGTGATGAGGTTGTTGCGGCAATGAAGCGTGTTGCGGGAAAGGGTGAGAGCAGGGCAAATATTCACGCAGGAGGGCAGGGAATTCCAATTGATGTTGATGCAAGGACAAGGCAGGCAGCGCTGCTTGCTGCAAAGAGTTGCGGGCTTGAGGTGTGCGCGGTTGACATTTTGCCAAGTGCAAAAGGCCCGCTTGTCCTTGAGGTGAACTTAAGCCCCGGCCTTCAGGGGATTACAAAGGTTACCGGTCTTAATATTGCGGAAAAGATTGCAAAATTCCTGCGGGCAAAAACAGAAGAGCGCCAAAACGTGCGCAAAAAGGCGGTGTTGCAGGAGGTCGAGCCTGAGCAGGAGGTTCACGGCGAGCTCGATTTTCGCGGAGACCGTATTTTGCTCCCTGAGGTGGTGACGATGGCGTCAAAAATTAAGCAGGGGGACGAGGTTGTCATTCGGGCAAAGAAGGGGCAGGTCTATATTGTGAAACAGAAGGGAAAGGAAAAGAGTAAAGAATAATTTAGCACGGCTCAACCCGATAAGGTATGTCATCTTTTGAGCCAAAAAAGAGTTCACAGTCATAGCAAATCATAAGTTCGTTCTCTGCTGTTTGTTTTGGTTCATTGGACACGCGATGCTATCCTTGGCGGGCGCATTGCGCCCGGTCTTGTTCAATGAGCGTTGTCTTATCTTCAAGAGAGTCATAAACGCGTTTTTGCGCGTCTGATGATTTCTTTGAGTGTGTCTTCGGGAGAGGTCATTGTATGCGCGAATTGCAACATTAGCGGCACGGGCCTGCTTGTTCCTGAACGATTCTTCCGCCGCAGTTGTCTGCGCAGACTTTTTCTGCGATTGCGCGGTCAATGGAGGTGATGCCGGATGAGATGCAGCTGCACGTGTAGCAGTTTTGAATGTCTGTTTCAATTGCGCGGCCGCCCGGGAATGCTCTGCTTCCTTCGATGGCGACGCCGCGAATCGCTCCGCCGTATTCTCTTGGTGCGGGAACGGTGAATCCGCCGGATACGCTGGGCGGGGGGAGAAGGCTAGTCTGTTGGGAGGAGGGCTGCGGCTGGCTCAGCACCAGCGCTATTGACAGTAGTGCTACGGTCAGAACAATAAGGAGTGTTGCCGTTGTTTGTCCTCTTTTCACGTTTTCCTCCGGTGGCTTTGCCCTTTTTAATTCTTTCTTCCTTTTTGGGGTCAGTTTGGAGTGCGTGTGCTTTGAGAAGTGAGTACGTGCTGTTCGGTTTTTGGGCGGTCAGTGTGCAGACGTATTGGTCGTAACAGCGCCGCGTGACTTTTCCGTCGCCGCCGATGCGCACTGCTGCGGTGGTATCCTGAGTTCTGGTGAATCCTTTGCGAATGATGGCTCTTTTGAGGGGAGATTGCGGGAGGAGTCGGTCAAGGGCGTTCTTGTTTCTTCCTGCGGCAATGTCTGCAAGGTCGGCATCGTTAAATTCGGTCAGGAGGCAGTCTGAGGTGATGGTGTAGGTAATGTCGCAAAGGGAGGGGATGTCGTTGTTTGCGCGAACGTCAATGGTGCACGTTTCGCTGTCAAGGCGCAGTCCGTCAATCGTTCGTTCAAGGGTTGCTTTGCCGTCGAAGTAGTGGCGTTCTTTGCGGGTCGTTCCGGGGCAGTTTTTGGTAAGTTTGGAGTACAAGTCATCAAGTTGCGCTCTTCCGGAATACATGCGGGAGGGTGGCTCGGGAATAATTTAAAAAGCTATTGGCAAAAATCACTTCTTGGAAGTCATATGATGAAGCTCGGAATCCTTTTTTCAGGAGGAAAGGACAGCACGCTTGCCCTGCATCGGGCAGCGGAAAGCCACGAAATTGCCTGTTTGATTACGGTAGTTTCCGAAAACCCCGCAAGTTTTATGTTTCATACGCCAAATATTGACTTGACGGGGTTGCAGGCAGAGGCGCTTGGCGTGCCGCTTGTGCGCGTGACAACCAAGGGCGAGAAGGAAACTGAACTTGCGGACTTGCAAAGGGCAATTACGGCGGCAAAGGAAACGTACGGTATTGAAGGGGTCGTGACGGGCGCGGTTCGCTCAACCTATCAGGCAGCGCGCGTACAGCGTATTTGTCACGTGTTGGGGCTGTGGTGTTTTAACCCGCTTTGGCTCAAGGACCAGGTGGTGTTGCTGCGCGAAGTGGTCAGTGAGGGGTATGATGTTATCATATCTGGTGTTGCGGCAGAGGGAGTAAGTTCGCTTCTTGGGGAAAAAATCGTGCCAAAGACAGTGGATGTTCTTGAGCGCCTTGCAGAGACTGCGCGGATTAATCCTGCGGGTGAGGGCGGGGAGTTTGAATCAACGGTTTTGGATGCTCCGCTTTTTAAGAAGAGAATCGGGCTTGTGCGGGTTAAAAAAGAAGAGGAAGCGCACGCGGGTGTTTTGCGGATTGAAGAGGCGCGGCTGGTGGAAAAATGATGTTGGTCATTTCAACGTGTGCGGAAGAGCTCAGCGAGCGTGAGTTCGTGCAGCCGCTAAGCGCAATTATTCCAAAGTCAAGAATAGTGCATTGGTCAAAGGTAACGCAAAAGGACATTGCTGCAGCGTCGGCAATCATCATTTCAGGGACTGCCTTGGCGGATTTTGCGTATCTTGAGGGTGATTGGTCCTGGCTGAAGGACTGCGCTGCGGCAGTGCTTGGTATTTGTGCCGGGGCGCAGGTGATTGCAAAGGTGTTTGGTGCAGAGCTTGATAAAAAGACGGTCATCGGGGTGCGTCCGATTCAGGCGGTCAGGGAAAACGAGCTAGTATTGGAGGGTGCAAGCGGGTATTTTCTCTATACGCTCGAGCCGAAAGGAAATTTTGACGTTCTTGCACGGTCTGATGGCGCGCCTTGTGTATTCAGGATTCCGGGAAAAGATGTTTTTGGGTGCACGTTTCATCCGGAAGTGCTTAATCCGGACATCATTCGCCGCTTTTTGGCAAAAAAGTTTTAAACAGGGCGTGTTCTTGTAGCCATTATGAAAAAAATAATTCTTCTTTTCATCCTGCTTGCAGCGTGTGTTGCTGCGCCGACGGCAGAACAGGCAGTGTCAAAGCCGATAGTTCAGGCGGCAAACGAGCCAAGGGAAGTCGCGGTGCCGGTGCTTGTGCCGGAAGTGAAAAGTCCTCCCGAACAGCCAAAAGTAAACGTGACCGTTGCAGAGCCTGAGCTGCCAAAGGAGAAGTCGTGTAAGGAATTGTGTGCGGATGAGTGTGCACAAAGTGCGAAAGCTGCCTGTGCGGAAAAGGAGCGTTCTCTTTGCAAGGCAAACTGCGGCTCGATTGCTGACCCGTCTGCCTGCACGCAGGCCTGCGCGTATCTGCACCAGCCGTCTTCGTGCCAGAGCATCCTGCAAAAGGCGTGCACGAGCAAGTGCGTCGAAATCTGCCATTAGATTTATAAAGAACGTGCAGGGCGCGGCCTCTATGTTGTGGAAGATAAATCCTGCGCCGCTTGAGGCGCGCATCAGGGTTCCGAGCGGGCGTGTTTTCCGTGCAGTTGAGGTTTCGCGTGAGTTCACGCTTGGGTCAGAGTCTGCGGATGCGGTTGTTCGTGTGCAGCGGGAAGGGCAGCGGAACTTTTTTCTTGCATTCTGCCGTGCACGGCAAAGGGAAGTGACGTTTTTGAACACGGTTCCTTCAGGCAGGGACAATGGCCAAATGTCTGCAACGGTTGTGACCGGTGAAGAGGAAAGGGTAATCGGGTTTGACATTATGGATTATTATCGGCACGAGCGGTATATGGTTCCGAAAGGAAGTTATGAGGAAATGATGGATTGCGTGCGTGCAAGAATTTTACAGGATGCGTATGCGCGGTATGGGCAAAACCAGTCAAGGGCGGCGGAAGCTCTGGGTCTTGCGCGGAGTGTTTTTCAGCTGCACGTATCTGCAAGGGAGGCGCGCGAGTGCAGTGCAAAGGGGTATTTTAAGGCGTGGCTTGCAATCGGCCCGTATCGGGAGATGGTTGCGCAGTTTGAGCATATGCTGCTCAGGGATGTGCTTGAGCGCAATGCGTTTAACAGGAAGAGGAGCGCGGAGGAATTGGGGATGCCGCGCTCAACGCTTTCTGAACGGTTAAGGCAGTACGCTATTTAGAACTTCAGCTGCGGCCCTGCTTTTCTGCTGAGCTTTTTCATAAGGCGTTCGGGGTTTTCGCCTTTGAGCATTTTGACCATTTTTTTGCTTTGTTTGTATTGTTTAATCATATCGCGGATGTCGTTGATGGGAACGCCGCTGCCCAAGCTGATGCGTTCTATTCGTTGCGCGTCGATAATTTCCGGGTCTTCCAGCTCTTTTTTGGTCATGCTGTTCATGGCGATTTTCCATTTTTTGAGTTTGCCTTCCTGGACTTGGAGTGCTTCTTTGGGAAGGGAAATGTTGCCAAAGCCGGGTATCATTTCAAGGACTTTGCCAAGGGGACCCATTTTTGCCATTGCTTCCATTTGGGAGTAAAGGTCAAGGAGGTTGAATTCTCCTTTGAGGAGTTTTTTCTCGAGGTCTTTTGCTTCGTCTTCGGTGATTGCTTCTTTTGCCTTTTCGAGAAGTGCTTCAAGGTCGCCCATTCCCAAAAGCCGTCCGACAAATCCCTTGGGGTTGAACGGTTCGAGGTCGTCGGCGCGCTCGCCAACCCCGATGAATTTGATGGGTGAGCCGGTGACTGCGCAGGCGGAAAGGGCGCCGCCCCCTTTTGCCGTTCCGTCCATTTTGGTGACGATAACGCCGGTGATTGTGCCTGCTTCGTGGAATGCCTGTGCCTGTGCCTGCGCTGCCTGTCCGATGTCTGCAGACAAGACCAAGAGCGCTTCATCAACTTGGGCGATTTCGTGGACGGACTTCAGTTCCGAGATGAGGTCAGAGGAGAGTGCGTCGCGTCCTGCGGTGTCGATGATGAGCAGGTCAAATTTCTTGAATTCAGGCTCGAATTTTTTGTAAATGGCAACAGGGTCTTTGTTTCCTTTGTCAACAAAAACAGGCGCGTTGATTCCTTTGCCGACCTGCAGGAGTTGGTCCATTGCCGCGGGGCGGTGGACGTCAAGTCCAAGGAGCGCGACTTTTTTGCCGCGTTTCATGAAATATTTTGCAAGCTTGCCTGAGGTGGTGGTTTTTCCTGAGCCAAAAAGTCCGATGAGCATTATTTTTGCGGGTTTTTTGTCCGGCAGGGCAAGTTCAGATTTTTCGCCGCCAAGGAACGCGGTCAGTTCTTCGTAAACAATGTTGATGAGGTGTTCGCGTTTCGTCAGTGCGCCGGGCGTTTGTTCTTTCGTTATGCGCTCCTTGATTTTTGTGGTGAGCGCAAAGACCAGTTTCACGTTGACATCGGACTGCAGGAGCGCGCGCTGGATGTCTTTCACAAGTTCGTTGATGAGCTTGTCATCGACAAACATTGCTTTCGCTATTTTTTGGAGGGTGCCTTTGAGCCCTTCGCTGAGTTTGTCAAGGACCATACGGCAAAAGGTCAGGGGACGGTATATAAAGATTACTTGCTTTTCCCATAGGGCAAATTGATGCCGAGCTGTTGCCTGAGCTCATCATCGTTCAACCGCATAATGGCTGACGGAGTGGCTGCGGCTTGTTGTCTTCTCCGAATATATGCGATGCGAAGCCGTGCTTCATCTGCAAAGGCGGAGACTGCATAGTCGTGCGGGTTTGATGTTCCTTCCAGAATGCGCGTGATTGCCTCGATAATTTCTCCCTCTCTTGAGATGTATTTTTGGGGGGTTTGGGATTTTTGTGATTTCCAGTACTTGGGTCCTCTCCTGCTGTTCTCGTCCCGAAACGTTCCGGTGTAGTTCTTCCAGTGTTTTCTTTTGGGAATCGGTTCGCAGGGGGCATATTTTGCCCGCCTTCTTTTCGCGACCGCTCCTTTTTCAATCAACTGTTCGATAAACGGGTCAACAAAGCCGTCTTCGTCGTAGAGAAGGTCTGCCAAGGTCATCCGCAGGCGGCAAAATGCAGGGTTTATAAGAGTTATGCGTCGAAACGCTTTTGAAGGGCAGGGTTTGCCTTTGGCGGATGGCTGATGATTGCCCGTATGAGCGTTTGTTGCGGGAGCCGTATGCGGTTCCGTTTGAGGGTTTGCTTGGTGATGCGCGTGAGGTTCGGTGCCGTGCAGAGGTTCTTGAATACGACGGCGTGGACCACGTTTTTCACGTGACGAACCGCTTTCAGTTGGGCTTCTATCGTAAATTGGATGGCTCTGAGTTGATGGCTCCTGAGCTGGTGATGTATGATGTTCGTGTGGGAACGTTCGCTCTGTTCATTGATTATTTGCGGTTAAATGGCAGCGGGCTTGAGATTGTGGATTCAGTTTGCCTGTTCAGTTCTGCTGACAGAAAAAGTTCTTCAAATGCCCTTGCGGAATTCGGGCATTTGTGTACGAAGGATGATGAGTCGCCGGCTTTTGTTCTGCCCAAATCCTCCTGCGCGGTCGCGAAAGGACTTGGTCGGCATTATACGGCAAATGACCGAGTGACTATTTTTCCCGTGCCGCGTGTATTGCGTGCTCAATGATGCCAGGGGTCCATCCTTTGCCGGCAAGTTCCATTCTGATGTCGTGCAGTTTTTTCTCGTGTGAGATCTGGTGCTTGACGTATTCGATGAGTTCTTTTGGCGCGGGATGGATGTGTTCTTCCTTGTGCGTTTCGCGGTGGACGTAGTATTGTTCGCGAAGCCAGAAGATGAGGATGATGACGACAACGAGCAAAAAGATGTTCGCGCCGAGAAGGACGATGAGGTAGGGCGGGAATGTTGCTGCAGGGACTTGGAGTTGCGGGGCGGCTTGTTGTTGTCCGACTTGGCTGATGCTGTTTTGCATTGCGCCGAGCTGGGCGAGGACTGAGCGTTCAAAGGTTTCAAAGTCTGTTCGCATTTGGCTCAGTTCACGCCCCTGTTCCTGCCGCATTCTCATATTTTCTGCTTCGTAGTTTTTGAGGTCTTGGCGAATAAGGCTCACGTTGTTTCCAAGGGCAAGGGATGCTTCCTGAAGTCTGAGGATGTGGATGTTGTCAAGGGGGAAGTTGGAGAAGCGGGGAATGCTGGTGTTGCCGACCTGGTCTGAGCTCACTGAAGGATACGTGCCGTCATAGGGCATATCGTAGAGGACTTGTGCTTGCGCGAGCGTTACGGCAAGGAAGAACAGTAAGGCAAACCTCTTTTGCATAAGGAGTCTTCTGCGGGCGTGGCGTATTTAAATATTGCGCGCAGGGAAATGCGTGTTGTTTGTTACCAATAAAGGGTTAATTTTTTATAGCGTTGCTCAGCGGGTGACTGGTATGGAGAAAATAGGGCTTCGCAGGGTCACCATCGATGAGTACGTTCAGTTTGAGGCGTATTGGGGCGATAACCGCAAGATTCGGGAAGGGCAGGAGGTATGCTCGGTGATAAATCCGGTTATTGCGCAAACCTATGATGGGGCGGTTGAGCAAATGGTTTCCCTTCCGCACGTATTCAAGATAAACGTGCGGGACCCCCGTGACGGGCACTGGGAGCGGTTTTATGCAAGTGATTTGCAAAGGGATAACGTTCGGGGCCGTGCTGCAATGTATGCAAGAAAGCAGCAGAGAAAACATCACTATTTTGAGGCTGAATTGAGGCGGCCCGGCCAGGGTTTTGAGGATGCGGCAGTGATTGAGTTTGCAGAAACGCCAAACGGGCTTATTGTAGGGTACAAGGTTCGCGTAAAGAACGCCAATTATGCGCTTTTTGATGTTGATTTTTCAACGACAAAGCTTACCATAAACGGTCTTGTTGACCCTCGGTATCTGGCGGGCATTCGCACCGCGCGCGAAGGAATGCATAGGCGGCCTGGCGGTCAACGCATTGTTCACACAGGTTGAAGGCAAAAACCGGTTCTTTCTTGCAAAGGAAGCATATCGGCATATCTGATTTTGAACAGGAAACGTTTATAAATCAATCGCAAAGAAGCAAACAAACAGACGGGGCTGCCGTGCCAAACCTTACAAAGGTTTGATCGAAGGCGCTCCGGTGGGGCTCAAGGCCCCACGACATACGGCAGGTATTCGTGCCGTCTGGGTAAACAAATCGGGGCTGTCTGCTAGTGGTAGGCTACACCCTTGGGGTGGGTGTGACGGGAGTTCAATTCTTCCCAGCCCCATAGAAAGTAAAACGCGAAGCGTGTTCTTCATACGTTGTGCAGGAAGATTGAACTTGGCCAAGCCCAACGGGGTTGGACTGAGTTCAATTCTTCCCAGCCCCATAAAACTGTACGCGCTGAGCGCATTTTTCTCATTACGCGCTGGAAAATTGAACTAGACAAACCGCAGGTTTGGCGTAGTTCAATTCTTCCGAAGCCCCATAAAACTGCAAACGCAAGGTAGGGAATCACGGCAAACATTTAAATGCGCAGCAGGTATTCTTTTTGTCAAAAGGGGACTTGTCGTGGCGGATAAACAGGAAAAAATTGTCTTCGTGCTCGTCTGTGTTTTTGCAGCAGTGCCGGTTGTTCTTGGCTGCCTTACCCTGATTGCGTGGGTTATGGAGCGCCTGTTTCTTGCAAGTTTTAATCCGGCGTATATTCCGATGGCGCCGAATACTGCGCTGTCATTCATCTTACTGAGTGCTGCATTGTGTATTGCGGCCTGCAGTGTTTCCTGGAAGAATAGGGTGGCAGGGAGTATGCTGGCGGCAGTCTTGGTTGTTGCGGCGGTGCGGCTGTTTGAGCTTTGGGCGGGTGTCGAGGTTGGGATTGACCGGCTTTTCATTTCAGCGGTAAACGGGAGTCTTGGAGGGATTCCGATTGGGCAAATGGCGTTTGTGACTGCTGTTTCATTTATTTTTAGTGCGGTTGCAATTGCGTTCAGTATAAAAGAGCCGAACAAGAGTATCAGCATCTGGGTTCCTGTTGCGTTTGCCGGTTTTGTCTTTTCCGTGTCTGCAATGATTTTGCTTGGCTATCTGTATGGTCGCCCGCTGGGGTATGGCGGGACTGCTATTCCTATGGCACTGACGACTGCTATTGCTTTTGTTGCGTTAAGTGCGGGAGTGTTGTGCCTGATTGCGGGCAGGCAGGTTATTGAGCGCAGGGAGGCAATTGAAAAATTAAGGGCTGCAGAGGATGTTTTGCGGGAGGAAAACAGGCAGCTCAAGGATATTGAAAAGACAAAGACTCTTTTCCTCTCAATGGTTTCTCACGAGTTGCGAACGCCGCTTGTTCCGATGCGGCTTGGGATTCAGATGCTGCTTGAGAGGACGCGCTCTGCAAGGGACAGGGAGACGCTCGGCGTGGTCTTGCGGAACCTTCTTCGGCTCAATAAGCTGATTAATGATTTGCTTGATGTCACGCGTATTGATGCAAAGAGGTTGACGATAACAGTATCAGAGCAGTCGCTTGAGAATATTGTGCGGGAGGTAATTGCGCTTGAGAAACAGTCTGCGTTGGAAAATAAAATCAGGCTGTCGTGTCAGGTGGCCCGGCTGCCGCTGCTGAAACTTGACAAGGACCGGATTACGCAGGTGCTTATCAACCTGATTAATAATGCGATTAAGCATAGCGGGACAAGGGAAATTTTGGTGACTGCAAAAGAAAGCGCGGGCGAAGTCGTTGTGAGTGTGAGCGATAAGGGTCGCGGCATTGTTGAGGGGGATATGAGCAGGTTGTTCACTCCGTTTTTTTCAATAACAAAGCCGTACGGGGGCAAGGGTGCAGGCCTTGGGCTTTGCGTGTGCAAGGGTATCGTTGAGGCGCACGGGGGCAGGATTTGGGCGGAGAGTAAACTTAATGAAGGGACGGTGTTTTCCTTTGCCTTGCCGTTAAATCGAAAGGAGGGGGTCGCGTGATGAAGAAAACAATATTGGTTGTTGATGATGAGCCGGATATTCGGGAGATGAACCGGCTGGTTCTTGAGTCAGAGGGGTTTCGGGTGGTTCTTGCAGGCAGCGGAGAGGAGTGCATTGAGAAGTTAAAAACGAATAAGGTTGACTTGGTGCTTCTTGATATTATGATGCCCGGTATGCAGACAAAAGATATCCTGCCAAAGGTGAAAGTGAAAGTTATTTTTGTGTCATCGGTGCAGATGACTTCGGAGGAAAAGGAAGAATTGTTCAGGTCTCCGAATGTTGCGGGGTATCTTTCAAAACCCTATGATAAGAAAGAATTCATATCTGCGGTGAAAGCCGCGCTCAGGTAAGCGGGTGCCTGCGCGTTTTGTTCTTTTTCACAAATGCAACTGCTTGTTTGCCGAACGCCCGTCCGCCCCAAAGGTCTATTGCGCCTTGCGCGCGGGGACCTTCCCTGTTCTTGAATCGTTGGTAGAATCGGGCGACGCGCACGGCATCGTCCCAGGGTAATGATGATGACCTGATGATTTGTTTTGCGCGCTCAACGCCGCTTGCAATGCCGAGCTTGTTGGCTTGTTCTTTTGTAATGCCGAATTTGCGGCGGGCGGGCAGTTTTTCCCGTATTTGAAGCGCGAGTTTTGCTGCTTTTTTTGCGTGCGCGGGTATGGTGAGTTTTGGTTTCATTGGGGGAATAAGAACCGTTCTCCTTTAAGGCACAATACGACATCTTCGTTGTTCATCTTGCCGTATGCCCATCCTTTTTCTTTGCCGATTTCGTAAATACGGTCCATAAGCTGTTCTCGGTCGTAAGGGGTATTCTCGTAGCAGTAAACATCGCCGCCGAGTTGGTAAAGCGGGCGCGGTGCGGCGGAGTTGTCGGGCCAGAACCAGCCGGTAACTTCGCGCGAAGGTCCGGTTGTCGGCACCGAATAGCAGCTAAAGGCGTCCTGCGGTGCGGGAATCTTGAATGCAAGGTCGTTCCAGCAGACGCTCATTTCTTTGATGTTGCGGAATTCGCCTTTGAACATAATGACGAGAGGTGTTCGCGAGCCAACGGTGTTCTCTGCGCCTGCGGGGAATTGCGGCTCGGGTCCTCCCGGGACATAGCGCGGAAGTTCAGTCACTTGGGCAATTCCGCCGCGGTAGACTTCGCTCACGCCGTATGCGGCAAGTCCTGATGTTCCAAGAAGGAAAAGAATGCCGCCAAGCGCGATAAGAAGTACTACGGCAAGCACAATAGTCTCTGAACGCACCTGGCCTCTTTTCACGGGTTAGGGAAAGGAGTCTTACTTCTTAAATGTATTGAGAAAAAAAGAAGAAAAAACAAAAAATTATTTTTTGCCTTGGACTTTGCGCCACAAGAGGACGACGCTGAGCCAGACGAGAAGGACGATTCCGGTGAGCAGGAGCCCCATCAGCAAAGTCATTCCGAGGAACATATTTCCTCTGCCCGCGTGCATACGGCTATATCCGTCGCCGCACTCCATCATTCCGTAGCCCATTGGGTATTGCGTCATCCGCTTAAAGTCGCCGGTAATTTCGTCCATTTGGGCAAATGCAAGCCCGGCAAGCAGCACAACCCCAAAAGCCAGTATTCCTATGCTCTTTTTCATATGGTCCTCCGAACGTAAGTATGGGGTGAAAAAGGCGTTGCTTTTTGTTAAATGTTCGTAATTCTTCAGGAGTGGTTAATCATCATTTTATATGGCTGATTGCATTCCCTTGCTGTGACTCCGATTGAACTTGTTGCGCTGGTTGGCGCGTTGCTTGTGCTGGTAAAGTTTGTCCTGCTTTTGTGCTGTCCGCACGCAGTTCTTGATTGGGCGAGGTCTTTATTGAGAAAGCCGGAAGTACTGATGATTCTTTACGGAGTCATCGCAGTTGTTTTGTCGTATCTTGTCCTGCAGGCAGTCGGCATTGTCGTATTTATGGCGTGCGCGTTCCTTGCCTCTGCTCTGATAAAAATGAGTTATGTTCCGTATTTTGGCGCGTTTGACAGGGTTTTGGCCGCAATGCCGAGGACGCCGATGGGTTTTTTTGCAAAAAGCTGGTTTGCGGTATTTATTTGGGGCTTTCTTGCAGTCTGGACGCTTGTCGCGGTTCTCGGGTAGTTTTTTATACTCGGGAACAATTGAGGGGGTATGATTCAGTTTAAGCACTTGTGCGCGCGGTGTAAGAAGAATTTTGTGCTGGTCTCAAGGACGCAGTTTCCCGTGTGTTATGATTGCCAAAAGGCAGAGCTTGCGCAGCCGATTAAGAATCTGAAGATGAAAAAGCTCTTTGCGATTCCTGAGGATTTCTACAAGCAGAATGCGTTTTTGCGCGAGATTAAGATGAAGTATATTCGTTTTGGCGCACTGACGGAAAAGCAGGTTGAGGCGTTTAAGAAGGTTGCAGCGGAATTGAGGGCGCAAAAGAAGAGCGCAAAAGCGCTGCCTTGACAAACCCAAAGAACGCAGGGTTTGGCTTTTCGAGGCGTGACGTGAACTCGTTGTGGCCCTGTGATGCGACAAAAAAAGGGTGGTTTTGGAGTTCTATGAATTCGGCAAGCCGCTTATCAGGGCTCGTTCCGGAGATGACAAGCCCTCCCTGTGCCAAAATTTCGTGATAGTTTGGGTTGACTTCGTAGCGGTGACGGTGCCGTTCGGTTGCGCGCGTGTTTTGGTAGAGGTGTGCGGCAAGGGAGCCGGGGACAAGGTCGGCAAGATAGCTGCCAAGGCGCATAGTGCCTCCTTTGCTCGTCGTGTCTGTTTGTCCGGGGAGGTAAATGACAACAGGGTGTTTGGTTGTGGGGTCAAGTTCGGTGCTGTGTGCGTTCGCAAGCCCGCACGCATTTCGCGCGAATTCCACAACGGCAAGCTGCAGGCCCAAACAAATGCCAAGATAAGGTATTTTGTGTTCGCGTGCGTGTTTTATCATACGGATTTTTCCTTCTGCTCCTCTTGCGCCAAAGCCGCCGGGGACAAGGATGCCGTGTATGCCGGTATCGTCAAAGTCTGCAAGTTCGGATGTTTCGACAAATTTGATGTCAACGCCGCAGCCAAGGTGCGCGCCTGCGTGGACGAGTGCTTCAATGACTGATGCGTAGCTGTCGCGAAGGTCGGTGTATTTTCCGCAAAGGGCGATTGTTACGCGGTTTTTTGGGTTTTTGATGCGGGTAACAAGGCGTTCCCATTCGGTTGTGTCGCGGGTGAGGAGGCCAAGGCGTGATGAGAGTATTGCGGGAACGCCTTCCTCTTTGAGCACGAGCGGGAGTTCGTAAATTGTTTTCATATCGGGAACAGCAACGACGTGTTCAACATCGCAAAAGAGGGAGAGTTTTTTCTTGGTTTTTTCATCAATGGTTTGGTCGCTGCGAAGCCAGAGAATGTCGGGAATGATGCCTTTTTCGCGAAGGAGTGCGGTGTCGCGCTGTGCGGGCTTGGTTTTAAGTTCCTGCACGTTCTGTAAAAAAGGGACGTATGTGGCGTGCGTGTAAAGCACGTTGTTTGCGCCGACTTCGCGCTTGAGTTGTCGTGCTGCCTCGATGAACCATTGGTTTTCCCAATCGCCCGCGGTGCCGCCGATTTCGATAAGGCAAACGTCTGCCCCGCTGGTTTTTGCGATTTCTTTCCAGCGTGCCTTGATTTCGTCAATGACGTGCGGGAAAATTTGTAT
>QZIM01000006.1 GCA_003599055.1 Candidatus Woesearchaeota archaeon
CGGATACCCCTCAACCACCGTCACATTAAACGCAGTATCATCACCCGTATTATTAATGAAAATCGTATAATTCAACTGCTGACCCTTCACCACCGGGTCCGGACTATCCGACTTAATATTCAGAATAACCGGCGCACCAAGCACCGTCGTCAACGTACTGTTCGACACCGTCAAATTCACACCCGAAACATTGGCGAATGTCACGTTATACGAATTGTTAAGGATTGTACCGTTCGCGATTGCCGCACTCACATTCACCGTAATGTTGAGCGATGTGAACCCGCCCGGACCGATATTGCCAAGCGCAAACGTGCTGTTGGCATCAAGCGGAGCAATCGTACTTCCATTGAACGCCACATTTGCAGGATACAGCTCGAACACCGTCACATTGTACGCAACCTCATCACCCGTATTGTTCACCGAAATGACGTACGTGAGCGTTGTCCCCTTCGGCACCGGGTCGGGACTGTCTGCCTTATCCGTGAATACCACGGGGAATCCGATAACCGTCGTCAATTCAGAAGTACTCACCCCGTTCAGCTCATTGGAACTGTTGCGATACGTGGTACTTACGCTGTTATTCAGAACAGACCCGTTCGATAATGCAGAGGACACATTCACCGTGACGTTAATCAGGAAAACACCCCCCGGCGCAATAGTTCCCAAATCAAACGTCCCATTGCCAAGCGTCGGCACAGGCTCACTTGCGTGGAACCCAACACCGGGCGGATACGTCTCCGATACAATCACATTAAACGCAGTGTCATCACCCGTGTTATTTACGGCAATAGTATAATTGAGCTGCTGACCCTTCACCACCGGGTCAGGATTGTCATTCTTGATGCTCACGATTACCGGATTCCCAAGCACCGTTGTCAACGTACTGTTCGAGAACGTAAGATTAACACCCGACACATTCGCAAACGTCACATTAAACGAATTGTTGAGCACTGTGCCGTTCGCAATTGCCGCACTCACATTCACCGTAATGTTGACAATAAAAGAAGAACCTGGACCGATGTTTCCAACACCGAACGTGTTATTCCCCAAAGACGGAACAGGCTCACTTGAATCAAACGAAACATTCACCGGATAGAAGTCAACAACACTCACATTATACGCAACCTCATCACCCGTATTGTTCACAACCACCTGATACACAAGCTGCGTTCCCCTCGGAACCGGGTCGGGACTGTCAAGCTTGTTTGCAACAACCTCAGGGAAGCCAAGCACCGTTGTCAGCGCAAACGCCCCAACACTGTTCTGCTGGCCCGTGCCGTTTCGGAACGTTGCATTAACACTGTTGTTGAGCACCGTCGAATTCGGCGCAAAGCGCGAAACATTCACCGTGACGTTAATCTCAACCGCCTGCCCAGGCAGGAGATTCCCAAGACTGAAGGTATCATTACCTGCTGAAGGAGCAGGACTGCTGCCCTGGAATGACACGTTGAACGGATAAACCTCTGTTATCGTCACGTTGAACGCAGTATCATCACCCGTGTTGTTCACAAGAATTGTATAATTCAACTGGCTGCCTTTGACCACAGGGTCAGGGGCATCACTCTTGATACTCACAATCACCGGATTCCCAAGCACCGTCGTCAACGTACTGTTACTGACGCTCAGATTCACCCCTGACACATTTGCATACGTTGCCGTGAATGAGTTGTTCAAAACCGTCCCGTTCACAATTGCCGCGCTCACATTCACCGTAATATTGATGAGGAACGATGAGCCGTTCCTTAGCGCCGGAATGACAAACGTGTCATTGCCGCTCGACGGCACAGGCTGCGAGCCGTTAAACGTCACATTTTCCGGATAGAGGTCGACCACCGTCACATTGTACGCAACCTCATCACCCTGATTTGTGACGTTAATCACATACCGCAACGCCGTTCCCTTCGGCACCGGGTCGGGACTGTCCGCCTTTGCGGCAAAAAGAACCGGGAAACCCCGCACTGTCGTATTCACGGTCACGTTTGCCTGCTGTACACCTGACGCATTCGAATAATTGATAACGACCGTATTGTTCAGAACCGTGCCGTTCACAAGACCCGAGCCCACACCAAGCGTGATATTAATCGTGGTCGAATTAATTCCCTGCATTGTCCCAAGCAACCACGTGTTGTTCCCGGATGTCGGCGCAGGAGAGCTGCTCACAAACGAAACACCCGGCGGATACGTTTCCTCAACAATGAGGCCCAAAACATCCCCGAAATCAGAGTTTGATATGTTAATCGTGTAGTTCAGCTGCGTTCCGCGCACCACCGGGTCAGGACTGTCCGTCTTATTCAAAGAAACGTTTGTATACAGCGGGAACTCCAAAATCTGAACTCCTACCTGAGCCGTACCGTTGGTCCCCCCTCTTCTTGCGAGAACCTGTGAACTCGTATTGAGCCTTATCGAAAACATCGCTGCCGTGAAATTACTCGGCCCCTGATGCGTTGAAGACCCCCCGCTGTAGCCAAAGAGCCCCGATGACGATGTGCCGAACGCAGATGACTGATTGAATGCAACCGTGCGAATAGGCGCCACCGCAACAGACTGCACATCCGAAACATTCACCACCACGTGCTGCACCAGCACCGTACCCGGCTGGAATTCAACAAGCGCCCAGCTGACATCAAGTGAAGGCCCTCCCTCGCCCCTCCTGAACACAACCACTCCCGAGGAATTGAGCGTTGCAAAGAGCGACACCTGGGAAGGCGGCTCATCGAATGTCCCATCCGCACCCACATTATGAGAAACAAAGAGCAGAGTCCTGTTCGGATTTACCGACACCGACGGAGTCAAGTTGAAACCCACCTCCGCCGCCCCAAGCGTGAAAATCCCCCTTTGAATCCTGCGCACAAAATCACCGTCACGCCAATCAATGATAGAGACGTAATTATCCTGCGGACCGGAATTCGGCGGACTTCCCACATTGAACTCCCAGTGCGTCTCATTAAGCAGGCGAATGCGGTCCAATTCCTCCGTGCCAATCGTGATTTCAGTCACATTATACGCCTTGCCGTCATTGAGCATTGACGCGCGCCCGAAAAGCTGAATTGGCGTGTAGGAAATTGCCTTCGGGAACGTTTCCCCCGCATTTGTTATCTCCGCATCTCTTTGCACATCAATCAGACTATCATTTGTGAACTCATAAATCACGTACTCAAACTGCGCACTAATGCGCGAGTTCTGGTTGGTCGCGTATATCGTGAACTCCGTCGGAGAGGTCAACCGATACCCGTGGAACACTGCATTCGTTGCTGCCGCCGCAGGCGGCACATTGCTTAGGTTAAAGGACACGATAAGAATCGCTTTCGACAAGTTCACGAGCTCAACCCCTCCTGTCCCGTTCGTGAAATTCACCACAAACGTCGGAGTGGTGTTCAGTGCAGTTCCGTTGCCCTTAATCACCTGACGCAGGCGAACCGTGTTTGAGCCGTTGACCACATTGAAAAATCCTGAAAAGAACACAAAATGGCCGTGCGTACTATTGTCCGATGCGCGAACCGTGAAATTATACTGACCATTCATCCACGTCGTATTGAAAATGACCGAATAGCGCGCGACCGTGCTGTTGCCCGAAACCACGCTCAGCGGAAGATTCTGCACGCTCCCGTCCGGATGAACCACCGACACGTTCACACGACCAATCGCAAGCGTATCGTTCACATCAACGGTAAAGTTCACCGAACCCTGCTTTGATACATTCGTGCCATTCGCAGGAGAAACAATTGAAGCATTCGGCGGCAAATCATACCTGTCCCAATCGAAAAACCCGCACTGCGTTGCGCCATTCAGGCACGCAACATTGGCATCCACATCCCCAAAGAGCGACCACGCGGTCCCCGTCCACAGAGCAGTTCCCAAATCCTCATTGATATCAAAGAACAACGCCTGAACTTCATTAAGCACCGGATTACCGTACAAGTCAAGCGCCTCAATAGAGTCACCGCCCGACGCAAGATTACCCGAAATAGGACAGCCCGCAAGCGTTGCCGAAGACCAGGCAGTCTTGTCATACATACAATAGGCGATTTCTTCATCAGATGCCGCTGCACTCCGGACATACCCATACATCATCGTCCCATTCGGCATCCACGCACAATCACTATTCATCCCGCCCGGACTATTTGCCTCACGTGCGCCGTCCTCCGTCGGCGGAGCAGGCGTTGTTTCAACCGCGTTCCCATTCCAAATACGCACGTTCGCATCATCCTTTGTGTCTTCAGAGACGAAACCAACATAATTTGAAGTCGGGTCGGCACAAAGACGCACACCCTCTGCAGTACCGCTATCAAGCGTGAAGAACGTTTGCTGGCCTGACCACGCCTTTGTCGTACTGTTAAACACCTGATAACTATACGTCGCGCCGCCGCTTGAATACACCGCAAGACCATCGCCGCTCCCGCTCATCCACGCAAAATCAACCATCTGCTCGGTGAGCACGGCAGCAGTCGTTGTCAATGTCACATTGGTTGCCGCCACAAATGCAGACCCATTCCAAAGAACCGCATCAATATCATTATTGGCATCGTGCATAAGAACCATCACCTCATCCGTTCCCGGCCGCGCAACCGTCCTTACCCAGTTGACCGCGCCGGTCAGCGGACGCGCATACGTCCCTTGCGCATATGCCGAACCGTTCCACGTTGCAAACCCAATGAGCGCATCAGCTGCAGCCGATGTCTCAAACACCATCAGCGCATCACCCGACACATCCTCGTATGCCACGTCAATTCCCCGATTTGCCGTGTTCGGATTATCCGCCGAAAGAGCCCGGAAATTACCCCACGCGCTCCCGTTCCAAACCTGAACGGATGTATTTGTATTCGAATCAAGGCCAAGCATAATGAACTCGTCCCGCTGATGGTTTGCCCGCACACGCAGCCAAAGCGCATTACTGCTCATCGCCTGAGCATTCGTCAGCTCTGCCGTAAACGTGCCTGTCGTGCGGTTCCAAATACGGTACCTTGGCGCAGCAATGCCGCTCTCCGCATACCCGATAAGCCCATTTGCCCCAAACGGCGTGAGCAACTCATCGTGCACAAAATCAAACTCGATGAAAGCGGAGCGGGCATTGTCCGCAACGGAACCCTCCGCGCAGTCAGGATTGCCCTCATCACACACCTCCGCAGACACATCGTGGTACTGCTTGACCACGCGCAAGTCAAACGTGTCCGTCTCAAACGGAACATTTGCAAGCTCAACATACTCAGGCCACGACTGCGTCAGCACGCCCGAACGCCCTACGCTGATGTTTGTCCCGGCAACAAAAATCTCCACATATGCGACCGTGCCATTATCACGGCCAATGAAGTCAATCACGCTCCCGTTTGTCAGGTTTTGGCTAAAGGTTGCACGAATCGCGTGCCCCTGCGGAATCGGGCCGGTAAATACCCCGTCAACTGCACTTACCTGCACAAACACATTTTCCAAAATAATCCCTGTTTCATCAATGTGCACTGCATCTGTTGCATTCACTTCACCAAACGCAGGGTCTGTTGCGTTCATCGTGAACGTGTACTTTTCGCCCGGAACAAGGCGCGATTTGAAAAGCACCCACCCGTTTGGACAGGAACGCGCATCAAAGTCCCAAGAAGCACACTTATACAATGCAGTGCCTTTTGCCGTCACCGTCACATCAGCCCCGGTGAAATTCATCCCCGCAGGGTCGAGCGCGTACAGCTGGACAAACGAACGGTCAGCCACCTCTGACTCAGGAGTATCATCAACACGGATGAACGAGCCGTTCAATTCTGCATCAAAGATTTCCACTGCTTCAACCGGGCCTTCCGCAAGCGCGATTTCCACCGTAAGCTTTTTTTGCGGAACTTCCAAGAGAGAAGAAACCCCCCTTGCCCGCTCCGCAACCAGTTCACCCGTATCCGGGTCAAGTACGCGAATATCTGCCGCAAGCACTTTGCCCTTGGCATCCCGCACGGCCAAATCAACACTGACCCGCGTCAAATTCGCCTGCGAACGATTTACAACCACCACTTCCGTACTGTTGGCCTGCGTCATATTGACCTCAACTTCACCGCGCAGGGAACTGTTTTGCGAATCGTTTTGCGCGGCCGACGCGTCATCCTCAATTTGCAGGCCGCCTGTTTCGTTCACTTCCGGCAGGAGCGGAGCGGACTCATTCACAACTGCAACCACCTCATCCACCGACTGATTCTGCGCAAGCCCCTGAGACTCGAGCGGAACTCCCTCTTCATCAACTTCCCCCGCAAACTCTTCGACCAAATCCCCCCCAAGCCCATCTGCCAAACGCTCAAGCGCGTCCTCAACATACGGCGCCTTGGGCGGCTCGATTACCTCCTCAACCACCGTGACATTGGACGATTCAACGACCAACTCCGATATGTTTTCTTCAGGAACCACTTCAAGAACCGCTGCAGGCAGCACTATTTGCTCAGAACTGTTTGATTCGTTCCCACCGGTGCTGCTTTGCTGCCCGACACTGCCTTCATCATCTTTGGGTTCCCCGCTCTCTTCCGCACCCGCCGGCCCAGCATTATTTTGTTCCGCTCCAACACCCGCACTGCCCGTTTGTCCCCAGGAGTCAACCATTTCCTGCGGCAGTTCCTCTCCTTGCACGGACACGTTTTCTGAACCAAACTCTTCAGAAGAGCCGCCATCTCCCTCTTCAGGCGCGTTCGCGAGTTCCTCTGAGAGCACCCGCACCGCATCATCCGCGTACGGGATTTGAGCAGGCTCGACAATCTCTTCGATAACGGTCACGCTCAATGACCCATTGAGCTCCTGATTCAACGGAGCTTCCTGCGCGGAGACGGCAAGCACGAGCGCCAAGACAAGCACGAGTGTGAAGCGCCTCATTTCTTCTTCACCCTCCGCAGCGTAAGCCTGCCCTTCTCAAACCCGAACTCAATCTCATCCTTGTCATTCCAATCCAAAATCTGAACAAGAGTCTTGGGAATAGTCAGGACATACTGGTCTTTCGGAGTTCTCTGTAACTTCCTCGTTATCCCTTTAGCCAACTCTTGCCTCTTTTACCGTAAAATTCATATGAATCTATTTAAGTAGTTTAAATACTTTGTGGTGCGGAAAAGCGTATACCAGTCGCTTGTGAAAATAAAATAGCGACTTATGAAAAAAAATAGGTAAATTCATATGAATTTGAACAACAGAAAAGAACACTGCACTGACGAAAAACAGCCCAAAAAAAAAGAGAAAAACTGCATCCAACAAAGAAACAAATGGTTCAAATCCAGAAAATAGTTCTGCAAAAGAAAAAAAAATAGAAAATGCCCCGGCCGGGATTACACGTCGACCTTTGGTCGCCGAGTTCTTCTCGCTTGCACTCGAAGATGAACCTTCGGTTCAAATCCAGTAAAGAAAAAAAGAGCAAGGGCTTGCGCCCTCGCCTATGCCCCGGCCGGGTAAGAAAAATCACCGACTCCGTCAGCGATTTTCCGACCCGACCGCGGCATTGCGCATAACAGCGGAACGAGCTTACGCGTGACAAAAAAAAGAAAATGCCCCGGCCGGGATTTGAACCCGGGTCTCAGCCTTGCTTTGGACCCGCTGCGATGCGGGCTGCCACGAAAGGGCCGAATACTTGACCGGACTATACTACCGAGGCGTTAGCGAGACGACACTGCGGTTTGTTTAAAAACATTACGCCAATCAGTGCGCGCGCTTCACCGCAAAATAATAAATCGCGGCGCCCAAGAACTGCAAAAACACCAGCACCAAAATCCACGCAATCCGCTCGCCATCAGTCAAGCGCTTTCGCTTCACGCAATCAATAATCATCAGCACCCAAAACACCGTAAGCGCGACCATTGATGCGAAAAACAAGAACATCAACAACACTATCAGCACGAGCGCAAGCCCGCCCCCATCACCCTGCATCATTGCGCCAAACATACCCTGATTTCTCCCTTAAACTTTATAAAACCTATGCAAACAAACATAAATATCCAGTAGCCATAACACTATACTAATGGCGTACTTGCGCGGCAGCTGGCAGCGTCACGAAGAACTCAAAGCAGAACTGCTCGCCAACCCGGAACTTCTCGGCATCGCCAAAAAAGACGTGATTGAAATCCAAGAAGAATACCCGCTCTCCCGACGAAAACGAACCGTCTTTGCACGCCCTGACCTTTCCATCACCTACCGGTGCGAGCGCGGCATTTGCCGAACATTCGTCGAAATCAAAAGCGGAAACTGCAAGCGCGCACGGCAAAACCTCGCCTGGCAACTCGCCAAGATAAACAAATTCATCCGCCACCACAACCTGCACGCAAGCGCCGTCGGCGTATGCCCAAGCGCAAGCGGGCTTGAACTCATCGTTCTCTGACAACGAAACCTTTATAAGTCCCCCCTTGAGACGAAGCGCCAATGAAGAGAAGTTCTCGACGCTGGAAGAAAAAACGGCAAATGCGCTGGAAATGGCAGCGCAAGCGCATGAAGAAAGAAAAGAAAAAGCGTCAAGTCCGCGCAGCAGGATAAACCCCTTTTGCGTAGTCACGAGTTTTTAAAAACACCAACAGATGCATTGGTGAATGCGGAACAATACTTTATTCCGCACACGACCCAATGAAAAAAAAAATCGTGATGGCATTCGGCGCATTTGACGGCGTGCACACCGGACACATCCACTATCTTAAAACCGCAAAAAAACTCGGCACCAAACTCATCGTTGCCATCGCACGCGACAAGGCACCGTGGAAGTTCAGCCCGCACTATCACCTCCCCGAAAACGAGCGCAAAAAACTCATCGAAGAACTCGGCATTGCCGACAAAGTCGTCCTTGGCGGCATCACCAGCGCATTTGAAAAAATCGAACAAATAAAGCCCGACCTCATCGCCATCAGCAGCTACACTCCGGTCGACAACAAAATTCTTCAGGACGAACTCAAAAAACGCGGGCTTCACACAAAAGTCGTGCAAATCAAGCCATACAAGAAGCACCTCTTCGACAAATTCTTTGCCCAAGCACACCTCGAAGGCATGCACAAAATGGGACTTCGCGCACGCACGCCCTGAGTTTTGTGCACAAACCAGCACAGTCGAAAGCTTTAAATACCCCCTCTTTGTTCGGCAGGTAATCCTCTCCACCGCTGGTACTTTTCCAGCAATTCTATGGTTTCCTCGGGACACTGAGGGAGACGAAACCCAAAAACAGGGAAACCTGTCCAACTTGGGCTCACGCTCACACCAGTGAGTGCGCAAGAACCCCTTGCGTACGAGGAAGTGAATGGTCAAACAACATACGGCCAATTCGTGCTTATTCAAGCACAAACTTTGCGACCAAAAGTGGTTGAAAATCTTGACAAGCGTCAAGTTATTCCTTATCATTATGATATCGGAGTATGGGAAATTACGCGAAGGGCTCCCAACTTTCGAGTTGGGTTCTTTCGTAATTGTCAAGTTCATTCTTGACAGCCTACATACCTCAACTGCGAGGATACCTGTTTATCCTGCAGGAGGTTGCTGCTATCAGAATCCGGCTAAGACATGCAAGTGATTGTCGCAAGACAACGCAAACTGCTCAGTAACACGTCGATAACGTACCGTAAAGACCGGGATAACCTTGGGAAACTGAGAGTAATACCGGATAGGGAACGGGGTGTGGAATCCTCCCATTCCAGAAAGATCCGTCGCTTTACGATCGGTCGGCGGCCCATCAGGTAGTTGGTGAGGTAATGGCTCACCAAGCCTAAGACGGGTAGGGGCCATGAGAGTGGTTGCCCCGAGAAGGACACTGAGATACTGGTCCTAGCCCTAAGGGGTGCAGCAGTCGCGAAACCTCCGCAATGCGCGCAAGCGTGACGGGGGGATTCTGAGTGCTTACGGTTTAACCGTAGGCTTTTCGTTAGGGCAAATACCTAGCGGAATAAGTGGTGGGCAAGACTGGTGCCAGCCGCCGCGGTAACCCCAGCGCCACAAGTGGGAACCACGTTTATTGGGTCTAAAGCATCCGTAGCCGGTTTGGCAAATGCCCTGTGAAATCGATTCGCTCAACGGATCGGCGTGCAGGGTAGACTACCAAACTAGGGACCAGGGGAGGGAAGCGGTATTCCTGAGGGAGCGGTAAAATGTGATAATCTCAGGAGGACCACCGATGGCGAAGGCAGCTTCCTAAAATGGATCCGACGGTGAGGGATGAAAGCTAGGGGAGCGATCCGGATTAGATACCCGAGTAGTCCTAGCCGTAAACGCTGCATGCCAGATGTTGCGCAATCTTCGAGATTGTGCAGTGTCGAAACGAAGGTGTTAAGCATGCCACCTGGGAATTACGGTCGCAAGGCTGAAACTTAAAGGAATTGGCGGGGGAGCACCACAAGGGGTGCGGCGTGCGGTTTAATTGAATTCAACGCCGGAAACCTCACCAGTGGCGACGGCAGAATGAAGCTCAGTCTAAAGGGCTTAGCTGACGAGCCGAGAGGTGTTGCATGGCCGCCGTCAGCTCGTGCCGTGAGGTGTCCTGTCAAGTCAGGCAACGAGCGAGACCTGTATCCACCGTTGCTACCGTGCCCGCAAGGGTGAGCGAGCACACTGTGGAGACTGCCTTCGTAAGAAGGAGGAAGGTGCAGGCTACGGCAGGTCTGTACGACCCGAATCTGCTGGGCTACACGCGCGCAACAATGGTTGTGACAATGGGACGCAACGCCGAAAGGCGAAGCCAAGCCTCGAAACACAACCCTAGTATGAATCGAGGGCTGCAACTCGCCCTCGTGACATCGGAATCCCTAGTAATCAGACGTTAGCATCGTCCGGTGAATATGTCCCTGCTCCTTGCACACACCGCCCGTCAAACCAACCGAGCAGGTTTTAGGTGAGCGACATTGCGTAAATGCTGCGAACCTAAGATCAGTGAGGTGGGTTAAGTCGTCACAAGGTATCCGTAGGGGAACCTGCGGATGGATCACCTCCTTTTCTTTTTTCTTCGGAAAAACAGAAAACAAACGGCTGTATTTGTCGCCATTCACTTCCTCTTTTATTTTCACGTGGAATTACCCACATATACATATGGGCGCGTAGCTCAGCCCGGTAGAGCACCCGCTTTGCACGCTGAGCTCTTGCGGCTCTCCAAAACAGCGGGGGGCCCCGAGTTCAAATCTCGGCGCGTCCACTTGGTGGCTACGCTTGCCGTTCTTTGTGCCGCGTTCACAAAACCTGCCGAAGCACAATGCTTTGTGCATCAATTTGTGACACGCTCCGCAAAAATCGGACGACGCAGCCACATCACACATCACATTCATCCATCAAAAGATGAACCGCATCGGCAATCTGATTGCCGGTGCCGCGGTAGAGAATCAAGAAATACCCATTTCTTGAATTCACTGAAACCATTCATAGTCGAACTCTGGTCTAAACACTAGGTGAAAACCTGAAGTGAAATAGACACAATACTCTATGAGGTGGAAGACTTGGCTTGAGGCGCCGATGAAGGACGCGGCTAACGGCGAAATGTTCCGGCGATGCGTATGCAGCACGTGAACCGGAAATCTCCGAATCGGACTTCCGCTTGAAACCGAAAGGTTAGGGAACCCAGGGAATTGAAACGTCTTAGTACCTGGAGGAAAAGAAATCAATCGAGATGCGGTTAGTAAGAGCGACTGAACACCGCGGACGGCAAACCGAATCTTGCGTCGAAAGATGCAAGAGATGTGGGGTTATGGACCTTCTTTTAGGCCTCGCCGGAGAACGCAAAGTGCACTGGAACGTGCCACGAAACAGGGTGATAGTCCCGTAGCGAGAATCTGGCAAGCCGTGAAGGTATCCAGAGTACTGCTCCCCGGAAACGGAGCAGGAAGTCGGGAGGCACTAACTTCCAACCGTACATACGTCTCAAGACCGATAGCGTACAAGTACCGTGAGGGAACGTTGAAAAGAACCCATGACAGGGAGTCAAAAGAGCCTGAAACCTCATAGACATCGAACGGCACGGACATTCGTGTTTGTGTCGTACGTTTGGAATAACGTGCCAGGGAGTGCATTTTTGTGGCAAGGCTAACTGACCATCGTCAGGAAGCCGCAGCGAAAGCAACAAGCCCGCAAGCAATGAGGGGCGCGGTGTGAAAGCGCCGGAAGTCACAAGGATGCGACCCGAAACCAGTCGATCTAATCCTGAGCATGGTGAAGTGGGGGTAAAACCCCGTGGAAGCCAGAAGAGGTGCTGTGTGCAAGCGTTCTTCTGACTTGGGATTAGGGGTGAAAAGCCAATCGAGACTGGTGATAGCTGGTTCCTATCAAAGTAGGCGTCAGTCTAGCCTGCGGTGAGACAGATAAGCTCGTAGAGCGACGGATTGGAGATTTAGGCATCGAAAGGTGTCGGTTTCCTGTCCAACTCCGAAGAACTTATCGTCGTAGACCCGCGGAGACGGGGTGTATGCGTAAGGTGTACATCCGAGAGGGGAACAACCCTGACTACAGTTAAGGTCCCAAAGTAATGGTTCAGTGTGAACGGGCAAAGGGAATTTGCCCTCAGAGACAGCGGGGAGGTAGGCTTAGAAGCAGCCACCCTTTAAAAAGTGCGTAACAGCTTACCCGTCAAGAGCGCGAGTCCCTAAAATGGACGGGGCTAAACCATTCACCGATACTGTAGACGACCCATAAGGTCGTGGTAGATAGGCGTCCGGCTTGGACAGAACGCGGTTCGTAAGAAGCGCGGGACCGAGCTGGAATGAAAATCCTGGCGGTAGTAGGATCATAGACATGTGAGAATCATGTCCACTGAAAGGGCAAGGGTTCCTTGGCAATGTCGATCAGCCAAGGGTCAGTCAGTCCTAACTGAGCACCCAAATGGTGCTTGTGAGGAAAGGGCATCCGGTTAATATTCCGGAACTGTCCAAGTATACGCGGCAACGCAAGTCGCGTTTCAGACACTTTCGGCTAGGCGGGCGCAAACTGTCGTTTGCGCCAACAAAAATACTTCCGGGGAGTATCGTCATGATGAGAACCGGACGAAATTTTGGAACGGTCTTCCTTTGGAGGATCCCGCTGATGCCAAGAGTCCATGAAAACGGAACGCGAAAAGATCTTGGACATCTGTACCCAGAACCAGCACTGGTGCCCCTAGGTGAGAAGCCTAAAGTGTGAAGGACTAATGTAGTTGAGGGAACTCGGCATATTGGCTCCGTGACTTCGGTCTAAGGAGTCCCTGCGTCCGTTCGCGTATGCGTGCGATCGCAGGGGTCACTAACTCGGGGGACCCGACTGTTTACCAAAAACACAACTGGCTGCGAAGCTGCAAAGCTGTGTATAGCCGGTGACGTCTGCCCAGTGACGGTATCCGAATACTCGGTTCAACGGGTCTAAGGGCCGTTAAACGGCGGGAGTAACTATAACTCTCTTAAGGTAGCGTAATGCCTTGTCATTTGATTGGTGACGTGCATGAAGGGCGCAACGAGGTCTCCACTGTCCCCAACTGCAAGCCTCCGAATACTTCCTTCTGGTGGGAAGACCAGAGATTTCCAGTGGGAAGCGAAGACCCCGTGAAACTTTACTGTAGCTTGTAGCTGTGACGCGAGTTGTATTGTATAGCGTATGTGGGAGCTGTTTGAGTCAGGTGTCGTCAGGCATCTGATGAGGCGACAATGTAACACCACACCCTATGGCTTGCGTCACTCACTTCGAAAGAAGAACACCTACTGGCGGACAGTTCGGCTGGGGTGGCACGCTGATGAAAAAATATCATTAGCGCCCTAAGGTCGGCTCAGTCCGGTCAGAAATCGGACGTAGCGTGCAAGGGCATAAGCCGGCCTGACTGGATCCCTGTCAAGACCGGATCCAGAGGCGAAAGCCAGGCCTAGCGAACCCCCGTGTCCTCCTTAGTGGGGGCCGGGTATGACCGAAAAGTTACTCCGGGGGTAACAGAGTCGTCGCGCCCGAGAGTTCGCATCGACGGCGCGGTTTGCTACATCGACGTCGGCTCTTCCTATCCTGGCCGTGCAGAAGCGGCCAAGGGTGAAGGGGTTCACTTGTTAAAAGGGATCGTTAGCTGGGTTCACAACGCTGTGAGGCAGTTGGTTTGATATCTACTGGAAATGCGAGAAGGCTGAGAGGAAGGACGCCATAGTACGAGAGGAACTGGCGTTCGTCGCCACTGGTTTACCGGTTATCCGATAGGGTATTACGCCGGGCAGCTACGCGATTTGGGATAAGTTCTGAAAGCATCTAAGAATGAAACCCTCCTCGAAAAGAGCCTTCGTAGGACACGGTTAAAAGAACCGTTTGATGGAGTCGGTGTGTACGCGCAAAGGCAACGATGCGTTCAGCATGCGACCCCCAACGTCCATACCCACAGAGTTCGACTATGAATGGTTTCATTTTTTATTTTTCTTTGAATTTGAAATCGATGTTAGCTTCGGCTATCGATGGAAGAATATGCAATCCTGAAAGCAGAAATTAGAGACGTTCCCAGAATTCTTGAACTTACACGCGCACACACAATCACCCGCGACTCTCCCGTGCCGGGATTTCTTGAGTTTCCCATCCCCGACAACGCAGCATATCGGGCTCGCCTTGAATCAAGTAATTTTTGTTACGTCGCGACTGCAAAAAAACCGATCGGTTTTTTTCTTGCATACCCACGGATCTCGCTTGAGCAAGGCTTCGTTTCCGGACCTATTGCCAATAGATTGCTTCAACTTGATGAAAATTTTATCTATCTGGAACAAATTATTGTTGAAAACACGCATCGACGCAGGGGAATTGCGCGAGCTCTCTTTGACCGATGCCTCCGCGATGCAGAAGAAGCACGGCACCCACTCGCATATGGCGCAACAAGCCACCAACCAGTCAGAAACGTGCCGCTTATCAACCTTCACCACGAGTTCGGCTTCCGTCTAAAAGAAGAAATTGCCTTTGACGGATTGAGTTTCGGACTCTATTCCAAACATCTTCCTTAGGCCAACTTCCCCATCCCTTCCCTCGTCTTGACCTCTTGGTCTGCCTTCCACTTTTCGTGCCGGTACCACATCGTCTTGTCTTCCTTTCGGTTGCCAATTTTGCCTTCCAAATACTGCATATAGCGATAGAGTCTTCGAATGAATGAGTCGAGTTTTTGATAATGAAGCGTATGCTGTTCTAACGTGACATATTTCAGGTCTCTTGCGAGACTGAGTGCGGCCTGGCATTCGAGACAGCTCCTGTAACAAAAGATGAGGTAATTGAGAAAAATCTTGTTCGACCTTGCTCCGCTCCCTTCCGCAATGTTGAGCGGCAGGCAGGTGGCTGCTCTTCGAAGTTGGGATGTAAGATTGTTGTCCTCATACTGCGGAAACGACTTAACAATTTCGTATGTGTCAAGCACAAATTGGTGCGCTGCGTGATAGATTTCAAGGTTGCGATAATCGATGAAAACCATACAACAAGATAACTCCCTGCATTAAAAAATTCTCTGCAGAAAAAACAGGAAACATACCGACTCAACAGGCAAAGATTACGCAACATTTAAATATCGTCTTGGAAATAGAAGACCAATTCAAAGAGGTGATTATTTTGGCAGAATTCGTCATCGGACCGGCTATCGCACTTGGACTCATCATCGGCGTTTATGAAGCACTCGTCATCCACCGCGACGTGAAAGTCCCCACACACCGATTCGGCCATATGGTTCACGCGCTCATTTTATCCACCGCCTTTGTTTTTGCCTCAATGAATACTGAATGGGTGCTCACTATGATTCCCGCTCTTCAGGCAATTCCCCTCCTTGGAACTGTCCTTGGCGCGCGCATCGCGCTTGGACTCATTGCCGCGATTAAAATCCACGGCGTCAGCCAAGCAGTCAAAGGAGCAGGCGGCGGCCCAGGACTTGGAGAAACATGGTTCCACTCAATCATTGTCGGCGCACTCATCACGGCAGCACCCTATGCGTACCCTGTTATTGAGCCTGCGCTCCCAAGCTGGCTTAAGTTCTAAATGAACGCGGCAAACCGTAACGCAATCGCCCGGCTTTCCGCCGCGCTTGACGCACTCAACCAAAACAGCATCACCGAACTGCGCGTGCTCACGCAAGGACTCCTTGATGACAAGCACCAACGCTATCTTGAGCTTGGACTTGCAAAAAACGACCGCGCCCAACTCCTGCACGCCATTGTCGGCATGCTCTCGCACTATGAAGCAGAACACGAAAAAGAACTCACCCATCCCGACGCTTCGCGTCATCCTTGACCACGCAAAGCACGCACTTGAGATGCACAACTTTAATTTGGCAGAAGCGTGGATTGAGGAATACGTCAAAACTATTCCCCAGAACATCGTTGATAAGAAAAATACCCGCGCGATTTTTCACGCGTCACAACAGCGCGATTCCGAACTGCTCTTGCGCGCAATTGAAGTTGAGCAGGAGAGGTTGTTTGGAATGCGGATTGCGGAACTTCGGAAAAAAATTGTGAAGAAAACGAAAAAGTAATCACTCAATCTTAACTTCTTGCCCCAGGCTCTGGCCCGGAAGACCGCGCTCGAAAATAACGCGAAGCGCACCCTTGTTGCCGTGCGTGCTTGAAACTTTCCCCTTAATTGCCGTCTTTTGCTTGCCTGGCGCCGTCCAGACTGCAGACTTGCCGAGGAGCGGCTTTGCCTTCTCCAGCTTGTCAACGCCCGGAACAACCACGATAAGATGGTTTCCCTTCTTTCGACGGAAACTGCCCCTGAAATGTGAGATAATGCCCTGCATAGACTGTTCAAGTCAAGGAGGGGTTTATAAAGGTTACTGTCAGTTCACAACCCTATCCACCAACTGCACCACGATAGGAAGGGGCTTGGCCTTTCTTGGCTGAACCAAAAAACCCGAAATTCCCCCGCGCTGCAAGCGGTTCGCAAGGAAAATGAAAAAACGGCTCAAGTCTCCTTGAGGAACAACCATTTCCAAAACATCCGGCCCATCAAAAATCAGTTGCTTCTCACCATCTAAAACACCCAACACTTCCTGAATAGTAATCATCAGCGTGGACAAGTTTTCCCTTGGAACCGCAATATCGCTCCCGACCGCATCAGGATATACAAAAACAACACGACTCATATCTGCGCCTGAAATCAGCTTTTTTACCCGCTCTGCATTCGCCCTCAAGAGCACGCAGCATATTTTCGCACGCGGACTGCCCTTAATCAGGCGCGCCACCCTTTGCGCGCTCGTGCTCTCCCCAAAAAGATGCAGCTCAATTGCCACGCAACACCTCCTGGAAATGCAACCGCCAGCAGCCCGCAACCACAAACAACAACTGGGCAACCCCTGCAAACAAGTCAACCGGATGCCCGGTGAAATAACTTCCGTAAAATGTCAGCACGGCAAAAGCAACATCATACACGACCCACGCAACAAAAGCAGCACCCAGAATGAGCCAAAAAACAGTCATCTGGTTTTGCGTTCCCACCAGAGGAATGTTCATCATCAAAATAAGCGACAGAATTATTACATCCATCACGACGAACCCGTACTGAAAGACGCTTGCAGGAGGCCAGCCTCCAATCGAACTCACAATCCCTATTCCCAAAAACGACAGCGTTCCCAGTGCAAATAATGAACCGATAACCGCCCCAACGAGAGGCCGCTGGATAAAAAACACTTTCATCAAAATCAGGCACAACCCTACAATCCACAAAACATACCCTGCGTAATAGAACACGTCTGCAACTCCTCCAATCGGAACCAACACCCCGAATTTCGTCTCAAGAACCGACCAAATAATGTTTCCAAGTGTGTACGCGGAAAGACCTGCAGACATCAGAATCCACGCCCTCTTTCGCTCACGAAACAACGAAGACATACGCGCAGTCATCAGCCACCACGTTACCACCGCAACAATGCCAAGGGCGTCACCTGAAAAATTCACCCACGCAAGCGTCGCAAGAGAACCGTCAGATGCAAGCAGGCCCAAACAAAAAACAACGAACGCCGCGCTTCCCGCAACAATAAGCCCTGTTGAAATACGCATACCGCCCTTCTTCCCGCCAACATTAAATAGATTTGTCACCATTCACCAATTACCACAGCCACGCCAGCGTCGGCACGAGTAAAACTCCCATTCCCAAACTCCGCGACACCCGCAAAACCGGCCCGCACACCCCAAGCGCAACCGCAATCACAAAAACAACAGTCCCAAGACCTCCTGAAACAACCCGCGAGCCGACGCACAACAATCCAAGAACACACCCGCTCACAACAACCATATCGACACGGCGCGCCAACCGCGCATACCCGCGCGCAAGCCAAAGCGACAACGCCACAGAAACCCCTCCCGCAAACACGCACACACCGAGCAGCGCACATAACGTTTGCACATCCACATTCCCGAACAATACTTCAATTGCAACTATTGCCCCGCTGCGCGAACGGCCAAGAACGGAAAAAACAACCAGCGAAATGACCAAATCAATTGTTCCGAGCGCACCGGTCAATGCCAAAAAAGACCGAACGCCTATTTTTCTTGACTGAACCAGCGCCGCTGCCTGCGAAGCACCAAGACCGGGAAGCACAGTCAAAACCGCCCCCGCAAGAACGCCCAATCCCACCGGCACCCCCCACACCCGCAAAGGAACTTTCCGGTCACGGAACGCCTGCACAGGAAGTCCAACCCCTGAAAGCATACCCAACAATAAGCCGCTGCCGCCAAACATTCCCGAAAGCAGCGGAAACAGCGGCTCACGCACGGAATCCAGCGCGACAACCCCAAAAACACCGCACACAAGAAACCAAACGAGCGCGCGCACGCAATGCTTTTCCTGAAAAATCAAAACAATAATTGCGCCCAAGAGAACCCAAAATAATACCGGCTGAGCAAGTTCAAACACAACCGGAAATACCAGCATCATCACCGGAACCAATAATACCGCAAGACAAAGCCCGCCAAGCGAGCCAAGAACCGAACACTTCACCGCCAAAAGACCAAAACCCCGCCTTGCCATCCGCTGCGCAGGATGCAGCGCAAGAGCATCATCACTTGCGCCCAAAAAAACAGACGGAACCGCGTCAGCAACCGACCTTGCAGACCCGAGCGCGCACACAAATACTCCCGCAGACAAAACATCAAGCGGCAAGAACAAAATTGCCGCCGCAACCAGATTTGTGTGAAGACCGGGAACAAGCGCGCAGAAAACGCCCCCAATAACACCCGCAAGAGCCGCAACCAACACCCCCATCACCGCACCTCATCAACCACAAACTCAACACGCCCGCGATACGGCTGCAAACGCCCGACAAGCACTGCTTCACCCTCCTCAACAACCAAGCCGCCAAACCCCACCACTTCAAGATTGTTTGGCACAAACTCAACGAATGTAACCGTCCCACGCTCACGAACCCCCGTTATGTTCCCCCGCAACTCAAAATACTGCGGCGACACATCCGGCTTTGCAAGCAAAAGCACGATAAACCCAAAAACTGCCACAACCGACGCCCATATAAGCAAATGAGACTCCTTCATACTCTGATACGCACGTTCCCATTAAAGAGCCTGCCCTTGCCGATTCCACAAACATTCCCGCTCCTGCCGTAAACATCACGCCTTGCGTTACGCAAACCATAAAAACCCCGGGCGTGCCCGAGAAAAACAAAAGAGGATGAGATGAGCGAAAAAAAAGTACAAAGCCCCAGCTCAATTAAGACATTCAAACAGTGCGCGCGCAAGTACTATTATCAGTACATCCTCAAACTTGAGACGTTCCCGAACATCCATACGATTCGCGGCAACATCGCCCACTCCGTCCTTGAACACTTCTTTGACATCGACACGTCCGTCATTGATATGGACAATTGTGAGGCACACCTGAAACTTATCGTCCAGCAGCTACTCCTTAAAGAGTGGCAAAACAAAAAAGACGAGCTTGACCAACTCGGCCTTGCACAGGAAAAACACATTCATTATTTTGAGGAAACACTCCTTATGCTGTTTAATTGGGTTGACCTTTTCTTGTCCAAACTGCGGCAGAAGAGCGGCACCTTTCAGGAACGATTTGTCCAGCTGACCCCCATGCGCGAACTGCTCTTTACCTCCGAGACATACCACACAAAAGGATTTGTTGACGCAATAGAAACACTCGAAGATGGGTCAGTCCGCATTATGGACTATAAAACATCAAGCTCACAGAATTTGAATGACCACATCCTGCAGCTTGCGATTTATTCATTACTGTATTTTGACAAGCACGGAGTGTTACCAAAACAGGCAGGAATTTACTTCCTGAAAGGCAAAGAAGCAATCCTTGAAGTTGACGAAGAACTTCTCAACCTTGCACGGCGCGAAATCGAGCACGTGCATCTGCACACTGCAACCGACGATATCAACCACTATCCGAAAACCATTACGCCCCTTTGCAAATGGAGCACGGGAAAATGCGACTTTTATGACGTGTGCAGGCCGCACAGCGGCAAAGATTAATAAGCGCCATTTCAATTGACACACCATGCCCGAAATTGAAAACATCCTTGGCCTTCTGGTGGAGATTGGCCTTCTTGACGTCATCTTGCCGTTCCTTTTGATATTTGCCCTGACCTTTGGCATATTGCAGCGCAACAAAGTGTTGGGCGGCAAGCGAAACATTGACGCAATGGTCGCGTTTTGCGTCGGCTTCCTTGCACTTGCTGCAACATCGGTCCTGAACATCGTCAATATTTTAGTCGGCTGGCTTGTCCTAGGGCTTGTTGTCTCCATTATGCTTGCGCTCATCTTAGGCCTTGCAGGCGCAAAAATACAGAGTAACAAATATATGACCGGACTTGCCATTGCCGTCTTTGCCATTATGACCCTCATTGGGCTCAACCAAGCAGGACTGATAAACCAACAGCAACTGCAAAGCGCAGTACTCCTCCCGCTCATATTGAGCGGCGCACTCATCGGGGTTTTGATTTATGTTCTGAACCCCGGAAAGAAGAGCGATTCGACGAGTGAACCGAAGAAGGAACCCACGCAGCAAAACCTCAAGCCCCACGCAAAAATCAAACCCGAAGGAGAAGGCGTTCTCTGGAAAGAGCCCGGCAGTTAAGCCGCACGAACCCTGCCACCCTGCCCTTGCGGCACGCGATACATCCAAATCTCAGAAACATTCTTTCCCTCGCGGAACACTTTTGCAATATAATTGACCCCCGGACGGATAACAAGCACTTTTGTCTTCGGGTCACGATAAACAATACCGGAATGGTCGTGACCTGCATAATTCACAAGACCCTGATTTTCCTCCCCTAATTTGGTAATTCCAAGACCGCCCCTGTACGAACCGCGCACTTTGCCCCAATGCCCGCCGCAATGGGAGACAATAAGGTCGAGCGGCACGCCTGAATATTCCTGATAGAGCCTGCTCTTTGCCAAATCATCGTAGTCGTCGTCACCCTCAGGACCAAGCGGCGCGTAGGCAAGGTTGGGACCGTTAAACTGCTGATGCATTTCCCCGAATTTCTCACGACAGACAAGCGCGCCAATGATTCCTTCAGACTCAAGCGTTTGGTCATATGGAAGCCAGCTTACCGACTTGACCCGGTCTTTAATGAAAACCGTATCGTGATTGCCCGGCGTTCCGAACAGCTGCACCCTGCCGTGTTTTTTCTTAATTGCAGAAAGTTCGACCTCGTGCTTATCATAATCAAGCGCGGACTCCTTTGCATAAATGTCCCTTCCAATGACATTGAGCGCCGAGACTGCCGAATCATATTCTGAAAGAACTTTTCTCTCTGATTGCCCAAGCGTACCGTTCACTAACGCATCATTGAACCCTTCTTCCCCAAACCGCTCAATGAGGCGCTGCAAACTCTTCTCTGCACCCTTGAGTTTTTCAAACGCCTTGGCCGCACCCGCTCCCTTTGCAAACTCCGCCACCTTGTCGTAATAGATTGCCTCGTTTGGGCGCAAGTCACCCATAAGAAATACGCGCGCAATCCTGCTGTCCGCGTCAAGGACCCGCATCAGGCGGCGATAGATTTCCCAATTATTGTGGACGTCAGGCACGATAACTTCGACCACCTTCTTTTGCGAAGCCATAGCAAAAAAAGACGCGTTTTCGCTATTTAAATGTTTCTATTTTCACCACCAAAGAGGGACTATTTAAATGAGCGCGTGGGCGAACAATGCATAACCTTTATAAAGCCACTTTTCGACGAAAGGACTTCGGGGAACAATGGCAAAAGCATTCAAGACTACCGCAGACATCAAAGTCCCGGACACCATTATTGACCAAGTCATCGGGCAGGATGAAGCAGTCCAAGTCATCACAAAAGCAGCCAAACAGCGAAGACACGTCCTTCTCATCGGAGAGCCCGGAACCGGCAAAAGCATGCTCGGCCTTGCCCTTGCAGAACTCCTGCCCAAAGAGAAACTCGTCGACATCCTCGCATTCCAAAACCCGCACGACGAAAACCAACCGCTCATTCGCACCGTCCCCGCAGGAAAAGGGCGCGACCTCGTTGCCAAAGCCCGCATCCAAAACGCAGGCATGTTCCGCGTGCAAAACATCATTCTCATCGGACTGCTCATCCTCTCAATCGTTATGCCCTGGTGGGCAAGAAGCCACTACAACTCAGACATCATGTTCGCCGCGTTCTTCCTTGGCGGCATGATATTCATCGCCGCATACGTCATCTTCATGAGCATGGCACGACGCCCCCTTGCCGGCAAAATCGACACGCCAAAAATCGTCGTTGACAACCACGGCAAGAAACAAGCGCCGTTTTGGGACGCCACCGGCGCACACGCAGGCGCACTCTTAGGCGACGTCCTTCACGACCCCCTCCAATCAGGAGGCCTTGGCACCCCTGCACACGAGCGCGTCGTTGCAGGACTCATCCACAAGGCACATATGGGCGTCCTCTTCATTGACGAAATTGCAACCCTTGACCCCATGACCCAGCAGGAACTGCTCACGTCCCTTCAGGAAGGCAAGTACAGCATCACCGGACAAAGCGAACGCTCCGCCGGCGCAATGGTCCGCACAGAACCCGTCCCCTGCAACTTCATTTTAGTTGCCGCAGGAAACCTTGAAACAATCAAGCATATGCACCCCGCCCTTCGCTCGCGCATCCGCGGCTACGGCTACGAAATATTCATGCGCGACACCATCCCCGACACTCCCGAAAACCGCGACAAAATTGCACGGTTCGTCGCCCAGGAAGTCGCGCGCGACAAAAAAATCCCCCACTTCACCAAAGACGCAGTTGACGCAATCATCGATGACGCACGCAGGCTCGCCAACCGCAAGGGACACCTTACGCTTCGCCTGCGCGAGCTTGGCGGCATCATCCGCGCAGCAGGCGATATCGCAATCGAACAGGGCGCAAAAACAGCCACGCGCGAACACTTTGCCCTTGCAAAAACAATCGCGCGCCCGCTTGAACAGCAAATCGCCGACAAGTTCATCGAACGCAAACGCGAATACGACGTCATCGTCACCACCGGAAAACAAGTCGGCAGAGTCAACGGGCTTGCCGTCATCGGCGGAGGAGGCACGTACAGCGGCATCATCCTCCCCATTGAAGCAGCCGTCGGCCCCTGGGGCAAGGAAAAAGAAATCGTCGCCACAGGAAAACTCGGAACCATTGCCAAAGAAGCAGTAAAAAACGTCACCCCCATTGTCAAAAAATATTTCGCGCAAGACATCCAAAACTTTGACATTTATGTGCAGTTCCTGCAAACCTACGAAGGCGTTGAGGGCGACAGTGCAAGCATCGCCGTTGCAACCGCAATCATCTCCGCCCTCAAGGACCTTCCCGTCAAGCAAGAATGCGCGATGACCGGCTCACTCTCAGTTCGCGGCGAAGTTTTGCCCGTCGGCGGGGTTTCCGCAAAAGTTGAAGCGGCAATAGAAGCAGGAATCACCACCATCATCGTTCCCAAAAGCAACCTGCAGGACATTGTGATTGACCCAAAAAAGCTTGCAAAAGCAACCGTCATCGCCGTCGAACGCCTCGAGGAAGTCCTTGATGCCGTTCTTGACTGGAAAGGAAAAGAAGAGCTCCGCAAAAAAATCAAGACAGTGTAATCCTCAAGTAATCACACAACGATTAAATAGCATTTCAAAACCCCGCAACCGTATGGACATCCGAGAAATCAAAGAATGCCCGGACTGCGCAAGCCCAAACATCGTGCACAGCGAAGAGCGCGAACAAATCATCTGCCGCGAGTGCGGACTCATCTACGAGCCCCTCACCCCCGCAGAAGAACACCGCTTTGAGCAAGCACACGAGACGGAAACCCCGCGCAAGGCACCCGCCAAGAAAAAAGCGGCAAAAAAGAAAGCCAAGAAGAAAAAATAAAGCTCTATAAGGAATATATTCTTAGGGTAACCCCTTCACTTCCAAAAAACCGGAACATCATCCACGCGCTCATACGGCCGAATCTGCGCACCATCAGGATTGACTGTTTCGCCTGCCTTGAACTGCAGAACGCCCTGCCACGCAATCATCACACCCTGGTCGCCGCTATATTCAAGCGGCACTGCGTGAAACTTTGCGCCGCGCCCCTTGCACATCACATCAAGCATTTTGCACAAGCGCTTATTTGCCGCAACACCGCCAATCAAAAGCAGCTCAGACTTGCCCGTATGCGCAAGCGCACGCTCAGCGACCTCTGCGAGCATTGCAAATGCAGTCTCCTGCAAGCTAAAACATACATCCTCTTTTGGCGTTCCCGACCTGAAAAGGCGAAGCGCCTTGGTCAGCATCCCCGCAAACGAAACATCCATCCCCTTCACGCTGTACGGGAGCTCGACATACTTTCCTACCGCCAACTTTTCAACTTTCGGACCACCCGGAAAGCCAAGACCAATTTCACGCGCAAACTTATCCAGCATATTGCCAAGCCCGACATCCAAGGTCTCACCAAACACGCGATACCTCCCACCGGAAAGCCCAATCACCTGCGTGTTCGGGCCTGAAACGTACAGATACATCGGGTCTTTTGCCCCGCAAATCAAGTCACCGATGGTCAAATGACAAATACTGTGATTCACGCCAACAAGAGCAATATCGTGCTCTTTTGCAAGCGCTGCCGCGAAATTCTTTCCGACAATCAAACACGGAGCAAGACCCGGCGCAGCTGAATAAGAAATAAGGGAAATATCCTTCCACGAGACGTTGGCCTTTTCCAGCGCTTCCTTTAGCACCACTTCCTTTATCTCTTCGTGATGCCTTGCCACATCAGACGGAATCATCCCGCCCTCACTTGTCGTGAACTGGCGCTTTGCGTTTGCGAGAATTTTCCCATCAAACGTTACAATTCCCACGCCAAACGTGTGCGCGGTTGATTCGATACCAAGACAGAATTTCATGCCTGATTCTTGCTCACCTTACTGCTCCAAAAAGACGGGAGCGGAACCGCAAGAAGCCCCTCGTATTCTGCGTCAAACACATAACAGTGCGCCTTTCTTTGCGAAGAATCAACCTGGCTGATTGCCTTGTTTGCCGTCTGATAAAGGTCCTTCATCACGGAACGCTCCATCTTCTCCTGCAAAAGACTCCCTTCCTTGAGCACAACCACGTCACAAAGGTTGAGCACGTTCTTATCAATCATACCCGTATTTTGGGTGATGAACAAAAGCGTGAGGTCCTTATGGCGCGCGATTGCCAAAAGCCCCGCAAGGTCACGGTTCTCCTTTGCCATACTGTTTCGGCTGCCAAATGAAACCGCACCCTCGTCAACAAGAACAACACCGCCGTTCTTCACATCTTCAAGACGCTCAATCGACTGAATCCACGCAGGCAGCATCCCCTGCTTTACGCCAAGCACAAAACACGGGCGCTTGGTCTTATCGTGCACGTTTTCCATCAGGCGGAACCCGAGCACTGACTTGCCTGAACCTCTCCTGCCCGCAATTGCAACGATAAGACTCTCCTTGAGGAGGCGGTTTTCAAACGTTGTGAAGTCTCCTTTTACCGTGCTTGCGACCGCCGGCAACGCGTAGGTTGCGGGAGTTTTTGGCTGTTCACTCCTTATTTTTTGCTCTGCACGCGCACTTGAAACTGCCGACGCAGTCCTTGAAAAACCAGCAGAAATACCGCTGCCGATACCCCTGACAACCCACCAAACACCCTTGAATGTATAGACAACAGCCAGGCCGATTACACGGCCAACGCCAATGCAACATTTTGCGAGAAAAGATTTACGGCGAGCCATAATTACCTTAGTCATATGCCCCGCGCCTAAACTCACGGGCGGCAATAATATACTTTCCCCCCTGCTCAACCGGACAATTGGGATGCTCACTAGGAGGATTGCACCAATTCCACGTCAATTCAGCAGTGACCGAAGATAAGTCATCAAGCGTCCGGTCAAGAACCAACACGGCTGCCTCCTCATAAATTCCAGTCAGAAAATGCAACAGATGCTTCTCAAATGCACGTGCACCCATCTCTTCAGGAGCCTCCCCTTCGGGCCGAGTTGTCAGCCGTATATAGACCGGGACCACACCTTCAACAGTGTCGTCAGTCAACGGATTCTGCACGTTTAAGAAGTAGTCCAGACTTTTTCGCATTGCGTACGGAGTGCACAACCTGTCCTCAACCGCAGACTGCAATTCCTCAATACGGTCCTCAAACACAGAACGAGCGGCATCGTGCTCATCCCCTTCAGGAAACAAATCGGTAAGTGCAAGAAGGTTCGGCCAAGCATCCAACGACTCGCTTCGGTCTGCAATTCGAACAAACCGACCGTCTTTGATATAGCCATACACCATTGAATGTCCCTGATCCTCATTGTCGCACATCTCGCCCACAACCGCAGCAACCCTCTTGGGCAAACGGCCATACAAACTCGGCGTCTTATTTTGAGCTTTCGCCATCGCTAATTTTGTTAAGCCTTCTTTATCAGACACATTAAATATATTGATTTCCGGACACTCATCCGGATACTGTTCAAGAGCATCCTCAAGATTTATCATACGCAAACCACGCTCCTCATGCTTGTTTTCTTCCCTCATAAAGGGCTTTTCGGAAGAAGACAGTTAAAAATGTTTCCCTTAAGAGTGACTATTTTTTGCTCACTGCCGATTCCAAAACCTGCTCAAATTCCCTGAGCTTCGGGCAATTGCTGAGCTTGTCCAATGCGGCAGAAACGGCCTTTGCGTCAAAAGTCTTTCTCCGGCCCACCTTTGCATTAATGAGCGCAACAAGCCCCTCTTCGAAATCAGAATCAATATCGCCGCACAGCGGAGCCAACGCTTTTAGAATCTTGTCCATCTTCGGCGCAAGTTCGTCCGACTTGCCCAACTTCATAAGCGCAGTTGCCTTTCCAAAATAAGACTTGTCGCCTTGGCACAACTTCTTTCTGGAATCACGAATAAGCTTAATACACTTTTTCAGACCTTCTTTCTTTGCATCCTGCGCCAAATTTGCATCCCGCAAAAGACCTCTTGCATTTACCACCTGCGCGGCAATTTTAAGAACCAGCTCGTGCATTCCCGCAGAATCAACAATACCGATACCTACCGCACCCGCATAAACGCCCTTCTGCCGCTTCACCACTGCATTTGTGCGCTCGCGCGCCTTCTTCTCAACCTTCTCGTATTCAACAACCTTGCCCTGCGCGCCCTTGAGCAGCTCTTCGAGCCTTGCCAAATCAACCGAGCAACCTTCAAGCTTGCCCGACTCTTCCAAAATCCAGCGAACAGTCAATTCAACGCCGCGATGGACTTCCTGCAAAACCTCGCCGCGGCGCGCGCCAGCCTCGCCAAGCTGACCCAAGAGTTCTGACACGCGCTTTACCTGCGCATCAAGACCAGCAATACCCTCACCACCCTTGAGCTCATCGAGCTTTCTCGCGTGCTCCCGCATCTCATCAAGCATACCCGCAATACCAAGCACAATACCCTGCATCTGCTCGCGCATCGGCTCAAGGTCATTATTAATCGACGCTGCAAGAACATCGAGCTCTTCCTGAATTTCCGTTTTGAGTGCTGCCTGAATCGCCGCTGACTGCGCCTCAACCGCCTGCCTGATACGCTCATCACGCTCACGCATTTCCGTAATTGACGCCGTAATCAGCGACCCTTGCGCATTCACCCTTTCAAGAATAGGCCTTAACTTTTGGTCATCGAGTGTCTTGAGCTCCGCAAGAACACCCTGCACTTCCGCAGAAGTTGCCGACTTCGTTAACCGTGACTCAACATTCTTCAAGTGCGCATTCACCGCGGCAAAACGGGCAACATTTGCAACGGTACCATCCGCGAGCGCCTGATTAACCGCCGCAAGTTCAGTTTTGAGTGAAGACATTCCGTCCGAAACATCCCTCTTAATTCCTGCACTAAGCGCGGTTAGCCCGTCAACTTTTGTACTAACCCTGTCAATATCGCGCAACACCAGAGGAAATTGCCTTGTGCACTCATCACGAAGTTGTTCCGTGAGCACGTTGCCCGCCTTCACTTCTGCAATGACCGCCGCCTGCACTGCGTCCAAATCCGCCTTCACCGCGGCAGCAACTTTTGCCGGAGATTCAGTGAAACCTTTCTCTATTTCGGTTCGCACGGCATCCTGCGCGGTCTTGAGGTCAAGAATAGAATCTTCCACTGCCTTTTGGCGGGTGCCGAGGTCCTTCACTTCAGTTGTGAGATTTGAGAATTCACCGGTGATTCGCGCAGTCTCCGTTAACACCGGCCGCACTTCATTTGTCACAAAATTCTGAAAGTTCGGCCATTCACTTGTACGCCATCGCTCGAGCTCAGCAGTTCTTGCGCTTATTTGCTGAACACTTGCGCCGATTGGATTGATGAGGTTTTCCATCGCCGTCCTAAACTGGTCAAGCATCCTGCCCCACTGCCGAATACCCTGTAACATCCGCGCAAGCGCGGTGCGCAAATTACTGATTTCCGCACGGGCGTGATTCACATCCGTATGCACGTGCTGCACTGCCTGATCGAGCCTGTCAAAACGCTGTTCGATTTGCTGAATTGCAGCAGCGCTCGCCGCCGCGGGAGCCGCGCCGCCCCTGAAATGACGAGCAATCCAAACCATTCCCGCAAGGAAAAGGCCGATAAATGCAAGCGAGAAGAGCGATAGAATGATTTCATCAAGCGCGCCGCGCGTTTGAGTCCCCATACTGCGCATCCCGAGCGCAAACATAAGACCGACGATTATTGCAATAGGAACAGTAATGTGCAAAAACTGGCGAGGAGGCCTTGGTGTCATGGACTAAAATGCGCCTCCACATATTTGTCAATGAACGACCACGTCAAAAGCCCGACCCAAGCGCCGATAAAGAGCGGCAAAACCCAGCCCCCCATCAACTCGCGAATCGGCCACTGGCGGGCAACCAAGATTGCGATTGCAAGACCGAAAAGCTGCCCGACACGCTCATCATACGTTTTTCTTGGCGCAGTAGCCCCTGCCGCGTGCGTTCCCCCGCCGAACATATTGGCCTTTTTTGCCGCAGCGCCAAAGAGCGGAATGAACACGATAGCATAGATGAAAAGCCCGTTCATAAAGTCAAGAAGTACGCCGAAGGCGAGTTCACTAATACGAGTCCACGAGCTTGGAAGTGCCATAATCCTCTTTTCCTGATAATCAGAGATTGGCTCTTTTTAAATAGGTTTCGGCAGTCGTCCGACGGGAAGCGAAAAGCTTAAATATTAACCATTGTTAAGTGGTAACTATGCCTCCAGCAACACCCCCTCCCGCACCAGGACCAGGTCCCGCGCCAGCAGCACCCGCAGCAGGCGGAACTTCCCCCTCACCCTCAGGAATCACCCTTGGCAAAGTCGTCGGCATCCTAGCCGGCGCAACAGTTGCCCTTGGAATGATGAGCGCAGCATCCCCGCAAGGACCCCTTTATCGCGGACCTGCAAGCGAAAGCGCACGCGAAGCATACCGACATAACGACGGAGCATACCGCGTGCGCGAAGAAAACGGCACCTATGTTCTTGAAGTGACCCTTGGCAACAGAACACGCACCTTTGAAATCAGCGAGCGAAACTACAACCGCCTCGAAGGCAACCTCTTCGAATACCAGGGACGAACAGGAATCACCCTCACCGAAGGCGACCTTGCGCACGCCATCAGCTTGCTTGACACCGACCACAACAGAACCATCAGCGACCGAGAACTTGACCCGATTCGCAACGTGCTTTATGAAGTCACGCACCGGCGCCAAGACTGAATTTTTGATTCTTGAGCGAAACGCTTAAATATTGGAACTACTGAACAGTAGTTATGGTCAACGTTTTCCACTATCTCAAAGCCACTGCCGCCAGCATCGCCTGCGCAACACTTCTTGGCTGCGGCGACCCGAAACAATACGAAACAAAGACCGGAACTGACACGACCACCATTACGACCCGCTCAGGCAGCATTGAACAAAACTACGAAATGACCCCTGAGACACACTCCAGATTCCAACGCATGGTTGCAGACTACCAGGTCCGCAAAGGAGTCCGCATCAGCGAAAGACAGCTCGCAAACGCAGTCGTTCGCCTTGACGCAGACTTTAACGGAACCGTCAGCCCGCAAGAAGCAGCACAGACAAACCTTGAGCGCGTCCTTGACGAAGTCACCCGATAAGAATTCGGCGCGCCTCAAACATATGATACGCGGCAAACTTCTCCTTCCCAAGCCGCTCGTACATATCGCCTAACGCAACGTGCGCCTTTCTCAACAGGCGCGCATCAGCAGGATTTGCCGCAACCAACTTTAACATATGCGCGGCAAGCGCATCCGCATACTTCTTTTGTTTTATGCGATAAAGAGTCGGAACCCATACTGCCGCCACTTTGAGGCGCAATTCTTTTTCACCCGCCCGCGCAAACATTGACTTTTTCATCGCCGCACCCGCATACTGCGCGCCAGGAAGCCGCCAATACCACGGCAGTGTTGCAAGATAGGCCTTTTCAAGAAACTCGTGCGCCTGAACATTCGCGCCTGATGCAGCCATCCGCTTCCCATACTCAAACCACTGCGCAGCATACGAGGCGTCTTCCTTTACCGGTCCAAGCACGTTCACTAATGAGTCCATCTCGCGATAGCGCGCACCGATTTTGCGTAGCGATGCATAAATTACGTCACCCCCTGCAGGCGGAAATTCCCGCAGCGTTCCATTCTCAAACGCCTCAACATCCCTTGCCACCTGCTGCAAACGCGCCTCCAAATCAAGCGCGCGCTCAAGATTTTTCCGCGCGACATCACGCGCTGCCTGCAATTCAACTGCTTCGTCCATACTCCCACTTGGTCACGCGTGCCTTTTCAAACCTTTCGCACCAAAACCAAGAAAGATTCCGATGATAGTCGAAAACCTTCCCGAAAATTCAGCGCAAGCTATGTAAAGCAAAAAAAGCACACTCGAACCCATGAAACACCCCTACGAACACACCACCATTGCAGGATACACCAACCTCACCCTCATCGCACGCGCGCCAAGCGTGAACGGCCACCTCCTTTGCGGAACGAACAACCTTGGCGCCCGGCGCGCAATAAAAATAGGAGCGAGCGGAGCCGAAGACAAAATCACGCACGAAGCACGAACACTTGCCGCACTCAACCACCCGCACATCACCCCCTACATTGCACACGGAACCCACCACGACTCGCCGTACTTTATCACGGCAGCTCACGGACAAAGCCTTGCCGAACGAACAAAAACGCAACCCCTCTACCCGCAGGAAACGCTCCGCATCGCGCGCCACATCCTTTCCGCCCTTGACCACGCACACACCCACGGCATCATCCACTGCGACATCAAGCCCGCACACATCCTCGAAACCAACACCACCCACGCCCTTTGCGACTTTGGCAACGCAAACACCCCTTGCGACCTTGAACACAGCCTTGCCTCTGACAACCCCTTCCTTGGCAGCGCACCCTATATGAGCCCTGCCCAACAACGCGGCGAAAAACCAATCCCAAAATTCGACCTCCACGCACTCGGTACCACGCTCTACTCCGCACTTACCCGCGCCATTCCCGCCCACCCGTACCAAAAACCCTGCGCACACGAGCCGCTTGCAAAACTTATTGACCGCCTCATCCACGAACACGGATACACCCACGCACGAGAAGCACTTGACGACCTTGCAAAACTCGACCGCCTGCAGGAAAAAGCGCTTGCGGAAGAAAACACCCTGCTTCGCGAGCGCATCACCAAGACATCAAAAGAAACTGCAATACACTGGATTGGCTATGCTGCAGCAGGAGCTGCCGCGCTCACCCATCTCCTTCGCTAAACATCCTGCTTTTGCAAGCCCGCAACGATAAGAACCGCAATCGCAAGAAGCGCAGCCATAACGCTAAGAACAGTCCCGTTCGTTACCGGCACATTCGCGCCCGATGCCTGACCGGTAAGACCCCCGCCAAGAAGACCCACCCCAAGAACTGCCGCAAACACAAGAACAATAATCCAAACACCAGCACCTTTCATTCGCGTCACCTTTTTCTTCCCTGAACATTCAGCATTATAAAATAATTGCTATCCAAAACTATATAAAGCCACGTGCTTTCGACAACACCATGCCAAAAGAGGGAAACCGCAGCACACTTAAGAAAAAAATAAAAGCAAAAACCGTCATCGTCGGATTCCCAGGATTCGGCCTTGTCAGCACCATTGCCACCGGATTTCTCATCGACCACCTCAAATGCGAACAAATCGGCAAACACTGGTTTGAAGAAGGAGTCCCCACCCTTGCAATCCACAACTGCACCCTCGTCGACCCCATCGGAATCTATTACAACAAAAAACACGACGTCGTCATCATCCACAGCATCGCACCCGTCCACGGGCTCGAATGGAAAACCGCAGACTTAGTCCTTGACATCGCACGACAGGTCGGCGCAGGAGAAATACTGACCACCGAAGGCGTCGGCAGCCAAGCACCCGAAACCCGCGGGTTCTTCTACACCTCAAACCCCACCCACCGCAAAAACTTTGAAAAAATCGGCATCGAATGCCTCGGTGAAGGAATCGTCGTCGGCATCAGCTCCGCACTCCTGATGAAAGCAGAAGACACCGACGTGTGCTGCCTCTTTGCCGAAACACACTCCCAACTCCCCGACAGCAAGGCCGCAGCGAAAATCATCGAAATGCTCGACCAATATCTCGGACTCGACGTTGACTACGAACCCCTTCTGAAACAGGCAGCAGCATTTGAAACCAAACTGCGCGGCATCATCGACCAGGCAAGCAAAGCCAAAGAAGAAAAGGACAAGAAACAGATAAGTTATGTCGGCTGATTATCCCAATCCAGTCACCAATTCATTATTTGAAGCGTAAAAGGAAATCCTATCGTACCCACACCGGATAGCTCATCTGCGGAATTGGCCGAGCGCAGCCGCCAAGGCGCGCGCCGATGAGCCGCACGGAAGAACCCGTATATTCCTCGCCTGCACGCACACAGCACTGGCTTGCCGTCTCGTACACGTCGCAATACCCCGTGAATGTTTGGGCAACACCCTGATAGAAGCCGGACGTGGAATGCTTCCATTCCTGAACGGAACAGCACGCGTCATAGCGCTGGCCGCGCGGCACCTGCGCAGGATATTCCACTTTTGGCCTGTCACGACTGCAATAGCCCTCCACCGCACCAACAAGGCGCACCGGATACTTTGAACGCATACCGCCATCACGCAAACAACAGGACTCCTTTAACTCATTACCCGCACAGGCAACACTTCTCGTCGCAGTAACACCCTGGAACAGCCCGGTTGAGCCCGTGCGCCACTCCTGAGTACTGCAGCACGCAACATACGAGTCCGCAAACGCGTTCCCCGTTATATTGTTCGCCAATTTGGCCTGCCAGCCAAGGAAAAGAAGACCTCCAACTGACAAGATTGCAATCATCAGCACAACAACCGGCCGCACGTGGTGCGGCTGCTCTGCAAGTTCAGGCATAAGAACTGCACAAGAGACCCTCTTTAAAAGGATTTATCACTACAGAACGTGAGTGACTGTTCTTCGACGAGAGAAAAGTCAAAAAACGCGTTCGTTTTGGGCACCAGAAAACAGAAGTCTCACTTTTCAGCACATCCAGATAAAATGAAAGCGAATACCGTTCTATGAACCCGTACACGCAAAAACACATAGTGCCTACATTTGACTGCTGCCGCCCATCAGCCCCCCACTCACAAGCACCACACAAACCACAGAACCCTCACTTCTCCTGAAGCAAAAATGCAACAACTCCCCCCGTCCATCAAAAAAAAAACCGCGCCGCCCGTTTCTAAACAAAACCTGTTTGCACCACACGATGCTCAAGAAAACCGAGCACCACACCACTCCTCCCAAACACTCACAAAACGCACACGGAAAACCCACTGCAAAATAGGCACCAGAAAATATCCAAGTGCGTCGCCAATAACCCCGGAAAAACACCTCTGATTTAACGCTCACTTTTCACGAACAAAAATTAACCAAAAGTGAGACCCAAAAAATAACTGCAAAAAATAGATTCTAAAGTGAATTTAAAAAAATAACTTATTTGAAAAATATTTTGAAACCTATCTTATTAAAAATAATTTTTATAAAAGAAATAAACAAAACTTGAGAAAAATAAACCTTCAACAAAACTTAAAAAAATTTGAAAAATTCACGGAAAACCACTCAGAAACGACCCAGTAACGCATAAGTTCAACTGATAAAATCAGATAACACTGACAGAAAAAATCCAAGAATTAAATTAAGTGAAAAAAGGAGAATTGACAAAAAAAAAGAAACCGAATCTGCTCCCACACCGTCACTACCACGAATCTCCCTCACTCATCACGCTACGCGCACGCTGCGGCCAAAAAGAGGCACGAACTCGCGCAAAAAGAGAGGAAAACACTGCCCAAAAAAAATCCCCGCAAATCGACTAAAAAAGAGGTTTACGAAGATGACAGGAAAAATACCCGAATTTGCGCACGTGTGCAAGAGTTGCAAATGTTTGGCGCGGCACCTTGGGTTTAGGCGCGAAACCCCCTGACCTTCAATGTCGGAAAAATGGGCGAAAGTCGGATGAAATTCCGTCTCCGACGGAGAAACAGCAGAAAGTGCCGGTTTTGAAAAACCCACCGGCAGAACCAGATGGCAAAAAGTGTCGGAACTTTTGGCGAATTCTAAGCCAGTTCAGCGAAAAAACAACAGTTGAAATGCTGTGCAACTCATCTTTACCAAAAAAGTGCGCCAGAATTGATTTAATGAAGAATTCGGCGTTTTTTGCGCGTTAAAATTTTGCTGAAAAAAATTAAGATAATAATTTGCTGTCAAAGATGAAAAAATGTTGCGTCGGCAAGACTGCGACACTGGACAGGCGTTATCGGAAAACTTTTAACCGCCGGCGCGATTCACTGACTTCAAAAGGTGACCGTAATGGAATTCCTCCTCGAACACGCAGAACCCATCAGCTCAGACGTCCACGAACTCTCCAAAGTACTCCTTGCACGATTCGGCCTTTTGCCGCGCAAAAAAGACGGCTCGGCAAAAATGCACACCCTCCTCCTCGAACTCAACGAGAGAAAAAAACGCGCAAACCGCGACCGCCAACCCGAAACCGCCGTCATGCCCGTCGAAGAAATGGCCCTTCACGCCGGCATCAAGCGACAAACCATGTACGACTACCTGCACCGCTGGCTCTCGCTTGGCATTTTGAAAAAAACAAGCTTTGTCAGCTCAGGAAAAGTCATCGTCGGCTACGAGCTCAACGGGCCCACCCTCGACGGAGCATTCCGCAAGGCAGAAAACGCGCTCAAAAACCACCTCGACTACAGCTTCAAAGTCCTCGAACAGTTGCAAAACGAAATCAAAAAAGAAAAATTGAGAGAAATCAGCAGCGCATCCAGCACGTCAGCGGAGCATCAAGGCCAAGCACGTTCTTCTTCGCCTGAACCTCCCGAAACACCGCATCAACCCTGACAAAAACCGCATTCCCGTCGTGACGCTTCACCAGGGGAACACCCTTCTCAAGCATCGACCCGATGGCCGCGCACACCTGCTCACGCGAGAGCAAGGATTTTCGCGCAACCTGCTCATACGACGCATACGGCTGGGTTTCCGTCAGACGATACAGAACGGAAAACACTTCCTTTTCCTTGCCCGAAAGCGGCTGCACGCAAAATTCCGGCTGCGCCTTTTGGCCCTTGACGAGCAACGTCAACTCGTCGAGCCGCTCGGCAAGCGCGTCCAGGCGACGGTTTACCGCGCCCAGCATCTCGTACGTTTGCGCCTGCTCCTGCGTATTCTCGTTAATTGCGAGCCGGTGGTCTTCAAGCTCACCCTGCACGCACTCGAGCACCTGCACGAGCTTGTGGCGTATCACGGACACATCACCCGATAGCAATAGCTGCTCTTGGTTCTGAATGCAAATCACCCCGATTTACAACGATGGAAAACAGGAGAGGGGCACTGGTTTAAATGGGTTTGGGTGTGGAAAAAAATAATGTCGGCGATTTTTTCGACGATAAAAAAGCGCACGCGGCGTCAGAAAAACGCGCCAAAAAACGGCAAGAAATGCGCCAAAAAATCGCGAAAAAAAATTCAAAAAAACAACGGTTATGCGTGCCTTTCGTGCTTCGCACTCGCCACATAAATCGTGTGCTTGCCATCGGAGACTACCTGCAGCAGATGTTCCCGCTCCATCTCTTCCAGAATGCGGTAAAAGCTCGACTTGCTGCACAGGCCCTGCTCCTCGACGATAATCTCGCGCATCTGGAGCGCGCCGATACGGCCGTATTTGTGCACAAGCGAGAGCGCCAAATTCTTGATGTACTCCTTGCTGTTTCGCGCAAGCTTGCGCGCAAGCTTTTCCTTGATTGCCGCACGGGACTCTTCCCTCGAAGAAACCGGCACTTCCTTTCGCTCACTTTCAGCGCTGGCGCTAGGATGCTTCTCGACTAAAGGGTGGCCGAGTACGTGCGCGCGCTGCTGGCTGCGCAGCTCCACCGCGTCGATTTTTTGCTCAATGTGCCGGATGCGCTGCAAAATCGGCTCCACATTGTAGTGCGCATCGACGAGCTGGCGAATCTCGCCCGCCGTCTTCGGCACGTGCTGGAGCGCAACACGCAACTCGTGCAACGAGAGCTTTTGCTCGTCAACAAGACGGCGCAGGACGCTGTTGTGCTCCTGCAACTGCTGATTTTGCTGGTGCAAATACGCAACCCACTGGTACAGCGCATCCGTGTCCTTCTTGACCTTTGAAAACGACTGCGAAACGGACTCATCCATTTCCTGAATTTGCTTCCCGTACCCAAATAAGTCGAACATACCCCGAGGAAACGCGCAGTCCTTTAAATATTTTTTGCCAGACCGTCCCAGGACCGTCTCAGGACAGTCTCTGGGACCGGACCGTCCCACGACGTTAATCGCCTTAAACGGAGAAAAAATACGCACGAAACAGTCTCAAGACCGTCCCAATAAGACCAATAGTCCCGAAAAAAGACCATCCCAAAGATAGTCCCAGAGACAGTCCCAAGCCAATTTATCGACGATAAACTGAATTGAGACCAATTTGGGACTGTCCGAACCAGTCTTAAGACCGTCCTGCGACTGTTTTGCGACATTCCCAGGACCGTCCCACGCAAAATTATCGACGATAAACCATTGGGACCGAGACAATCCTGAGACTATCGCAAGACTTCCGGCGAAAAAAAGAGCCCGACCCAAAGGAGCAACCTCAAAAAAAGTTCGCACAAAAAGACTAGTCAAATAAAAAACCCCCCCCCCCGCCAAAAAAAACACCAAGAAGACCCAAAAGAAGCCCAAGAACGGCCATTGGCAAAAGCAGCAAACGCAAGGCACAAATTCCCAACTGGTGCCTAAAAAGAGCCGGAAAAAAGGCAGCACCCTGCAACCCCCGCAACCTGCAAAGCCAACCAGTGAACACGAATAAACGACCCACCAGGCTCAAAACACCAAAAACCAACTTTATTCGTAAAAAGTGAGAGTTCATTTGAGCAAAAAAAGAGCCACCGCGACCATTTTAGGCACCTGAAAAACGGAAAGCATAAAAGCACTTGCCCCCTTATGCACTTTATGACAACCAAAGGGGACGAAAAACACCACATTTGTTCAGAAAAAGTGAGAACTCGCTTGTACCGCCCAGAGGCAGAATCAGGAAGAACCATTGCGCTCACGAACGAACAAATTAGGCACCTGAAAGTACTTCGCACTGAAAAACACCACCACGTCCACGTGTTTGACGGCAAAGGACACGAATACTGCGCCACGCCTTCGGAAAAAGTGAGAGACGCAATTGAAGTTGGGCACTATGTGAAAACTGCAACTGAGCCCCCCATTACAATCACACTTGCAACCGCGGCACCCAAGGGAAACAGAATGGACACGCTCGTTGAAAAAGTGAGTGAACTTGGCGTGAAAAAACTAGTGCCTATTATTTTTGCGCGAAGCGTGGTCGAGCCGGGCGCGAGCAAAATCGAGCGCCTCCAACGCATTGCCATCGAAGCCTGCGCACAAAGCAACAGAACCATTGTTCCGGAAATCACCGCCCCAACAGCATTTACCGCCTTACTCGAAAAAGTGAGAGAAGCCAAAACCGCCCTTGTTTGCCATAAGAGCGGACAAGCACTTGATAAAATAGCCATTACAAACACAAGCGACGTACTTGTCATCATCGGCCCCGAAGGAGACTTCACCCCTGAAGAACTCGCCAACCTTGAAAAAGCAGGCTGCAAAAAAGTGCGGCTTGCCCCATCAACCTTACGCGTGGAAACCGCCGCAATCACCGCACTCGCCCAGCTCGCAAGCAAACATTTATAAACCCCCTGAATCGGAAGCCGCCTATGGACATCCACATCATCGAGGAAAAAAAGAACAAAATCGTCTTCGAACTCAAAGGCGAAGGCCACACGCTCAGCAACGCAGTCCGCAAAGAACTCTCCAATGACGAACACGTCAAAGGAGCAGCATACACGATTGAACACCCCCTTATCGAAGTTCCCCGCTTTATCGTCGAAACAGACGGCGCAGAACCGCGCAAAGTCCTTGCAGCCGCAGCAAAACGCGTTGCCAAAGACGCCGAAAAAATTAAATCCGAAGCAAAAGAACTCAAGTAAATGGCTTCTTCCCTTGACGGAATCGTCAGCGACATCCAAACAAAACGCGAATCAGGGGCGCGCATTGACTATATCACCATTGCACTCTCGCGAACCAGCATCGATGAACCACCCCGCGACATCACCGTCAAAATACCCCACGATGAAAACCCCTTTCTTTTTGGCGACTACCTCCGCATCACAAGCGAAAAACCACTCTCTCTTCTTCGCGTAACTCCCGAAGGCAAAACCCTCGAACACTACCATTCAGACCGCGACGTTGCGTAAAACAGAATCCTTAAAAGGCAGAACCATAGTGCCTATGCTATGTTCGTCCGCGTCAAAAACATCAAAGGCAAGCAGTATGCGTACTTGGTCGAAAACGAATGGACCCCGTGGGGCTCACGACAACGCGTCACCAAATACCTCGGCAAAACACAACCGCTCACCCGTTATACTGACACGGACACCCAACTCCCGCGCGGATACCAAGAAAGCGTCCGCGCACTCATCATCCAAGAACTCAAAAACCACGGCTTTTTGCACGAAGGAGACCTGCTGAAGAACGACGCGATTTGCGTCCACCTCACCAACAAGACCGTCCGCGCGGGAACAAAAAACATCACCCTGCAACTCAACGAAGGGTTCCTTTGCGACCACACCCTCGGACAGCTCCTTCACTTTGCGCCAACAGACCGCCCCGACACCACTGCCAAAAAACTCGCAAGCCACGCCCTTGAAGCAGGCCTCAAACTTCGCGAAGAACACTTCGTCCACCTCTTCGAACAGGCAAAAACTATTAAAAAAGAGCCGAGCGGAGGCAGCTGATGCGCGTCCCAAAACACATCGGCATCATCTTAGACGGCAACCGCCGCTTTGCCAAACGCCTTATGCTCAAACCCTGGAAAGGCCACGAATGGGGCGCGGACAAATTCAAAAAATTCGTCACCTGGTGCGAAGAGCTCGGCATTGAAGAAATTACCGCGTACTGTTTTTCTATTCAGAACTTCAACCGCCCAAAAGAAGAATTCGACTACATTATGAATGTCTTCACCAAAGAGCTTGAAGACCTCACCACCCCGCAAAAACTCGCAGAATTACGCGAACACGGAATCCAATACCGCATTATCGGACGACTGCATCTTCTGTCGCCGCACCTACAGGAACTGTGCAAAAAATTAACGGATTCCACCAAAAACAACAGCCCGCGCCGCATCAACCTCGCATTTGCCTACGGCGGCCGCGAAGAAATCATTGACGCGGTGCAAAAAATTGCCGATGAAGCGCGCGCAGGCAAAATTGAACACATCACCGAAGACACCATCAAAGAACACCTGTGGCTCCAATCAGAACCCGACCTGATAATCCGAACCGGCGGAGAACAGCGCACCTCCAACTTTCTCCCCTGGCAAAGCACGTACAGCGAACTTATCTTCATTGAAAAATTCTGGCCGGAATTTGAGAAAGAAGACTTGGTTGCGTGCGTAAACGAGTACGGAGAACGAGAACGACGGTTTGGGAAGTAACCCACCAAAAACTTTATAAACCCCCTCTCGCGGGGGCAGAATATCCCGCAAACTGTACCACCTCGGTGGGAGGGAAACAATGAACAAAAAAACATTCACCCAAGCAGCAGACGCATTAAAAGCACTGCCACCGCGCAAGTTCAAGCAAACATTCGAATTCATCATTAACCTGCGCGACCTTGACCTCAAAAAGCCCGAACACCAGGTTGAACAATGGGTCCAACTGCCAAGCGGCAAAGGAATCCCGGTCAAAATCGGCGCGCTCGTCGGCCCCGAACTTGCAGAACAGGCAAAGGCCGCCTGCGACACCGTCATTGTCCACGACGACTTCTCCACATTCGCAAACGACAAAAAAGCAATCAAAAAACTCGCCGCAACCCACGACTACTTCATCGCACAGGCAAACCTTATGGCAGATGTTGCTAAAACGTTTGGCCGATACTTCGGACCACGCGGCAAAATGCCAAACCCAAAAGCAGGATGCGTCGTCCCGCCCAATGCAAACCTCAAAGTTCTTGCGGAAAAACTCCGCAAAACCGTCAAGGCAACCGCAAAAATGCAGCCATCGGTTAAAGTTGTCGTCGGCACACAGGACACTCCCTCGGACCAGGTCGCAGACAATATGCTTGCCGTTTACAGTTCTGTCATTCCCAAACTTCCCGGCGAAACCGCAAACATTCGCTCCGTTCTGCTCAAGCTCAGTATGAGCCCACCGGTCAAAATCCTTGCGGACAGCATTGTTGCACCGAAAGCAGCGGCAACCGAACCACCTGCTGAAAAGAAACCAAGCAAGAAAAAAAGTGACGGAGGTGCCCAATGAGCGATAACGAAAAAACCTCCAAGGCAGCCCCCGAAAAGAAAGAAATCGTCGCCCACATCCAAAAATTGGGCAAAGAATACCCCATCATCGCCGTCATCAACATGGAGAACCTGCCCGCAAGCGCACTCCTCCAGATGAAAAAACAGCTCCGCGGAAAAGTCGAACTCGTCATGACGAGAAAAACACTCATCACGCGCGGACTTGAACAGCTCAAGCTGCCAAAAGGCGAAGAACTTATCGCAAAAGTTCAGGGAATGCCCGCACTCATGTTCACCAAGGACAACCCATTCGCACTCTACCGCACCATCAAGAAAAGCAAGACCCCCGCGCCGGCAAAAGCAGGACAGCTCGCCCCGCGCGACCTTGTAATTCCGAAAGGACCCACCCCGTTCACCCCCGGTCCCGTCATCTCCGAATTCGCACAACTCGGCATCAAAGCAGGAGTCGAAGGCGGCAAAGTCGCGGTCAAAGAAGACACCACTGTCGTTCGCGAAGGACAACCCATCTCCGACAAGCTTGCAAGCATGCTTACCCGCCTTGGCATCACCCCAATGGAAATCGGGCTCGACCTTGTCTGCGCCTACGAGAAAGGAATCATCTACGGCAGGTCAGTCCTTGACGTTGACGAAACCAAGTTCGCCGCAGACCTTGCACTCGCCGCAAGCGGCGCATTCAACCTTGCGTGCGACCTTGGCTGGGCAACCGCGGACACCATTGAAACACTCATCGGAAAAGCATTCCGCGAGGCAAAACAAGTCTCGCTTGACGGCGGCATCATAACGCCCGAACTCGCCGAAGAAGTGCTTGCCAAAGCGTTCCGCGAAGCAAGCGCAGTCGCAGAAGAAAGTAACATTCAAACCAACAATTGATACTTACGGAGGTAAGACTATGGAATACATCTATGCCGCACTGGTCATCCACAAGGCCGGCAAGAAAGTCGATGAGGCAACCCTCAAAAAGGTCCTCGAAGCAGCAGGCGTCAGCGCAGATGATGCACGCGTCAAGGCAACCGTCGCAGCGCTCGAAGGCGTCAACATCGACGAAGCCATGAAGAAAGCAGCAGCTGCACCCGTCGCAGTCGCAGCAGCACCGGCAGCAGCCGCAGGCGGCGAGAAGAAGGAAGAGAAGAAAGGCAAATCGGCAGCGGAAGAGAAGAAATCCGAAGAAGAAGCAGCCGCAGGCCTTAGCGCACTCTTTGGCTAAACATTTTTTTCCCTTTTATTATGCCGAGGCGTGAGCCCCATGCAGGAAGAACAGAAGTCAGAACAAACGGAAGTACTTCGAGAAGAAATAGACACGCTTCGCGAAACCCTGAGTGAGATTTCAGACCAAAAAGAAGAACTCTTCCAAAAACGCTCAGGCCTTGGCAAAAACATTTCTGAACTCATCGCCAAAATAAAACAGCTCAAGGAAGAGCGCAATGCGCTCACCGACCAGGTCAAGGCGGCAAAAGAAAAACGCAGCAAAATAACCGCTGAACTCCGCGAAAAAATCGACCAGCACAAAAAACTCATCGCAGACAAAAAAGACCTGCCAAAACCAACCGGCAAAGACCCAAGATTCCTCAAAAAACAAATCGAAAGCATCGAATACAAAATCCAAACCGAAGCGCCATCTTGGGAGAAAGAACAAAAGCTCATGAAAACCCTGCGCGAGCTCAAAAAAGAATACAACGCAAGCGCAGCAAGCCACAAGGCATACGAAGCCAGCGGAGCCCTTGGCAGCGCCATTTCCCAACTCAAAAGACAAGCAGACGCACTCCACGCAGAAATCCAGCAAAAAGCAAAATCAAGCCAGGAAAAACACGAACAACTACTCAAACTCTCCGCACAAGTTGACGAACTCAAGAAACAGGAAGGGGAAGTCTTCGAACAAATCGGCGAGAAAAAAGCAGAAATTGCCGAAAAAGCACGCCCCCTTGACGAGAAACGCAAAAAACTCCACGCACAGGCAGAATTGGGCCGCCAACAAAGCGAACGGCAAAAAAGAAAGAAGCTCTCAGAATTACGCGCGGAAGTTGAGATGAAAATCAAGAACAAACAAAAACTCACGACACAAGACTTACTGATTTTACAGAGCGCGCCGGAAGAATGAGCGAAGAATTCTTTCGCGTGATTGCCGGCACACAAGGCATTTATGCCGCAGTTGAGCGCGACTGTCCGCGAAATGATGCACGCAGAAAAAACAAGCCGGACGGCAGCTGGCTCCCAAAAGAAGGACCAAAACACCCCGGCGCAATCTCGTTTTGGAAAGAGTTCGGACTTCAGAAGTATATTGCTTCAGGGCTTCTTGGCTGGCACGCCTTCGTTGTCAAAGAGCCAATTCAGGTACAAATCATATCACGACCGCCAAAAATCCTGCACGAAGACGACTACCAAATAATTTGCATACCTGCGGATGTTCAGATTCTGCGCGAAGAGCCGCTTGAACAATTTCTCGCGCATAGGACGGTCCCAGAATAGGACTCGGGACCATCTCATTCTTGGAAATTTTCCGAAATATTGAACGACAGGTTTAAGAATACAATTCCCTCCTTAACCAATATGAATACTGAAACTATCCAAATTCACAAGAAAGAAACTTCCAAGAACAAACTCTTGGAAGATATTACGCTCCCGCTTGAACTTGGACTGGAAGCCATACGCGCAGGAAAAGTCAAGCGCGTACGACATCTTGTGCGACCTGAAATTAAAGACGACCTTCTCTGGCAGCTTGAAGAAAGCCTAAAAGACATCAAAGCGGGCAGAGTGACTCTGTTCAAACCCTCAACGAAGCAACGCTAAGTATTTCTCTTTGTTTTTCATGATAAACCCAATTATACTTCCCTGTTCTTTCTTTGTTGCAAATGCCACGAGCACTGCACCCGTTCGCTTTTCGTTAACGACATAAAGCAAGCGCTTGCCTCTGCACTTTCGTTCGCGCAACCAATCGCAACCCAGCGGCTTGCCTCCCGTTAAATCGCGCTCCAACCTACAGAACACGCGGTCAATCCACTTACGCTCAACGTAATCCAATTTTCCATATTGCTGGCGGAATAAATCAGTCTGCCCAATACTATTCATTAACCGCACAAGATAGCTGCGATTAATATGCCTTCGCAGAAAAAACCCGGAACGTTTACTTCCTCTTCAACTTCTCAAAGAACTCACGAACCCGCTCATCTCCGCGAACGGCTGCTTTTGGGCCGAGCTTGTAGTATTTTTTTTCGACCATTGAACCCCAACTGTACTCGCCTTTTTCCTGCTTGATTTCCGCAAGCTCAAACTCACCGAGCTTCACCCCCTTGCGCAGGTTGTAGTAAATATTTTCTCTTGTGCACGGCGGGAAAAGCTCATTGTACCAGCGGTGAATCTTATAGCCGTACTCCGGTCCAATCACGGCAAGCATTTCCACAATATTTTGCCGAATATCCGACCTGACCGGACGGCCCCTTTGCGCCACTAGCAACACCTCATTTGAGAACCGCCTCAGTTGCCATCAACGCCATCACGTGCCGCATCAACTGCGCGTATTGCGCATTCAAATTCTGAAAGACAACTTCACGATTTTCCGCACTATAAAAAGACTCGGCAAGACTGCCGATTGACTCAATATCGCCGTGAATCTGCGCAAGCTCGCTTTCCATCTCGTGAAGCGCCTTTTCCGCACCCCGAAAACGAACCGCAGACTTTTCCAACATCAATGCCCCAATAACCTTCTTTGCCTCGTGCACGTGCTCATTCATTTGGTCACAGGAACGCCGAATACGCCTCCCTATCACCTCTGCCTTTGCAAGCTCAAGCGGAGACTTTGCCAGCACGAACTCATCAAGGTCCAAAAGCCCCTGCGAAACCTCACGCACCAATGCCGCAACCTTTTCCTCCTCCGCAAACAAACGGCCCAGCTTCACTTTTTCTTCCTCTTCTTCTCATATTCCGCAATCACCAGACTTGTCCGCACAACCGCGTCGGGCGAAAGGCTGATACTGTCAATTCCGCAATCAACCAAAAACTCCGCAAACTCATCATACGTTGAAGGCGCATCGCCGCAAATACCTATCTTTTTCTTGTGCTCCTTTGCAACGCTAATCACGTGCTGAACCATCCGCTTCACCGCGGGGCTTCGCTCATCATAAATGTCCGCCACAAGCTCACTGTCACGGTCAACGCCCAGCGTCATTTGCGTCAAGTCATTGCTCCCGATGCTAAACCCGTCAAACACCCCGCAGAACTCGTCAGCGAGAATAACATTGCTTGGGACTTCGCACATCACGTACACCTGCAAGTCATTCTTCCCGCGCTCAAGACCGTTCTCCTTCATCACCTGCAAGACTTTCCTCCCTTCCTCAGGAGTCCTGCACACCGGCACCATTACCTTGAGGTTGCGCAGGCCAAATTCCTCCCGCACCTTCTTTATCGCACGACACTCAAGCGCGAAACCCTCCCTGTAACCGGGCTTGTAATACCGGGACGCACCGCGCCAGCCAATCATCGGATTCTCCTCCTTTGGCTCAAAATACTTCCCGCCAATGAGGTTCACATACTCGTTTGTCTTAAAGTCGCTGAAGCGCAAAATAACATCCTTCGGATAGAACGCCGCTGCAATCAGACCCACCCCTTGGGCGAGCTTGTCCACAAAAAATTCCCGCTTATCCTTATACCCTGCAGTCAGCTTCTCTATCTGCCTTCGCACATCCGCGTCCTTTACCTTCTCAAAATGAATGAGCGCCATCGGATGAATCTTAATGTACTCATTCACGATAAACTCCTCACGCGCAAGGCCCACCCCGTCATTTGGCAAAAAGCTGAGCTCAAAGGCCTGGTCGGGATTGCCCACATTCATCATAATTTTTGTCTTTGGCCGAGGCGCCTCCTTTAAGTCAATCCTGTTCACCTTAAACTTCAAAAGACCGTCGTAGACAACCCCGTGCTCGCCCTCTGCGCACGACACGGTCACCTTTTGGCCCGTCCTAATTTTCTGCGTTGCATCGTTCGTTCCGACAATACACGGAATGCCGATTTCCCTACTCACAATCGCCGCGTGGCTTGTTCGCCCGCCCCGATTTGTCACAATCGCGCTTGCAAGCCGCATAATCGGAACCCAATCCGGGTCAGTCATTTCCGTCACGAGCACTTCGCCTTTGCGGAACTGGCTGATATCGCGCACATCACGAATCACGTGCGCAGCCCCTTGCGCAATCTTATTCCCCACACTTTTCCCAACCGCAAGCACCTTTCCCTTTTGCATCATCTTATACTCTTCAAGCACTGAGCGGTCCTTTCGCGAGTGAACGCTCTCGGGACGCGCCTGCACGATATACAGCTCGTGATTGCGCCCATCCTTTGCCCACTCAATATCCATCGGAACCCACCTGCTGCGCTTTTGGCTGTAATAATCCTCAATCGCCATCGCCCAGGACGCAAGGGTTAGCACCTCATCATCCGAAAGACAAAACTTTGCGCGCTCAGGAGCGGGCGTGTCAATAATCCTTGTCGCCTTACTCCCCTCCTCCGCATAAATCATCTTCGTTGCCTTCTCACCCAAACGCTTGTCAATAATCGGGCGATACTTGTGATTCAGCGTCGGCTTAAACACGAAAAACTCATCCGGGTTCACCGCGCCCTGCACCACCATCTCCCCAAGACCGTAACTTCCCGTCACAAACACCACGCCCGGAAAACCGGTCTCCGTATCAAGCGTGAAAATAACCCCGCTTGCGGCAAGGTCTGAGCGAACCATCCGCTGCACGCCAATTGAAAGGTACACCTTGAAATGGTCAAACCCGTTTTCCGTCCTATAGGCAATCGCGCGATTTGTGAACAAAGACGCAAAACACCTGCGGCACGCATCCATTAGCTCGTGCGCGCCACGCACATTCAAAAACGTCTCCTGCTGGCCCGCAAAACTTGCCTCAGGCAAATCTTCCGCCGTTGCTGATGAGCGAACGGCAACATCAGTATTATGGACCTTTGACTCCCTGCACAATTTTTGATACGCTTCCTCAATTGCACGCTTTAACTCTTCCGGGAACTCACAGCGCAAAATAATCTCACGCGCCTTCCTTCCCGCCTCGGAGAGCTTGCGCACGTTCCGCACGTCAAGCCCCTTGAGCGCTGCCTTTAACTCAGCCTCAACACCGGACTTTTCCAGCAAGAAACGATACGCATATGCAGTAATTGCAAAACCATTCGGAACCTTAACCCCTTTTTTTGAAAGGTTCTGATACATTTCACCAAGACTTGCATTTTTTCCGCCGACCAGACCCACATCATCAATGCCAACCTGGTCAAACCAGAGGATAAGCTCCCTTGAACGATCCATAACACACCCCTTTTCAAAACCAGTGAAAGAAAATCGCTTATTTAAATATTCCTTTTTGCGCCCTGCCGTACCACACACATTTAAACCTGTGCCCACGCCTAACTTTTATGAACCCGCTCATCCTCTCACACGTCAAAAAAACCTTCCCCGGCAAAACCGGACCCATCGTTGCCCTTCGCGACGCAGACTTCGCCATTGAAGAAGGAGAAATCTTCGGACTCCTTGGCCCCAACGGCGCAGGCAAAACAACCATCATCAACATCGCCTTAAACCTTCTCAAGCCGGACAGCGGAGAAGTACGGATTTTTGGCGAAAAACCCAGCCCGAACGTCCTTCGCCAAATCAACCTCATCGCCGGCGGCTCCTCATTTCACTGGGCGCAAACCCCAAAAGATATCCTCACCTTCTTCTCCAAAGCATACCACATTCCCGACCGCGACAAAAAAATCGCAGAAGTCCTGCAAAAAACACGCACCGAACACCTGCAAGACCGCAAATTCAGCTGGCTCTCCACCGGTGAACGCCTGCGCGTCGCATTTGCCAAAGCACTCCTCAATTCACCAAAACTCCTCTTAATGGACGAGCCAACATTAGGCCTTGACCCCGACGTTGCACGCCAAATCAGAAAAGAAGTCCTCGACCTTAAAAAAAGCGGCACGACCATCCTCTTAACGACACACTATATGCACGAAGTCGAACAGCTCTGCGACCGCATCGGATTCATCTATCGCGGACAAATCATTGACATTGGGCGCGTCAAAGAAGTCAAGCTCAAGCACTTCGGCACGTACGACGCCATCTTAACGCTCAACAAAAAGCCAAGCGCACGGCTTGCAAAAGACCTCGCCCTCACCGTGAAAGAAAATAAAGCCAAAGCCACCCTTGAAAGCGAAGACGCGCTTGCAAACCTCCTTGCCGCAGTGCACACCGCCGGCTACAAAATCATTGACATCCACCTCAAAAAGCCCAGCCTTGAAGACTACTTTATCAAAATCACCGGAGAACAACAATGAGAGCACGCAACATCCTTGCCGTCATGTGGAACGACCTTAAAATCCTTCGGCGAAACCAATACCGCCTCATTGACATCTTATACTTTCCAATCATCACTGCACTCATCTGGGGACTCTACGCCACGTACACAAAAACATTCGCCCTTGAAGCAGGACTCGTCGTTTTGATATCAAACCTTTACTGGTCCTATTCGCTCCTCTGCCAGCAACAAAGCAACTACCTTGTCATGGAAGACCTCTGGAGCAACAGCCTTCGGCAAGTCCTCGTTGCAGGCATCACCGAATTCGAATACCTCATTGCAAAGCTTGCAACCACCACCATCGGCGCAACCGCAGTCGGAACCGCACTCCTCCTTATCGCACAACACTTTGGCGCGCCGCTCTTTGCAAACCTGCACGTCACACTCCTTTTGGCCCTTGCCGCATTCCTTGGCAGCATGGCCCTTGGCATCATCGTCACCGGCATCGTCATTGCCGCAGGAAAAGAATACCAGTTTTTGGCGTGGAGCACGCTGGAACTGTTCGTGTTCTTCTCCGCGCCATTCTATCCCGCAGACCTTCTGCCCTCATTCATTCGATGGATATCAGACGTGATGCCCTTTACCTCGCTCTTCGAAGGAGCACGCCTCCTTGCAACCGGCGGCAGCGTGCCCCCTGCACTCATTGGAGCAGCACTCATCGCAAGCGGAGCATACTTCATTTTGGCGTGGCCGTTCTACGCGTGGTGCTTTAAACGGGCGAGGCGCAGCGGGCAGTTAGCACGAATTGCGACCTAATCGGTAAACTTTCCGGCTTTTTTACCGCAACACACAAAAAGCGACCTGCAATCAATAGTCTATGCGCGAATACCTTATCTCAGCAACACTCCTTTTTGGCGGGTGCGCACTCCCAAACACCCAACACCATTATGAAAAAACCGCGCCCCCCTGCAGAACCGCACAAACCGACAGGCTTGAAGAAAAAGTAACTCCCGTGCAAAAACCACCCCAAAGAGAACCCGAACACACCAATGAAACTGCAACCACACAAAAACACCAAAACAACCACGAATACCTTCTCGCATACCTCGCCCTTGCAACAGGAACCCTCGGAATGCTCGCAGTCAAATATGCCTACGAAGCACACGCATCATACATCCCGCCTGATTCACTTGCAACCGACGAATGCTCACAGGAGTGAAAGCACAAGAACAAGCACGACCGCAAGACAGACCAGCTCACGCCGAAACGGAAGACCCGCCGCGCGGCCTTTTGGCATTGCCGCCTCACTATACCGCCTATCGTAATACACGTCTTCTCACCCACAACAAAAAATGTGAAATTAAAAAAAATTACTCTTCGCTTGCAAGCACCCAAATCGTCTTGAACGCGACAATTAAGGCAGCAGGGAACACAAACGTTACCACATTGCCCAAAATGACTGCCGCAGTGTAGCCAAGCTGAATAATATCGCCCGCCGCGTCAGCCGCGATAACAAGCGCCACAGTTGCCACCAAAAACTGCTCGGTTTCCCGCGCCGTGATGTTCAAAAGGCCAACAATAAGGCCAAGCCCCACGAGCACCCACGCAATCTTGGGCGTCTGAAGCGCAGGAACAAGCCCTGCAATCACTGCAAGCACAACCCCAATGAGGAACGCCCAGTGACCGACTTTGGAATCACGAACCGGCATAACCGGCATAGACCGAACAACTCTTTTTGCCATACAAAGACTTGAACAATGACGATATAAAAGGTTATGTTATTACCTGAGAGTTGTTAGTAGTTGGTTTTCAGTTTTCAGTTATCAGTGCTCAGTATTCAAAGACCATCCAAAATACCGTGCGCACTCTGCGAACGCGCCAATTGCCCGAAACGCTCCCTTGTCTTTACCGCAAACTGCAACGCAAGCTGGCCCTCCTCCTCTCTTGTCACCTGCGCCATCCTGTCCGCATCAAGAAGACCATACGGATAGCCCAAAAACACCGGGTCACGCGCATTTTCGGCAAGCGCAGAAACCCCCGCGCCAAAAAGAGAACGCTCGCCCAGAACGTCACAGCGGAACACATACCGCGAACGCTCGTGCAACTTCAAAAAACACACTGACTTCTTCGCATCAAAACACCACGGCTGCCTTGGACCCTTTTGCATCAGCACCTCTGTTGCGCTCCGACCCGTGTCCGTGAGCAAAGCTGACGTCTTGGAAACTCCGAACACGATCACCCTTGATTGCAGCGCCAAGCGCTCAATCCCCTTGCGCACATCAGTCAGCAACTCCCCCTCAAAATCAAGGTCACCGTCACGAACGACCACTCCGCCCTCACCCACCCTATTGACCAGCCGCTCAACCATTGCAAACTCAAGCCACTTACGCACCACACCCAACACGGTTTCAGGACGCGCACGCCTGCCGCCGAGCGCAAGCAACGGGTCATACGCATCAAAAACCAAATTATTCGTCAACTGCCCATCCGTCCTTAGCAGCGACGCCTCCAATTTCCGCTCACCGCGCGCCACAACCACCACAAACCGCTCATCGAACATCCGCTCACGGCGAGAGCCATACAAACAACCATACGTTCGCACAAAACCCACCACCGCGCCCGCACCCGCAAGCAAAACGCCACTCCCCGCATCCACGAACGCCAAACGAGGACCCGCACCTGCATTCACCTGCGAAAAAAACTCACCCGTAAGCTCAAGAGACTCCTTCCCGCACACAATCTTTTGTCCCGCATCCGCCCTCGCACCATCAAGCGCGGACGCCACCGCATCAAAACCCAGCATACCCCAAAAAAGCAAACCGGCAAGATAAAAGAATATCGCAACTCTAGATAATACTCAACAACCTAAACCCGCCAAGCGTCACACCCATAACCAAAAGCCCTGCCGCAAACACCCCCACCGCCACCGCGGCAAACGCCTTTGGCCGAGACATCCCCAAAAACCACGCCGCAGCCATCCCCGTCCACGCACCCGTCCCCGGAAGCGGAAGCGCGACAAAAAGCGCAAAACCCGGAATCCCGTATTTTTCAACATACGGGTGCACCTTCCTTCTTGTCCGCTCCATATACCGGTCAAAACGGGAACGATACCCGTCGTGATGCATAAACCGACGATGAATAAACTCAAAAAAAACAAACACCACCGGAAGCACCGCAACATTCGCAAGATAACACAAAACAAACACGAGAACAGGATTATAGCCCGCGGCAATCCCCACCGGAATCCCCGCCCGCAACTCCGTGAGCGGAGCCATACTCAACAGCACCGCAATAACCAGCCCGTTCACAACACCACCCTTTGCACCCGCTCAAGAACATACTTTTCCTTTATGAGCTGCCTTACCGCATCAGAAGGCGTCCGCACGGGCCGCTTCACCCGCGCAAACACACGACCCTGCCGCACAAACGTGTCCGCATACACCCGCCTGAAATCATTCACCGCATCACTTAACTTCACCGGAGGACCGGGCCAGTCCATCAGTTCAGGAAGCCGAGCGGCCTTCAGAACAAACCACCACTCCCCCTTCTGCCTTCTGTCCCACAACCAACCCGCATCAACAACCTGAAAATCACCAAGACGGTCCCGCACAAACTCGAACGCACGCACAAACTTTGTTCCCGCAACATCCTCTTTCCCCTCAACCGAATCCACCTTCACACGCACAAGAACCCCTTTTTTGGAAAGACGCGCAAAATCAACCTCTTTCTCCTCAAAAAAGCGGAGCGAAGGCGCCTTCAGGAACCTCTGCGCCGCCTTCACAAACCTCTCAAAATTATCCTCCGTCAACGCCGCTGCCGCATTCCGGTTTGGCTGCACCGGGTCAACAAGAACAAGCGGCCCTTGCGTCTTACTCTCATTGAGCATCAGGAGTGCCTTGCCCCTGAACGCATTATTGTAATCAAGAACCACCTTTGGCTTCCACTTTACCGCAGCCCTGAGCAGCGGCAAAAAACCCTTATAGTAAATGACGAGAATATCCGCCACGTGCCCCGAGAAGCCGCGAATGTAACTTTCCGCACCATAACACTTTGCCGCCTTACAAAACTTTTTCACAAGACGAATATCCCCCTTGAACGCCTTTCCTTTTGTGTTCACCCAGCTCACGTGCAAGGGCGAAAAATCAGTCACGTTTTGCGCATCGGAAGACTTTTTCACATCAAGCACAGGAACTATCTCGTACTTTATCCCGTTTCGCACCCAAAAATAATCACGACTCCCGTGAATGCGCTCAAACGGCCATTTTGCCAACGCACGCTCAAGCAAGCCGCTGATGTCCCTATCCTTTTGCGAGAGGTCAAATTTTACAAACACGTCAACATCATAATCACCCGACAACCACGTGTCCTTGGCATAACTTCCGCCAAGAACGGCAACCGCCTGAATTTTTTTCGCCTTCAACTCCGCGTTCAACCGCCTCAAAAAATCATTCACCGCATCAAGCGTTCGCGCGCGCTCATCCTTTTTTGGCTCAATTCCCGCAAGAACCTCCCTTAACAGCACCGAGACGCGAACCATACCCCGCAAAACTGTTCCCGTGATTTATAAGCTTTCGGTCGCGCGCAGTACCAAATGTTTAAATAGCGTCCAGACACAAAAAACAGGATGGCCGATGCACTCATCACCACGACTGCCATCGCAGTCCTCCTCTTTGTCGGCGTCATTTGCAGCTGGATTGGAAAAAAGCTCACCGTCCCCGACGCATTACTGCTCATTTTAGCCGGTCTCGGATTCGGCCAGGCAACCTTCAAAGGAAAACCCCTCATCGAATTCCCCGAACTCTTCCTTAGCTCCCTTGCCATTTTGGCGCTCGCCATGATTGTCTTTGACTCCACCGCGCGCCTGCGCATCCGCGAACTTGACACGTTCTCCCTCAAAGCAGTGCGGCTTATGTTCAACTTCACCATCTTCACCCTCATCCTCTTCACCCTCGCCAGCCACTACATCTTAGGCATCTCGTGGTGGACCGCACTCCTCTTCTCCGCAATCATGGTCGGAACAAGCCCCGAAGCAGTCCTCACCTCAGTCGGCAAAAGCAAGGCCGCAACCCTTCTCAAACTCGAAAGCATCTTCAACACCCCCCTTACCATCATCCTGCCGTTCCTGGTCATCGACCTTATGACCAACGTCAAAAGCAGCATCCTGTCCGAAGTTGTCGAACAACTCACCCCCTTCATCATGCAAATCATCGTCGGAATCGGCGCAGGCATCTTTGTCGGGCTCATCCTGTTCAAACTCGTCCAACACGTCTATGCAGAAGTGTACTCCCCCCTTGCCGTCATCGTCGCCGCACTCCTTGCCTACGTCCTTGCCGAAAACCTCGGCGGGTCAGGCGTATTGTCCGTTACCGCCCTCGGACTCTTTTTCGGCAACGTCTACGTCAAGGAAAAAATCACCCTCCTTGGCATTGAAACCGTCCTTGCAAAAGCACTCTACATCCTTGTCTTCATACTCACCGGCCTTATCATCAAAGTCCCCCTCACCAAAGAATTCTTCATCACCTCCGGAATCCTGTTTGGAACCTATATTGCCATTCGCACCCTTGCCGTCTACGTTTCCGTTCGCGACGAAAACCTCCCCTTCCACGACTTCGTCCTTATGGCCCTTTGCGCGCCCAAAGGCATCGCAACCGCCGCAGTCGTGTTCTCATTACTCGTCATCAAGTCGCCGGACATCCTCATCATCTTGGATATGACCTTTGCATTCATCCTCTACAGCATTGTTGTGAGCTCGATTACCCTTATGCTCACGCGCGAACAACACCAACACCACTAACGCAATGAAAACCGTCATCCTTGACACCAACTTTCTCATCGAATGCGCCAAAAACAAAGTCGACATTCAAACGGAACTCACCCGCATACTTGACTTTTCCTTTGACATTGCCGTCCTTGACAGAACCCTTGAAGAACTCGACGTTGTCGCCGCCCGCGGCGGCAAAGAAGGAGCAGCCGCAAAACTCGCACGCACAATTTTGCTCACAAAAAAAATAAACATCATTGCAACCTCCGGCGGGCACACGGACAAATTACTTATTGAACGGGCAGATGACAACCACATTATTGCAACCATGGACCGGGAACTTAAGCAAAAACTCAAAAAGAAAAAACAAGACGTTATTATCATCCGCGGAAAAAAGAAATTGGCAGTGGACGGAGCGTAGATTACTTTGCCATTCGTTCAATCAATTCATTAATCCGATAGGCAAGGTCATCGTCCTGGCCCAACGCAAGCGCATACGCGCTCGCAAGACCAGAACGCGCATCACCAAAATTTCCACCGGCCAGATACGTTCTCGCATCGCGCAAGTAATCAAAGAGGTCCACATCATTTAACCCCCCTGCCTGATGAAGAATACTCTCCAATTCCATAAGTGCTTTTCGCGCTTCCATACGCGATTTGGCACCGACTCCCTTTAAGTTTGTTTTCCCAAATTCCACCCCAACCCACCGCAAGCTTTATAAACACCCCTTTGGGTTTCCCGTCCCGTGAGATGCCGCTTGGGTTCTCTCCAGACCCGCGGCATTGATGCAAACCAACACCGGAGGAACACAACACAATGTATTACCGCATGGAAGTTTCAGACCACATCAGAGTCCCGCCCCGATTCTTCGCCTTTTCGCGAGAAGAAGCAGTACTCAAGGCAGTCAAGCAAAAATACGACGGAATGATAGACCCGCAGCTCGGCGTCGTCATCGACGTTGCAACCGTCAAAAACATCGGCGAAGGAATCATCATCCCGGGCGACGGCGCAAGCTACTACGACACCACGTTTGAACTGCTCGTATTCCAACCGGAACTTCAGGAAGTCCTCAAAGGCAAAATCAAGGACATCGCAGACTTCGGCGCATTCATCACCCTTGGCCCCATCGACGGCATGATACACATCTCGCAAACCATGGACGACTTCGTCTCGTTTGCAAAAGACAAAACCCTTGCCGGCAGAGACAGCAAGCGGTCACTACGCATCGGCGATGCGTGCCGCGCACGCGTCATTGCCGTATCATTTAAAGACGTCACCAACCCCAAAATCGGCCTTACCATGAGACAACCCGGACTTGGCCGCCTTGACTGGCTCGACAAGGAAGAAGAAACACCCGCTGAACCAAAAGAAGAAAAGAAATCCAAGGAGAAATAAACACCATGAGCAAGAAAAACGCCTGCAAAAAATGCAAATACCTCTATGACGGACAAGAATGCCCTGCCTGCAAGTCAGCACAACCCGTCCAAAACTGGAAAGGCAGAGTTGCCGTCCTTGACCTTGACAACAGCGGCATTGCCAAAAAAATCGGCGCCGAACAAGGCGGCGAATACGCAATCAAGGTGAACTAAATGGAACTGAACATAACAACAGAAAAGAAAAACTCCCTGCTCGGCAGAACAGAAGTATACGGAACCGTCACGTTCGAAGGCGCAACCCCAAGCAACGCGCAAGTCTCTGAAGCACTTGCCAAAAAATACGGCAAAGACACGGACACCGTCGTTGTCAAACACATCCTTGGCAAATTCGGCGGCATCACCGCAACCTTTGAAGCAGACGTGTACGACACCAAAGAACAACTCCTCAAAACTGAGCCCAAGAAGAAAGAAAAGGCCGCGGGAACCGCGCCGGCAGCGTGATTTTAATGGCAGACGCAAAAAAACCAGCAGCAAAAGGAGCAGCACCCGCCAAAAAAGGAGCCGTCCGCGGCGTTTGGCAACTCTTTGAAAAGAAAGGAGATGCACTAGTTCGCAAAAACAAAAGCTGCCCCAAATGCGGACCCGGATTCTTCCTTGCAAACCACAAAGACCGCCAAGTCTGCGGAGCCTGCGGATATTCTGAGTTTGTTAAGAAAGCGGAAACGGCGAAGAAGTAAATGACCAACCTTTACATCGCGGCAGAACGCGACGCTCAAGGAATCCGCGCACTCCATATAGGCTACGTTACCGGCGCCATCAGCGCAGTCTCAACCATCTCCGCGCAAAAAATTATTGAAATTGCCGACGATACGCAACATCCCGAACGCACTGCACGCATCGCAGACTACGTTCTTGGCATCTTTCGCAACCACACGCCGGAACCCGTGCAATTCACGCACGTTATTAACGGCATCCTCCCAAAGGGACACAAGGAAAACAGCCTAGAACCAGTACCCTTGCACCTCGAAGAAATGCTTTCCGAAAAAATCCGTCAGAATTGAATATCCCTTTTTCTGCTATCAAAAAGAACAGCCAATACCCGGCCGATAATGAAGACTAAATAAAATACCCCATGCGCGCGGCAACACAAACTGAACAGCCATCGGCCCAAACCTCTCTGGGACCCGCGACGTAACGCCGAATTGCCTCTGAAATCACAGTGCCTCAAAAAAAAGAGGGCGGAAGGGCCACAGCGTTTAGCTTTGTTTTGGTGGTATGCGCTCAGCATATGGCCCGAATCGGCACAAAAGGAGTTGCGCTCTGCTCTTCCTTGTGCCCATCCACATCACAATGATGCCAAGCATCACTCTGAAGCCGAACTGCCTTCGCAGATTCGGAATCACTGTTCTTTCCTAATGATAGTATTGATATCAGGGTTTGATATAATTGTTTGGCACATACAGTATAGATAGCCGTACTTTTCCGCACAGAACAACACACAAACATTCTTAAATCCGCAAGAGAACTACACTATATGGCACTCCATACCACCGTCATCATCTCCCTATCCCTTACCTTTGGCATCGTCCTTGCCGCACTCATCGGAACCGCACTCATCTACTTCTCAAAACCAAAACACAAAACCGCCCTTGGCTGGCTCGCATTCGCAAACATCTGCATCCTTATCTGGACCACGTTCCACTTATTCTTAGACCTTGAACTCTTCGCTCCAACCTTTGTTGAAACCGTCCACTACTGGATAACCCACCCCTTCATCATCATCGCAAGCATCAGCCTGTACCAAGCAGCACGAGTTCTGACAAGAAAGTAAGAGGAGAGCCTCACGCGGGAGGCGACACCCTCTTCGTAAGCACCAACGCTTTATTTTGGAGGTGCGAGAATCTGAATGTTAAGAAGTGGTGGTTGTATTTATTTGTTTTGTTCATTGTTTAACGCTGCGCCCTGATCCCCATCAAGAAATATTATGAATTCTTTGAGGAGTTGAAGACAAAACTCTGCCTCAGATTTACTAGTCTCCTGAGTTAGCCTCTGAAAATTGTGTTTCATAAAATCTTCTGGTTCTATTGATAGCTTCTCGCTTATTGACTTATTGAGACGTGTGCGATCCATGTGCGAATATGTGTTTCTTATCTCACCAAACAAATTCAGCCGTTTCGAGAAATCAGGAACTTTAGACCCTATCAAATCAATAATTCCTATTTTTTTAACTATGCTTTGTAAAGCATTCAACTCCAGTCGATCCACAATCAATCCTACTTCATTATACAATGTTTCGTCTTCAATCTGGTGACAAACTCTATTTTGAATTGATCTTTTCAATAAATGTTCCATACACGCTGCCGAGCATATGATTGATGCAACGTAGTTTCCCAGGATGAATGACGTGTGAGCTTCATTGTATAGATAAACACCCAATTCATAGTATTCAGAGTAAAGCAATTCAGGAAACGGGATCTTGTCCAAGTTGCTAATGAAAGCAGGCGCACTCTTCTCAAAAAAGCTCTTCAATGACAATTCGGATGCCTTTTCCTTAGAATAACTATTTAGAATATTGACATATAGCGGCGGTAGAGGTTGGACGTGACTTTCGGCGAGTGTTGAAAAAATCATCTCATTGAAGATTGCTTCGTTATTGAGTAGCTTTCTCACAAACTCATCTACTGCATTTTTAATCGCTAAATCGGATTTACCGCTGACTATGATTCGCAAATGATTGAATTTGTCTTTGAATGCTAAAACGAATCCATCTCGTATTTTGAGTTCCTTGTCAAAACCATGTTCTTTTATTGCTTTCAAAACCCACTTATTCGTTTGACTGTCACCAACACAAATCAAGTCAGAGTTGTAATAATCTTCATCGGTCAATTCCGAGGCTAATTTTGCAGAATTTATTGACAACACTTGCTTTGAATGTGAATACAAAAGAGTCTGCACTGTTTGAATAAGTGCAACTGCAAAGACAACCATGATTCCTTTGTCATTATCTCCCACCGTGATAATTAAGGGGTTCTTGGAGGACTTAAGGAAATCGGCGACTTTCTCTTGACCCTGTTCAGATGTCATCACGGCCTCGCAATTATCTAATGACTCTTTTTGCCACGCTTACGATTCCCAAGAACCCGAGCACGATCCCAATGAAAACACCTGCAAAGACCGCCAAATTTCCCGCGCCGGGTGAAATGCCAGTTGCTTGCAAGATGATGCCTGCAACCACAAGAGTGCCTACGATGCCTGTCGCACCTAAACCAAGACCGAAGATTTTTTGTGCCATTTTATCGGCCTTTGTTCCAGTATCCTTTGCGCCTCAATCTTGTGTTTATTGATCCATCGCCGTTTGACATAGTGACAACACTTCGACCATAGCTTTTTCCTACCACTTGCACGTTGACGTAACCGTTTGAGCGGCTTGTCATTCCTGCAGCAGTTCTTGTTGCCTTAGAGCCTCCAAACTGGTGTTTTTCAGGGGCGCGTACATTCGCCAGCCGGAAGGGGGTTCCATCCGTAAAATAGCCCGAGTCACCATCATGCCAGTGATCAATTCGTTTTCGTTTCATTTTATTAACCTCCAAGGGTTCAATACTTTCCCGCAGGCTGTGAAGTATAAAAAGGTTATGAATTAAGCCATAATGAAAATCAACAATGTGACTTAAAACGTTACTTATTTGACAAACATTGTACAACTATTTACGGTTTAGTCCACAATGAACAGAAACGCTTATAAATTAAACCTTCAAACTACTCAAAAGTGGGGGTAAAAGTTTAAGAATGGGAATGAACACTTCTAAGGTTATGGGTGATACAACCCGTAAAAAGAGGGCTGATATCTTCAAAGACATAGTTGATAGCTTACGAAACGGCAGTCAAACAATACTTCAGATATCTAAAGCAACTGACATTAATTGGGAAACTGTAAAAAATTGTCTTGAAACGCTCAAAACGCTCAGTATCATTCAAGAAGAAGAAAAAAACGGAAAAACATTCTACTTCGTAGATGAAAGTAAGCTTATTCAAACTGAAGAGAACACTCTTTTGGGCTTGCCATTAACCGAAGATCGAAAAAATGCAACATATGGTCTGTTCAAACGAATAATCGAACGATGGGAAAAGATACGCCCTGACCGAAAAATCAACAAGACATTTTTACATAAGATTCTGGTCAAGGTCGTCAAGAATAATGACAAGGATCTGAAATTCCCACATGGTTGGTATCTCTTTGGCGAGTGCGCAGTATTACAATGTGATCCAATGGACTGCAAAGAACAACCTTATCAAATTGGAACCGAATATGATGCAAAAATAGATGTGGTCGTAACTGAGTATTCTCAATTATCTTCAACACACGAGTTAATGCAAAGACAATATACTGACGAAGGGAATGAACTGTACACGTTGAGACTAAAAATCAGCGATAAACTTCTCAATAAATTCACCGAGACTTCAGTTCATGAACTCAAAAGAAGCCTCAAAGATTTTGTTTTCAGTTTCAAAAAAAATGAAGAAAACGAAGAACTCCTTGAATATTTGAATGGATTCCTTTCAATAGTTACTCGTCTTATCAATGGTCTTAAACTTGGAGAACTTGACGACATCAGACCAGTCATCAATGAAACGTTTATGTCAATTTGGGAGCTTCTTGCGACTTACAATCTTTACAAATCTCTTGTCGAGCGCGGATACTACGAAAAGGCAACTATACGAAAATACTATACTCTACGCATGGGCAATTTGAAACACATTGCAGAAAGTTATCTATCTGCACTACACGACTATTGCCCACCGTTACTAATCCCTCAAGAAGACCCACTGCGCAAGCTTATAACTCCTCAGGCATCCTGATCTCAATAAGATTTCTGAACTCAGCAAAATCCTGAATGTTCCGCGTAACTATGCAAATTGCATTACCCTTTTTCGCCAAAACCACGTGCAAAGCATCAGGAAAGTTGTTATTTGATAGTTCCCGAGCTTGTTTTTCATCGCCATCTGCTCTCAGAATGGTAATCACCTGCTCTTTTTTCAAATCACTAACTAACCTGTTAATCTCCTCTTCAGAACGATACTTCTTGAACTCCTCAATAACCCAATCAGAAATAACCAACGAATACTCACCTTCTCTAATTTTACGAAAGACATTAAGCGCGAACTCACCTAAATCCCGGAAACGGTCTTTGCGACCTTCAAATAAGTCAATGTAGACATTAGTGTCTACGTAAATTTTATCCATTGCCCGACTTATTCAGGAGGAATATAAAAACACTACTCCGGTTCACTATCAATAATTTTATAAGCAGCGTTCCTAAACTAAATCATAGTGAAAGAGCGCGCAAAAGAAAGGATTTCGCAGTTAGTCGCTAAATATGAGCGTCTGAAAGCTGAAGGTAGATTGAAGTCCTATAATGAAGAGATGACGAAAAAGGACTTCATCCTTCCGTTATTCGAAGCGCTTGGATGGGACGTTTATAATACGAATGTAGATGAAGTGTCTGCCGAAGAAAAAGTTTCCAAAGGACGCGTTGACTATGGATTTAGAATCGCGGGAATCCCCAAGTTCTTCCTTGAAGCAAAAGCCCTTAAAGCTGACCTTGAGGACCTAAAATGGGCTGAACAAGCAATCAATTACTCTTGGCACAAGGGCGTCGTTTGGGCAGTCCTTACTGACTTTGAAACAGTTCGTGTATTCAATGCAGAAGTCAAAACTGCCAATCCTGCGCAAAGCCAATTCTTTGCTCTGTACACAAATCAATTTCTCGATAGATTTGAGCAGTTATGGTTGTTATCCCACGAAAGTTTTGAAAAAGGCTTAATCAATGAAGAAGCAGAGAAATGGGGTAAAAAACTGAAGAAAATCCCTGTTGATAAACAACTCCTTTCAGACTTCACTTCATTCAGGGAGTTGCTTTCTAAGAGCGTTTTAAAGAACAACCCACAGAAAAAACTCACTGAAGAAGATATCGACGAGTCAGTGCAGAGGATACTTGACAGACTCATTTTCATTAGAACGACTGAGGACAAAGAGATTGAACCCCCGCACTTAATGCCTCTTCTGAGAGAAGATACTGGCAAAAGAGTTCTCAAGAAGTTAAACGTGCTTTTCAGATACTATGATGAAATCTATAACAGTAAATTGTTCCAGCCACACCTATGCGAAGACCTTGAGATTGATGATCACGTCCTAGAACACATAATTCAAGGTTTGTATTGTTCAAAAGAGTGGAGCATACACTACAACTTCGCCTTATTGGATGCTGACATTTTAGGAAGCATTTATGAGCAGTATTTGGGACACATTCTAAAGAAAACAGAAAAACGAGCTACGCTTACTGAAGGAAAAATACACAGAAAAGAACAAGGAATATACTATACGCCCACATATATTGTTGATTACATCGTCAAGAACACCATTGGTGAATTGGCAAAAGACAAAAAGTTTGATATGGACAAGATAAAGATTCTCGATCCTGCTTGCGGTTCAGGTTCATTCTTAATTAAAGCTTTTGACTTCCTCAATCAACATCATAGCAGAAAAGGAACTGGAGAACAGACAAAGATTGACACAAGCGGAGTTGCCGCAACTTTTACTAAAAAACTCGAACTTCTCAAAAATAACATTTACGGCGTTGACTTGGACCCAAAAGCTGTTGAAATCGCGCAACTCAACCTCCTTCTAAAAGCAGCTGAGAAAAAGCATAGACTGCCAACACTCCAAAACAACATCAAATGCGGCAATTCATTAATAGACGACCCAAATATTGCAGGACAAAGGGCCTTCAAATGGGAGGATGAGTTCAGCACAATAATGAAAGACGGCGGATTTGATGTCGTGATTGGAAATCCGCCTTATGGCGCATCATTCAATACTCAGGAAAAAGAATACTTCAATTCAAGATACACTTATGTAAAATCTGTTTATGAAAGTTACCGTTTATTCATAGAACTAGCTTCAAAATTAGTAAAGGATAGAGGATATATGGGGCTAATTGTCCCAAACACGTGGTTTTATTTAACAAATGCTGAAAACATGAGAAAGGAAATTTTGTCAAATTATTCAGTAACTAAATTGATTAATCTTCCACAAAGCGTTTTTGAGGATGCGACAGTCGATACTTGCATAATAATATTCAGAAAGGAACCTCCAAAAAATAATCAAGTTGAAACTCACTTTTTTAATTATAAAGATAAAATTAACAGCCTTGAATGTATGAAATATTCTGAATTAAAGCAAAACGACTTTCTAAAAAATGCTGAATGCATAATTAATATCAATCGCAATGCAGAAGATGTTAAACTAATTTCAAAAATTAAAAAGCAACCTCAAGTTTTAGATGAGTATGTTACAATAATAACTGGGATAAAACCATATCAAGTCGGAAAAGGTGTGCCTCCTCAAACAAAAAAGGATTTAGAGGAGAAAAACTTCACTGCAACTTATCAAAAAGATAAATCATTTAAACCTTGGTTAACTGGGAAATTTATCTCCAGATACCAAGTTTTACCAAATAAAGAATTCATAAAATATGGTGCTTGGCTTGCAGAACCAAAAATACCTGATATTTTTGAAAAGGATAGGATAGTTTTACAACAAATACGGAATCCCTCATTGCCCCGTCGTATTATTGCCACTTTTATTAAAGGGGGAATATATACTAATAATGGAATTCATAATCTAATCCCGAAAAATGACGAGCAGACTTTTTGGATTCTTGGAATATTGAACTCTAAATTGATGAATTATTACTTTGCATCACATTACAATGATGTAAATATCAAACCATCTAATTTATACAGTTTACCTTATCCTGTTTATGATAACAAATCAAAACTATCAGAACTCGTATCAAAAATTGTTTTTATCGGTCAAAAACTCACACAATTAGAAGGTAAACAAACCGATGAACAGGTTCAATTAGAAAAAGAATTCAAAAAATTGGATAAGGAAATCGATGAAAAAGTTTATGAAATATATGGCTTGAATGAATCTGAGCGAAAAGTAATAGAAGACCACCTCAAAAGTAACTGATTTTTGGCAAAATAAACCAGTTGTCGATTTTTTAGCTCTGTCTGGGGACTGCTTTTCATCGTTGATACATTTCATCAAGCAGTTTGTTGTTGCATTATACTGTTTTGCCAGCTTATCCTTGAACTGGGTGCTCAAGCCAAGAAACTCCAAGATTTTCTGGTCTTTGAAAACTGAGTGCAACTCTCTCAAAACTATTCTGGTTCCCTTACCAGACGATAAATGACGGGATTTTCAAGCCTCCGGAGGGATTTGAACCCCCGACCTACTGCTTACGAAGCAGTCGCTCTGCCGCTGAGCTACGGAGGCGGCACGGTTGGTAGCGACGATGGACCATTTAAAAAGGTTGTGGGAAGGATTCACAAAACATAAAAAGGCAAAAGGAACAAAAAGACTATGATTCTCACCACCACGGAAACCATCCCCGGCAAGACAGTTAAAGACATTCTCGGCATTGCCAAAGGAAGCACGGTTCGCGCAAAACACATCGGCAGAGACATAATGGCCGGGCTTAAACACCTCGTCGGCGGAGAACTGAAAGGATATACCGAAATGCTCAACGAAGCGCGCGAAGAAGCGCTCAAACGAATGCGGGACGATGCCAAAAAGAAAGGCGCGGACGCGGTCGTTTGCGTACGCCTTGTCACCTCCGAACTTATGCAGGGCGCAGCAGAAGTCTCCGCATACGGAACCGCAGTCAAACTCAAGTAAGTATTATATAGCACATTCTTTGGCACCCGCATATGGACGAACATTCCTACAAAGAACTGCAAAAAAAGCACACCCTGCTCCCCGAATGGGCAGACATCAACCGCGAATTCGAAATCTGCACCATCGACACCGAACACTTCCCCTTACGCATGATACTTCGCAAAATGGCCGAGCGCATCGAGCCCGTCCTTGAAATCCTCGAGCGCGCAATCACCCCCGACCCCAACCGGTTCACCGACATGTACGAATGCAGGTGCATCTCAAACGGCGACAAAAAACAGCTCCTTGACGTCTTTCGCCACTTAATGGAACACCACCGCCTCCTCCTTGAAGCAGACCTTACCTGCGAAGAAAAAACCGAACTTGAAACCATCCGCAAAGTCCACGACCTTTGGCTATCAGAGAAAAAACACGTCATCGGATTCGTCAAAAAGCTCCGCGCGTGCTGGCAAAAACACGTCGAGCCAAAAGAACTCCTTGACTACTTAGGCTAATGAACATCATCCTCCTCGGACCCCAAGGCTCAGGAAAATCAGTCCAGGCACGGCTTCTTGCAGAACGATTCGGCTTCCACCACCTCGCAACCGGCGACCTCATCAGGCTCGGCATTGAACAAAAAGATCCGGACGCACTTGCCATCAAACAATATACCGACCAAGGAAAACTCGTCCCCACAAAAACCGTCATCGCATTCGTCAAAAAACACCTCAAAGAACACAACCTCTTTGACGGCATCCCCCGAACACTCCCCCAGGCAGAAGCACTTGACACCCTCGTCCACATCGACCTTGTCATCGCCCTTGAACTTGACGATAACACCGCAATCAAACGCATCGGCTCGCGCAAGACCTGCCCCACCTGCCAGGCAGTCTATGGCCCCACCAACCCGCCGCGAAAAAAAGACGCCTGCGACCACGACGGAAGCGCGCTTGCCGTCAGAAAAGACGATTCACCGGATGCCATCAGAAGACGCCTTGCCATCTACCGGGAAAAAACCGAACCCCTCATCGAGTATTACAAGCCGCGCGACATCGTCTTCACGATTGATGCATCACAAGACATTTCCGCAATATTCAGCGAAATAAGCGCCCTTATCGAGCAACACTCTGCCGAATAAACTCGGTCGCATAACAGCCCTTTTGCAGGAAAAAAGAGAGAACCACTTTCTTTTTCCCCGAAAAACACTCATCATCCTCAAGCGAGCCCACAACCAACTCTTTTACCTCACACCAGACCGCGCGAACAGACCCCTCTGCACTCACCTCAGGCAACTCACGAATCACAAAATCAGACGGGCGAATCCCTTCCTCCTCAAGAACCGACCGTGTTGCACCGTCATTCACTTCAGTCCCAAAACCCACCACCGGTAAATGCTCTTCCGCTGAACGCATCGCCGCGCGGTTCCAGAGCAAACTTTGATACGCGTGCACGTAAAATATGAGCTTTTTGCGCCCGCACTTTCGCAGCGCGCCAACCACATCACTTCCTCTCACTTCAAGCCCGAGCAGAGCAGCCGCCTGCCGAAACTCCCTCTTCACGATATGCTTCCCAACCTGCGCATTCTGCGTGCTTAAACGCTGGACTCCGTAGAGATTGCGAAACTTGGGCAAAAACACCGGAAGCAAATCCAGCCCCCGCAGGGTAATTCTGAAACGATTCCCCTCCAAATCACCAATGTGCACCGGCTCATCACCAAAGCCAAGCAACATTACTGAAACCCCCTGCACATTAACGTTTTCCAGCCGTTCAGCACTGATGCCGTCCGCAGAACACACCTGGCTTGTTACGGCAATCTTATCCTTAAGCCCTGCAAAACCAAACCGCGTTTCAGGAACGGAGAGCGCTCTTGCGATGTCCCTTATCGCATCCGCAGTATTCCGATTGCGCTTTTTGAGCAGAAAATAGACAAAGCGACCGGACTCTTTTGGGACAATGGTACTGACTTCATCAACGATAAAGTCTTCGGGAAGATGCTTGAGGACTGCCATATTTGAATAAAACGCGCCGTGGAGGATTTGAACCCCCGGCCTATGGGTTAGGACCCCACCGCTCTATCCAGGCTGAGCTAACGGCGCATGAAAACAGACCGCAAAAACACGGTATAAAAACCTACCGCCACGTCCTCTTGGACCTTCGCACTTCCTTTGCAATCGAGGAAATCCAGTTCAGCGCGCTAAAATACGGCATCACGAGCGTGTAGGCAACAAACGGCATAATATTGCGCAAGAACTGCTCCTTAAACAACTTATGCGCTGCGTGAATCAAATACAGGCCGATTATAAGCGTAATCGTCAAAGGCAACGTCACCTGCACGTTGCGCGCAAGCACAAACTGCTTGAGCGTCGGAATGCTCGTCAATTGCGCCCAAAAATAGCCGTCAATTGAAATGCTGCGCAGGAAAAACTCAACCCACCGGTCCATTGCATCAAACGAAATGAGCCCGATATTCAGGATAAGAAGGCCGACCGCCAAAACATTCACCGGCATTTGGAACGTTCCCAAAAGGCCGTGCGCCTTATTGAAAATCATCTTCCGATAGTTCCACATATTGTAAATGTAGCCGCGGCTCCACCTTGTTCGCTGCTTCCAAATTGCCTTCGGACTTGCCGGAACGTGCGTGTATGACGTCGCGCGCGGCTCCATAACCACCCTGTACCCCGCGTGCCGCAAGCGAAGCGCAATCTCAAAATCCTCCGTCAAATTCTCACGATTGTCATCAAAACCGCCAACCTTTCGCAGCGTCTTTACCCGAAACATCGTGCAGGCGCCGTGCGTGATTGCAAGCGTGCCGAAATTATTCATCAAAAAGCGCGTGAGTGAAGACATCACATACTCAAAACGCTGCATCCGCTGGAAAAAGTTCTTTGGCTCATCAACGCGGATACGGCTGATGACCGCGCCCGCCCGCTCATCCTTAAAATGCGGAATCATCCAATGCAGGACATCCCTTTCCACACGGCTATCCGCATCCATCACCACAAAAAACTCGCCCCCGGCATTCTTGAGCGCAAGATTGAGCGCGCTTGCCTTACCGCCGTTTGCCTTATTGATAAGCGTCACTTCCGGATGGGATTTGATAAACTTTCGCACCAGCGCAGCGGTCCTGTCCGTACTCCCGTCATTCACGATAATAATCTGCTTTTTGCCTTTCGGATAGTCAACCTCAATGAGCGATTGCAGCGTGCGCAAAACGGTCTTTTCCTCGTTCCACACCGCCGTTCCGAACGTGACCTTGGGAACCGCATCCTTTCGCGGACGCCTTGCAGGCATTGCCAAATAGCTCAGCCACACCAAACTCAGCCAAAGCGTCACGAACGTGATAGCCCAAACTATATACTGTAGCATAGTGAAAGGAATTCAGTTTTGCCCTTTATAAGCTTTTCGGTCTTTCCCGAGGAGAACCCACACCCGAACATTTTTAAATCCCGTCACGATTTTTAACCCTATGAAGACCGCACGCCCGGGCGACCTTGTCCTGATTAAGACCGCCTCAGAAACACTCGAAGGCACTTTCCTTACCCGCTCCGAACTCCTTGACAAAAACATCCTCGTCCTCAAACTCCCAACCGGCTACAACATCGGCATCCACCGCAAAAACATCAAAAAAATCACAACCCTTCGCCCCGCACACACCCCCCTTGCGCCCGCGCCAAAAGCACAACACAACCCGAACCTCCCCACCATCGCAATCCTCTCCACCGGCGGAACCATCTCAAGCAAAATCGACTACCGCACGGGCGGCGTCCACGCAGACTACACTGCCGATGACTTTTGCGCCATGCTCCCCGAACTTTCCCTCATTGCCAACATCACCACCAAAAAAGTCCTCAACATTATGAGCGAAGATGCAACCCCTGCAGACTGGCTCGCCATTGCAGAAAACACCATTGACGCACTTCGCAAAGCAGACGGCGTTGTCATCACCCACGGCACAGACACGATGCACTACACCGCAGCAGCACTCTCCTTTCTCCTCAAAGATCTTGGAAAACCCGTCATCCTCACCGGCGCACAACGCTCCATAGACCGCGGCTCATCAGACGCATTCATGAACCTCCTTTGCGCGGTCACCGCCGCCGCACAATGGAACTCCCGCGAAGTTGCCATCTGCATGCACGCAAGCATGAACGACGACTACTGCCACCTCATCCGCGGAACAAAAGCCCGCAAAATGCACACCTCGCGCAGAGACGCCTTTCGCGCAGTCAATGACACTCCCCTTGCCCGCGTTTACCCCGACGGCCGCATTGAAGAACTTGCGCCCGCACAACCGCGCAGGGACACGACACCCGAACTTCGCCCAATCGACAAGCACGTCAGCCTCATCTACGCGCACCCCAACCTTCACCCGCAGGAAATCGAACTGTGCCTCAAACAAAAAACAAAAGCAATCCTCATTGCGGCAACCGGGCTTGGCAACCTCCCCATCCACACTAAAGAAAAGATTCTCCCCGCGCTCCTCAAAGCCGCAAAAAAAGTCCCCATCTTCATCTGCGCACAAACCCCCTTTGGCAGAGTCCACCCGAACGTCTACAGCACCATGCGCGAACTCAGCATCCTGTGCGGCGCGCACTACCTTGAAGATATGCACGCAGAAACCGCCCTTGCAAAATTATGCGTCGCAGTCACGCACAAAGACCCCCTCACATTCATGCGCGAGAATATTGCAGGAGAATACACCGACCGGAGCCTTGATGACCACTTCCTATGAAAACGGAAAAAGAAATGCTCGACCACATACGCTGGGACCCCAAACTCCACGAAGGAGACTGGCGCATCCACTACCTCGACCTTGGCAAACTCAAGGAAATCAAATATGCCGACATCAAGAAAACAGACGAGGGACTTATGCTCGTTGACCTTGACGGCAAAGAGACCGCAATCCCCCTTCACCGCATACGAAAAATCACGCGCAACGGAGAGACAGTATGGCAGCGATAAAAAACCAGCCGGAGAAGAACGAGATAACCTGCGGCCTTGAAATCCACCAACAGCTCAACACGCGCAAACTTTACTGCAACTGCCCAAGCACCATCACCGACGACTTCCACTACACCGTCAAACGAAAACTCCGCGCAGTCGTCGGCGAAAGCGGAGAAGTGGATGTTGCCGCAGCAGAACAGTCCCGCAAAGGCAAAACCTACCACTACCAATGCAACGACGAGAACGTATGCCTCATCGACCTTGACGAAGAGCCGCCGCGGCCCTTGCGCGAAGAGGCACTCCATATCGCCATCGCCGCAGCAAAACTGCTCAACGCCACCTTTGTCGACGAAGCACAACCCATGCGCAAAACCGTCGTTGACGGCTCGAACACCACCGGATTCCAAAGAACAACGCTCATTGCACGCAACGGAAAAATCGGCAACGTCACCATCCCCACCATCATCCTCGAAGAAGACAGCGCGCGAACCATATCAGAAGATACCGAAACCACCACCTTCCGGCTTGACCGGCTCGGCATCCCCCTCCTTGAAATCAGCACGGGACCAGATATCAAGACGCCCGAACAGTGCCAGGCAGTTGCAGAGAAATTAGGGCTACTCCTTCGCTCGCTCAACGTCAAACGCGGCCTTGGCACGATTCGCCAAGACGTCAACGTATCCGTCCCTGGCGGAGAACGCGTAGAAATCAAAGGAGCGCAAGAACTCAAACAACTCCCGCAACTCGTCCGCCTCGAGGCACTGCGGCAAAACACCCTCCTTGCAATCAGGGACGAACTCAGGAAACGAAACGTAAAAGACGTCAACGCACAAATCCAGGACGTCACCCCCCTCCTTTCGAAAAGCCAAAGCAAAGTGCTCCAAACAGGACTTGCAAACGGAGCAGCCATTCTTGCCCTCAGACTCCAAGGATTCAAAGGCATTATCGGAAAAGAACTGCAGCCCAACCGAAGATTAGGCACTGAATTCTCCGACCGCGCAAAAGCACGCGCAGGCGTTCGCGGCATCTTCCACTCGGACGAAATGCCCAACTACGGAATCACCGCAGACGAAACTTCGGCACTCTCAAAAACACTCGACCTTGGCAAAGACGACGCATTCGTCCTTGTCTGCGCCCAAAAAGCCCAGGCAGAACAAGCACTCCACGCAGTCATTTCCCGCGCAAAAGAAGCCCTCATCGGCGTCCCAAAAGAAGTCCGGCGGGCAAATGACGATGGAACCACCACCTTTTTGCGCATGATGCCCGGCGCCGCACGCATGTACCCTGAAACAGACGTCCTTCCCGTGCGCATCGACAATACCCTGATTGACTCCGTTGCCGTACCCGAACTCATCGAAAACAAAATACTGCGCTACGAAAAACTCGGACTTGGACGCGACCTTGCCGAACTCTGCGCGAAATCAGAAAAGAACGAACTTTTTGATGCTGCCGTTACCAAATTCAAAAAACTCAAGCCCGCCTACATCGCCGAAGTGCTGCTGACTTCCGATAAGACCATCAAACGACAATCCGGCATTGACGTTGCGCCAAGCGATGAAGACTACCTCACACTCCTTGAGGCACTCGAGGGCGAACACATCAGCAAAGAAAGCGTGCTTGAAGTACTCAAAGAAGGAAAAAGCGTGAAAGAGGTTATTGGCAAATACCACGTCCTGAATGACACTGAACTCAAACGGGAACTTGAAAAAATCATTTCCGAAAACAAAGGAAAGCCCTACAACGCCCTCATCGGCGAAGCAATGAAAAAACTCCGCGGAAAAGCAGCAGGGCAAAAAATAGCGGAAATGCTCAAAGAGTTGGTTCGCGGTTTGTAGTCGGTGGTTGATTAAATGAAATTCCTCATTATCGGAGACCTGCACGGCCACAAACCGAATATTTACTTCAAAGAATTTGACGCAATCATTGCCCCCGGCGACTTCTGCTCGGACGCACCCCGCGCGTGGATGTTCAAGGCACTCAAAGACCAACTCGCCAGCGCAAAAAGCAAAACAACCTGGTACGGCCTTGTCGGCAGAAAAAAAGCCAAAAGAATGGTCCAAAAAAGCCTTGCAGACGGCCGCGCAATCCTTGAATACCTTAACTCATTTGGCAAGCCAGTTTATGCAGTCCCCGGAAATTGGGACTGGACCGGCAAAGAATCAGACTGGACATTCATCAAGAAAAATTACTGGCCCCGGCTCATCAGGGACCTTAATAATGTTGTAGACTTGCACCATAAAACAGCCATTTCAAACGGAATCACTCTTCTCGGACACGGCATCATATCAGGACCAGAATACCCACAGGACCCTGCGGAAAAAAAGAGACTTACCGACTCAGGAGAACTTGACTCCGTTAAAAAAAGCTACATCCGCCAAAAATCAATTGTCACAAGACTCTTTTATGATGCAAAATCACCCGTCATCTTTATCCCGCACAACGTCCCCTACAACACGCCCCTTGACCAAATCAACAACCCCGCATCACCACGCAACGGGCAACACTTCGGCTCAGTCATTGCAAGAGAAATGATATACCGATTCTCACCCCTTGTCTGCATCGGCGGACACATGCACGAACACTTCACCCACTGCAAACTCGGGAAAACCCTGTGCATCAACGCAGGATTCGGGCCTCACGTCAACGTCCTTCTTGAGATTGAAGGAGACACCGTGAAAAAAGTTGAATTCTCCAAGGCGGGCAAGATTGTTGAGACAATCAGTTAACCCTTCTTGACCACTCCCCCACGTCCTCAAAATAATAGGCGGATTTCGGGCGCGCAACCAAAGCACGCCGCACGACGAGGATAAGCATTGCCGCAAGGATGCCAAGCGAATTGAAAATCAAGTCCCAACCCGTATTAATCCAGCCGCCACCGATGTTGTCAATTGCGTCCGTGTGCGCGGCTGACGGAAGACCGTCGCCCGGACCGAACGCAAACGCGCCCTCACCAAAACCCCACTTGAGGTAACCGGCAAATTCCGACAGCTCAATCACTGCACCCACACCCTGCGCGGCAAGGAAAATCGTGATAAGCAAAAATACATTCTTTTTTGAAAATACGCGCGCGTCCATCCACTGCTCAACAAAGCCAAAAATGAGCAGAGCAAACGCGAAAAGGCCCACGAAGTGCGTCACGTGGTCCCACTGAATCGGCAGCGGAGACTCCCCGTAAAAACCAAGCGCGCCAAAACCGTGCAAAAGCATACCAAAAATGACCAGCGTCAATACCGGGACTTTGAGCTTTAGCGCACCCGCGTGATATGCGAGAAGAACAGTGAGCGCGGCAAAAATAAGCAGCTCAGGAATAAAGCCGGACGTTCCGCTTATGATTGCAAGCGGAATTAAGACTAGGAAAGAAAGAACGCCGAGCACGGTTACGAGCCAGTTCATAGTTACCATTAAAGAGTGACGATTTATAAAAGTATCGCCGAATCAGCCGAAATAAATCGGCAGTTCCTGCTTCATCTCCTTGGCCCGCGCACCACGGAAACGCTCGCGAAGGTCCTCATACATCTTCTCAACATCCTTTGTCACGCTTGCAGGAACTTTCCTTAACGCCTGCTCAAAATGCCCCATTGTCACGCTCTTTGCCTGCAGGCTTTCCCTTAGCGCAAGAATTGCCGCCTCGCGGCAAACCGCCTCAATATCCGCACCAACATACCCTTCCATCTTCTCCGCAAGCTCCTCAAGATTCACGTTCCTGAGCGGCATTGATTTTGCGTGCACGTTCAAAATCTCCAAACGGCTCGCATAATCAGGGACAGGAGTGAGAATAATGCGGTCAAAACGGCCCGGACGAAGCAGTGCCGTATCCATAATATCAGGACGATTGGTTGCGCCAATCACTACCACATCGTGCATCCCCTCAAGGCCGTCAATTTCCGTCAAAAGCTGATTGACCACCCGCTCCGTCACGTGACTGTCACTGCTCGCACCGCGCCTTGGCGCAATACTGTCAATCTCATCAAAGAAAATAATTGTCGGAGCCGCCTGCCGCGCCTTCTTGAACACCTCGCGAACAGCCTTCTCACTCTCCCCAATCCACTTGCTCAAAAGCTCAGGACCCTTGACGCTGATAAAGTTCGCCTCACTCTCATTCGCCACCGCCTTTGCAAGCAAAGTCTTACCCGTCCCCGGCGCACCATACATCAAAATACCCCTCGGCGCGCGCACGCCCAAACGCCTGAACACTTCCGGGTGCTTGAGCGGCCACTCAACCGCCTCACGAAGCTCCTGCTTTACCCCCTCAAGCCCACCAATCTCCTGCCATTTGACGTTTGGCACCTCAACAAGCACTTCGCGAAGCGCAGACGGGCGCACAACCTTTAACGCATCACGGAAGTCACGCTTATGAATCTTGAGCTTTTCCAAAATTTCCTTCGGAAGCGGCTCATCCTTTCCGTGCTTGAGGTCAGGCAAAACCCTGCGCAAAACAATCATCGCCGCCTCCTTTGCAAGCGATGCCACATCCGCACCCACAAAACCGTGCGTCACCGACGCGAGCTCCTTTAAGCTCACATCCTTGTCCAGCGGCATATTTCTCGTGTGAATCTTCAGAATGTTCAGGCGGCCCTCCTTGTTCGGCACGCCAATCTCAAGCTCGCGGTCAAAACGACCCGGACGGCGAAGCGCGGCATCAAGCGTATTCGGCACATTTGTTGCGGCGATAACAACGACCCTGCCGCGCGACTTAAGGCCGTCCATTAACGCAAGCAGCTGGGCAACAACCCTTCGCTCAACCTCACCCTTCGTCTCCTCGCGCTTGGTCGCAATTGCGTCAATTTCATCAATAAAAATAATGCTCGGCGCGTTCTTCTCCGCCTCCTCAAACTTCTTGCGCAGGTTCTCCTCAGACTGCCCGTAATACTTTGACATAATCTCAGGACCGTTAATACTGATAAAATGCGCATTCGTCTCATTCGCAACCGCCTTTGCAAGCAAGGTCTTTCCCGTCCCCGGAGGACCGTGCAAGAGAACACCCTTTGGCGGCTCCACACCCAAACGCTCAAAAATCTCCGGATGCCGAAGCGGCAACTCAATCATCTCCCGCACTTTTGTAATCTCATCCTGCAGGCCACCGATATCCTCATACGTCACTTCCGGAACGGCCTCCTCCTTAATCTCAACCGCCTCCGGATTCAAAACGACCTCAGTTTGCTCAGTCACAATGACCGCAAGCTTCGGATTCGTCTCGGCAACGACAAACTTCAAGTCCCCAAAACCATACGCCATCATAGACTCTTCCATCATTGAGAACACTTCATCAAAAAACGGAGACTGAGACATCGTTGACTTTCTGCGCTTGGTCCCGCCAAGAGAAATAATATCACCCTTACTCAACGCGCGGCCGAGCAATCCCTGCTTGAAAATCATCGCCGACGCCCGCACCACAATCCCTTCCCTTGCAGGCGCGATAACCACCTTTTTTGCCGGCTCAACCTTTGCCTTCCGAACAGAAATCATCTCCCCAATACTCGTTCTTGCGTTCTTCCTTGAGAGGCCGTCCATACGGATAATATTGTTGCCGATATCCCCGGGATACGCACGGTCCACAATCGCAACCGACTTTCTTGCGCCCTCAATTTCCACAATGTCACCGGGACGCACATCAATTTCCCGCATAAAACTGCTATCTACGCGAACAATCCCCTTATGCACGTCATCCTGAATTGCTTCCGCGACTTTTAGCTTAATTTCTGCCGGCATCACAACACCCCACCCTTAAAATAAGGCAAACACTGTTTAAATAGTTTTCTCCTCTCCAGTGAAAAAGAAAATCACTTCAGCTGAATTTTCGGCAACGGAATCGGCGGCGGCAGGTTCACTTCGCGCGACAACAGCAGCGCCTCAACATTGCAACGCGAGAAAATCGTGTTCAGCACCGCAGACATCACGTCTTTTGGCACCTTCTTCTCCTTTTTCCACTGGTCCAAAATCTGCGTTGCAACCTCGGGCTTTTCAACAAACGTGAGGAAGCCGACAAGAAGCATATCCGCAAGCTTTGGCTCGTACTTTGCCGTAAACTCAAAATGGAACTTCAGCGCGCCCTGCTTTGCAGAACCCACCGAAATGTCACTCTTCTCAACGTCCTTGAGCACGACATTATTGTTGACCTGAATCTTTCCCTTCGCGGGACCGTGCTTTTCCACAAGCACCTTGTTTAACGCTAATCCGACAACTGGCATACCCGTGCCTGACCAGAGGCATTATTTAAGGTTTACGGAACTCCAGTACCTCAATCCCGTAGTACCAATAATTTAAAAGGCCCGACGATACAGAACCACTATGGCATTCCCTGAATTTTTTGCACACCCCCTTGCCTTCAACATCCCCGTCCTCATCGCGTCACTCTACATCCTCTTCAAAAGCGCAGACCTCCTCGTTGACGGCATTTCCGACTACGCCAAAAAATTCGGGCTTTCCGATGCCATTATCGGGCTCGTCGTCGTTGCCATGGCCGCGTCCGCGCCCGAGATTATCTCATCGCTCAACGGATTCCTCTCCGGCTCAGTTGGCGTCGGATTCGGCACCATCATCGGAACCAACATGGTCCACGCTGCATTCGCCCTTGGCCTTGTCACCATCCTTGGGCGCAAGATAAAACTTGAGCCCACCATCTTCACCCGCGAGCGGCTCCCCATGTGGGTTGCCCTTATGCTCCCCTTCATCCTTGCACTCGACGGACAACTCAGCAGGCCCGACGGCGCGATACTGGTTATTGCGTTTTGCGCGTACCTGCTCAACTTATGGCGCCTTGAAGGAACTTTTGGGAAAATAAAGAAAAACGTCCCCCTCAAAAGTATCTGGAAAGACGTACTCATTTTCCTTGGCTGCTTTGTCGCCCTTATGCTCTCCGGCAAATGGCTTGTTTTCAGCTCAGTCCAAATCGGCAGGTATTTTGCGATTCCGGAATACTTCGTTGCCCTCACCATCATCGGCATCGGAACAACCCTTCCCGACGTCGCCGTAGAACTCAAGGCGCTCAGAAAAAAACACGCGCAAATCGGGCTTGGCGACCTTCTTGGCTCACTCATCATCGAACTGCTCCTGTTCTTTGGCCTTGTTGCGCTCTTCTCACCCATCACCGTCAATTTGGCACAAGCGGCAAACGCGCTCATCTTCCTTTGCGCATCCCTTACCCTTATGATGTTCCTTATGAACCGCAAAGAACTCACGTGGAAACACGGGCTTGTCTTTGCCGGGCTTTACCTTGCGTTCCTCTCCATTGAAATCTGGAATGTTGTTCGGTGAAACGAAAGCAATAAAACACGGAGAGCGAACCTAACCGAAATGATACTCACCGACGACCACTGCCACTTAACACACGAATTGTTCAAGGACCAGCTTGACGCAGTCCTTGAACGGGCAAGACAGGCAGGCGTGAAGGCTATAATTTGCTCAGGCGTAAACGTGCCGACGAACAGGGAAGTCCTGGCCCTTGCGAAAAAGTACGGGCCGCTCGTCCGGTGCAGCCTTGGAATTTATCCCGTTGATGCGCTCGATATTGCACCCGATGCAACCGGACTTTCACGACAGCTGCAGCACTTCGATGTTGATGAAGAATTGGAATTCATTCGACAGCATAAAAACGATATTGCCGCAATCGGCGAAGCCGGCCTTGATTACCACTGGGTCAAGGATGCCGTCTTGCAGAAAAAAGAAAAAGAAAACTTTGCAAAAGTGATTAAGACCGCAGAAGACCTGAAAAAGCCGCTCGTGGTTCACACCCGCGATGCCGAATCTGACTGTTTAGAGATGCTTGAAAGCAGCACGGTGAAAAATGTTGTTTTGCACTGTTTTACCGGCAGGAAACACTTGGTCAAGAAAGCCGCTGATTTAGGGTATTACTTCTCTGTTCCCGCAGTCATTGAAAAACTGCAGCACTTCAAGATGGTTGCAGAAATCGCAAGCATCAACCAACTCCTTTCTGAAACAGACGGGCCGTGGCTATCACCCATTGCGGGCGAACCAAATGAACCCAAGAACGTGATATTTACTGTTCGCAACATCGCAAAAGTCAAGAAATTTACTGAGGAAGAAGTCGCGAATAACATTTGGCTTAACTTCCAGCGCGTCTACGGCTAAAAGAGCTTGCCGCCCTGATAGTTCGCCTGCGCCTGCTGCTCGTAGTGCGATTCCCCCCTTAACTCGGTGAACACGAGCTGGCTGAACCTTGAGCCAAGCTCAATTTCGCTGCCAAGAAACGGCAGGAGCATAAAGGTGAGAAATCCACGATACCCTGCTTCCCCCACGGTTGTGAAAAGACCGGACTGCGTCAAGCGAAAGAGCGTTGTCCTTGACTCAATGTGGCACATCACGTTTGAAGGAATATTCACCTCCTCGCACGTCACGGCAAAATACGGACGAAGCGGATTGAGCTTTACCGCAAACTTCTCATCAACACTCTCGATTTTTTCAATGCCGTACTCCGCAAGACGCATCTCATAGCCCTTGAGCACAAACGCCTTCCCCAATTTCGGCATCTTGTTGTCTGACTTTTCAACCGCAAGCTTGCCCCCATCAACGATTTCCACCAGCGCTGCAAGACGCAAGTCAATCCCGTTTGCCGTGAGCTGCTTTTCCAAATCACGAAAACCTGAAACCAACTTCTGCTTTTCAATGAGCGACTTAAGTATTGGACGACTGAAGTGCATAGACGGTGAAGACTCCCGCATTCATTTAATCATTTCGGTACCAGAAAACCACGAATCAAGACAAACGACGAAGGCGCATGATGATTCACGTACTTCACGAAACTCCTTAACCCGCGATAATTGATAACTGTAAGCGCGTTTTCCTGCGGAGAGACGCGCATGACCTCACCCTCCTTTGCAATGAGCGAAACAAAACCTCCCCACTCCTCATCCCAGCGCAGATTTGGATTCACACGCAACAAGAACAGCACGCCCCTGCCTTTCTTTTGCGCATCGGAAAGAACCGTATAATCACCCTTACCAAAAACGCAAAGCTCAACCTCCGCAAGCCGCCCCCTAAAACCTGCGATGCCCTCAAGCAAACGCAAGAACTCAACAGAATGAATAAAAGAAGGCACTTTACCGACTTGGTACGAAAAGCGCAAAGGGTCATGCTTTCTCCTGAGTGAACCCACTGCAAGCTTACCGGTAAAAAACTTCTGCAATGTCGTGTTTTTGTGCTCAACGAACTGCTTATGTAAAAGCCCAATCACCTCCCGGGTGTAAAACTGATTCAGCCAGTCAGCCATGAAACCACCCGGCCAATGTCACCCGCTTCTTGCCTGACCTCACTTCCTCAACCTGATGCACCGACTTTTTTGATACTTCAAAAATTGAAAACGTGTTCAATGACGGAACAATTGACTTCACCACTTCTTTTCCCTTGAAAAACTGCAGCGCGCCGCCATCCGCTCTTGTGAAGTTGCGCGAGAGGTTCACGATGTACGCAATTTTGCGACCCTCCAGACGGTCGTCGTGCGGGAGCAAATAGTCCGTATCATCATAAATGAAACCAGACATATCAATTGACTTCAGACGCTTGCCCGTTATTTGAGAAATGAACAAGAGAAATTCATCAGAGGAGAAAAAAGAATGAAACCCGCGCAGCACCGGGTCTGACAATTCAGACACATCATCCGTCTGCTCAAACTGAAACAAGTCACTGTTTTGCTCAACAAAATTTTGGCGAAGCAGCGCCCTTTCAACTCCAAGAATCCTTGCTGTGAAAAAATCGGGAAGAACAAGATGCGGAAAAGGACTTGCCCGCTTAAATTGAGCATTCAAACCTGCTGTATCCGAATACCGAACATTCACCCAGCCCATACCCATTCCATCCGCGCAACCTTTATAAACGTTTCAACAGGAGCTGCACATCACGAGCCCGTGGTCTAGCGGTATGACGTCTCATTCACACTGAGGAGGTCGCCAGTTCGAATCTGGCCGGGCTCATTTTTCTTTGCTTCACTACTCCCTTTGGAACAGGAAACCCTAAAAAGAAAGCGAGTCGACGAGAAGTGATGAGAATCATCATTGCGCTCCTCACCATTGCAAGCGTACACGCGCTCTCGCTTGCCGACTACCCCGGGATGTTTTTTACACCGGAATTTAATGCAACCATTATCATTCCCGATGCCAAAAGCCCGGAGATGACTTTTGCCGCAAACTACCTCCTCACTACTCTCCCTCAATACACCATCCGCACAAGAGACACAAAAACCCACGCAACACGAGAACACGTCCGCGCAGCCATCACAACCGCGGCAAATGCACCGCAACACGGCCCTGCAATCATCATCGGAACCCCTTGCGAAAACGAACACACCAGACGCGTCATTCCAACCCTGCCCTGCACACTTGCACTTCCCCCCGACCAGTCACGCATCATCTTACGCGAAGGCCCAACCCTTGTCATCACCGCAGGCACCCCTGCCTTAATTCCCCTCACCTTACGCGCATTCCAAGAACACCCCGCACAATTTGACGCACAAGAAATCCACTTTCAGAAAACAAACAATCTCGTGAAGACCGGTGTTTACAAAACCACCCACTCACTCCCCTACAGCATCCAAAACCAAAACCACAGCGTCCGCAACGACCACCAAATACGCAAGATGAGATACGGAACAACAATCAAAGCTCAATCGTGAGTGTCAAGATTGAACACCGCGCCGCTATCCCTTAGCGCATCAACCACCTTATCACCAAGCGCGAGAACCTCGTGCTTTTGCGGCTGGCTTTCACCCCACTCATAAATGAAGTCATACGGCCCGTAGTGCGTCACAAACCCAAGCCCCTCAAGACGCGTTGCAACCTCAGACGGCCTTACCTTTGTCCCAAAATACATCACCAAATGCGTGCGCCAGGCCATAGACGAAGCAAAAACCGGCACCATATAAAAGAGTTATGACAAACGCTGCTTAAACAAAATTCACCGGAGCTACCGTGCTTTAAACGGACAGAAGAACCCAAATACACAAAAACCGCGCGTTAAAAAATAAGACCTGTGGATTTTGAGTTCCCGAAGTTTGCCTCCTTCCGTAATGGGACTGCCGTGATTCGAACACGGGCCACAAGGTCCCGAACCTTGCATCCTACCACTAGACTACAGCCCCAATACGGCAACAACCCCCGTCCCGCATTTATAAAGATGTCGGCAAAGAAACAATATCGCCGCTCAGTTTCACAAGCCCCTCTTTTGCCAATTCTTTGACCAGCATTTCCGTCCACGCCGGCGATTTCTTTATGGACTTTGCAATGACACTGACCGTGCGCGGCTCCTCTGCAAGACGAAGAATTCGACCGCGATAAAACCTCCTTGAACCCACAAACGGCTTTTGCCTTGGCGCGACACGCAAATATGCGTCCTGCGTGCCCTTCCTCAACGCAAGACACTGCGACTTTAGCGGGCAGATGCCACATTTTGGCGACTTTGCCGTACAAACAAGACTGCCAAAATCCATCAGCGCATTGTTCCAGTCAACCCCTCTCCCCTCCGGCACCGCCGCCCTTACTTTTTCATCTATCTTTTCCACCGTACCCTTCCCTGAAAAAAACACGCGCGAAAAAATCCGGCGAACATTCGTATCAACAACCGCAACATCCCTGCCGAATGCAAAACACTCAACCGCGCGCGCCGTGTACTCACCCACGCCCGGAAGCTCGCGCAAGTCGGACGGAATTTCCCTTGCCAAAACCTGCGCCGCGCGCTGCAAAAAGAGTGCGCGCCGATTATACCCCAGACCAGACCACGCCACAATCACGTCCGCAGGAGACGCACCCGCGAGCGCCTTTGCCGTCGGAAACTTTTGCAAAAAATCACCATACTTGGGCAAAACCCGGCCAACCTGCGTTTGCTGCAACATCATTTCCGAAACAAGAACCCGATACACATCACACGTCTTTCTCCACGGCAAATCACGCCTGTTTTGCGCATACCACTCCAGAATTTCTCTTTGCATGCACGATTGTACATACCAAGAGTATATAAGCCAATCTTTGCGCACCATTACGCATGAAGCTCTCCATTGACACGCAAGCAGACAGCAAAGACGACCTGCGCAAAGTCATCGCACTCCTCCAAGGAATCATCGGAGAAGAACTCCGCACAACCAACCTTGCCGAAAGCCCGCTCCCCAGCACAGACGTCTCAGGGCTTATGAGCCTCTTTGACAATACGCCCGCACAAAACACCCCTCCCGCGCACGCAGAAGACCTCACGGATCCCTCAGAACTTCCCGCACTCGAATTTTACTAAGAAATGACCAAACTCGACCAAATCGCACGAGACACGCAAATCCTTCGCGAACGGCTTGTTGAAAAAGAACCCGGCCACTTCGGAATGCGCCGCATCGTCTCTGCATTCTTTGGCGCGCTCTTCTTCGGATTCACCTTCGTCCTCAAGGGACTCCTCTTTGAAGTCGGACTTAACCTCAGCAATGCAAACCTTCTCCTCCTCATCCTCACCGCGTGGATAATCCTTTCTGCAGAAATTTATTTCGTCGGATACGCACGCGTACTTGACAAGACAAAACGCCCCTTTGGCCAATTCTGGGCAAAAAGAATTATCACATATTACTGCATCGCCCTATTCACCAGCTTCCTTTTGCTCTCCGTTTACGGCGTTCCGGAAATGGTCCAAAATACCTGGCTCACGTTCAAACTCGTCATCGCCGTGAGCTTCCCTGCCGCAGTCGGCGCGGCACTTGCAGACCTTCTTGGAAAATACTAGCGCAACACACCTGCACTTCTTGCCAACTGACCTACGGCAACTCCAGCCACCGTCAGCGCAATCAAAGACCACATCAATGTCGGAAACAACACGTCAAAACCCGCAATACCCGCTCCGCCTGCATAAAACAACAGCAAAAAACTTCCCACCCCTTTCGGCGCAACCGCAGTCGCCAACACCCTCTCCTTAAGCGACCACTTCCTCTCGTGCCGAGAAATTGCCAAAAAACGCGCCCCGTAGAAAAAAACCAGCAGCAACACCATCCCCGCAACCGACGGAAACTCCCCTCTTGCGATGACTCCGTACATCAAAATGATAACAACGGCAAAAACATCCGCCCCCCGCTCAATTCTCGAAGTGAACTTCAATTTCCTCTCCCCTAAGACCGCGCCAACCAAGAGGCCGAACGCCAGCATCGCGACCACCACACTTCCGCCGAATGCCTGTGCAACTCCCGCACTCAAAAACAACAACAGCACCAGCAACACCTCCCTTGACCGCCTACGAGACCCGCGCGACGCGTGCCAGAACAAAAAGCCAACAACACCCGCGCCAAGCCCCACAATTCCCTGAACCACCAACCCCTGCCCCACGGAAAACAAACCTGCGCCCCCTTCATTAAGCAAATCAAGAAGTGCCAGCGCAAGAACCAAATCAATCTGAGGATTCAGCAAAGCCTCAAAACGCAAAAAGACCGAAACCTCCCCCCGCAACCCGGACAGCATCGGAAGCACAATCGCGGTCGATGGGCCGATTAACGCAAGACCCCCAATCACCGCAGCAAATACCGAAACACCAAATACACCCCACAACACCACCGCAAGAGCAAACACCCCCAACGCCATTGAAGACAAAATAAACGCCCCCATCCTCCCTGCGTGCCTGTCCAGCTCACGAAGCGCAACCTGAAGCGCGCTCGAAAACACAATCAACACCACCGCAACAAACGATGCTGCCTTCACAAGCCAGCCGGGAAAAGCCAACGGGAGCACCCCCGCAAACGACACGTTTCCAAGCACAATCCCCGCACAGAGAACCAACAGGACAAACGGAATTTTCCACCGAACACAATACTGACGAAACACGAACAGCCCTGCCAAAACCGCACAAAAAATCACTGCCTGCACAACATCCATTCCCTTTGAGAAAAACCCATCATATAAAAACTACCCGCCAAAAAAAAACGCGCAAAAGCTTATAAACCGCTCCCGACGATTTTCACCTATGCCCTACAAATTCATCGAAAACGTCACGCGCGCAGACCTGTGCTTTGAAGCCACCGGAAAAAACCTCACTGCACTCTTCCAAAGCGCGGCAGACGCAGTCCTTGCAGCAATGGCAGATGTTCGCAGCATCAAGAAAAAAATCACCAAAAAAGTAATTATCGAAGCAGAAACCGTTGAAGACTTACTGTACAACTTCCTTGAAGAAATCATCTTCCTTAAAGATGCGGAAAACCTGGTCTTTGCCGACGCCCAAGTCACGGTTTCCCCTGACCAAAAAAAAGCAACCGCAACACTTTTTGGCGATACCGTCAGCCCAACAACACAAAAACTCCACCAGGACGTCAAGGCAGTCACCAGACACTATTATAAAGTTGAGAAAAACGGAGAATGGAAAACACAAATCGTCCTTGACATCTGAAATGATAAACCGCAACATCCCCCTGCCACACTTTGAGAAAAAAAGCCCGAACATATGGGACATCCCAACCAGCTACAAAGAAGGAATGCGCGTCCCTGCCCGCATCTTTGCCAGCGAAGAACTCCTCAAAGACATGGACCTTGCCGTCTTTGACCAACTCACCAACGTTGCCTGCCTTCCCGGCATCACCACACCCGCCCTGTGCATGCCCGACGGGCACAGCGGCTACGGATTCCCCATCGGCGGCGTCGCCGCATTTGACGTGAACAGCGGCGTCATCTCGCCCGGAGGCATCGGATTTGACATCAACTGCGGCATGCGCCTTGTCACCACCAACCTCACCCTTAAAGAAGTTCGGCCAAAGCTGCACAAGCTTGTCGACCTCCTTTTTGAGCGGGTCCCCTCAGGCGTCGGCGGGCACGGATTTGTCAAAATCGAGAAAAGCCAATTTAAGGACGTCATGCGCGAAGGCGCACGCTGGTGCATCGACAACGGCTACGGATGGGACGAAGACCTGAACCGCATCGAAGACTTTGGCCGCATCGAACACGCAGACGCGAACCTGGTGTCGGATAAAGCAATCTCGCGCGGATTCAACCAACTCGGCACCCTTGGCTCAGGCAACCACTACCTTGAAATCCAGCACGCCGCAGACATTTTTGATGCGAAAACCGCAGCCAAATTCGGCATCCACTCACCCGACCAAATCTGCGTTATGGTCCACTGCGGCTCACGCGGCTTTGGCCACCAAATCGCAACCGACTATCTCAAAGTATTCCACGACGTCATGAAACGCGAAGGCATCGCGGTCCGCGACCCCGAACTTTCCTGCGCGCCATTCTCCAGCAAAGAAGGCCAGAATTATTTCAAGGCAATGGCGTGCGCCGCCAACATGGCATTCGCAAACAGACAAGTCATCCTGCACCGCATCCGCGAATGCTTCAAGACTGTCTTTGAACAAAGCCCGGAAAAAATGGAAATGAACCTGGTGTACGACGTTGCGCACAACATCGCCAAACTCGAAGAACACAACGTTGACGGCAAAAAGAAAAAACTCCTCGTCCACAGAAAAGGCGCCACACGCTGCTTTGGCCCCGGCCGCCAAGAACTCGCACCCGCCTTGCGCAAAATCGGACAACCCGTCATTATCGGCGGAAGCATGGAAACAGGAAGCTACCTCCTCCTCGGCACGGAAAAAGCACTTGAGGAAACCTTTGGCAGCACCGCACACGGGTCGGGACGCACGATGAGCAGAACCCAAGCCCGCGGAGAAGTGCGCGGAGAACAACTCCAAAAAGATTTGGAGAAAAAAGGAATATACGTCAGGACTGCGAGCTACTCGGGACTTGCCGAAGAAGCAGGATTTGCCTACAAGCCGATTTCTTCAGTAGTAGACACTATGCACGAGGCAGGAATCAGCAAGAAAATAGTCGGGTTCAAGCCGATTGGAAATATCAAGGGGTAAGTCAGCGCACAAAACCCGCAAGAATATTCATCAAAATCATCCCCGCAAGCGCAACTGACACGAGCGACCAGACTTTCAGCCCCTGCTCCTTTCCAAACCAACGCGCGCATACAAGCTCAAACATCCGACCCCCATCCAACGGGCCGATTGGCAAAAGATTAAACAAGCCAATACCCAAATTGAGCAAAAACAGCCAGAAGAAAAGCCCCGCAAGCCACTTTGCCGCCTTCGGCAAAAAAACACCGTACTGTTCCGTGAACTCATCATTCAAAACAACATTTGGCTTTACCTGCACGCCAAGAAATGCCCTGTCCGCATTTTTTTGGCTTGCACCCGCAACGAGCTCAAATGCGTGGTCTTTCGTTGCGGCAACAAGGGAATCTCCCGGAGAAGCATTGCCCAAAACGGAAGATACGTTGGCAAGAGAAATAATAGGAACACCTCCCAGCGTCTCGACCACCATTCCCTCCCGCAGCCCCGCAGCAAACGCGGGACCCTCCGCATCAACTGATGACAAAACTACCCCTTGTGTCACGAACGCAGAAGAAAGAACAGGAGACAACGCAGCAAACAGGCCAACTGACAGGAGCGCAAACAACACATTCGAAAACGGCCCTGCAGCATAGACCGCAAGCTGCTGTTTTGCCCTTGCCTTTCTCAACACCTTCTCATCCGGCTCCACAAACGCCGCAGGAATAACGGGCAGAAAAATACACAAAAATGCAAACCCTGAACGCCTTACCGGAATCTTATGGAGAAACGAAACAACACCGTGCGCGCCCTCGTGCACCACCGCAATAAGGAAAATGCTCAAAACCCAATACAAAAACGGCACGAAAAACACTCCCTTTGCCTCAAACGGAAGCACCGGCTGAACGCCTGCCTGCGCCTCAGGACTTGTAAACAGCAGAACCGAACCGTACGCGAGCTGGCCGACAATGAACACCATCCCCAAAAAACCAACAATGATTCCCAGAACACCAAGCACATTCAGCACGCGCGGAAAACGGGACGCAAGACGCTTCATTACACCAAGCCCAATCGTTGAGCGGTACATTACCACATAGAGAATCGGAAAGAGCGCGCGCTGAACCTCAATTTTCGACCGCTTCAGAAACAAAAGAATGCCAAGACAAAGAATAACAACAATCGCCGCGATTCCGTCAATACTCATACCTACTTCTTACGCTTGGGCTTGAACTTCTTGCCCGCACACGCGCGGCACTTCACCTGCGATTCCGTCACTTTCCGCGACGGGGCACGCAAAACTGCCTTGCAGCGCCTGCAGACAAACTTGTTGCGAAACAAGCGAACATCGGCCTCAGGGAACTTCACCATTACTCTGCTCCCCCCTTGAGCTGCTTCATTACGCGCTCACCAAGAATCGTCCAATACAAAATCTTGCAATTCGGAACCACAGACTCCTTGAGCTCCTCAGGAATCTTCAGGTCGAAGGTCTCAAAAGACTCGTCGTCCATCACATTTGCCATATCACCCGTGACACTCAGCACCTGCGCGGACTTCTTCTCAATAATCGGAACATCCACATTATCGCTTGCAGGCATCACAATCTCGCGCTTCTTGTTATCAAGAAGGCCGATTGCCATAATGCGCGCCTTTGCGTGACCGTGCTTGCCCGACTTTGACGTCTCCGCACTCACCACTTTACACGCAACACCATCAATCACAATGAAACTGCCTTCCTTGACGCTTCCCGCGCCCACGACTTTGGTACTCATACCGCCAAAAAGAAAAGAGGGGGTTTATAAAGCTGACGGTCAAACTTTGATAAAGCCAAGAAAACCTGAAGTTTTCACCTGCGAATATGCACTCTTGCCCTAACGATGTCGCGCAGCCCTATCCTGCCCACTACGCAGGTTCCGCACACTATACCTTTGCCAACCACTCTGCCTCTTCCTCAGACAACGAGAGCTCTTCAGAGATTTTGGCAGCAGACGGGTGCCCTGCCTGATAAACACGCTGCAAAAGGCCCACCGGCAGGAGCGCCTTCTTTCCCGAACAATGCATTACCCGACCCAATTTTAATGAAACTTCCTTTCGCTTTGCATACTTTTGGTTCGCCATCCACCGCTTCAAAATACGCTGCGTTCGCTGGTACTGCACAAACTGGCCGGACTTTTTGTCCTTTGCCACCGCAACACCCGCAGTCATAAGCACGTTCACGTATGCAAGGAAGCGCCAGTACTGCCAACGCTTAATACGCCCCTTAAATACATCCGCACGCGAGAGGCACTCCATCGCCCGCGCCAAATCCCGACCCGCGTACTCCCTTGGCATATTCTCATCAACCCACAACATACACTCATCAATATCCTCGCCCACCGAGTCAAATGCCGAAAGCGCAACCTGCGGGTCAGTTGACTTGAGAATCTTAATCAACGCCTGCATCATACTCTCCTCGCGCTGACGCTCGTGCAGCGAATTGAGCGCAGCAACATCAAACCCCTGTGCTGACAAGACCTGCGCATCAATAATCGCTCCGCGAATATCCCCACCGCTCCGCCTTGCCAAGGCCTTTAGCACATCATCCGATGCGACGAGCCGTTCACTGTGCACGATTCTTTTCAGCACATCCGCAAGCTTTAACGCAGGCACCGCAGGAAACTCAACCAGCACACACTTTGACCGAAGCGAACTGAGCTTTTGATTATACGGGTCATTTGCCACCAAAATCAACGGAAAAGCAGCATCTTTCACCAAATCAACAAGCGCACCAACACCCCCCCTGTCCTGATTTCCCGCAATCCCGTCAACCTCATCCACCAAAATTAACTTGCCCGAACCGAACAAACTGTACTGCTTTAACGCCTGACCCACTTTTGCGTGAATCTCATCAGCACTCCGAAAATCAGACGCATTCACTTCCACCAGCTCAAGACCGAACTCTTTGGCAATTGCAACCACCGCAGCAGTCTTTCCCGAACCGCTCGGGCCGTGCAGCAACACCGCCTTCTTTTTCTGCTTCTTAAAATCCCGCACGAAATTCAAAAGAGGAGAAGTGTCCTGCGGAATTTCCGCCACCTTTGGTGCATACTTGTGCGTCCAGAGCATAAGAAAAAAAAAGAAGCACACCAGTACTTAAGGTTTTGGCGCGCACAATATTTATATACAAGCACCCGTGCAGAGCGCCCATGAAGCCCGTCGATATATTGTTTAAAAAAATCGAAATTGCCGACTATTACTCACAACTTGACCAAGTCAAGATACGCATTCTCTTCAACGACGGCAAGGACAAGGCGCTTGAAAAACAGCTCACGATTACTTCACCCGCAGAACACGTTTCAGCGTGGATGGCCGAAATCCGGCAAAAAATCAAAGACCAGCACTCAACCCGGTCACTTGATGATGACCCTCTTGCGGGAGCGGTCACGCTTCGCTTTTCCCAAGAAACCGACCTCATTGAGGAAAAAATGGCGCGCTTCCTTGCAAGCGCAAACGAGCGCATCCGGTCAGGAAAACTTGCCAAGCTCAGCTACTGGGATATGGAGAAAAAAATCAAAGGATTCATGACAACACTATGAGCCACGAAACCGCAACCGAACACTTCTACAGCCACGGCGTCGAAAACTACGGAACATTCCACGACAACTACCTTAACTTTGGCCTTTGGGAAAACAACATCACCGACTTTGTCCTTGCCGCAGAACATTTACTCTCCCGCGTCGGCACCAAAATAGGTCTCGGAACAACCAGTGAACTCCTTGACGTTGCGTGCGGCATGGGAACCCAGGACCGCTATTTTCTCAAGACGTTCGGGCCGAAGCGCATTGAGGCAATTGACCTTACCAAAAAACACATCGAGCTTGCACAATCACGAAACCCCAGCAAACGCATCACGTACCGCGTCGGCAACGCAGTCAGCCTTCCATTTGCCGACGAGACGTTCACGCACGTTACCGCAATCGAAGGAGAAGTCCACTTCAACACCCGCGAAAAATTCTTCCGCGAAGCATTTCGCGTCCTCAAACCCGGCGGCAAAATCGGCCTTAGCGACTTCTGCCTTGCCCGACTTCCCAAAAATGCGTTCGAGCGCGCATTCGTCAAACTCTGCGCCAAAATCTGGCACATCCCTCTCGCAAACATTGACAGCCCGGACAGCTACCGAGCAAAACTCATGCGCAACGGATACATCAATGTTGACGTCGAACGCGTCGGCCCCAACGTCATCCCCGGCTATTATTACGAACAAGCGCGCCCGGAAGTGCGGCGCGAACTTGCCCGCATCCGCGGCTTTTACGCAGGCAGAATCGGATTCTTCATCGACTGGTTCATGTTCCAACTGTACAAACGGGGACTTCTTGAATACATCCTCGTGAGCGGGCAAAAACCGTGAAACTGACCTTTTGCGAATGGTCTCCTGAAGAACTCCTCACTGCATTCATCAAGTACCTCACCATCAGAAAAACAAAAACACCGTGCAAAATCAACTACCGCCACAACAACCAAGGTCTTCTCGAAACCCTGCGCGGACTCATTGAAACACGCGACCCAAAATTCAAAATTCTTGCAAAAGCAATGCAGCATGCAGACGGCACGCACACCCTCACTCTCTCTGCAAACTGGAAAATATCACTCACCCTTCGCATACAAGCAAGCCCAGACGGCACTTCCGGTGACTTTGCAGAACTCCACTTTGACCGAACACTCGAACGAGAAATACGAAAGCACTTCCTTGTATTTTCCCCAAAATCAAATCCCAATAAGTAACTTTTATAAAATCCCCCTTCGGCAACCGACATTATGAAGCTCGCCGACATTAAACACTGGACGCCCGAGGTTGAAAAAGAGATCACGACCCGCTGGCGGGCACTGGAACGATTCCGATTCACCCTTGGCACAAAACCCATTTACTCAATAGACACCCCGCCACCCTACATCAACGCACCCATCCACCTCGGGCACGCAACCACATACAGCTATATGGACTTCTTTGCACGATACAAGCGTATGCGCGGGTTTGACGTTCTCTTCCCGCTCGGACTTGACCGCAACGGCCTTCCCATCGAACTTTCCACCGAAAAAAAATACAACATCACCCCGCACAAAATCGGCCGCGAATCATTCATTGAAGCGTGCGAAAAAATGCTCAACGAAACCGGAGAGGAAAGCGTCGGTTCTTTTGCCGACCTCGGCATCTCATTTACCAGCTACCAGCACGGCAAACACATCGGAGCAGTCTACCACACCGACAGCCCGGAATACCGCGCACTAACCCAAGCAACCTTCGTGAACCTGTACCTGCAAGGCATCATCTACGAAGACACCCGCATCAACAACTGGGACCCCAAACTCCAAACAACCATTGCCGACAGCGAAATTGAGTACCACGAAATTCCCAGCACGTTCAACCACGTCAAATGGAAAGTCAAGGAAACAGGCGAAGAAATCATCATCGGAACCACGCGGCCCGAACTCATCTGCACCTGCGCCATGGTTATCTACAACCCTGAAGATTCACGGTACAAACACCTTGCGGGAAAACACGCAATAACACCCCTTTTCGGCAAGGAAGTCCCCATCAAAGAACACCCCTTTGCCAGCATTGAAAAAGGCAGCGGGCTTGTTATGATGTGCTCAGCCGGCGATACCCACGACATCCAGTTCTTCCGCGAACAAAAATTAAAGCCGACAATCGCCATCGAAAAGAACGGCAAAATGAACGACCACGCCGGATTTTTGGCAGGGCTTAAAGTCAAAGACGCACGCGCGAAAATCATCGAAGAACTGAACGCACAAGGGCTCCTTGCAAAACAAGAAAACATCGTCCACCGAACCCCGGTCAGCGAACGCTCAAAAGCAGAAGTAGAATTCATCGAAATGCCCGAGTTTTACCTGCGGCAACAGGACTGCAAAGAAGACCTCCTTGCCCTTGCACGGAAAATGAAGTTCTACCCTGAAAATGCCCGCAAGCTTTTAGAGGACTGGATACACCAAGTCAGCATAGACTGGCCAATCAGCAGACGCAGGTACTATGCAACCCCCATCCCGCTTTGGCACAGCGACGGCAAAATCGCCGTGCCACCCCCCGGCAAGTATTACGTGCCGTGGAAGGAACAGCCGCCTGCGGACAGCACCGTCCTTGAAAACGGCAAAAAAACCGGAACCGTCCGCGACTTCCCATCACTTGCCTGGACGGGCGAGACCCGCGTCCTTGACACGTGGTTTGACAGCAGCATCAGCGAACTGTATGTCCTGCAATACAAAAGAAACGACGAATTCTTTGCAAAAGCATACCCTGCCACCCTTCGGCCACAGGGCAAAGAAATCGTGCGCACGTGGCTCTACTACACCCTCCTTCGCGGGCACTTGGAAACCAAAAAAGCCTGCTTTAAAGACGTCTGGATACACCAACACATCACCGACGAACAAGGCCGCAAGATGTCCAAGTCATTAGGCAACGTCATCGACCCGCAAAAAATCATTGCAAAACACGGCGCAGAAGCCCTTCGCCTTTGGGCCGCCATCGAAGGAAACCTTGCCAAAGGAGACCTTCGCTGCAGCGAAGAAAAAATCAGCGCAGAAGTCAAAACCATCAACAAGCTCATCAACGTCGCAAAATTCGTCCTGCAATTTGAAAAGCCCAAAAAAACACCCGCACTTACTGCGACCGACCAGCTGTTCATTGACTTCCTTGAAAACATCACAGCACTTGCCGAGGAAAACTACGAACAATACGACTTTTTCACCCCCATGCTCAAACTGCGCAACTTCCTTTGGGAAATCTTTGCCTCGCACTACCTTGAACTCGTCAAAGGCCGCGCATACAACCGCGACGGGGAATTCAGCGCCGAAGAAAGCGACTCCGCACGACACGCCCTCTACCGACTGCTTGAACGCTGGATAACCCTGTGCCACCCTATCATCCCGCAAGCCACCAGCACAATCGGCGAAGCACTCGGAATCGACCTGCACGCGTGCACCTTCCCTTCCGCAAAACAAGGCACAAGCGACCTTGCACAAATAGACGAAATCGCCGCATTCAACACCCACATCTGGAAACTCAAGAAAGAGAAAGGAATCTCACTCAATTCACCGCTTGAAGGCATCACCATCCCCGCAAACCTTGGTGCATTTGCAAAAGACCTCAAAGCGTGCCATAAACTGTGATTGGTTATCGGTTGTCAGTTATCAGATGTCGGTCATCAGTTAGTCCTATTTGACCTTTTGGTCCTGCGCTCGCGCCGAAGCAAGTCACCCAAATCAAACAGCCGACGGATGACCACCTTCTTCTCCGAAAGCGGCGCTATGACATCACCATAGCCAATACACTCACCGCGGACGTTCAGGACAGCAACACGGTCGCCTATCCCTGCGTCAGATTGTCCAACCACGCTCTTGCCAAAAATGTCCCTTCCGCAAATGAAAAGCCACTCCCCCTCGGGCGATACGGAAACTTTGTATTTCGCCTTCTTACCGATAAACTGCAGCAAATCAACACCCGGCACAAGCACCGGACCGCGCACGTGCGCGAGACACTTCCCGATAAAGAACGGACGGCGACTCAGCAGGGCGCGGTCCCTGAATTCAAAATACGACCTGCCCACGAGCTCCCCTTTCGGCACTTCCGCAATACCAAACTGAGCGAGAAATTCAGAGAGGTTCATATTCTCACCCACAAACTTTCTGCGGAAAGACAAGAAAGCCGCTGCCTTCTGGTCCCTCGAAAATCCTGGATTTTCGCTGGTTTGATCAAAAGGCGCTCATCGTCTCGTCTCAAGAAACAAGTCATTTCTGCTCCCGTCGGGAGCAGAATTAATACATTCTCTCGACTCAACGAAGTCGCGCACGCCTGACTCTCCACGCCAGCGATTCCCAAACAATTCCTTGCCCAAATCATACCCTCACCAACTTTGCAATATAGAACCCTTGCGTTCCCGTCTTGTGCGGCCAGAATCTCCGGGTAAGCGCAATCGATTGGTCAAGCGATTGCCCAAACACCTGCGTTAACCCCGGGTCGCCGATTTTGCACGACACTTTTTCGAGACGCACGGGCAAGTTCTCAATCGCCCACTGCATATTAAGCTCGTTTTCCTCCGGCTCAAGAGAACAAGTGCTGTACACCAGTTCACCGCCCTCTGCCAAACAATCCACTGCGTTCTTGAGAATGCGCTTTTGAATTTGGCTACTTCGCTCAATCCCATCCAAAGTACGCTTATCATACCAGCCCTGTTCCGAGAGAAAATTCCCCGCACACGGCGCGTCCAGCAAAATTTTCGTGAACTTTTGCCCAAGCCCCTTTGCCAAGCTCACATCACCCTGAAACACCACTGCATTTTGCACCCCACACCGCTCCAAGTTCATCAACAACGAGGGCATACGGTGTTCCTTGAGCTCGTAGGAAATGATTGTACCCTTATTGTCCATTGCCGCCGCAAGCTGGGTTGTCTTGCCGCCCGGCGCCGCACAACAGTCAAGCACAACATCCCCTGCCTTGGGGTCAAGCACATCGACCGGCAGCTGTGCTGCAGCCTCCTGAACATAATAATAGCCAAGCAAAAACTCCGTAATCGCCCCAAGAGAAAACCTGCTCTTCTTTACCGCATAGCCGTTCCTTGTGAACGGAATGCGCTCAAGCTCAACACCGAGTGCGGCAAGACGGGCAATGAGGTCTTTTGCAGAAATACGCAAGGTATTTACCCGAATCACCTGCTGCAGTTTTAGGTCAACAATTTTGCCGCCAAGGCGCTCGTAGCGCTCACGAAAGAATTCTTTTCCACCGCTGGCCATGTGCCGTGTCCTCAACCGCAATACCTTTCTGCCTCAATATGTCGCGAAGCTCGTCCGCCCGCGCAAAGTTCTTTATTTTCCTTGCATTCTCGCGCTCGGCTACCAGCCCTGCCAATTCAGCCTCAAGCGGGGCCTCTTTTTGCAAAATACCAAGAACAGAATCAACCGATTGCATAAATGACTCAATTGCCTGCGCGTCCTTTTTGCTGAGCTGATGAATGCCAAGACGGTTTATCTCATTCATAAACTCGAACAACGCGGCAAGCGCGCGGCTCAT
>QZIM01000023.1 GCA_003599055.1 Candidatus Woesearchaeota archaeon
AGCGATTTGATCAAACTTTGAAAAAGTTTGCGGACGAGCCGGCGACGCGTTTCTTTAAGTGTACCAAGTGTAAGCACACGTGGCGGGAATACAAGTGATTGATGAATTCAAAAAGGAGATTGCAAAAGGCAGGGTTCTTGTTCGGGTAAGGCCAAATGTAAGGGAGTCTTGTCTTGCGGGTTTTGATGATGGGCGAAAGGTGTGGTTGCTTGACATTGCCGCGCCCGCAGAGGATAACCAAGCGAATGTGGAGGTTGTTCGTTTTCTGTCAAGGATGATTGGCTCGCGGGTGCGCATCAGGTCAGGGCTCACATCAAAGCAGAAATATGTCGAACTTGCCGGGAAACTTTCCTGATTTTTCTGCGATGGTCATATTAAGGGATAAAATGATGTTTGTGTATGTCATTGGTTAATGTGTTGATTGTGCGTGATGATTGTTTGTATTTTGTGCGTGTGCATCGGCGGGAATTGCAGGGCGTGTTGGAGAACCCGCAAAAGGCAGTGCGTTTGTGTCGTCCGGTTTTTTTGGATGCAGGGTATGTTGTGTTGGACTTGAATCGCAAGACGCTGGTAAGCAGCCAGGGGGCAACTTCTGCGCGTACGGCCGGTTTTGAAGTTTGGGAGGTTTAGACGGTGAGCAGTTCAAGGGTTTTTGCAACGGTTCTGTCTTTGGCAAGGGCGCGGGCGCGTTTGGCTTCGAATGCCTCGCGTTCTTTGCGGTCGGTAAGGTTTTGGAATTGTTGTGCGCGTTCTTCAACAAGGTGAAGAATATTGGAGACTGCCGCGTGGTGGATGACTTGGAGGTTTATGTTGAGGTGGAGGCGGGAGGTGAGTGCGTCCCTGCATTCGTGGAGGTGTGTTTGTATTTCTCCTGCGTCTGCGGTGAATACCGGTCGCCAGTGGTTTTTGTAATTGTCGTAGAGGACGGCAAGGTCTTCGCTGAATGCGTCGAGGATGGCGCGGGCAAGGGAGAGGTGTTTTTCGCGCTCGGTTGGGGGAATGGGCTGTCTTTTTGCCTGTGCGTCAAGGAGTGTTTGCTCAAGGTATCCGATGAGGTCGACAAGCACTTCTGCCCAGTCGGTGATGATGCCGTAAACGTCTTGGGGCTTGATGTTTTGTGCGTGTGTTCTTCCGAAGAGTTCTGCAATGGTTTTTTCCGGCCGCATGCGGAGTGGCGCGCTCATAATTGGGGAGAGGAGAGGGAACTATTAAAAGGTTATCCGAACCCGTCAAGCCGTGCCTGTTTTTTGTCGTATTCTTCAAAGTATTTCGGGGGCGAGATGGATTTGAATTCAAAGCCCCAGTCTTCGAGCATTTTTTTGGCGTTTTCCGTGATTTTGGGCGCGGCAAGGATGCCGCGGACTTTGCTGATGCCTTTGCTGACCATTACTTTTTCAACGTATCTGCGCAGTTGTGTGACTGCGGAAAGTTCTGCGGAGTAGCGTTTGCATTCGACAATGGTGAGGGTGCCGTTTTTGTCAACGCCAAGGACGTCGATGAATCCGTATTTGGTTTGTTCTTCCTGTGATACGGGCTTAAAGCCGTCTTCGATAAGCGAGGGGTTTGCGTATATCATGTCGCTCATGTCATCTTCGGTTCCCATAACGGATATGGTTTGTCCGTCTTCAAGCTTGTGGCTGTTGAAAAAGTGTATTTTTTCAATGGTGACGATGATTTTTTCTTTTTGGATGAGGTTGTTGCTGGTGAGGATGATTTTTCCTTTTTCCGTTCGGAAGGTATGGGCGGTTCCTGCTTTCATATAGTTGATGGGTGCGCTGCCGGTTGGCTGGTGGCAAAGGACTGAGCCGTCTGCTTTGATGATGATTATTCTGTCGCCAAGCCCAAGGGAGCTTTCCGCGCGGCCGCTGTAGCGGATTGTGCACGAGCAGGCAAATGCGAGTGTTTCGTTTCGTGCAACGGCGTCGGAGAGAAGGGATGCGTATTCTTCGGGTTTCATGGGAGTTTGTCAAGGGCGGCGTGGAGTTGTTCAAGCTGCCCGTTGTTTTCAATTGTCGTGTCTGCCATTGAGAAGACGATGTGGAGTTGCTGGTGTGCGGGGTTGCTGCTTTTTTGTTCTTCTTCTGCGGCGAGGAATGAGTCAAAGGTTGGGTATTTTGACCTGCCTGCGCGTGCAAGGTGCCGCGCGTAGCGAATGTGCGGGTCTGCCGTGACAAGGACAAGGAGGAGGTTGCCGTGTTCGCGCAAATATGCGGCTTCTGCGGGGTTTCTGATGCTGTTTGCAACGTAATTTTTGCTCGGCTGTACTTTCACGAGCGCGCGCCGTGCAAGGATGTCCGGCCCGAATCGTTCGCGCAGTTCGTTTGCCACGCGGACAAGGGTTGGTGTGTCTTTGTCAATTCCGCGCGCGTCACATTCGTCGCGGATGCTGTCAGAGAGTGAGAAGGATGAGTATCCTTTTGCTGCAAGGTATGCTGCAGCAGTGTCTTTTCCGCCGCATTCGGGCCCGGTGATGCCGATAATCATACGTGCGGAAGAGTTGGAAGTGTTTTAACGTTTTCGCTCATCAAGAGGTAAGGTCAGCCAAAGTCCATAAGCTTTTGTATGGTTGATGAGATGATGCTGCCGTCTTTGGCGTGAATCTTGATGTTAAGGGTGTTGAAGCTTTGGCAAAAATAAGTGATGTTGTATGTTGCAGCGCCGTCTATCATTTGGATGATGAAGAAGTGTTTGATGGGAATTTCTTTTGCGTGTTCTTTTTTGCGGATGTCTTCTGCGAGTGCAATGGCTTTTTCCGGTTCGATGGTGACGAGGGCCGGGTCGAGTTTTTGGATGGGCGCGCCGGTTTCAAGGATTTCCTGCTCTTGGGTGTGCGTGAGGGTTTTGGAGACGAGCCACGTGGTCATTTTTTTTGTTTCGGGATTGTAAAAGCCGAATTGCCAGGTGTCTTTGTTGGCATCATCAAGCAAGAGAAAGGCGTGTGCAAGGAAGTGGTGTTTGTGTTCTGTGTGCCACGTGTTGAATGCGGTGCTGGTGGTGAGTTTGGAGAGGGTTTGGTGGAAGTTCATGGGCAGGCGGGCGGGCGGATGATTTATAATGGTTGCGCAAGGGAGTTAGCGCAAAAGTCCTGAGGCAACGCGTTTCACTGCGTGGATGCCGTGCACGATTCCCTTATTTGGGTGGAAGTGGATTGCTTCGCGAAGGACGTGTGTTGCGCTGTATTCTTGTTTTGCGCGGGGTTCTTTGATGCGGAAGAGCAGGGTTGCGCTAAGGAGGCGCAAAATGCTGCTGAGAACAAAGACGAGCGGGATTCCTGAGATGATGAGTACTGCGTGTTCGCTAAGCCATCCGCCAAGGACGGGTGCGATGATAAGGGGAACATTGGCGTACAGGTTGTATTCGGCGACTTGGAGTGCGCGCTTGTTCGGCTCGGTTAAGTCAAGGAGGAGGTTGAAGTTTGCAATGTTGACTGCGCTCCAGACGGTTCCCGAGAGGAGGTGTGCGGGGATGAGAAGCCACGCGCGCTCAGGGGTGATGCCAAGGAAGGCGATGGGGACGAGTGCGGTTCCGAGGACTCCAAGGAGGGCGACGGGCTTGTCGCCGAATCGGTCGGTGAGTTTGCCGATGGTTTTTGCGGCAAGGATTTGTGCAAGGACGGTGACTGAGCTGACGATGCCGTAAAATTCGTAGCTGATGCCTAAATTCTTGAGCATATATACTGTAAAGAATGGTGATGCGAGCATAAATGCGAAGTTAAAGAATACGGCAAAGGTGACAAACCTGCGAAGTTCCGGTGTGAGGGTGAAGAATTCTTTGATGGTGTGGTTTTCGTGGTCAGGGTATGGTTGTTCCTTGTAGCGGAGCATAAGAAGTGATGAGCAGAGCCCGATGAGTACTGCAAGGCCGAACATAAGGGCAAATCCGATGGGGCTTTCTTTGGGGAATTGTTTGAGCCAAAGGCCGCCCAGGGTCATGGCGCCGATGCCGAAGATGCCAATGGTGCGCAGGCGAAGGGAGGTGAACTGTCCGCGTTCGTGGGCGGAGACGGAGTCGGCGATGAGCGTAGTTTGTGCGGGGTCGGTGAGGGTTTCGCAAATGCGGGCGGCAAGGTAGAAGATGACAACCGCAAGGATGGGTTCGGTGAAGGCAAATGGTGCAAGGAGGATGGGTATCCAAATGAGCCGTCCGATGCTTGCAAAGATGGCGTAGATTTTGGTGCGGGGGAGGTGTTGCGCAAGGTCTGCTCCGGGGATTTGGGTGATGATGCTTGCAAGGAAGGGGAGTGCGCCAAGGATTCCGATGATGATGTTGTCTGCGCCAAGGGCGAGTGCGTATGCGGCAAGGAAGAGTGAGGAGAGCCCGTCGTATGCTGCCCAGAGTGCGGTTTGGGTGAGGATGATTCTTTTGTTGTTCATAGTTGTATGAGCATTCCTTCGGGTCCGGGGTTGCACAGGACGGTTTTGCCGAATTTTTGTGTTGTTCCGAATGTTTCGTGGATGTGTCCGGAAAGGGCAAGGGCAGGATTGTATTTTTTGATAAAGTCAGTGTAGCTTGAGCAGCCGACGTGCTCATCCATCCATTCAAGGTAATCAAGTTGGGTGTTTTGGGGAGGGGCGTGCGTGACGAGAATCATTTTGCCGGTGAGCTTTTTGGAGGATTCTTTGATGAACTTGTCAAAGTCTTTGTCGCCGGCGTTTTTGCCTTGTCCGTAAAATCCTCCGCCGCCGTGTCCGACAATGGTAAGGTCGCCTGATTTGACAATTGCGCGGTGGATGAACGTGATGTTTTTGTACCGCTTGCAGAGTTTTTGGACGATGACGTCTTGTTCGTGGTTGCCGTGGAGCAAATAGACGGGTGCGGGAAGGTCGTTTATTTTGTCAAGGACTGCTTCAATGTTTTGTTCAAAAATGGTAAAATCCCCGCAGCAAATGATAATGTCCGGCTTTCCTTTTTTTGACTTGGCAAGAACGTGCTTGTACCCGGTAACGCTTGCGTGCAGGTCGGTGAATGCGAGGATTTTCATAAGGGAGAATCAGGGAAGGTTGTTTTTAAGTCTATCGTGGGAACGCTAATTGTATAATCGTTCTGTACGTGCTGAAATTTCCAAGGACGTAGGTTTCAACAATCATGCCGATGGCAAGAATGCCGATTCCGATGAGGAGCAGGAGCAGGTTGTATTTGGCTATCACGATGAAATTGTTTGAACTGATTTTTTCTTTGACCATTCCGTCGGAGAGTGTTGTTCCTGAGATTGCGGATATCATATAGCTGAGGCCTTCAAGGAACATATGGGGGAAAACTGACAAAATGATGAGCAAAAACAGGACAAAGGGGTTGAGCGCGCTTTGGATTGCGGCGGTTTTTGCGAGGTTGCCAAAGACAGTTCCCCAAACCGATGCGTTCCACGCGATGAAGACGATTGCGCCGTTTCCGGCAACGAGCGAGAGGAAGAAGGCAAGGCCAAGAACTTGAAGGTTCCACGTGAATAAGTCCCAAAAAAGGGCGGTGCTGAAGATGGCGCCGCCCGCGGTTGCGGCTCCGCCGGTGACGATGCCGAGTTGAATCTTAAACAAGTGTCCTGCGGCAAGTTTGGGCAGGATAATCGCAAAGCCGGCAAACGTGAAGAAAATGCCAAAGAAGAGGGCAATGTAGACTTTGATGTGGGGGAGCGTGTCGCGAAGGAATTGGGGAACGCTGCGGTCTCTTCGCTCGGTGATTTCCGCGCTGTCGGTGAGTTGGAAGAGTGAAGGCATAAGGAGAATTGATATGAGTGCAACCGCGACAACCGAAGGGTCATTTGGCCATATCATAAGGGCAATGAAGAGGGAGAGTATGGTATACCCAACACCAAGGAGGAACCCGACCCACGGGTGGTCGTGCAGGTAGTCAGCCGAGTAGAGTTGTTCGAATACCATCTTTTTGAAGCAAATGAGGGTGAAGTGTTATTTAAAGGTGCGGGTGAACACTGCAGTACAGGAAGCCTTCCTGATTTTCCCTCGATGGATTCAAAAAGGGGAAAAAAGCTGTCAACGATATGGAAGCGGAAGTGATTTATAGAAGTTATACTAAGTATAACAAAATGCCGGTCATTGAAGTAAAGTTGAGGAAGTGGGGACATTCGCTTGGAGTCATCATTCCAAAAGAAATCATTGAGCGCGAGAAAGTCAGGGAGAATCAGACCATCCGTATTATGCTTATGAAGGATAGCGCAAAGGTATTACAGGAAACGTTCGGGATGGCAAAGGGACTGCTCAAAAAGCCCGCGCAGCAGATAAAGGATGAGCTGCGGGCGGAGCTCTATGACGACGGCTGATTTTTTCTTTGATTCGTATGCGTTAATTGAGATAATCAAGGGCAATGAGCGGTACGCGCGGTATATGCGCTCAGGGATGATATTCACAAAGTTAAACCTTTTTGAGACGTATTATGCGTTTTTGCGTGAGAATTTGCCGACCGTGGCAGAAAATGTGTTGATAAAGTATTACCCGTTCAACGTGGATTTTGAACAGTCAGATATTCAGGCCGCCGCACAACTGAAATTGTTGTACCGGAAGCGTAAACTCTCAATGGCGGACTGCATCGGCTATGTTCTCGCGCAAAGGGCAGGGATGAAGTTTCTGACAGGAGACCGTGATTTTGCGGATTTGCCGGGCGTGGAATTTGTGAAGGCAGGTGCGTGAAAATGCCCGCATCACTTAAACGCCTGATAGTCCTCAAGAACAATATGCCCAAGTTCGCCTAAATTGCGGACAACGCTGAGTTTGCCTTCGCCGACGCGGGTGATGTCTTGCGCGAAGTCCATTCCTTCGCGGTCGAGGTTTATGCCGATGAGGGAAACAGTTATTCCGCTGGCTTTTGCGGCAGAGATTGCGCGCAGGGTTTCTTTTTCGGGTTCTTTGCCGACGGTTGGAAGCGCATCGGTAACAATAAGGAGATGCTTTGTGTGGTTTCCGGACGGGAAGAGCTCTACTGCTTTTGCGAGCATTGCGGCAAAGTCTGTTTGCTTGCTTGCCGTGATGCCGCTAATTGCAGTGAGCAGGCTGGTAAAGTCGCTAGTCGGGGGAATGGCGGTTTTGATTTCTGAGCCAAAGACGACAAGTCCGACGCGGTCTTTTGAGTCGATTGCTTTGTGGGCGAGTGCAACGCCTGCTTTTTTGCACGTGTCGAGCTTGCTGCCTTTCATGCTGGCAGAGGCGTCGAGTGCGAGGACGAGGTGCAGGTGTCCTTTGCCTTGGCGCTGTGATGTAACTAAATCATTTTCCTCAACAGTCTTGTGTCCTCGTTTGATTGCGCGCGTAATGGAGCGTTTGATGTTGAGGTCTTTGTATCGGTCTCCTTTGCGGTGGGGGCGTGAGGCGGTTCGTTCGCCGTAGTGTTCGGCGCGCTTGCTGGTTTTTTCGCCCATCGTGTCTTTCATAAGGGACCGGTCAAGTTCAAAGAGAAGGGAGAGGCGGCCAAGTTCTGCTGCGCGTGCGGTGAATGTTCCGTCGCGGTTGAGTATTTTTTCTTGGTTCAGTTCGACATATTTGTTTTCAAGCGCCTGTTTTAGCTCACGTCGAAACTCGGGGATTTTCAAATTTTTCTCAATGTAATTCGGATTATACCCGCTGAGTAATTGGATGAGTTTTTCGCCGTAGAGTTGTTTGGCGATGGAGAAGTTGTTCACCATATTGCTGAACATCATATCAGGCGTGAACGCGCCGACTCCGCGGTTCGTTGCTTCCTGGACGAGTTCTGCGTGGTCGAGGGTTTGTTTGTCGCCGGCGAGGACAGAATTCATCAGTTTGTCCTCGGCATACTGTTTATGCAGTTTGCCCTCGGCTTGTTCAATGGCGGATGTTTCTTTTACTTCTTGGTGGAGGGTGTCAAAGGCCACCACCACCGAGTTCGCCGTTCTGGCCTAAATAGGCGTCGTACTGCTCTTGCAGGAATTCTTCGTTGCTTTGCAGGTACTTGGCGGATGGTTTGAGTTCAATGCGGTGCGCAAGGACTGAGATGAGCGCTTCGGTGATGTCTGAAGGTTGTACTTCCTTGCGTTGGTCAAGGAACGCGTTTGCTTGGGCGCGTTCGTAGATGCCAAGGGATGCGCGAACGCTTGGCTTCTTCAAAATGTTTTTGTGTTCGCGCAGCATTCGTACGAAAGTGAGTGCCGCTCGGGTAAGCTCTTCGGGGAACTCAACGGGCAATTTCTTGCTTTTCTCAACCACAATGGACTGTTCAAGGTCGAGTGTTTCGGGGTACGTCATATGGATGATGTCGCACCGGTCCATAAAGACGTCGCTGAGTTTTTCTGTTGCCGCGGTTTCTTCAGGGTTCATTGTTCCGATGAAGATGAAGTTTGCGGGAAGTTCGATGGTGTATGCGCCAAGGGTTGCGTGTCCTTCTTCAAGGACCTGCAAAAGCGCGTTTTGAATCTTCTCGGGCGCGCGGTTGAGTTCGTCAAAGAACAGGACGCCGTGGTTTGCGAGGAATATTTTGCCCGGCTTGAATGCTTGGGGGCTTTGGGGTCCGAATTTGAGCGCGAGCGCAGGGTCAATGTCTCCAAGCAAATCCTCAACGGTCAAGTCAGGGCTTCCCTGAAGGCGGATGAATCGCTCGGACCCGGCGACCTTTCGCGTTTTTGCCTTTTTTTCCTTGCATTCGGGGCAGAGTGGTTTTTTGGGGTTGCAGTGGTAGGGGCAGTCATTGAGGGTAACTTCGGGAAGAAGCGTTGCCACATTCTTGGCGAGCGTGGTCTTTCCGATGCCGGGAGCGCCCAAGATGATGACGTGGCGGTCCATAAGGAGGGCTGATTTGAGCTGCCGTTTGGTGCGCTCTTGTCCGCGAATCGTGTCAAAGGGGTCTTTGTTCTTGACAAAGAGGGTTTGGAAGTGTTCGGTCATGCCAAAGTGTGCGGCTGAACTTATATATTAAAGGAGAGGTTTTTGGGAACAAAAATGCAAAAATGAAACCACTTTCAAGGGACAAAAAGAGAAAGTTTTAAAAAGGGAAATTGTGCAAGACCGCAAATGGAAAAACCTGACCTGGAAACACTTGCCGCACTCAAGGAACAGTACAATATCGGGACGCGTGCGGCGCTCAAGGTGTGGTCTAAGCGAAGGAAGCGTGAAGAGCTGTTTGAACTAAGTCTCGAAATGGCAAGAGAAAGAGTATCTGTGCAGGGCGCAGTGCCTGCTCTGCCTCCGCGTGAGGACCTTGAGGTTTTGGCAGGCTTGTTTGATGAGGTGCAACACGTCGCGCGTCATATACGGGCGAAAAAAGAAGGTCGTTCGAAAGAATGGATACTAATTGAATCGTACACTGATATGTTCAAAGATGATGAATTGCCAATGTTTCTTGCATCGTATGCAACGGCCTATAGTCTGAGAGAGGGGATGCAATCTGATGCGCGCAGGCTGGATGCGTTTTCGGAGGCAGTTGGAGATTATTTGGGCCAAAAAGTGGGGTCAGCGCCTCCTGACAATATTCCTGAGCCCCTTTGTGAAACTCTTGAAGCAGTCATAATTGATTTTGCAGAAAAGCGTACGCGGGGAAATCCTGCGCTTCTTGCAATTGAGACGGGGCACGGCACGCTGAACGGCGGCGATACTTGGTATGCGCGTATGGAAATTGAGGATACGCTAAAGAGCGTACCGCATCAGCGGCTCATCCTTGCTCGGCTCGCGGAACTCAATGGCGCGCGCACAGTTGACGAGTTGGAAAATTTCTATGGAGGACCTCATACGGGTGCTCCCGAGGAATTCAGGAAGGAGGCACGGTACGTTTTAGAAATTGTCAGCAAGAATCGCCGTTGGCTTGAGAATTACTTAAGCCGTTGATTATCGTTTCTTTTTGCGGCCGTGTTTGAGCCGGTGTGCTGCCTTTTTGAGGTGCGGTTTTGCCTTGCGCAGTTCGCGGTCGTATTCTTTTTTTGCAAATGTGACAAACCGGTCCGCTTCTGTTTTTAATTCTTTGAGAACTGAGCTTGCGAGTGTTTGCGCTTCTTTTTTGGTCATAACGTGCTCTTCAAGGACGTCCTTAAGGTCGCGCATGACGCGGACTTTTGCTTCGCGTGCGACTGTTTTTCCTAAATGTGCGAGTTGTTTGCCGTAGCGTTTTGCTTTTTTCATCCCTTTTTTCATATAATGGTTGAAGAAGTCGTGTTATTTAAGCTTTGTGCCAAGCAGAGAGGAGTCTGATAACTGATAACTGATAACTGAACACTGATAACTGACAACCGACGACCAACCACAAACAACCGTCAGTTAGTGCGGGTCGTGCACGGGGTGGTGTTCTCGGGTGACACTGATGAAGAGCAGGAGGACGAAGATGCTGGCAACAACGAGGGAGAAGATGCTCATTATTCCGTATGTGCCTATTTTTGGCCCGACGTCAACGAGTGCGGTGGATGCGATGATGCACGCTGCGGCAACAAGCGCGAATGATAGGCGGTTTGAGGAGAGGTTGATGTCTTTGCCAAGGTGGCGGAATTCGGTGTCTTTGAGTTGGACGGAGAATCTTCCTGAGCGGACGGCGTCGAGTGCTTCGAGGGTTTTTTCGGGGATGTCGCGGAGGATTTCTGCGGTGTGTTTTGCCTGGGAGGTGAGCCGCGCAATGACTGCTTTTGGCGCGCGTTGTGTTTTGAGGATTTCCGCAAGTTTTGGGCTTGCGTCGCGAAGGTAGTCGTATTGGGGGTTGAGGATTTTTGCCGTGCTTTCTGCAGTGATGAGTGCTTTGCCGATGAGGATGGTGTCCTGCGGAAGGAGGATGTGGTGTTTTGCGCTGGTGATGAAGAGGTTGTACATAAGGCGGTTCACGCTTGGTTTGGGGTCGCGCCACCAAAGGTCGAGTTGGTGTTGGACTGCGGTTCTGAACGCGTCGATGTCCGTGTCCGCGCTGGCTTGCCCGTATGCGAGGAGTGTTTCTGCGATTTCGCGGTGGTCTTTGCCAAGGATGGAAAGGGCGAGTTTTAGCCCGAGGTCGCGTGTTCGCGCATCGATGTGCCCGACGATGCCAAAGTCAAGGAGTCCGAGTTTGCCGTTTTTGAGTGCGAGCACGTTTCCCGGGTGGAGGTCTGCGTGGAATGTTCCTGCGGTGAATATTTGGTCAAGGAGTGTGTTGACGATTGTTTCTGCGTGTTTTGCGGGGGCGTGTTTGGTTTCGCTGAGTTTGGTTCCTTCAAGGAAGTCCAGGGTGAGGATGTTTTCTGCGGTTTGTTTCCAGTGGACTTGGGGGATGATGACGTTTCTGTTCTTGGTTGTTTTTCGGACCGTTTCAAGGGCGTGTCCTTCCGCAACGAGGTTGAGTTCTTGTTCTGTGTACCGTTCGAATTCGCTTGCGATGCGGGATGGGTTGAGTTCGGGTGCGTATTTTTCGAGCCGGTGTGCAAAGAGGCGAAGGATGGAGAGGTCTGCTTCGATTTGTTCTTTGATGTTTGGCCTGCGGACTTTGACGGCAACAGCGGTTCCGTCTTTGAGGCGTGCTTTGTGAACTTGGGCGATGCTGGCCGAGCCGAGCGGTGCGTGGTCGATGTGGGAGAATACTGCGCGTGCCGGTTTTTTGAGGCCTCGCTCGATTTCGGGGATAATGGTTTCGATGGGTTCCGCAGGGACTTCGTCAAGGAGTTTGCTGAATTCGTCGCAGTATTCTTGGGGGATGAGGTCGGGGCGTAAGCTGAGCATTTGGCCAAGCTTGATGAATGTGCCGCCGAGTTCTTCGGCTGCTTTGCGAAGGCGTACGGGGACATCAGAGGGTGTTTTGCGTTGGAATCGTGACGGGAGTGGCAGGTACCAGCTGAATCCTGCGCGAATGGCGATTGCGCCAAGGCCGTGCGTGTTGAGCGTGTTGATGACTTGGCGTACGCGGCTCAGGTTGTGCATAGGTCCTCTTTTGGTGTTCCTGTGCGGATTTTCTTTTATAATTGTTTTGGATGACGCAAACATTTTTAAGGGCTGCTTCATAGGAGACCGGTATGAAAAGAGGGTTGTGTGTTGTTTTGTTACTTCTTGTTGCGTGCGCAGGGCAGGATTATGCGGGTGAGGCGGGCCGTGGTGCGCGCGGGCTAAAGGAAGTGCAGCCTTCATCAGTGTTGCCGGGTCCTTCGCGGGCCGTGGCGCCGGTTTCCGATGCGCCGGTTGAGCGGCTTTCTGTTCCGGGCAGCCGTGCGGGTGCGCGCGGGTGTGTTGACTTTGCCGGAAAGGAATGCAATCGGAACGTGTGCGGCGGTACGGGTGTATTTGATTGTAAGGGCGTGTGTTCTGCTGCTGCGCCGGTTGTGCCGAAAAATCTTGCGGCTGCGTGCAATCGCAATGCGTGCGGGGGTACGGGAACAGTGTTGTGTGACGGCTCGTGCAGTGCGTCTGCGCCCGCGGTTCCGTCGGATTTCGGGAAGTCCTGCTGTGGTGGAGGGACGATTCAGTGTAGTGGTCAATGCAGCACGCAGAGTTGTCCGCAGGGCCAGATATGCCAGAACAATGTGTGCATAACGGTAAAGCAGGGTTATTGCGGTGCGTGCGAGTCAAACAGCCAGTGCCTTTCGGGGTTCTGTTATTACGGGAGCTGTATCAATCGTGGCGATGAATTGAGCGGCTGGGCAAATTTTGCGTACTGTTCTGATGGTGTGTTCTGTGAAGAGTGGCAAAAGCCGGTGAGGATTGTGCGGGCAAATTTTGGCTGCCGGAATATGTTCCAGCGCGGTGAAGCGGGAGCGTTTACTGCGCAGGCGGTTGCGTATTACAAAGGAAAGCAGGTCTGGTCTCAGTCGTTCACTTGTTCAGGTGACCCGTTTGCGCCGGTCACGTACATTAATTGGGCTCCGCCGTATCTTGGCTGGGTGGATAAGGTAGTGACGAATACGGGCGGCTCGCTCGGTATTGTTGAAGGGCAGACTTCTCCGTGCAGTCGCGTGACTGATTACTTCACGTCGCAGTAATGGTCGGGCTTCCGACTGCAATGACGGTTATTCCTGCCGCGGCAAAGGATTCATAGTGTTCACGCAGGCTGCGCCTGCCGTCCATAATGAGGCGCGGTTTTTCTTTGATGATTGCGGGCGCGAGGTTCTTGAATTCAGGCCAGTCGGTGCAAATGAGTATGGTGTCGCTTCCGGTAATGGCGTCTTCTGCGCGGGTGCAGGCGGTTATTTTTGCCGTGTGCGCTTTGGTCGCAAGAAGGTAGTTCTGAAGGGCCTGGGGGTCGTACACGCGCAGTTGTGCGCCGTCGCGGATGAGCCGGCCGGTCAAAGGGAGGGCAGGTGACATGCGCACGTCGTTGGTGTCTTGTTTGAATGCGGTGCCGAGGAGGGCGACGGTTTTGTCTTTGAAAGTGAATCCTGCGTCGTGTGCGCGCTGATAAAAGCGGTCGAGTTGGGCGGTGTTGCTGTCTATGGTGAGCCGTATGAATTGTTCAGTGTGCGGGTTGTTTTTGCCGGAGAGCGTGTGAAGGAGGTTGTATGCGTCTTTTTCAAAGCAGCTGCCGCCGGCGTAAAGGGATACGTGGTGTCCCCAAAGGGGGATGCGTTTGTCTGCGGTGATTCCTTTGATGACGTTTTCGTAGGTGAGGCCGGGGATAAGTTCGCACGCGCGACCGGCAACTTGGAACGTTCGGACAATGGTGCTGAAAAGTTCGAAGTTGGCAAGGAGTTTTATTGCTTCGGCGTCGCTTGGTGAGACGGCAATGATGTTGTCGTGGGCGAAGTAGAGTTCGCGAAGGAGTTTTTCGTCTGCAGGGGTTTCAATGCCGATGACGATGCGGTCAGGGTGCTTGCTTCCTTCAACCGCTTTTCCTTCAACGAGGAATTCGGGGTTGCTTGCAACAGAGAAGTTGGTAATTCCAAGGAGGGCAAGGTGTTTTTTGAGTTTTGCCGCTGTTCCTATGGGGACGGTGCTTTTGGTGGCGAGAAGTGCGTGTTGGGTTTGTCGGCAGTCGTTTCTTTTTTTAAGAAGTTCTGCGAGTTGTGTTGCTGCGGTGAAGAGGAATTTTTGCTCGTCGGGAAGCGTGAGTTCGTGTGCGGGCGTGGGAAGGCAAAGGAAGATGACGGGGGTTGTGTCAAGGAGCGGCGCAAGGTCAAAGAGGTTGCGGGTAAAAGTAAGTGTTGTGCTTTCCGTGACGAGTTTTGCAAGGCCGGGCTCGTAGAGGGCGGCGTCAATTCGTTTTGGGTCTTTGCTTGCCAAATCAGCAATCCGCTCTTTGTTGATGTCGTATGCGGTAACGGAATGCCCGTATGCTGCGAGGACTGCTGCGTGTGTTGCGCCAACGAATCCGGTGCCGATGACGATGACGTTCATACGGCGCAATTGCCCGATTTTGCTTAAAATGGTTGTGGATGGGTGGTCTGGAGCCACTATCTTTATAAACCGCAGCCGTGCGCATATAATATAGTATGTACGAGCTTATCATTACGGAAAAGCCAAATACGAGCAAAAAGGTTGCTGAGGCGCTGGCGGATAAGAAGCCGGTAAAAAAGGACCTCAAGGGCAGCCCGTATTATGTGGTTGAGCACAACGGGCGGGAGATTGTGGTTGGCTGCGCGGTCGGTCACTTGTATGGTTTGGCGGAGAAGGAGAAGTCAAAGGGCTTTGCGTATCCGGTGTTTGACATTGAGTGGGTTCCGAATTATGAGGTAAGCAAGGACGCTGCGTTCAGCAAGAAGTACCTTGATGCGATTAAGAAGCTTGCAAAGGAGGCAAAGGATGTTACGGTTGCAACGGACTACGATGTTGAGGGAGAGGTTATCGGCCTGAATGTTGTAAGGTACGCGTGTAAGCGAAAGGATGCGCGAAGGATGAAGTTCAGTACGCTCACAAAGGATGATTTGCGTGAGGCGTATGAGAAGGCATCGCCGCATCTTGATTGGGGCCAGGCAGAGGCGGGCGAGACGCGCCACTTTTTGGACTTTTTTTACGGTATTAATTTGTCCCGTGCGTTGACAAAGGCGATTAAGCAGGCGGGAATGTTTAAGATTTTGAGTACGGGAAGGGTGCAGGGCCCTGCGCTTAAGACCGTGGTTGAGCGCGAGCGGGAGATTCAGAAGTTTGTTCCCGTGCCGTTTTGGCAAATTGAGCTTAACGGGCGGCTCAGGTCCGGTGAGATTGTCGCTTGGCACGAGGAAGACAAGTTTTGGGATAAGGGAGAGGCAGACAGGGTCCTGAAAACAGTGCAGGGTGAGAAGAAGGGGAAGGTGGCTTCGGTTGAGAAGAGCCAGTTTAAGCAGTCTCCTCCGCACCCGTTTGACTTGACAAGTTTGCAGACCGAGGCGTATCGTCTCTTTGGTATCAGTCCGAAGCAAACGCTGGAAATCGCGCAGGAATTGTACACGAGCGGTTGGATTTCGTATCCGAGAACGTCAAGCCAGCAGCTGGATGAGAAGTTAGGTTTCAAAAAGATTTTGCAGCAGCTTGCAAAAGTGGATGAGTTCAAAGTGCAGGCTGATTTCCTTTTGGCAAAGGCCAAGCTTGCGCCAAATAACGGAAAGAAGACTGACCCTGCACACCCCGCGATTTACCCGACCGGTGTTGAGGCAAAGACGGGTGAGAAGGGGGGCCGCGAGCAGAAAATTTACGACCTTATTGTGAAGCGGTTTTTCGCAACGTTCGGCGACCCGGCAACGCGTGAAACGGTTGTGGCAAAAGTTGATGTGAACGGGGAGTTGTTTGTCGCAAGAGGGACAAGGACGACGCAGCCCGGCTGGCACGTTTTGTACGCGCCGTATGTGAAGCTGGAGGAAGCTGAGCTTCCGAAGATGGAAATGGGTGACGCGGTTGAGATGGTGAAAATCGTGATGCACGCGGACCAAACCAAGCCGCCAAAGCGGTATACGCCGGCAAGTCTTATCAAGGAGCTTGAGAAGCGCGGTCTTGGGACAAAGGCGACGCGGGCGGAGATTGTGGAGACGCTCAAGCGCAGGAATTACGTGCAGGGAGAGGCGATTACCGTGACCGATTTGGGAATGAAAACGGTGGAAGTGCTTGAGAAGTACTCGCCGAAGATTTTGGATGATGAGCTGACAAGGCATTTTGAAAGCGATATGGAATTGATTCGCGAGGGGAAAAAGCACGAGCCGGAGATTTTGAAGGAGGCAAAGGAAATTCTTACTGACTTGCTTGCGGAGTTTAAGGCAAAGGAGAAGCAGATTGGCGATGAGCTCAAGGTTACCTATACGGAAACCCGCGCGTTGTTGACAACGGTGGGCAAGTGCCCGTCGTGTGGTCCGGGAAATCTGGTCTTGCGTATGGGCAAGTTCGGGCGATTTATTGCGTGTGATAAGTATCCTGATTGCAAGACGACGTTCAAGCTGCCTGCAGGGGGGCTTGCCGAGGTAACGCCAAAGGTGTGCGAGTCGTGTAAGAACCCGATAATCAAGATGATTAAGAAGGGCAAGCGCCCGCAGGAATTGTGCATTAATGTGGACTGTCCGACAAAGCGGATGCCTGATGTTGAGGAGAAGGCGTGCGAGAAGTGTAAGGAGGGCAAGATGGTTTTGAGAAAGTCAATTTATGGCGGCTTCCTTGCCTGCAATCGGTTCCCAAAATGCAGGAATATAGCAAGGTTGCCAAAGCAGGAGAATGCCGCGCCTGAAAAGAGCGAAACCTGAATTGCGCGACATCGTCGAAGCGAAAGAAGAGTCTAAATTATGCGACTGAAAGGAGGACCATATTTAATTGCTTCTTGAGTGGAGACGAAAAGCGCTTTGATCAAATCACGAAAATCAGAGATTTTCGGGAACCAGAAAACTGCGGTTTTCTTGTCTTTGACTAAAGTTTGTGTAAGAATATTGCGCGGTTACCCAAGCAGGAAAGTGCTGCTCCTGCTGAAACAGGTAAGTCTTCTGAAGAGAACTGAACCGGATTTTGCGCGGGCATCTGCAGGCGCGATTCGCAACATTCTTATACCCTCAATAAGTCGTTTCCTCTATGAAATGGGTGATTATTGCGTTATTGTTGTGTACTGCTGCGCTCGCAGTCGAGGTCCGTTCTGGCGAGATTAATCTGCTTGCATTAACAGAGAATGGTTCGGGCCAGATGGGGAGCGTGGCAACGCTTGGCTTGCAGGTTATTCCGGGGGATGAGCGGGTGTTTTTGGAGACGTTTCCGATGACGAAGATTGCAACGCAGGCGAGCTTGCGTTTTGCGCAGCAGGTGTCGTGCCGCGAGCTTGATATTGATTGTTCCGGGCGTGATTTTTTGTTTACGATTAAGGCGCTTCCGGGTATTGTCGGGGGGCCGAGTGCGGGGAGCGCGGCAGCGCTTTTGATGAGCGCGCTTTTGGTGAATAAGTCCGTGCCAAAGGATGTTGCGGTGACGGGAACGATTAACAGCGGGGGAATTATCGGCATCGTTGGCGGGGTGAAGCAGAAGGTGGAGGCGGCGGGCGAGCAGGGAATTAAGACGGTTTTTGTGCCGAAAGGGACGCAGGAAGTAAAGTTCGGGAATAAGACGCTTTCCGTTACGGAGTACGGGAGCGGCTTGAATGTGACGGTTATTGAGGTTGCAACGCTTGGTGAGTTGCTTGAGCACGTCCTTGGGATTCCGCAGCGGCACGCAAATGGCCCGCTCACGATTGATGAAGGGTATGTGCGGGTGATGCAGGAGGTTGCGAATGACTTGTGTGGCCGGAGTGCAGTTTTGGGCAAGCAGGTTAAGAATGTGTCGCTTGCGGAGAACCTGACTGCCCGTGCGCGAGGCGCAATGGCGCAGGGAGAGTTTTATGCTGCGGCATCGTATTGTTTTCGGGCGAATGTTGACTTGAAGCGGGCGAAGTATCGTGAGGAAAAGCTCAGTGCAGAGGAAGCGCGCGTGCGCGCGCAGGCGGTGCGGGGCGATGCGGAAAAGTTGCGGGAGAATGTTGATGCAAGAAATGTGTCCACGATTACTGAATTGCAGACGTTGATGGCGGTAACCGAACGTATTGAGGAGTCGTTGGAGGCAATCGCAGGCGTTGAGCGGACAAACATCAGTGAGCGTTTTTCTGAGGATATTATTGATGAGTTGGTGTATGCGGAGGAGCGCTTGTTTTCGGCAAAGACGTGGGCGCGGTTCTTTGATGGTTCTGATAAGAGGGGAGTGGTAAGCGGGGCGCGGCTTGAGCGGAGTTGTGCGGCAAAAGTGTCTGAAGCAGAGGAGCGGTATAATTATGTGAAGTCAGTGATTCCGGATGCGCTTGATGGGACGCGGGGCGATATTGACCGCGCGTACGGGCTTATGCAGGAAGGGAAGTTTAGCTTGTGCCTGCATACGGCGAGTAAGGCAAAGGCAGAGGCAGATGTTTTGCTCGGGGCGCTTGGCGTAACGGAGCTTGATGAGGCGGTTGAGATTAAGTTGCGGGTTGCGCGGGAGGCGTTGCAGGCGGCGGAAAGGAAGGGAATTTTCCCGATTATTGCGTATAGTTATTATGAGTATGCGAATTCGCTCAAGGATTTTGACAAGGTGAGCTCTTTGCTCTTTGCAGGGTATGCGCTTGAGCTTGCGAATGTGGATATGTATTTTGAAGAGCCGCACGCGGAGAAAAAAGAGGTGTTTGTCCTGCCTGCGTTTGTGGGCCCGATGATTGTGGGCTTTTTTGCAGGGGCAGCAGTCGTCTTTATTTTGACGAGGCCTTCAGCAGGTCGTGAGTTTAAAACCCTGCAAGCGCCGCCGAAGCGACGCCTGCGAGGGAAAAAGAGGTGATTCGGATTGGTGAAACGGGCAGATATCGTCTGACACCACCCTTCACTACTGATGAATAGTATAGGAGATATTTAAATCTTTCGTTTTCAGACTACTTTTAAGTGGCAACAGAACCTTCCGGGAATGCTGAAAAAGGGTTTATAAAGGGTCTTTTCGACGATAACGTATGCGGTTCATCCTCCTCGTCCTGCTCACAGGCTGCCTGACGGGCGCAGCAGTCTTGCCGCAAGAGGAAGGCAATGTGGACGTTGTATTCTGCGACCGGGTGAACTGTGAGAACGTTCTCAGGGAATACATCGAGCACTCCTCACGGCTCTCCTGCGCACAGTATCACGTAGAGGAGGGGCTTGCCGGCCTGATAATGCAAAAAGGCGCGCTGGTGGTCGAAGGCGACCACCCCGTTACAGGCGCAAGTGTTGAGAAAGGAAGTGCCCTGATGCACAATAAGTTCTGTGTTTTTGATGGGCGACGTGTTTGGACCGGCTCGTGGAATCCAAGCCAGGGGATGTCAATTCCAAACAACGTTGTTGTCATCGAGAGCAAGGCTCTTGCCGCAGCGTACCAAACTGAATTTGATGAGCTGGCAGGCGGAACGTTTCACGGGGGGAAAAAAGGAAGTGCGCAGGTGTTGTTCAACGGAAACCTGACGGAGGCGTATTTCTGCCCGGAAGATGCGTGCAAGAAGCGAGTTTTGGGAATTCTCGAATCAGCAGAGGAGTCCATTGAGTTTATGGCGTACTCGTTTACCGACGATTCTATCGGAAAGCTCATTGAGAAAAGGGCAAAAGACGGGGTTCGCGTACGGGGCATTTTTGACCCGCGAAAAGACAACGTATACAGCGAGTATGAGCGGCTCAAAGAGTGGTCGCGGGTTGCAAAGGTGCACCATAAGGTGTTTATTATCGACGGCAAAGCAGCCATTACGGGAAGCTATAATCCGACAAGGAATGGTGATGAGCGAAATGATGAGAATATTCTGGTTCTGCGCGAGTCAAATGTCGTGAAGGCGTTTGAGGGCGAGTTTGAGCGGTTGTGGCTCACTTAATCAGTTCGTGCTTCTTCAAAATCACTTTGAGCCGTTCGAAATCAGAGGAATTTTTGAATGTCTTCAGTTGGTCGTCGGGGAGTTGGCGGAGCATTCCTAAGCTGATTTTGGCCATTTCTTTCATATCCGAAATGGCGTCTTCTGCGCGCAGTTCTGCCTGCAGGAGTGATGCGTCCTGTTTTTGTTCGCGTTTGAAGAGTTTTTGGACGAAGTTTTCTTTTGGCTCGCTTTGCTTATCATAGACTTCCACTTGTTCGGGAATGGCGATGGGTTTTGGCTTGGGTTTTGGCGTGAGGCGGTCAAGGAGTGCTTTGATGTTGATGCCGCTTCGCTTGCGTGCGTGCAAGTACTCGTCCAGGTCTTTTTCAAATTCCCCGCGTGCCATAACGGGAAGAAGCAAGGGCGTGTTTAAAAAGGTTTAGGAGGCAGGTCAGTATGTTGAGGATGGCGAGTTGGCGAGGTTTTGCCGGTAAAAGATTTCACTGCTGGGAATGTCCTCGGGGCTGCGGTGGATGACGTCAACGTCGCGAAGCGTGTTGCTTGCAAGAAGGTCAAAGTCTTGGCGGAAGTAAAGGCGGGTTTCGTTGTATTGGTCGATGCGCAAGGGGAGGCCGACTTGGGAGTCAAAGTGTGCTTCGGTGCGCAGTTCGCCGGGGAAGATGAGGCGGACGGTTTTTCGTCCCTTGATGTAGTATTTGTCTGCTTCAACGCTTTGCGGCTGTTTGTTTTGAAGCGATAAGAGCCAGTCTTGGGGAAGGACGATGTTGTACTGCGCGTAGGATGCAGGATAGGCAAAGTCGTAGAGCCCGTTTGCGCGGCAGTCTGCGTTGACGCGTTCGGTGTGGCCTTCACAGTAGGCGGTTGCTGTTTCCTCCGCCCGGTCAACGTAAACAGTGTCGTAGTAGAAGTATTTTTTCGTGGTGCCGTTGGGCCAGGTATGCCCGCGGACGAGGACGGGTTTTGAGAGGATGATTTTGATGAGGGGGCCGCGGACAAAGTATTTGCTGTTGTTGTAGGTGAATTGGTAGCTGGAAACTTTGCTGCCAAAGGTGTTGAGGAGTTCCTGCAGGGGTGATTGGGGGAGGGGAAGTTCGTCTGTTTCTTCGCCGACAATGGTTTCTTGGACGAGTAATTCCGCGGCGGTTGGTTCGGGAAGTGTTACCGGTTCAGGTGTTTGGGAGGGAGGAGGGGTTGTTTCGGGGGCAGGCGCGGGCGCAGGCGTAACGGGTTCTGCAGCGACTGATTCAGGAACGGATGACGTGTCTGATTCTGCCTGTTCGCGGAGTTGTTGTGCAAGTTCTTGCGCGGGTGTTGGTTCTGCGCGCTGCTCTTCGGTGCAGGCAATGGCGAGAATGAACAGGAATGCGATAACGGCTCTTTTCATATGCGTGCGATTTTTCAGGTATTATTTATGTATTGTGGCGCTCGCGCAACATGTTTAAATAGCGTGAATGCCTAAAAGGCACGGTATGGAAAAAAGCGCGGGTGTTGTCGTGGTAAGTGAGGGAAAATATTTGTTGCTGAAATATGAGGCAGGGCATTGGGATTTTCCAAAAGGCCATCTTGAGGAGGGCGAGTCTGCAAGGGATGCCGCGCTCCGCGAGTTAAAGGAAGAGGCAGGGGTGGCCGCAGAGCTCATTGATGGGTTTTCGCACAGGATTACGTATTTTTTCACGCGGGAAGGGAAGCGTGTGCCAAAAGAGGTTGTTTTTTTCGTGGGCAGGGGCGATGGCCATCCGGTGACGCTCTCGCACGAGCATACTGATTTTGTCTGGCTTTCGTTTGATGACGCGCTTGAAAGGCTTACGTATAATTCTGCAAAAGGGGTTTTGCGCAAGGCGCACGATTTTTTGAGTAAAAATGAAAAACGCTGAAGTTGCAAAAATCTTGCTTGAAATTGCGGACTTGCTTGAGGTAAAGGGTGTTGCGTGGAAGCCCGAGGCGTATCGTCGGGCGGCAAGGACGGTGGAGGGCTTGGGCGAGGCGATTGAGGACGTGTATACAAAGGGCGGCGTAAAGGCGCTCAAGGGGATTTCAGGGGTTGGGGAGAGTATTGCGGCAAAGATTGAGGAATACCTGAAGACGGGAAGGGTGCGGGAGCTTGCACGGCTTGAGAAGAAGGCGCCAAAGGGAGTGGATGAGCTTTTGCACGTGCCGGGTGTGGGGCCAAAGAAGGCGCTTGTGCTCGCAAAAAAGCTGAACATCGCGGGTTTGAAAGGGCTGGAAGCGGCAGCGAAAGCGGGAAAGGTTAGGCTGCTTGCGGGTTTTGGGAAGAAAAGCGAGGAAGATATTTTGCGGGGGCTGGAAATTGTGAAGAAGGGCAAGTCAAGGAAATTGCTTGGTCTTGCGCTTCCGCTTGCGCGTGAGTTTGCGGCAAGGCTTGAGCGGCTAAGGAGCGTGGAAAAGGCGGTCCCTGCGGGAAGTGTGCGCAGGATGAAAGAGACTGTTGGGGATATTGATGTTTTGGTCTTAAGTAGGGATGCGAAAAAAGTGATGGATTTTTTCACGGCGATGCCTGAAGTTCAGCACGTCTTAGCGAGGGGCGGGACGCGAAGTTCTGTCGTGTTAAAGGACGGCTTGCAGGCGGATGTGCGCGTGCTTGAGCCAAACTCATTTGGTGCCGCGCTGCAGTATTTTACGGGAAGTAAGGAGCACAATGTTGCGCTTCGCCGGCGTGCAATAATGAAGGGATTCAAACTCTCTGAGTATGGACTGTTTAAGGGAAAAAAGTGGGTTGCGGGAAGGGCTGAAGAGGACATTTATCGAAAGCTTAATCTTTCGTATATTCCGCCTGAGCTGCGGGAAAATCAGGGGGAAATTGAGGCGGCGGTGAAGGGCAAATTGCCCAAACTCGTTGAGCGTGGGGATATTCGGGGCGATTTGCATATGCATAGCGTGTGGAGTGATGGTGTGGCGTCAATTGAAGAGATGGCAAGGGCGGCGAAACAGCGCGGCTATGAGTATATTGCAATGACCGACCACAGCAAGAGCGAGCGTATTGCAAACGGGATGGATGAGAAGCGGCTCCTCAGGTATCTGGAAGAGATTGAGCGGGTGGAAAGAAAGGTCGGCATTCGGATTCTGAAGGGTTCCGAGGTTGACATTTTGCCGGATGGCTCTCTTGATTATGCTGATTCTGTGCTTGAAAAGCTTGACATTGTTCTTGCTGGCGTGCATTCGCGGTTTAAGTCGGCGGAAAAGGAGATGACAACGCGTATTTGTGCTGCTGTCGAAAACCGGTACGTGAATGTTCTGGTGCATCCGACCGGTCGGATTATCAATCAGCGCGAGGGGTATGCGGTGGATTTGGATGCGGTGATGGCTGCGGCAGGGAAAAATAAGGTCGCGCTTGAGATTGATGCGTATCCGTCGCGGCTGGACTTGACGGGCGAGAATGTAAGACGTGCAATTGAAAGCGGCTGCCTGATTGCAATTGACACGGACAGCCACGCGGTTGAGCATTTGCGCAGTATGGAATTGGGTGTGGGGCAGGCGCGAAGGGGCTGGGCGGAAGCGAAGTCAGTTATTAATACGTTTCCGTTAAGAAAGTTGGAAAAGTTTTTAAGAAAAAAATAAGAGGTGAGAACTGTGGAATTCGATGTTGCTCCGGGCGTGAAGCGTTCTGCGCGGTTCAGGGTGTTTTTAAGGTGGGTCAAGGCGAACAAGGTTGCATCAAAGGCGCAATTGCGCCGAGTGCTGCGCGCAGAGCTTGAGAGAACGCAAGAACGGCTTGATGCGCGCAAGAAGTCTCGGGAAGGGACGAATTCGACCGTGCAGCGTGCGCTTGCAAAGCAGCTTGACTTTTTGCGCTGGGTTGATGAGAAGGTGGTACGGTGAGAGTGCTCAATGCGTCGCGCAAAACAGTTCTTGCCGAGTCTGTTGAGGAGTGCCGGTCGTTTTGGGAGCAGACGCGCGGGATGATGTTTCGAAGGGAAGTGGTTCCGCTGATGTTCACGTTTCAAAAGCCGCAAACCGTGCATTTGCATTCGTGGTTTTGTCCTGGAGTGATGGATTTGGTGTTTTTGGATGATTCGTGGGAGGTTGTTGAGCTTCATTCCGAGTGGGCGCCAAGGCGCAGTTATCGTTCTCGGCAGGATGCGCTGATTCTTTTGGAATTGCCTGCGGGGACGATTGCGCACTCACGGACTGCGGTGGGCGACCAGGTGCATTTGGTGAAGTAATTCTGCAGTTAGACTCACTGGACATATGCGAGGAAAGCGTTTTTATTGAATGACTGAGTTAAGTGAATATGGAACTGACACCTCACCTTGCACGCATAGCAGCACATATTTGCGGCGACGGGTATCTGGCGTTTTGTGTTGGGACGCGAAGTCAAAAAGAACTGCGGCAGCATCCGCGAAGAAAGCTAAACAAAGAAAGATACTCCATTAGATATGTAAATACGGAGAAGGTGTTATCAAAAAGCTTTTGTGATGATGTTAAGTTTGCATTAAGCCGCAAGGTCGTGGCTAGACCAAAATTTGAATATGAAGTTTCAGGTAAATGGGTATACCTCTTGCTCAAGTCGCTTGGCGCAGGCAAGTCGAGAGACTGGTTTATATCAAAAAGAATACTTAACAGTTCAGCAGACGTAAAGTCAGCCTGGCTGCAGGCATTCTTTGACGATGAGGCAACAGTCTCAGTAAAGCAGAAGAGGATAGTGGTAAATTCAGTAAATTATGATGGCATTAAGCAAGTACAATTTTTGCTAAAAGGATTCAAAATCGACTCTGTGCTTCGTGGACCATACAATTACAAAGGAGCAACGTCTTTCCATTTGGCACTGTATAGGCAATCACTCAAGAAATTTGAAGAAGAAATTGGTTTTATGCACCCTGAAAAAAAGTTTAAACTAGCAAAAATAAATGGGGGCACTGCGATTTGAACGCAGATCCGGCGGGTTGGAGCCGCCTATTCTAGCCAGGTTAAACTATGCCCCCGCAATATGGTGCAGAAGTGAAGGGTTTAAAAACATAATGGTGCTAATTGGGTGAAAAGAGGCTCAATGAAACGTGTCTTTATCATCCATTGCTGGGGCGGGACGCCAAAGGATAATTGGTATTCGTGGCTGAAGGCGCAGCTGGAGAAAGAGGGCTTTGCGGTGGAGGTTCCGGCAATGCCGGATACGGAACATCCGAGAAGGGAGACGTGGGTGCCGCTGCTCAAAAAGCGTATCGGAAAGCCGGATAAGGATACCTATCTCGTCGGGCACAGCATCGGCTGTTCTGCGATTTTGCGCTATTTGGAGGAGAATGGTCCTGTTGGCGGGTGCCTTTTGGTTGCGGGCTTTTTTGAGGTGACGTGGCCGCACGTGCCGACAAAGGAGGATAAGGCATTGATGGATGGGTGGACCGGCCCGCTTGATGAGGGTGCAGTGAGGAAGAACGCGGGCGACTTGCGCTGTTTGTTTTCCGATAATGACCCGTGGGTTCCGCTAAGCAACGTAAAAAAGTTTGAGGAGCGTCTTGGAGCAAAGGCCGTGGTTGAACGCAAGCAGGGGCATTACAGTAATGGGATGGCGACGGTTCCAACTGCCCTGAAAATGCTCTTGGAGATGGCAAGATGAGGCCAAGGGCATATTATGAGGCGATTGCAACGCTGACCGGCTGTATTATTGGTGCAGGGGTGCTTGGCATTCCGTATATGGTGGTCCGTTCGGGTTTTTGGACGGGAATGCTGATGATTGTGGTGCTTGGGCTTGCGAGCTTGCTTGTGCATTTGCTGGTGGGTGAGGTTGCGCTTCGGACCAAGGCGTGCCATCAGCTCGTGGGCCTTGCCGAGAAGTATTTGGGAAAGCACGGCAAGTTCGGGATGCTTGCATCAATGATTGTGGGCGTGTATGGTGCGCTGATTGCGTACACGATTGGGGTTGGGCGAAGTCTTGCAGTAATTGTGGGAGGGCCCGAGTGGGCGTGGAGTGTTGCGTTTTATGTGGTGATGTCTGCGCTGGTTTTCGGGAGTATTTTGGTTCTTGCCCGTTCTGAATTGTTTTTGGAGTCGGTGAAGTTTCTTGTGCTTTTTGCGGTTTTGCTCGTGCTGTTTTTGTCGCGTCATTTTGACGTGGCAAAGCTGTCGGGTTTTTCGTGGCAGAACTTTTTGGTACCGTATGGGGTGATTTTGTTTGCGTATTTGGGGACTGCGGCGATTCCTGAGGTGCGTGAGGAGATGCGGGTGTGCCCGCGTTTCACGCGGCGGGCGATTGTGATTGGCTCTTTGTTGCCGGTTCTTGCATACGCGTTATTCACTGCGGCAGTTGTGGGTGTTTCGGGCGCGTATACTTCAGAAGTGGCGACGATTGTGCTGGGACAGATGGTTGGGCCGTTTGGCTTTCTGATGCTGCACGTGTTTGCAATTCTGGCGATGGCGACGTCGTTTATTGCGCTTGGGTACGCGCTTAAGCAGTCGTATCACGAGGATTTTCATTTGCCGGTTGTGGAGTCGTGGGCGCTTGTGGTCGTGGTTCCTGCCGTTTTGATGGTTTTGGGCGCGCAGTCGTTTGTGCGGACGCTTGATGTTGCAGGGACGTTTGCGGGCGGGATTGCGGGTATTTTGATTGTGCTGATGCACGCGCGGGCAAAAAAGTTCGGTGAGCGTGAGCCTGAGTACAGGTTAACGTTGCCAAAGGCAGCGTACGGCCTTCTTATTGTGCTGTTCGCAGTGGGGATGCTGTATCAGGTTGTGCTGCTGTTGTAGGGCTTACTGTTCGTCCTTATGATAGAGTTCGAGAAAGACTATCCTGTTCTCTTCTTTGAAGTATGCGTACGAGAGGCGAAATGGAGGGATATGGACTTCTCGCGTGCCTTTTCGCGCGTAGCGCATGGGCTTGCCGATTTCCGGGTTCTGAATGATTTTCCTGATATGTGAAACGAGTCTTTCTTTTGTGCTTGAATCGGTAATCTTTGAGAATGTCTTAAGAAATCGGTTTGTGCGCTCGGCAATCATGCGCGGTTAAGCTCGGAGAGGAAGTCATCCGCGCTTTGGGTTTTAAAATTGCCTTTGTCGTATTCTATCCACGCCTCTTCGGTTTTTTTGGCGAATTCGAGGTCGTCCGTGAGTTGCTTGCGCACCGTGCTTGCTTTTTTGAGGATGATGTGCTCTTTTGTTCTGAGGATGATGAGTTTTTCTCCTTCTTTCAGGTCTTTTCGCATATCAAGAGGGATAACGATTTGTCCTTTTGAGCTGACGCTTGTGATGGCAATGTCATTCATCATAGTGTGTAAGACAAATCTTACCGATATTTAAGCGTTTCGGAAAAGAATGCGAAGAAGAATAGGAATGCTGCTCTCTTTCGCGGTGCGGATGCAGTATCAGGTTGTGCTGCTAAGTTAGAATTACTTCTTCTGCGCAATGCCTTTGAGCGTGAGGAGGAGCGCGAGTATTGCAAGCAAGCCAAGAACTATGCTGAACGCGGGTCGGAAGTGTAGGGGCAGCCACGTCTTGACGACAACAAGAGAGACCGTGTTGCTTTCAACGCGTGCGCCTTTTTCATCAGTTGCGATGAATTTGACGCGCTCTTCGCCGCTAAAGCCGTGCTCAGGGGTGAGGACTGCGGTTGTGCCGATAAAGTCTATCGTGATTTTTTGCGTGGGTGTTGCGCTGAAGGTGAGTTTTCCGCCGTCGGGGTCGGCAAAGTAGGGGCCAAGTTCAAGGCGTGCGACCGTGTCTTGTTTCCAAACCTGCGGGGGGATTGCGCCGCTTGCGTTTTCCGTGCGTGAGCCAAGGGCAATGAGCGTCACAAGTGCAAGGAGCGCAATGCCTGCATAGAGGAGTGTTCTGCGTGGTTTTTCCGCCTGTTTTTTGAGTTTCAAATAGGCAGTGTGGGTTCCGGTTGTTATGGGTGCGGTGATGTAAACAAAATGTTTGTCTTCGCCGGATTTTTCGAATCGGACGGGTTTCCACGTGCCGGTGTATTTTGCAAGGCGTACTTCATCGAGGGTCGCGTTGTGCTTTTTGAGGAGGCGCTTTGGGAGCGCGATGGTGGCTTCGTATGCGCAGTTCGCGTTTGATTGGAGCGTGAACGTGTGTAGGACGGTGGGGCTTGGCTTAACCGGCGGCGTGCGTCTTTTGATGAGGATTGTTAGGTTTTTGATTGGGTGTTCTGCGGTGATGCGAAGGAGGTGAAGTCCTGATTTCCACGCGCGAAGGAGGAACGGTGCGTCTTTGGGAACGAGGCGGTATGTGCGTTTGATGAGGTTTTTGCGCAGGATTTTGCGGGTGATGAGGATGAGTGCGACAAGGATGATGCCGATGGCTGCTGCGCCGAGGTTGGGAAGAATAAAGTCCCACGAAAGGGCGACAATGACTGCGATGCCAAGGAGTGCGAAGAGGAGTCCTCTGCGTGACGTGCGCGGCTGTTTTTTGCCGCTCTTTACTTCTTTGCGGGAAACGAGGTGATATTGTTTTGCAAGTGCCTTTTCTGCTTGTGCTTGGAGTTTTGCGCGGTAGTTTTCAAGGCGTTCTTCTTTGCGCTTGCGTTCGCGTTCCTGTTTTTCTTCTTCTGCCTTGCGTTCTGCGTCGCGTTTTGCGCGTTCTGCTTCTTTTTTGGCGCGTTTTTCCTCTTTGAGGAGGAGTTTTTCCGCGCGTTTTTGTGCGCGGATTGCCTGTCGTTCTTCTTTTGCGCGTGCGCGGATTGCTTTGCGCTCAGCGCGCCACTCGGAGAATGCGTGCCTGCGTTGTGCAAAGGCGGGCGAGCGGAGGTAGCGGGCGAGCCAGATAAGGAGCGCGATGCCAAGGAGGATTGCAAGGATGATGCTAAAGAAGACCACGGGATTTCTTTCAAGAAGGGTCGGGCTTTTGAGCTTGATGAAGAGTTCTTTGGTGTATGCAATGCCGGTGTCGGTAACGGTTGCGGTGAGCGTTACGGGGTAGGTGTCTTCGGGGTTTTCTTCGGTTGGGGTGAGGCGGAGCTGAAGGGGGAGTGTTTGTCCGGGCTTGAGCGTGACAACGTTTGGGTTTATCTTGGCAAAGTCTGCGCCGGTAAGGCCGAGTTGGTAGCTGGTTGTTCTATCGCCAATGTTTTTGATGGTGAGTTCTGCGCTGGTGTCGCCAAAGTCTGAGCGAATGGTGCTGATGCCGGGTGCGAGTTCGGGGATGTCGGTTGGGGTGATGATGAGTTCGAGCGTGAGTTGTTTTGCCTGGCTGCTCTTTTCGCTTTCAATGGTGAGGGTGAGGGGGAAGCTTCCGCTTTGGGTGCAGTCAGAGGGGTTGGCGGTAACTTCAACGGTTTGTGCGCTTTTTCCGGTAAGGACGAGTGCGGGGTGCGAGATGTGCGCTTCGTCGTGCCCTTCTGCGAGGAGCGTGTAGAGTTCGGTGAAGTTTGCGTTGTTTTGGATGGTGATGGGGTATGTTGCGGTGCCGCAGGGCGGGATGACTTGGCTGTTTTTTTCAAGGGTGATGTTGATGGTGTCAGGGAGCGCAACGCGGATGGTTTGCGCAAGGAGTAATTCTGATGTTCCGTCGGAGAAGATGATGTCAACGGGCAGGTTTTGCGCGCGGGGTTCGCAAGGGGCGTTGTAGATTGCGGTGATGATGCCGGTTTGCCCTGCTGCAAGGGTGAACCGGGTGGTGGAGAAGAGGACGTTTTGTGCGCCTGCTTGTTCTGCAAAGATGTCAAATGTTGCGGGTTCACCGGCGGTGTTTTGGACGGTAAGGTTGCGCGTGGTGCTGGTGCACGAATCAAGGGTGATGTCGGAGGTTTCGCCGAATGCGACGAATTGGGCACTGGCGCTAAGAAGACTTGCCAACAAGATAAAAAGAAGGGCGAGCCGCTTCATGGGCCGTTTAGTAATACGCCTCGGTTTTTTCCTTGTTCCTTGCGTGGGATACGCCAAGGATGATGCCAAGGAGGACGAGGAGCACGACTAAGATGATGAGGACGGCCTGAAGGACGTCTGCTATCTTTGTCGGTGCGGCGGTGACGTTTGCGGTCATGGTAAGCTGTGATACGCTGTCTTTGCCTGATGTTACGGTTGCAACAAGGGCGTGTGCGCCTGCCAAAGCTTCTTCATGGACTTGGACGTTGACAAAGACCGTGCTGGTCTGGCCCGCGGGAACAACGAGGGTGCTCGTGGGCGTGATGGTTATTGCTGCCCATTCCTGTGCGGGGACGGAGACGGTGAATGTTTTGCTGGTCTTTGCCGCATTGGTCACGGTTATCGGGAAGACGACGGTTTGGCCTGCAATCACGTTTTGGAGCTGGTTGCCCAAGGTAATGCTGGTGACTTTTTCGTCTTGGTTGCACGTGTCGTCTTCAAGGACGGTGATGTGGTTTTTGGATGTGACTTTGTTGTGGCGTTTTTGGAATTCTGCTTCAACAAAGACATCATAGGTTCCTGCTGCTGCGCATTTGGGGATGCGGATGAAGATTTCTTCGGTTTCTTCTTCATCGTCGCCGTTGTCGAGTTCTTCAATGTAGGCGGTGCCGGTAACGCCAAGGCCGGGGATGTTCACGGTGACGCGGACATCGTCCTGGTCGCGTTCGCCTACGTTTTCAATGCGCACTTTGGTTAAAAGTGAGCTGCCTGCGCGGACTGCGGAACTCGGGTTAAAGATGACATCGTCGATGCGGACCGCGTTGCGGGGCGCGTCGATTTTGAGGTTGTAGCTTTGCGAGAGGGAGTCGCTGTTGCGGTCTGAGACGATGACGCGGAGCTGGTAGTCGTCTCGGTCAAGGTCGTCGGGGATGCGGATGTTGAGCTTTTTGACGTAGGTGACGTTTTCGTCTGCGTCAAACACTTGTGTTTTGTCTTCGATGTCGTCGGCGTCTGAGAATTCGTAGCCGCTGATAAAGACGCGAACTTCTGCGTCGCGAACGTCTGCAAAGGGGGTGAGGCGGACGCGAACCTCGTATTCTTCTCCGCGCTCAAGGGAGAGGCGGTTATCGCCAAGGACGTTAAGGACCGTGTCGTCAAGTTCAACTTCATCGATAAAGACAGGCACGGTCTGTGCAACTGCGGTGTTTGCGAATGCCGCGATGAGCAGCGTTAAGACGATGAGTTTGAATGCGTTCATGATGTGTTCCCCCGTTTGTGTCGTTTTTTGACCGTTCGTTATTAATGTTTTTCTATTCTGGAGTAGTTTACTCCGAATGTCACTTATCAGTGATTACTAATATATAAAGGTTTCGCTTCTACTCGAGGATTTCAATGTCCCGATGGACAATGCGGTGGACCGCTCCCGAGTCAATGGTGACGCGAACGGCATAGTTGCCGGGCGCTGCGTCTTCGGGTATTTCAAGGGCAAGTGTCCTGCCGACGTTCTTGCCGGTTCGCAAATCAAACGGTCCGACGCGCGGCGAGCGGATGCCGAGTTCAGGGATGCTGATTTGCGCCTTGACGTCCTCAAGTTTTATGTCGCCTGAGTTTTCAAAGTTAAGGGTGACAAGGACCATTTCACCGGCTGTGGCAAAGTCCTGGATTGCAATAGTGTTAACGTGGACATCAGCGCGCGGCTGTTTTTGCTCTTCAGGGCGGACAACAAAGACGCGCGGGTCAATCGTGACATTCAAGAGGAATGATTGCTGTGCGCTTGCCGCTCCGTCAGTAACGGTAATCGTTACTGGGTTTTGGCCAACCTGGCTCGGGCTTGGCGTAAAAGAGAGCCAGGCAAATGCGACGCGCGGGTCCCAAATGCTGACGTAGCAGTCGCCAAATGAAGGGTAGCTGGTTGCGCGAACCCACAGGTTGAACCCGTTGAGGTTCATCGTGGTCCAAACGTTGCTTTGCAGGTATGCGCTTTGGCCGTTGATGATGACGCCGCACGCATCCTCGTCTACGTCATCAACGGTTACGGTGAATGTCTGTCCGGTGATGGCGGTGCTTTGGACTGTTTCGTCCTCTTCGACGAATGCGCCGAAGACATACGTGCCGTGCTGGGCGCTTGAAATGGTCATTCCAAGGGGGCCGTTTACGCTAAAGGAAAGTGCGTTTCCGTCGGGGTCAAATGCGATGACCAGGCTTTGGTAATCTTCTCCGACGAATGCGTCCGTGTCAGGTGTTGAGAGGATGACAGGCGGGTTGTTAACGGGTGTTGGAGGGACAAAGTCAAGGACTTGGATGGTGATTGTTTCAAAGTCGCTTGCGCCTTGTGGGTCTGTAACGGTGAATGTAACAGTGTAGGTTCCTGCTTGGTTGAAATCAGGGGTCCAGCTGAATGTTTGTCCGCTGAAGAGCGCGCCGCTGGGGAGGTTGCTTGCGGTAAAGGCAAGGGTTTGTCCTTCGGGGTCTGTTGCGCTGACGGTAAAGAGGAGTTGGCTGCCTTCTACAACGATTTTGTTTCCGATAGCGGCAAGGGCCGGTGCTTGGTTGGGTGGGGGAACAGGGGGTTGAGTGGGCGGGTTCCAGTCGTTGATTGGCTGGATGGGGTCGGGATTCCAGTCTTGTCCGGGCGGGTTTGGGCCCCAGTCGGTGAAGTCGTCGGTCCACGTGTCTGTTCCGCCGCTCCAGTCTGAGCCCCAGTCTGAAAAGCCGTCGTCGAATGAGCCGCCGCTGTCAAAGGAGTCGTCAAATGAGCCGCCGCTGTCCCAAGAGTCGCCGAACCATCCGCCGGAATCCCACGCGAGTGCGGGAACTAAGGCGATGAGCAGTGCAAGGGCAATGGCGGTTGTTTTCATTTTATCGTACCCTCAAGTAGACCGCAAAGGGCCTGCTGATTTGCGGCAAGTCAGGGCGAATGTCTGCAAGCGTTCTGATAACGTTGTTTCCGTCTGTGCTGCGCAGGTATCCGCCAAGGACGAATTGTTCATTGTTGATTGCGTAGCCAAGGTTTGCAAAATTGCTTTCAAGTTCCCGCTCGTAACGCGCATTGTCACTCCTGCTGGTCGGTGCAGGCACGGTTGAGCCGCGCTCAGTTAATGCTTCTGCAATGCGTTCGGCGCTGATGTGGTCTGCCGTAAGTGCGCGAACAAGGTCGTCGCGGGTTGCATAGGCAGCGTCTGAGCTGATGCCAAGCGCTCTGCGCGCCCGTCTGTTTCCGCCGGGGAATGCTGAGTCAGGTTGGGACGCTCTGCGTGAGTCGTTTTGCGCGCCTTCTGCTTCTCTGAATCCGACGTATGCGCGCAAATCTTGGTTTGCGTCTGCGCGCAGTTCTGCAAGGACTGCGGTTTTAAGCGCGTCTCTGTTTGCCGCGGTGTTATTTCGGTTGAATGCGTTGTAGGCGTTCACTCGTGCATTGCTTGCGCGTGTGAGTGCTGCAATGTTGTCGTGTGCTTCTTGCAGGAGGTTTCTTGTGCCGAGGGCAACAACGGTTCCTTCGGAGGTTTGCGCATAGAAGTTGGTCGCGTCTCCTCTTGCACGGAATTGTGCAATGGTGTTGCCTGATGTTTCAACGCGGTATTCGTTTTTGAGGATTCTTCGTGTTTCCTCTGCAAGGGTGTCGCTAAGGGTGAGCGCTTCGTAAGCGGTTGTGCTTCCGCGCCGGAGCATTCCTTGGCTTTCAATGCGTCTGCCGTTGTTTGCATAGCCGATTTCTCCGGGTTGGCTCATATCTGCGCGGAGGACTTCGCCGGCAAGCGGCGTGTCAGGGCGGACAAAGATGTTGCGGGGGACGGGCGGAGTGTTTCCAAAGAGGAACACGCCGATTTGTCCTTGTGCCGCGCCGGGATTGTCATTTGCGCCGTGAAGGTCAACGGCAACAAGTGCGCCGTCTCTTTTGACGGTGTAGCCAAGGGTGCTGAGCGCGCGCAGTTCGCGAAGTGCGATTGCGTCGGGCTGTTGTGCAAGTGACTGGAGGTGTTGGAGGGCGATGTTGTCAAGTTCCAATCGGAGTCCGCGTCGTGCGGGCGATGCTGTTCCGAAGAGGAGCTCGTTCGCGTGCGGGACGGTTTGGTTGGTGCTTGCGATTGCGTATGCGGCAAGGGCGAGCCGGTCTTGTGCGGCAAGCGTGCGGTTTGATTCAATGCCTTGAACAATCGCGGTAAGTTCTGTGTTGTTTCCGCGAGCGCTGGTGATTGCAGCGATTGCGGAGTCAATGCTTGCAAGGTATGCGGGTACCGGTGCGGGCGCAGGAGCTGTTCCTGAGCTGGTTGGCGCAATGCCTGCGGCGGCGTCGGGGAGTGTTGATGTGGTGACTGGTGCAGTGCCGTTTCCGTTTGCGCCGCGATTGCCTGTTTGATAGACTGCGGTTCCGCCGAGTGCGAGTGCAACGAGTGCTGCTGCAACCCCGCATCCGATTTTGCGGTAAGGTCTGCCTGAGAAGTACCCTGCTGCTGCAGGCGGTGCTCCTGCGGGTGGTACTGCTGCTCCTCCTGCTGCGGGCGGCGCTGATGGAGGCGTTCCTGCGCTTCCTGCTGCTGAAGATGTTCCTGAAGGCGGCACTCCTGCTCCGCTTGGTGCGGATTCAACGGTGATTGCGCCTTCTGCTGAGCGGGAAGCTTCTGAGTCAGTCATTGGCCGTGCACGTACGTGGACGGGCACAGGCATAATGTCGTCAAGTGATTCTTCTGCAGGTGCGGGTTCTGGAACGGGTTCTGCTGCCGGCGCGGGAGTTCCTGCGGGTGAACTTCTTCCGGTTCCTTCTTCTAGACTGCGTAATCTGCGTTCAAGACCGGTAATTCGTGCATCAGCTGCTGCAGCTGATACGCTAAGGTCGCCGACTTCTCTTGCAAGCGAGTCATCAGGGGTAGGGCGCTCCGCGGGTGCTGCGGGGGGAGCCTCGATTGGGGGAATCAGGGGGAGAGGTGCGTTCTCGTCGCCAAAGTCAACGGGCGGCTGGTCTGATGCAGGTGTGCCTTCAGAAAGGGGAGGAGTTTGCCTTCTTTCAACAACTTCTGCCTGAGGAGACTCAACGGGTTCTGCTGCGGGCGTTGGTTCAGGGGTTGCTTCTGGAGCAGGAATTGATTCTGGCGCAGGTTCTGCGGTTGGTGCCGGTTCAGGAGCGGGTTCTGCTGTAGGTACTGGTTTTTTCTTTCTTTTTGGTTTTGCTGATTCAAGACGGTCAAGTTTTGCGTTCAGGTCTGCTTCTTCTGCTTTGAATTCGTTAAGATAGGGGTTGTCGGATTCGCTCATTGTTGTTCTCCAAGGGCCTTGTCAACGCGCGCGGCAAGGTCGCGCAGGCTTTGTTTTGAATAGTCGAATGCTTCTTTGAGTTGTGTGCGTTCTGTTTTGATTGCGGCGTAGTCTGCTTTTTCCGCAAGTTCTGCAGTTTTTGCATCAAGGTCTGCTTTCACCGCATCATACGGTGGGTTTTGTGACCTGAGTGTTTCGCTCTCTGTTTTGCGGGTTTCGTAGTCTGATTGGCGTTCGAGTTCGCCTGCGAGCCGGTCTTTTTCAGCGACGGCAGCGTCATAGGCTTCTGCCCTGTCTGCAAGGGCTCCTCTCAGTGCGTCTCGTTCTCCTGCAAGTGTTGCATAGTCCTTGTTTTTGGTTTCAAGTTGTTCTGCAACGCGTGCCTTGTCGGCGACAACGTTGTCGTATGCGCGGGTTTTGTCTTCGAGCTGTTCGGCAAGTTCTGCTTTTTGTTCGCGCAGTGCGGTTTTGTCGCGCTCAAGTGTTTCGATTGCTGTCCCGCGTTCTGCGTACTGGCGAATCAGTTGTGCAAGCGGTTCTGCAAGGATGCCGAGTTTTGCTTTTTCGTCGTCAGTAAGTTGTCCTGCTTCGAAGTATGCTGCGAGGTTGTTTGCAACGTGTTGGTACAGTTCGCGTTGTGCGGCAAGTTCCGCGTTGAGTGTGTCTCCTCTGCGGTTTGCAGTGCCCAGTTGTTCGCCAAGTTCAGTAACTCTTTCCGTGAGTGTTTGGTTGTTTGCGCTTATTTCTGCTTGTGCGCGAAGGGTTGCTTGGTGTTCGGTTTCAAGGTCGGTGTGTTCTTGGCGAAGTTCCGAGAGTGCGGTAAAGACGTCCATATGGAGCGCGACTGCTTTTTTGGCGGCTTGTCCGAGTTTGCCGTATTTTTTGACGTCGTCCGCTGCGATTTCTCCGTTTTCAATGTATGACGGGAGTTGTCCTGCAAATTCAGTCGCAAGTTGTGCGCGGCGTTGGTACTCTTTGGCTTTTTTGCTCGGCTCTTGTGCGCGCAGGTCTTTGATGAATTTCCAGTAGTGGTCTACGTCTGCTTGGGTCCAGGGGTGTGTGCCTTGTTTGAGGTCTTCTTTTGCCTGGTCGGGATGCCGAACTGCATATTGTAAGAGTGCTGCGATGTCCGTTCTTCGTCTGGACGGGCCTTGGACTGCGGGGAACCGTTTGCCGTCGTTGAACGCGGCTTCAATGTAGGTGACCCAATCTTTGCTGATGGTTGCGATTTGTTCGGCAACTTCTTGGGTGATGAGTGGTTTGATTGTTTGATAGTCTGCGTCGTTTCCTTTGGGGTTTTGGCTGAGAAAGTCAACGACTGAGTTGACGTTGTCGTAGAGGTGTTCTTCTTGTTCTGAGGTAAGCGTTGCAAGGTCTTCCTGAGAGAATTCGGGGGTGATGCCTGCTGCCTGTGCGATTTTGTCGATGACTTCCTGCTGGTTCGCATCGGGGTTTTTTGCGCGCAGTTTGTTCACGATTTCAACGGTGGAGTTGCGGATGAGTTTGAGCCAGTGTTTTGGGTCTTGCTTGATTTTGTCTTCGAGTGCCATTGATATACCCCCTATATACTCCCGCTGTACCGCCACCCTTATTTAAAAGTTACTATTGCTAAGTACTAACTAAATAAATCAAAAAAGAAATTTAATCGTCCCTGCGTGCGGGAGAGTCGCGGTGAAGGAGCGAAAGTCCTGCATAGCCTTCAACGCCGTCCTTGTTTTCTGCCGCGCTGTCGTGGAAGTACGCAACGCCGAGGTCAAGGCCAAGGGCGAAGTTATCGCCGCGGAAAAGGACGATTCTTCCGTCTGCGCCGATGCGGTAGAACAGCCGGTCGTCACTGCGTGACGGTTGGAAGCTAAAGTCGTTTGTTCTGTCGCCGGAGACGATTTGTGCGAATGGTGAAATCAGGTGGCCGTCGCGGTGGTAGAAGACGATGCGTGCAAGTCCGCCGTATTGCTGCGTGGTTTCTTCTTCGGTTGCAGGAACGCCCAAGCGAAGTCCGGAAAGCTCGCGGACCGTGCGGTCGTAACTGCCGCCTGCCTGTATTGCAACGCCCCAATTCTCGCCGCGGTATGCGTCAAGTGAGAGAAGGATTCTTCCTTCGATGCCGTTTCCTTCAACGTCAAGGCGCTCTCCTGCGGAGCGGACTTCTGTTTCGCCGCCAAGGTCGATGTGGTAGCCGCCTTCGAGGAGTGCCTGGAACGGTCCGTAAAAGACAACGACTCTTCCGCGCGGGACTAAGTTGTGGTCAAGGCTGAATTTGACGTCGCCGTCTCGTGATGTGCGTTCGTGCGCAAGGCTTGCGCCGATGAGTACTCCGTGGGACGGGAGGGTGCGGTCTTGTGCGTCGCCAAGGCGCAGGTTTGCGCCGAGCTGTACGCGGGTGTCAAGGAAAGAATGGTTGAGGTCTTCGCCGATGCCGTTTTTGCCGAATGTCGCGCGGCCGGAGCCGTCAAGGATGATGGGTGAGTCGCCAAGGCGTGCCATGAATCTTCCGCTGGCTTCGCCAAATGCGCTGTCGATGTCGCCGCCGCCGCGTACGCGAAGGTAGTCAACGCCGTCTTGGCTGAAGAGGCCGAAGTTGCTGAGGCGGATGCGGTCTTGTGCGGGTGAATCTTGTCGGGGAGCGGCTGAGCTGTCAACCGGTGCAATGGTCGTGTCAGGTTCGGGAGGGGGCTGGTATGCGTCTTGTGCTTTTGCAGGGCTGGTGAAAAGGAGAGGCGCTGCGGCGATGGTAGAGATGGCGAGGTTCTTTGCGGTTTTTAGGATGTTCATTTTGTTACCCCCAATAAGTGGTTGTTATTTGGAAAACAGGTCCGCGCCAATATATAAATCTTTGCATTTTGACACCACTCTCAAGTGCTAACCCAGAGCGAACAGTCAACCCGTATATTACAACGAACAACCGAACATCCGATAACTGACGTCTGATAACTGCTGTCTGATAACCGACAACTGATAACCAACTACCGATTCGCAGGCCGCAGGCCGCGCAGGTCTTCTTCTGCCGCTCGCCTGGCGTCGTAGAGTGAGCGAACGGATGTTTCAAGGCTGCGAAGGCGTAAGGAAAGGTCGGAGAGTGTGCGTTCGGCGGTTTCATCGCGGCCGGCGGATTGGGCGCGGTATTCGTCGATTGTTGCGCGGGTTGCGGCAAGGTCTTGGCGCAGTGCGTCAAGCGCTTGCGTTGTTTCTCTGCGTTCCCGTGCAAGGTCGATGCGGAGTTGGTAGAGTTCTGCGCGAAGTTCAAGGTCGCCGGTGAGGCGCTCGTAGGTTTCTTGGGCGAGTGCGCGGGTGCTGGGCGGGCGTTGTGTTTCGAGTGCGGAAATGCGCGAGGTGAGCGCGGCAACGTCTTCGCGTGGTTCTTGCGCGGGCTGCTCAGGAGTTGCAGTACAGCCGATACTGGCAATAACAGAGATTATTCCAAGGGAGTACGCGCGTTTCATTTGCGTGCCTCGTCGTATGTTCTGCGCAGGGTTTCAAGTGCGCGCCGTGTTGCTTCAAGTCGTGATTCGTCTGTCGTGCTGTCGCGAAGGGTGTCTGCGAGGGTGCGGTCAAGGTTTTGTGCTGCGGACATAAATTCTGAATAGGCGCGCGTATCGGCTGATTCGCCGGAAAGGATGCGTTCTGCGCGTTCGATGCGCTCGATTGCGGTTGTGAGTCGTGCGCGTTCTTCTGCGGCGATTCTGCGGTCGGCGTAGATTCCGGTTCCACTTCGCGCATCACCGATGATTGCGCGCATTTGCTCAATGCCGTCGTAAAGGTCGTGCCGTGCGGTCTGCAGGTCGCGTCGGGTGGTGTCGAGTTGTGAGGTGACTCGGGCGATTTCTGTGCGGTTTTGGTCTGCGCGCGTGTTCAGGTCGGTTTGGATGCGTCCAAGTCTGTCGTCGATGCGCAGGTTCAGGGCGTTGAGTGCGTCGCGTTGTGCGGTGACAAGCGAGTCGTAGTCGCGCCGAAATCCTGCAAGTGCTTCACGTTGTGTTTGGTCGAGTTGTGAGAATCGCGTTTCAAAGGTCGTGCGGGTTTGTTCAAGGGTTCGAAGGGCGCCTGCGATGTCTTGTTTTGCCGCGGTGAGTTCTGTTTCAAGGTAGGTGCGGTTGTCGCGTGCGAGCCGTTCGGTAAGTTCGCGCGTTTCCCGGTTGATTGCGCGGGCGTCTTCAAGGACGTTTTCGTGGAACGCCCGGTCGCGAAGCCAGGGGCCTTGGCGCATGTTGCTGTTGATGTCTGCGATTGCCGCAAGGAGTTCTGCGCGGTCTGCTTGGCGCGCTTGCTGCATTTTTGCCTGGTATTCTTCAAAAGTTCCGGAGGTGACGCAGCCTGCGAGCCATAAAAGTCCTGCGCCTGTGGCAAAAGTCCGACGGTTCATAAGGCGAACGGATGGTGCCCATTATAAAAATGTTGCGTTAAGTACCACTATCAAATGATAACTGAAGAAAAGTTTATAAGTGACAGGATAGCAGGGAGAGGATATGACTGATGAGAACCGCCCGATTGAGGAAGTGCTTGCAGAGTTAGGCGCGCTCAGTGAAGAGTTGGGTGTATCTGGTGCAAACGAGCCAAGAGGAGATGTCATCGTGCAGGATTCTGAAGAGGATGTGCACGCGCTAACGCCTGCTGAAGGGTTTGGTTCTGAGATTGCAAATGCAGGTATGACTGCCGAGTCAGGTGCGCACGGTGCAATGGATGACAGTACACAGATATCTGACGGGCGGGAAGGTGTGCCGGGCTCCGCGAATGAAGACGGGGTGTCATTTGATGAGCTTGATGCGCATTTGGATGAGAGCGGCATCGTGCCTTTGCCTGGGCCAATTGCAGGAGAGGCGCACGGAATTCCTGCACGCGCAGGCTTGGAAACAATTGTTGTCCCGCCGCCAAGCGCAGATGAGGACAAAAGTAGCCCTGAGTCAACCCGTGCGGAAAGGTGGGGTGATGCGGTGCGGGTTTCGGGAACGCAAAATACGCACCGGCACGAGAGCAGGGCGTCTTCGCGCGGGTCGGGGACTGATGGGCAGCGTTCAGTTGAGAATGTGCTTTTTGAGGTTGGGCACGTGATTGATGAGCGGTACAGGATATTACCTCCGTTTGATGGTGCAGAGAGGTCCTATGTGAGTTCTGGCGCGATGGGTGTTGTGTATAAGACTGAGCGCTCGACGGTTCCGGGAAAAGAGCGCGCGCTCAAGGTGATGATGGGTGTGACGGAGGAGTCTCAGAAGGAATTGTTGGAAGAGGCGGAGCATTTGGGCCAAATGAACCATCCGAATGTGTGTGATGTGTATGATGCGGGTTTGCTGAAGGGAAAGGATGGACGGGATTATGTGTATATGGTTATCGAGTTGCTGACAGGAGGGACGCTCTCAAAAAAGTTGAAGGCGGAGCGCGCACCGTCGAGTAAGAAGGATTTGAGGGGGCGGATTTCGGGGTTGTTTTCAACAGGGCGGGTTTCGCAATCGGAAGTTCACGCGTCAGTGGAGAGGGATTTTGGGCTGTCGCTGATTGAGCAGCTCGCAGCGGGTCTTTCTGCGGCGCACGCAAAAGGAATTTTGCATCTTGACTTAAAGCCGGATAATGTGCTCTATGATGAGAATGGCGTGCCGAAGCTGATTGATTTTGGTCTTGCGGGCGTGAGCAATCGGATGCGCGAGTCAGGTGAGCAGAAGTTTGTGGGAACGCCTGCGTATGCGTCTCCTGAGCAGGCGTTGTTTGTTCCGGAACTTGATGTGCGAACGGACGTGTATGGTCTTGGCGCGGTGTGGTATCACGTGCTTGCGGGAAATTATCCGTTTGCGCATTTGGGAAAGCCGGGAAATTATGTTGAGTTGCTTGAGTGGATAGTGCACAGGAATTTGCCTTCTCCGCGTCAATTGAACAGGAAAGTTCCAAAAGATGTTGATGCGGTTGTGATGAAGATGATGGCGCGGCATCCTGACGAACGTTATCAATCAATGGACGAGCTTCTCAGTGACATAAAGAGGATTAAGCAGGGTCGTGTTCCGCGTGCGAGAAGGGCGCCGGTATTGCGCGTGTTTAAGGAAGGGGTGTATTTTGCTGGTTCGCATAAGAAAAAGGTTGGCGCTGCACTTTTGGCGGCTTCGCTTTTGACGGCAAATGAGGTTCAGAAGTATCAGTATGCGGGTTCTGCGCGCAAGAGTATTGCTGAGGCGCAGGTTCGTTTCAATTCTGTTCAGGATGCGAAAGTGTGGGAGTCGGGTATTGCGCCTGTTCACACTGATATTGTTGCCGCGCTCAACATCGTGCAGGAAAGGCAGCGGGTTGCGGATGCGTGGGTGAGCGAGCAGGGGACGCCCGAGGCGATTCGCGCGCAGTCTGAATTGCAGCGTCAGCAGGCACAGCTTGCCGCGTGGCAGCGCGAGGGGTATTCTGCGTTTGTGCGGGCGCAAATGCGTGATGTCTTGGCAGGGATTGCGGGCTTGCGTGTTTCTTCTGATGGTTTTGTTCCTGATGAAAGTTCTGTTGGGCCGGTGATTTCGCGCGTGAGTGATGTGCGTGACCTCGCGGCAGAGTGGGTAAGTAAGCAGGGAACTGCTGAAGCAATTGAGGCACGGCAGAATCTTGAGCGCGAGCTTGCGCGTTTGCAGGGTTGGGTGGATGCGGACAGGAAGAGAAGGGAGGCGGAGGCGCGAATTCCCGAATATGAGCGGGCGATGAGTGAATTCAGGTATGTTGAAGCGTATAATATACTGTCTGATGCAAGGCGGCTCAGTGTTCCTGTTGTTGCGCGGCTAAACGGCGCGCTGGAGGGTTCGCTTGAGGAGCGCGCCGAAGGGAAGTTAAGGGAGGTGCAGTCGCTTCGTGACCGCGCGGCATCCGAGCGTGGAGAGTACGCCGCGCAGGTGGTGCGCGAGTATGGTGAGCGTTTGCGCGCCCTTGAGGAGCAGCGCGTGCGCCGTCAGGTTTCAGCTGCGCGTTTTGATGAGGAGAGGCAGGCAGCATATCGTTCGTTGACTGCACGGCTGGATGCGCCAAATGATTCCGCCCGTCCGTATTTGAACAGGGTTCCTGTTGCGGATGAGACGAGGGCGCGTTGGCTGCTTGATGCAATGCGCGAGGCAAGTGATGCGGAGGCGTTCGGGAATGCGCTTCGTTCGGTTCCGGGTTTGGAGAATCAGGCGGAGATTGCGGCAAGGTATTCGCGTCACGGAAGTTTTGTGGAGCGGCTCAATGAGGTGTATCGGCGCGAGGGCAGCACGATTTCTGATGAGGAGTATGGGCGAAGGCGCGAGGCGCTTCGCAATCTTTTGCAGGACACGCGGCTCTCTGATGAGGAGTATGAGCAGAGGTGTGAGCAGGTTATTCGGACAAGAAGGACAAGGAAAATAGGGTAATTGTCTGCACGTGAGTCGTGAAAGGCATTCTTGGCTTTCTTGTGCGGGAAAACCATCAGGCTGAGCACTGATAACCGATAACTGATAACCAACTGCCTCGTTTAGGCACAAGTTTTTTAAGGAGTTCCTGAAGTCTCGGGGGAGTATGGAGCACCAAGAGTCAAAGGGCGTGATGCACAATGTCAAAGATGCTGCGAAAAAAGTGCAGCCGGTTGTTTCTTTTGTGAGAAAGCACGCGGTGCTCTTCACGCTGTTATTTGTTCTTGCGCTGCAGTTTATGCCAAACGGCGGGGGAACGTACCCGTGGGGCGGTATGTATATGCGGATGATGACCAAGGATTTGCCGTTTGCGGATTCCGCGGGCGCATCGAGTGTGGATAATTATTTGCAGCAGCAGGCAGCGGTTGTGGTCGCGCAGCAGTATCCGAGTTTGCCTGATGCGAGCAGGCAGAATGTGATTGCGGATGTGGTGCGAAGGCTTAAGGAACAGCAGGGTGATGCGCTTGCGGGCCAGCAGGGACAAATCGCGCAGCAGGTGCGTGACCATTATCAGTATGAGGTTGACGGAAGAAAGTTCAACTATATGCCCGATATTGACCCGTATTATTACTTACGATTTGCAAGGAATATTGTGGAGAAGGGGCACAATTATGATGTTTTGAAGGAGGGTATTCCGTGGGATACGCACATTTATGCACCGCTGGGGACGGTTGCCGACAGTTCTTGGCACCAGCACGTGTTTGCAGTTTTATATTGGGGCGGCAGGGTTTTTGATGAGAAGATTACGCTGATGGAGGCGGCGCAGTATTATCCGATTGTGTTTATGCTGCTCTCGATGGTGCTTGCGTTTGCGATTGCGTATCGTGTTTCGGGCCTCGTGGGCGGATTTTTTGCCGCGCTGATGTTGGGCTTGGTTCCGGCAATGACGGGAAGGACGCTTTTTGGGCACGCGGATACGGATGCGTACCAGGTTTTCTTCCCGCTGCTTGTTGTTTGGCTGCTGACGGAAGCGCTCGGGAAAAAAGAGTGGAAGCAGCAGGCGCTGTTCGCATCGCTCACGGGTCTTGCGATTGCGTCGTACACGAAGTTTTGGTCGGGCTGGTGGTATTTGTTTGATTTTGTTTTGGGCGCGCTTGCGGTGGCGTTCGTTATCGAATTATACCTGCACGTGAGAAAGCAGAGTGTGCGTCAGGCGATGCACAATGCGCATTTGCGCAAGTTCACGGTTGTGGGCGGCGCGTTCCTTGTTGTTTCGCTGCTTGCGGGCGGGCTCTTTATTGGGTTTGGCCAGTTTTCGGAGGCTGCGTTTTCTGCGGCGTTCCGGTTTTCTGCGGACTTTAAGGATGCGAGTCACGCGAATTTGTGGCCGAATGTGTATACGACTGTGGCAGAATTAAACCCATCATCGCTCAGTGCGGTGGTGCAGTCGGTTGGCGGCCCGCTTTTGTTCGCGTTTGCCTGTCTTGGCATTGTGCTTTTGCTGCTGAAGTTTGATGAGCACGGCAAGGTGGATATCACGTATTCGGTTTTGCTCGCATTGTGGTTTGCGGGAACCGCGTACGCGTCGCTTAAGGGTATTCGTTTTATTTTGCTGATTGGTCCTGCGTTTGCGGTGGCGTTTGGAGCGGCAGCGGGGCTGCTCTATTATCGTTTGTCTGATTTCGCGCATAGGCAATTGCACATCGGTAAAAGTATCACCGCGGTGATTTTGGCGCTGATGCTTGGTTTTGCGATTATGGGTCCTGTTTCTGCAGGGCCGCATATTGTGAGAGACTCGTATGTTGAGGCGACGCGGGATGTGCCGATTGTGAATGATGCGTGGTGGAATGTTTTGACGCGCATTAAGGAGTCAAGTGAGCCGAATGCAATTATCAACTCGTGGTGGGATTTCGGGCATCATTTCAAGTTTATTGCGGACCGTCCGGTGACGTTTGACGGTGCGGTGCAGAATTCGCCGCAGGCGCACTGGATTGGCAGGGTGCTGCAAACGCCAAATGAGGATGAGGCGGTTGCGATTTTGCGGATGCTTGATTGCGGCGCGAACAGCGCGTATGATGTTGCATTTAACGCGACCAAGGACCCGTATGTCTCAGTTTCGCTGGTAAAGGAAATTATTATGGTTGATGAGGGTGAGGCAAAGGCGCTTGCAAAAGCGGCAAATGTTCCTGCGGATATCACGCGGTACACGCATTGCAGTCCTCCGGAGAATTTTTTTATCACGTCTGCGGATATGGTGGGGAAGAGCGGTGTTTGGGCGCATTTTGGCACGTGGGATTTTGCGCGTGCGGAAGTGTGGCAGAAGTGGCGCTTGCTTGATGAGTCTGTGGCGGTTCCGCAGATGATGGACCGGTTTGGCTGGTCGAAAGAGACGGCTGAGCAAACGCATCGTGATGCGGTTTCTCTTGGCAGTGAGGACGCGGCGAACCAGTGGATTTCGGGTTGGCCGAGTTATTTGGGGAACCCTGCGGGCTGTGAGCGCGAGGGCGCAATGGCGCGGTGCGGCCAGGTGACGGTAAATCTCACAAGCGGTGACTCTGAAGTGCGGGTAAGCCAGGGTACGGCAAAGGCAGGCGAGTTGTACGTCTTTGACCGGTTTGGGAATTACACCGTGCGAACGATAAATGGCGGCAATGCCGCAATTGCGGTTGTTCTGTGGCCGTCTGATGGCGGCCTTTCAGGTATGCCGGTTGTGCGCGAGCTTGCGGCAAGTATGTTTACGCGATTGTTCTTTATGGACGGGCTTGGAACGCGGCACTTTGACAAGTTTGCCGAGGACAATCAGCTCTTTGGGGGCAAGATTGTTGCGTGGAAGGTGAATTGGGAGGGCGGCGAGGCGCACGTTCCTGATGCGCTCAGGCCAAAGTCTGAAGTGGTTGCGGGCGCAAAGGTTCAGTTGGATTACATTGGCTGGACTGAGGATGGTGCGGTCTTTGATTCAAGTATTGTGAACTGGCAGGCGAATAACGTGACGAAGGACACGACGTTTGCGGGTGCGGTGACAAAGCCAATCGAGATTACGTACGGGCGTGGCCAGCTGATTGCCGGGTTTGAGAAACAAATCGAGGGGATGAAGGCAAACCAGACAAAGACGATTAAGATTGCGCCCGAGGAGGCGTATGGAACCGACCCTGAGGCGCACCCGCTTGGGAATAAGACGCTGAACTTTAGGATTCGCGTGGTGAGTGTGCAGTGAGCGATAATCCGTCAGGGGGTGATTGCGCGCCGTGGGTGTACAATTACACCTCGGGCGGTTATGACTTGACTTCGGGAACCGGTTGGCTTCACGTGAATACGCGGTTCAGTTCTGTTTCGCTGGTATGGAGCGAAGAAAGGGACGGTTATCGTTGGACGTACCAAGTGGACGCGACGGGTGGCAGAAGGTGGCGCGCTACAAGAGAAAGTATGGAGTTTAAGGATGTCTCAAGGGAAGAAGCGCAGGCGCGTCTGGGTGCGTATCGCGAGGCATTCCAAACCAAGGGGCTTCCGAAAAAGGGCAGGGATTTGGTTGGTACTTTGCTAAAAATTCTTGATGCTGCGCAGGTTAGGTGAACCGGGTATAAAGGCGCGTTACCTGTCCCGCGTGAAATATTGAATGAATTTGTCGTCAACTTTCTTGGGCCTTCCCGCTTTGCTTTTTGGTTGGGGCGGGGCAAAGACGCGCGAGCGTACCGTTTCAATGATGTATTCTTGGGGGCTCTGTGCGCGTTCATCTGATTTTTGGATGATTGCGTCAAGGAGTTTTGGGTTAATGGTGAGCTTGAGCTGTTTGTTTTTCATTTGGAAATAAAGTACTGTTTGGTACTCTTAAAGTACTGATAGGTACTTAAACATTTCGTTTATTGTCGATAAATCAACGATTGCAAAATATTCAATTTTTTTGAATTTTTATTGTATTATGCCCATTCGCTCTGATAACTGATAACTGACAACTGATAACTGAACACCGACAACCGGCTGCCAATAACCGTTTACGAAAGAACAGCCATAACAACAACCCGTCCGCTGACGATGAGGACGAGGCCGAAGATGGCAAGGACTGCGACGATGCTGGCGACCGCGAGCTTGATTTGTTCCATTGTTCACCTTTTTTCTGGACGCGTTTTCTTTTTTTTCTTTCTGAGCACTGATAACCGATAACTGAAAACTGACAACCGACCACGAACTACCAACTGCCACCCGCTAACCGCCAACCGCCTTCTTGCTCAGTGTAATGAGCCGTTCTTTAAATTCTTTGAGGTGTTTTTTGGGAAATCCCGCTCCTGCTGCGGGTGCGTGGCCGCCTGCGTTGCTTTTTTCAAAGCCGTTCACTGCTTGGCTGAGGAGTTCGTTGACGGGATATTTTTTGTCGCTTCTGCGTGCAGATACTGAGATGGGGTCTCGTGTTTTGTTGATGATGATAATCGTGCGGTTTGGGTATTTGAGTCCGAGGATGGTGCTGATGGGGGAGTGGACGTGGTATTTTGAGGTCATTTCGTAAATGTAGAGGGGCATTTTGCCGTGTTTTTCTGCCTTTTTGTCAAACGCGGCAATGTGTTTTTTGATTTCGCCGTCGATTATTTTTTTGTATTTGCCGTATTTGCTTGAGGTAATGTCTTCATAAGTTTTTGCAGAGAGGAATGTGGTGAGCATTCCGGGGACGAGTTTGCGGTCAAAGACTTCGGTTGAGGAGACGGTTTTGGAGACGTCGCCGATTGGCGTGTTGAAGAGGTCAGTGCTGTTCAGGCTTTTGGGCGTGATGCCGTATTTGGAGAAGACGTGTTTGAGCCATCCTTCCCAAGGGGCGGTTGCAATGTCTGCGATGCACGCGGCTGCGGCCATCCAGTCGAGGTCTTCGATGTCAACAACGCGTGCTGCTGCATCGTACGCAAGTTTGCCTGTGCAGTAGCGTGCGGGGTCGATGTCGCAAAAGAGGTGCGGCTTGTACAGGATGGTTTGGTCTGAGGTAACGTCACCGCAAAGTTTGTGGTGGTCGATAATGAGGATTTTGCAGGTTTTTTCAAGGTCTTTGATGACGTCGGGCTGTTCTTCGAAGCTGAAATCGCACGTGATGAGGATGGTTGTTTTTGCAGCCTTGATTTTTTTGATGGTTTCAGGGGTAACTGAGTGGGTGGTTTTGTCTAAGGGAATTGCAAGGTCTATTTTTTTGGAGCGGATGCGTTCAATGCAGCGCGCAATAATTGCGGAAGAGCAGATACCGTCGGGGTCAGTGTCGTGCACGAGGGTAACGGTGTCGGCAACCGTGATGTCAAGGAGGAATTGGTCGATTCGTTCAAGGAGTATTTCGTTGGTGATGGTCATGGTGTTTCTCAAGTGGAGGTGAATATAAATTGGCGCGAGAATGAGTGGGGGTTCGCGCCAATGGGTTGGGGGGATAAATCATTGTGAATGTAAAGTGGCAGGCCCCGAAGGACCTACCGTGTGAGTGTGGGCCTTTTGGGCCCTGTGTTGTGATACGCCAGTGTGATTGAAGGCGTGGTGCGCTGCACCATTCTTCATAGATACTCTTGTGGCGCAATATTTATATATACTTTTGGTACAGATGGTACGACAGTACGGCAGTTTTTGCGGTTCAGTTCATTAACTGATAACTGAACACCGATAACTGATGACTAAAAAAGAGGTGTGTTGAATGATAATTAGGCGATTAGTAAAGGCAGGACAGGCTTCGCATACGATTTCTTTACCAAAGGAGTGGCTCGACAAGCACAAGCTCAAGAAAGGCGATTTGGTCTATTTGCACGAGCGAAGTGATAAGGAGCTCATTATCACGCCGGAAAGTAAGCCCGAGGAAGCGGCGCCGCAAAAGGAAATCACGATTATGGTGGACAATAAGGAGATGTCCACTATCGGACGGGAAATCACGAGTGCGTACATCAACAATTACAACACGATTATCCTCACGGGCGATTCGATGACGGATAAGACAAAGGATATTCGTAAGATGCTGCACGATTTTGTCGCGCTTGAGGTTGCAGACCAGACGGCAAAGAGCATTATTGCAAAGGACCTTTTGAATCTTAAGGAAATCAGCGTGGACAAGACTTTGCGAAGGATGGATATGCTCGTGCGAAGTATGATTCAGGACAGTGTGGCGACGATTGATGATGCCAATCTTGCGCAGTCGGTTGTCGTGCGTGACTACGAGGTCAACCGCGCGTATTTCCTCTTGTTGCGCCTTCTTAAGAGTGCGTTTACGAACAAGCAGGTAGCTGAGCTTTTTGAGCTTTCGCCGGAAAAGGTGCTGAGCTATTACTACCTGACCATCAACCTTGAGAACTTTGCTGACTGTGCAAAGCAGTTGGTCGAGTATTTGGCAAAGGAGAAGAAGAAGGACAAGATGAAGTCTGTCTTTGGCCGTGTCGAGAAGTCGTATCTTGATGTGATGAAGGCGTATTTCACAAAGGACCGCAAGCTTGCCGATGGTGTTGCGCTTGACCGCGAAAACCTCATTAAGGAAGCAGGAGAGCTTCCCGCTGGCGTCGCCGAACTGTTCCGAACGATGATTACGCTGACGAACAATGTGGCGCGATTGGTGATGGATGAGCAGTAATGTCCGAAATCCTTGACATCGTTGATGCGAACGACCGGGTGATTGGTTCAGCAAAATCAAAGGACGTCTATGCGCAAAAATTGCTCCACCGCATTGTGCACGTTTTTGTAATTAATCCTAAGACGAATCAGGTCTATTTCCAGAAGCGCGCGGAGTCAAAGTCCTATTTGCCGGGATTCTATTGCACTTCGGCAGGCGGGCACGTGCGCTCGGGCGAGTCTTATGAACAGGCGGCAAGGCGCGAGCTCAAGGAAGAGCTCGGTCTTGACATCCCCGTAAGGAAGGTTCACCGTACAAACTTCCTGCTTGACGGTCACGACCGTTTTATCGAGCTTTTTGTCGCGTTTGCTGAGGGCGGAATCAGTTTTGCTGACGGCGAGGTTGCGGGCGGCGGGTTTTTATCTATGGATGATGCTCGGCAAGTCATAGAGAGAGGAGAGAAGGTTCACCCGCAGCTTGATGTGTGTTTTCGGTGGCTCAGTGCCAATAGGGCCGTTCTGTTTCCTGAGAACTGATAACTGAATACTGACCGCTTGCTACAAGCCGCAAACTATCGACCGCTGCCCGCTAAATCGAGCTTCCTTTTGTGATGACGCTGATACGTTCTCCCGCTTGGTATTTTTGCAGTTCTTCTTTTGTCATGCGTCGAAGGCAGAGGAATCGCGGCTGTCCTGATGATTCAAAGCTTTGGGGGACGCGTTCGTTTGCGACTGCAACAAAGCCTGATTTGAGCCACATGCGTTCTACTTTTTCCCTCTCTTCAAGTGTTCGGTAGAACGCGTAGGTGTGACCGCCCGGGCAGTTTGGCGTGTTGGTAAGTTGTCCCGTTATTGTATTGGCTGCAAGAAGGGAGATTGTGCAAATCAGAAGAATAAGAAAGATGAAAAGAAAAAAAGTGCGCATTCGTCGGATTTATGGTCCGAGTCGGGGCGGGTTGGTCTGTGCTGCGCCGTACGGGTACTCTACAGGGTAGGCTCCGCCGTATTCGCCGCTGCCGACCGGAACGCCAAAGCCGCGACGGGTGTCAAGGCTCGTGTCTCCGCGGTCAAGGACTTGCGGGTTGATGCCGGGTTCGCCGACAACGGGGCTTCTGCAGCACCAGGTTGCATAGCTGTATTCGTCAACTTGGCGTGCGCCTGCTGCAGGGACGCATTCGTATCCTGCGGCGAGCCAGCGTTGCAGGAATGCCTCATTTTCGTAAGGTCCTGCAAGGACGGGGAACCATTGGGGTTCGCCGATGCGAGTAGATGTTGGGCAGACGTATTCTCCGTTGGTTGCGCTGGTAAAGACTGCTCCTGCGCTCTTCTTTGCTCCGGAGAACATAAGCACAAGTCCGATTACTGCGACAATCGCGATGATGCCGAGAATGACGAGTGCTATTCCACGGTGTTCTTCTTCCATAACGTAATCACCTCATTTATGAATCTGATGAAAGAGTTATGGGAGTGGTTATATTTAAAGGTTGCGACGGGAAATAGCAAAAGCAGTGAAGAGCAACTCTGATAACTGGCGTCTGATAACCGAAAACCAATTACCAACCACCAACTACCAACTACTTCTTCTTGCGGAGTTTGGCAAAGCTTGCGCCGATGTCAATGACGTATTTGCCGTCTTCGAGCTTGAAGAGGACGGGCTGGTCTTGTTGGAAGAGTTTGACAATGTCAAGTTCGTATTGGCCGGGCTTGGTGACGCGAATGGTTTCAAAGTCAAGGACTACGGGTGCGTCGTTCAGTTGGCTGCCGGCAAGTTCGCGGACGTCTTCTTCGATTTGTTTTTTTTGTTCGGGCTTGAGGTTGACAAGCGGGCTTTCTTTGGCTGCGGCGAGTTTTTCTTTTTTGATGAAGAAGAAGAGGCGTGCGCCGCACGTGCAGCCGGTGAGTATTTCTCGTGAGCCGTCTTCGTAAAAGGTGTTGCAGCGGACGCACTGGTGTGGCATAACGGGAGTGGGCGGGCTGAATGTTTTAAGTGTTTCTGTTATGCAGTATTATTTCTGATAACTGATAACTGACGTCTGATAACTGATCTGAGAACCAATAATCAACCACTAACTACAAACCACCAACAACCAACTGCCGACTATCTTCTTTTTTTCTTGCCGGAGCTGCTTGCTGCTTTGCGTTGGGCTTCCTGTGTCAGGAGCTCAATTTTGGTGGGGTCTTGTCTGATGCCTTTGACGATGTTTGACGGTCCGATGATGGTGAGGCCTTGCGTGTCGCCAAGGAACACGCTCATAAGGTCGTATTTGAATTTGGTGAGGCCGTCGGTTGCGTGTTGTGCGGGGTTAATGACGCACAGTTCGATGCCGCGGAATTCTTTGTTGATTTCTTCCATTGTTGTCTTAATCAGTTCTGCTTCTTCTTCTTTGCGAAGACGTCCTTGAAGGAGAACAATTTTGTTCTGTTTGGCAATGTTGAGCAGCTTGCGGATGCGCCCGACTGAACTGAGCGGCTGGATTTCTGTATAAGGCATAAAGTGGAGGGTGACCATTGTTTACGCACCTGCGAGTTCAAACAGTTTGTTGTAGAACTCCTCCATATTTTTGCCGTATTTGGCGCTGATGCCGATGACCGGGTATTGGGGGAATGCTGCCTGGACGCGTTTGATGCTTGATTTTTTGAGGTCGGTTTTGTTCGCGACAACCATGACGGGAATGTTGCGCGCGGCAAGGTTGCCGATTATCGTGACGTTTACCTGTGAATACGGGTCTTCGGTGGCGTCAAGGACGACAAGGACCGTGTGTACTTCGTCGAGCCATTTGATGGAGTCGATGACTCCTTTGGTGGCTTCTTTTGCGCGTTTTTTTGCCTTGGTTGCGCCCATGCCTGATTTCATAAAGTCTTCGTAGTCGATTTTGGTGGCAATGCCGGGCGTGTCAACGAGGTTGAAGAGAAGTTCGCGTCCGTCTTTGTTTTTGATGGTGATTTTTTCTTTGACTTGGATTTCGCGGGTTTCGTGTGCGACAGGGGACACGCTGCCCATTTCCTGGCCGAGCCAGTCAAGGCAGATTTTGTTTGCGAGCGTGGTTTTGCCGGAGTTGGGCGGCCCGTAGAGTCCGAGCTTGAAGTTTTGGCGCGGTGCGCGCTTGAACATTGAAGTGAAGAATCCTTTGATTTTTTTAATCATGTCCCAAAACCCTTTTTGGTTTTTGCGGAAGTGTGGGTATTTATAGTTTTCGAAGTTGGAAAAGCGAGAAGAAAAATGAAGAAAGAAAAAATAAAGGAATTTTTTATCGGCCGCCGCGTGCCATTTTTGCACGGGAGATGTCGCCGTTCTTGTCAACGAAGTAAAGGTATCCGCTTTGCTTCTTGACGCCGACCTTTGCGACTTTTTCTGCCTTTCCGGGCTTTCCCTTGCGGCCGCGTGCCATTTTTGCACGGGAGACGTCTCCTGCCTTGTCAACGAAGTAAAGATATCCGTCTGCTTTTTTGACTCCGACTTTTGCTACTTTTTCTGCCATTGTGGTTCCTCCATCTTTTTTGAGGTCCGGTCCCCCGTTCCCCGTCGATGATTACGACGATAAGATGAGAATTCACGGCGATTTATAAAGTTTTCTTTCTTCTCGTCGGGCGCGTGTTTTTTCCCGTCAATTTTTTGATGCGGGCGCGTTTGGCGCGCGGTGTTTTCTCGTCGGAAACAAACCAGGCGGGCTTAAGGAGCTTGCCGAGTTGTTGCGCGTTTTTGATGCCCTCTTGGTAGATGGTGAGTACTTCTTTTTTGGTGGGGAGGGGTTTGCGCTCAAGTTCTTTTGCGCGGGCGAGTGCTTCCGAAACGAGTTTGCTTTGTTTCCTCTTTTTCATACGGGCAGTAATGCCGTGCGCGATTATAAATCTTCTGGGATGGTTGTGCTGGAGTTGCGTAATCCATAAAAGCGCGGCATTCTGAATCAAATAAGTGGAAAAGGGATTGGTTATCGGCGGGGAGTTCGGGAGCGTTTTGGTGCGCCAGCGGAGCGGTCGTTCGCTTGAGCTTGGAGAGCTTCTCGTTGCGGAGTCAGAGCGGGGCAGGATGCTCGTGCAGGTGTTTGATTTGCTGTACGGCTCGCAGCTCTCTCAGCAAAATTTGGAGTTGGTGTCGGGGCTCAAGCTTGAGGAGGATGAGACGCTTGGGATTATGGATGAGAAGCTTCGCGCGTATTTTCTTGCACGAATCAAGAGCCTTGCCTTGATGCAGGAAAACAAGGCGTATCCTGCGAAAGTTTTGCCTGCGTTTTTCTCCGGTGTTCGCGAGATTGAGGAGGCTGATGTGCGCGCGATTACGCAGCCGGAGCTTCCGCTTTTTTTGGGAAAGCTGCGCAGCGGGTCAAGGGTTTTGGATGTTCCGGTATCGATTCACGGAAAGGCCGCGCTCAGTCATCACGTGCTGATTGCCGGGACGACCGGGCGGGGCAAGAGCGTGTTTATGACGGGTTTGCTTTGGGACCAGATGGGGAAGGATTTTGCGGGGATGCTGGTGCTCGACCCGCACGATGAGTACGGGAAGCGGCTTGCAGCCCATCCGCTTGCGCAAAAGAACTTGGTGTACTACACGCCGAAGAATGCAAAGTCCGGCCAGCGGACGCTGAAGGTGAATGTCGGGCTGTTGCAGCCGCGCCATTTTGACGGCGTGTTTGACTGGAGTGATGCGCAAAGGCAGGCGCTTAATGCGTATTTTGCGGCGTTTCGGGAGCGTTGGGTTGAGGCAGTGCTGAAAGGTGAGCCGGTGCGGCAGGACCGGAATGACTTTCACGAGGCGACGATTGCCGTGGTTCGGCGTTCGCTCGCGCAGGTCTTGCGTCTGGACGTGAGTGCGGAAGGGGAGATTTCGTCGCGGGGCGTGTTTGACCTGCACGCGGGCCAATCGACCGTGAGTGATATGGTGCGGGACCTTGAGGAGGGCAGGACGATTATTGTGGATACGAGCAGCTTTCAGGGGAATCTTGAGATTCTTGTCGGCAGCATTATTGCAACGACGATTCTTGACCGTCGGAAGTTCCGGGATTTGGAGCAAATCAAGAGCGGCCCGGTCATCAGTATTGTGGTTGAGGAGGCCCCGCGTGTGCTCGGAAAGGATGTGCTTGAGCGCGGCCCGAACATTTTTTCGACGATTGCGCGGGAGGGGCGAAAGTTTGGCGTGGGGCTTGTTGCAATCACGCAGCTGCCGAGTCTTATTCCGCGGGAGATTTTGGCAAACCTGAACACGAAAGTCATTTTGGGAATTGAGCTTCGTCCCGAGCGGAGTGCGGTGATTGAGAGTGCGAGCCAGGACTTGTCAAGTGATGACCGCCTGATTGCGAGTTTGGATAAGGGGGAGGCGGTTATTTCAAGTAATTTTCTGCCGTTCGCAATGCCGATTAAGGTGATAATGCCCAGCGCAAGGAAGGAGGAGGCAAGGACGGGCTTTTCGGGAGTGAAGTTGGGGTAAGATGGTGAAGTTCGCGCATTTGTCTGATTGTCACATCGGCGGCTGGCGTGACCTGAAGTTGCGGGACCTCAATACGAAATCGTTTATTGCGGCGATGGACAAATGCATTGCAGAGAAGGTTGATTTTGTGCTGGTGAGCGGTGATTTGTTTAATACGGCGATTCCGGCGATTGACAGTTTGCGTATGGCGGTCGAGCAGTTGCGGCGGCTTAAGGACGCGCATATTCCCGTCTACATCATCGCAGGCAGTCACGATTTTTCACCGAGCGGGAAGACGATGATTGATGTGCTTGAGCACGCGGGTCTTGTGACCGGTGTCGCGCGGGGAACGGAGATTCCCGACGGCCGGTTGCGTCTTGAGTTCACGCGCGACCAAAAGACAGGGATGAAAATCACCGGGATGATTGGGAAGAAGGGAGGTCTTGAGTCAGGGTATTATCACGTTCTTGCAAAGGAAAACCTTGAGGCAGAGCCGGGGCCGAAAGTGTTCCTTTTCCATAGCGCAATAGAAGAGCTCAAGCCAAAAGAGTTCGCGCAGGTGGAGGGGATGGCATTGAGTCTTTTGCCAAGGGGGTTCGACTATTATGCGGGAGGTCACGTGCACGTGGTGGACAGGCGCTCGATGGACGGCTATGAGAATATTGTGTATCCCGGCCCGATTTTTCCGAACAATTTTGCCGAGATTGAAAAGTTGAGGCACGGCTCGTTTGTATTGTGGACAGATGGAAAAATTGAGCACGTGCCGCTTGAGGTGTGCCCGGTGGTTTGTCTCTCTGTTGACGCGGAAGGTCTTGTGCCGAGCGCGGTTGAGGCAAAAATAAAGGAGGGGATAAGTGCGATTGTCCCAAATGCGCTTGTGACGCTTCGCGTGTCCGGCTGTCTTGCGCAAGGAAGACCAAGTGATATTGCGTGGAATGACCTCTTGCACGACGCGTATCAGAAGGGGGCGTATGCGGTGCTGCGAAACACGATTGCGCTCACAAGTAAGGAGCTCGAGGTCGTTTCGGTAAAAGCGCAAAGTGTTGAGGAAGTGGAAGCTGCCCTGCTCGATGAGCACGATGGGCAGTTAAGGAAGGCGGGCGGGGATGCGAGGATTGCAAGAAAATTGATGCAGGTGTTGTCCGCGGAGAAAGAGGAGGGGGAGCGCGTAACTGATTTTGAGGCGCGGCTGTGCGGCGAGCTTGACGTTCTTCTGCAAAAGTGATTATTTCAGCAGGCTCGCAAGCAGTTCTTTCACGACATTCGGTGCTGCTTTGCCGCCGGTTGCTTTCATAACTTGTCCGACGAGGAACATAAGGGTTTTCTCGTTTCCTTTTTTGTAGTCGTCAACGGCTTTCGCGTTGTTCGCAATGGCCTCTTCGCACGCTTTTTTGAGCGCGCTTTCGTCTGCGACGACGCCGAGGTTTTGTTCGTCGACGTATGCCGCGGGGCTGAATTTTTTCTCTGCGAGCAGGGCGATAATGTTTTGCCCGATGCGGTCCGTGATTTTTTTGGTTGAGAGGAGTTTGAAGAGTTCGGCAAGGTGGTGGGAGTCAAATTCGGTTTGCGTAAGCCCTATTTTTTTGTCGTTGAGGATGCGAAGGACTTCGCGGCGAATCCAGCGTGCGGAAAGGATGGGGTCGCAGCCGTGTTTGGCGATGTCATCAAAGAGTGTGGCGACGTCAAGGTTTTGCGCAATAATCTTGGCATCTCCTGAATCGACGTTCCATTCTGTGCTCCAGCGTTTTGCGCGGTTTTCGGCAAGTTCGGGAAGGGTTGCCTGGACGGATTTGACCCAAGTCTCGCTGATGGTAAATGAGGGAAGGTCCGGTTCGGTGATGTAGCCGTAGTCTTCTTCGGATTCTTTGAGGCGCATATGGTAGGTGACGCCGCGTTCCGCGCTCCACCCGCGGGTTTCTTTGCGGACCTCCTCTTGTTTCTGCCGCTCAATTTCAAAGAGGAGCGCGCGGTAGATTTCCTTAAAGCCGGTGATGTTTTTGATTTCGACGCGCTGGTAGTTTTTCTCGGCAATGGAGACGTTGACGTCTGCTTTAACGACGCAGGTGTTGAGGTCAAAGATGCCGAGGTAAGAGAGAATGCTTGCAAGTTTTTCCATAAATTCTTCTGCTTCTGCAGGTGAGCGCATATCGGGTTCGGTGACGATTTCGCAAAGGGGGATTCCGCTTCGGTTGTAGTCGATGAGGCAGTTGTTCTGTTCGTGGATGAGCGAGCCGGGGTCTTCTTCCATATGAACGCGCGTGATGCGGACAAGGCGCTCCTCGGGAAGGGCGGTTTTGTGCGCGGCATCGGCGGTTGCGCGTGCTTCCGTGAGGACGAGTTGTCCGTTTGTTCCAAGCGGTGTTTCGTGTTGGGTGATTTGGTAGTTTTTGGCGAGGTCAGGGTAGAAGTATGTTTTGCGTGAGAAGGTCACGTGCGGGGTTATCGTGCAGCCAAGGGCAAGGGCGAGTTTTGTTGCGAATTCAAGTGCGCGCGTGTTAAGGACTGGTTTGCTGCCGGGGTGTCCAAGGCAGGTTGGGCAGACTGCCGTGTTTGGTTCGGCGGCGTTTGTCGGGCAGCCGCAGAAGAGTTTTGTTTCTGTTTTGAGCTGCACGTGTACTTCGAGTCCGATTTTGACGTTATTTTTTGTCATAGCTTTTTGCGACTTGTATCATTTTGTGTTCGTGGAAGTGTGGCGCGGTTATCATGAGGCCGACCGGCATTCCGTGTGCTTCTCCGATTGGTATGGTGATGTGGGGGAGTCCTGCAAGGTTGGGCGGGACGGTAAGAACGTCCATTTGGTAGTGTTGCAGGGGTGTTAGGTTTTTGAGTTCGTCGAACGTGGGCGCGACAAGGGGCATTGTGGGCGTGACAATAACGTCAACGTCCTTGAACACTGCTTGGTATTCCTGAATAATTTTGGTGCGCGCCTGCGCTGCTTTGGTGTAGAATGCGTCGCGATAGCCTGCCATGCGTGCAAAGGTGCCAAGGAGTACGCGCCGTTTTGCTTCTTCGCCGAGGTGGTTGTCGCGTACACGCGAGAAGTAGTCGTTGTAATTTCCCGAGAGTGCTTCGCTTGCGCCGTAGCGGATGCCGCAGTATTTGGCGAGGTTGGTTGAGGCTTCGCTCATGGCAAGGGTGTAGTATGCGGCAAGCCCGTATTTGGTGCTGATGGGGAGTTTTATGTCGAGCCTTCGTGCTCCGTTTTGTTCAAGTTGTTGCAGGGCGAGCATAAGGACGCGCCGTGTTGTGTTGTCCATGGTTTCGGGGAATGAGTCTTGGGGGATGCCGATGCGAAGTCCGTGTATTGCGCGCGGGATGTCGGTGAGCGGGTCTGTTGGCGCATTTGCGCTGGTGGAATCGTGCGGGTCTGGCCCGCTGATGGCGTCAAGAAGCAGGGCGGCGTCTTCAACCGTGAGTGCCATACTGCCGATTTTGTCAAGGGAGTTTGCGTAGTCGATGAGGCCGTATCGCGAGACGCGCCCAAAGGTGGGCGTGAGTCCGACGGCTCCGCAAAAGCTTGCGGGGTTTGCGATTGACCCGCCGGTGCTTTCTGCGAGGGCAAGGTGGGGGAAGGGTGCTTTTTTGGTGAGTCCTGCGGCTCCGCCTGATGACCCTCCGCAGGTTCTTTTTTTGTCAAGCGGGTTAAGTGGTTTTTCAATGCCTGTTCCGGTGTTGATGCTAAAGCCGCCGAATCCGAATTCGTCTTGGACGGTTTTGCCTAAAATGATGGCGCCTTCATCAAGGCAGCGCTGAACTGCCGTGGCGTTGTAGAGGGGCTTGTATCCTTTGAGTATTGCTGAACTGGCGGTGCTTTCAACGCCCTGAACGCACAAGTTGTCCTTAACGGAGATAATGACGCCGAAGAGTTTGCCGCGTGCATTTCCTGTTTTGGCGAGTTGCTGGAGTTGTTCTGCGCGCGCAACCGGGTCTGCCCAGGCGGCAATGTAGCGGTATTCTTTGTTGATTGCGTGGGCGGATTCAAGTGCTTTGCTTGCGTGTTCGACAAGGTCGATGTTTCCTCGTTTTGCGTCCGTGATGAATTGTTGTATCATAGTGTTTTTGGTCCTTTGAAGTACTTGTCTTTTTTGTGGGGGGTGAGGGCAAGCGCATCTTCGCGGTTCACGCACGGTTGAGGCGTGTCTTCGCGGGTGATGTTTTGGATGGGGGTGGGGTGAAACGACGGCGGCACGTTTGCAGTGTCAAGTTCGTTCAATATTTCAAAGTTGGTGAGGATGTCCTGCAGGTCTTTGGCGAACGTTTTGATTTCTTCGTCTTTGAGCCGAAGCCGTGCGTTTTGCGCGACTTTTTTGACAAGGTCAGGAGTGATTTCCATAAGGGAAAGGAGTTCTGATGATGTTTAAAAAGAGTGTGGTTGCCGATTTTCGGAAAAGCAGCGTAGTTTCAGAAAATGTTCAGACCTGTTCGGAATAGTTCCCGCTTTTTCGTCGATGACTTCTTTAAAAGAAGAATGAAAAAGAAAAACCGCGGCGGGGTATGGCTAACCCGGTAAGCCGCAGAGCTGAAACCTCTGTGCCGAAAGGACTTCCGGGTTCAAAAACCTTGCGGTCTCAAGCTGTTGGGTTGAATTTCCCGGCCCCGCCGCTCTTTTTTCAGAATAGGAAGGGATTCACCTAACAAAAAAAGAGAGTACTTATAAGAGGATTAGTGAAGTCATCCTATGAGGATAAAAATGGTAGTGTTACTCTTCTTGCTGATGAGTGCAGGAGTATGGGCATGCAGTCTGACTAAAATTCCACCCCACATATCATTTGTCAGTAAAGACGAAGCAGTCTGCCATTCAATGATATCCACGTTCGATTCTCAAGGATTCAAACCACCAAGCAGCGTGGCAATTCCTTGCACAATTCAAATCTCAAGCGTGTCAAGCGAAAGACCTTCCGCAAACGAACGAATAGACTCAATCGCATTGAGTGCACCTGATTCTGAAACCATACTAAACTTTTTGACAAAATATCAAGACCAATACGTATCAATAGAAAAGCAAAGTGACAGTGAGTTCAATGAGTTTGAACAGATGAGAAAGACTGTCAATGCTAATATTTGTAATTGTTCAAGAATAGATTTAATTGAGCGCTCTGATGGCTGGACTGCGTACACGATGGATGTAAAAGACACTTGTTCTTTTGGAGCAAGCTGTTGGACGCCTCCTGCGCCGTGTCCTGGCGCGGATTACGTTGGCTTGCGAGCAAAGTTAACCTTCTGGGATATTGTTAAGCTGCCGTGGGCGTTTTTGAAGTTTATCAAATTCACCATATTTAATCTCTGAGAACTGAAGACTGACTTCTGAGAACTGATAACTGAAAACCGAGAACTGAGTCATACCAACCACCAACTACAAACAACCAACTACTGACTATTTCGGTCCTTTCGCAACATCAACTTTCAGGTTCAGCTCTTTCAGGAACTCAGGCGTCCACTCCTGCGGGCTTCCGTCAAGCGGATTTTCAGTCGATTTGTTGCGTGGGAATGCGATGAATTCGCGGATGTCGTTTTGCCCGCCCATAAGGGCGACGAGGCGGTCAAAGCCAATGGCCATTCCGCCGTGGGGTGGTGCTCCGTATTTGAATGCTTCGAGCAAGAAGTCAAATCGTTTTGCTGCTTCTTCGTATGTTAAGCCTATTACTTTGAGGACGCGTTCCTGCATGTCTTTGCGGTGGATACGGATGCTGCCCGAGGAAAGTTCTACGCCGTTAAGGACAATGTCGTAGAGTTTGCCGCGGACCTGCCCGGGGTCGCTTTCGAGCTTGTCCCAGTCGTCGTCGTGCGGGCGGGTGAAGATGTGGTGGCGTGCGGCCCATTGGTTCGCATCGTCGTTCCATTCGTACATGGGAAAGTCAATGACCCAGAGGAATTTCCATTCGCCGTCTTTGATGAGGTTGAGTTTGCGGCCGAGGTGGAGGCGTACTTGTCCAAGGCCGTTTGCTGCCTTTTCGTATTGGTCTGCGGCAAAGAGGAGGAGGTCTCCGTCTTTTGCGGCTGTCGCAGTAAGCAGTTGTTGTTGTATTGCGGGCGAGAAGTATTTGGCGATGTTGCTTTCAAGTTTTCCCGCTTCTGCTTTCATCCAGGCAAGGCCGGGGAGTTTGTGTGTCTTTGCAATCTCGATAAGTTCTTCGATATCTCCGCGGGAGAAGTTTGCGCATCCGGGTGCTTTGAGGCAAAACACGCGGCCTGATTTGTCAACGACTGATTTGAAGACGCCAAAGTCTGAGTGTTTGACGATGTCGGTAACTTCGGTGAATTCAAGACCGAAGCGAAGGTCAGGTTTGTCTGAGCCGTATGTGGTCATTGCTTCGTGGAAAGTCATGCGGGGGAATGGGAGGGGTAATTCAACGCCGAGTGTTTTTTTGAAGATGTGCGCAACGAGTTTTTCGCCGATGGACAGGACATCATCCATGTCGACAAAGCTCATTTCAAGGTCGATTTGGGTGAATTCGGGCTGGCGGTCTGCGCGCAAATCTTCGTCGCGCAGGCATCGTGCGAGTTGGAAGTAGCGGTCAAACCCGGAGACCATAAGGAGTTGTTTGTAAATTTGGGGTGATTCGGGAAGGGAGAAGAATTTGCCGGGGTGGACGCGCGATGGTGATTTGAACACGCGGGCGCCGCCGGGCGTTGTTTTGACGAGCAGGGGTGTTTCGATTTCGAGAAATGATTCTGAGCTTAAGAATTCGCGGGCGGCCTGTGCTGCTTTGTGGCGGAGCAAAAGGTGTGACTGCATGGTTGGCCGGCGCAGGTCTAAGTAGCGGTATTTGAGCCGTGTTTCTTCGCTGGCAAGGTTGCGGTCGTCGATTTCGATGGGCGGTGTTTCTGCGTGGCTCAGGATTTCAAGCGTGTCCGCGATGACTTCGATTTCGCCGGTGGGGAGTTTGGGGTTGAGCATTCCTTCGGGGCGGTTTCGGACGTGTCCGTGAATGCGGATAACAAATTCGCGGCCCAGGTGTTCTGATTGTGCGTGCGCGTCTTTGTTGTGCGATGGGTCGAAAACGATTTGCGTGATGCCAAAGCGGTCGCGAAGGTCGATGAAGATGAGCCCGCCGTGGTCGCGTCTTGTATGTACCCAGCCGCAAAGAGTGACTTCTTTTTTGAGGTCCGACGTGTTCAGTTGGCCGCAGGTGTGTGAGCGGAGCATAGAACGGGCAATCAGAGGGTCGATTTATAAAGTTTTGGCTACCACGGTTTGCCTGCGTTGCCCGGCTTTTTTGTTGCGGCTTCGTGTGACTTAACAAAATCTGATAGCCAGTTATGCCAATACGTGTGAATGGTTTCAGGATAATCTCTGCCTCGCGCGATGTAAATTTCCAATTTTTCGGCGTCAGGTATGACCATATATTTGCCGGAGTCAGGATGCACCCAGTTCATTTCCCAATAAGTTTTGTTAAAAATTCGCGTAAGTATCTCTCTCACTGTTTGTGAACCTGATTGACGATTTCCTGTTACACTTATTGCTGCTCGTGATGCGTGTCTGATTAAGGTGTCAAGATGATATGACTGAGAATACCCTGAACCTCCTGCAAGGGAATTATATTGAGGAAAAAGTTCAGGAGGTATTTTTTTATTCGCATCGCCGTTTTTGGAAAGGTCATTGGGAATCCATTGCACTATTTCCACTGAACGAGGATCGTTGTTTGTGCAATCAGGAAATTTTTGGTAGTATTGATGCCAACGATAGAATTGAGTTTTAACTGCCTGTATCCGTTCTGCTGCTTTTGTGCAGGACTGACCCGTCGTATTTTGCTTCTTCTGATTCAGTGAGTCGGGGAACGGTCCAAACGATGGGAGGCAGGTGGCTCATAATCAATCACCGAGAATTCAGCATTTTCGTTGGTCTGGCCGTTGTTGTGCCGCGTTTGCTTTTGCGCGTGCTTCAAGTTTTTCGAGTGCGGCGTCGCGCTGTTTTGCCCATTCTGCAATGCGGGTTTCGTGTTCGTTGTAGTTCCAGATAAGGTATTGCTGGTTTGACGGGTCCGGATATGCGAGTCCTTCAGCAGTGTCTTTCATCGCAGAGAAATTAAGGACGTGCGTCTGTATGCAGAGCGCACCTTGAATGGTGCCGTCAATGCTTGTTGCCGCATCATCTCGGGCGCAAAATTCGTCAAAGAGCCCTTTTTGAAACAGGGCATAAACGAATTGTCCGACGATTGGGTCTCGTTCAAGGATTGGTCGCTGTTCTATGAATTTGTCAACGCTCCAGGGGTTGTGAGATGCGTCTGGTTGAAGTGGCTGGTTATATGAGGCATAGAACCCAAATTGGTTGCCTGCGTCAGCAAGGTATTTTTTGACTGCGAGCTCAAGCTGGTCGACAACGTTGCGGAAGGTAATTGGTCCTGATATTGTTTTTCCCATAGTGAATGAGATGCGATTGGACTATTTAAAATTTACCAAAAAACACCACTCTCAAGTACTCATTTTTTGAATGATATTTTGAGGGCAAGGTCTTCGAGCTTTTCAAGCCCATACTTGATTGCATCAAACTTGCGGCGGACCGGTGTGTTGCGCCAGTCAAAGAGGAGGAGTTCGGCGTATAAGTCGGAAACGAACTGTTTGATTTCGAGCGGTGTTTTGTAATCGCCCGCTGCAGCCGAGTTGACTGCCTTGCGGACGAGTTCTCCGACCGTGTCCGAGAGAGCGCCCAAATACGTTTCGGTATCAACGCCGATTTCATCGGGCGCGGGCACGTTTCCTTCTTCAAGATAGCTGATGTAGCAGCACGCTTCTGCGTATTCTTCGCAGGCATCGCCAAGGGCACCGGTGCTTTGCGGGAGGAGGGGTTCTTTTTTAATAAGCGCGTTCATCGCGGCAATTTCTTTTTTGGCGGCATCAAGAAGCGTGTGCGCTTCTTTGAGGTTGCCTCGGTGCGCGGCGTAAATGGCGTGTTTACTGGATTTGGTGGCTACGCGGCTGTGGGCGATGAGTTGTTCGCGGAGCTTGTCGAATTGTTCGAGTTCTGAGCGCAGTTGTGCGAATATTTTTTTGGTAATCATAAGGAAAAGGCAAGTCTCTGCCTTTTTAAGCATTGTGGGAGGAAACATTTAAATACGTCGGTTCCGACTTTTAAGTCAAAAGAGCGTGGCGAATGGCTGAAACAATACTGGGTAATGCAGTTGAGTTTTTCAAGGAAATTGGAGTATATGATGTTTTGCTGCCGTTTTTGCTTGTGTTCACGATTATGTTCGCGATTTTGGAGCGGACAAGGGTTTTAGGGGTTGAAGCGGACGGTAAGTCAACGCGCAAGAACCTCAACAGTATGGTGAGTTTTGTCATCGCGTTTTTCGTGATTGCGTCAAGCAAGATTGTTGAGGCGATTACGCAGGTTTCAAGCCAGTTGATTGTGCTCCTGCTGCTCTTGGTCTTTTTTATGATGCTGATTGGCACATTCATCAGTGCAAAAGAGCTTGAGGAAAAGAAGGGCCCCTGGCTTGATTCTCCGTGGAAAACGGGCTTTATGGTGTTTGTCGCGATTTGCATTGTGTTCATTTTCCTCAATGCGTTAACGACTGAGGACGGCGACACGTGGCTGGAAGTGTTTTGGGACTGGCTGGGCAGGTTCTATACGGATACTGCCGTTGCCGCGTTAATCTTAATCATTTTCCTGATTGCAGTGTTGTATTTCATCGCAGGGAGGGGCGAGTAATATGTTATTCCAATTCCCCCTAACCCAGCCGGGCGGCCAGATTCAGCAGGTGATGTTTACGCTCCACCAGTGGGGATTAATAGATGCATTCTTGCCGTTCCTGCTGATTTTTGCAGTGATTTTTGGTGTTTTGCAAAAAGTCGCGCTTTTCAAGGATGAGAAAGGCAAGGCAGACCGGCGGATGAACGGAACGCTGGCATTTGTCATTGCTGCAATGGTCGTGATTCCGCACGTGACACGTACGTACCCTCCTCAATTTGACCCTGTTCTGATTATGCTGAACTTTTTGCCGCAGACGGGAATTTTGCTCATCGTACTTTTTGTGGTGGCAATGTTACTTGGGCTCGTCGCAACGCCGGCAGCGCCAAGTCAGGGGTTAAAGGCAGTTGGTTTTTTTGCATTGATTATTTTTGGCCTCGTGGTTCTGCAGGCAATTTATCCATCCGTTGCGCCGTCTTGGTTGCAAATAGACTCAAATACACAAGTTCTTATTATGACCTTACTCGTGTTTGGCTTAATTGTTTACTTTATCATTAGGGAGCCCGAACCCCCTGCTGCTCAGGGCGCTTCTAGTAAAACAGGTTTCTGGAAATTCTTGGAGGAGATTACCAAGCAATGATGTTTCAGCTGCAGTATACGACTGGCGGGGAGCGCCTCACGCAGGTGTTCAGCACGTTAAACAATTATGGCTTCCAGGATTTTTTTCTGCCGTTTCTCCTTATTTTTGCGCTCGTATTCGCGATTTTGCAAAAGGTACAACTTTTCACGACCACGATCCCTGCCGGAACGGGAACGACGGGAGGCGTTAAGCCGGACAGGCGGATTAACGGGTTTATTGCTGCAGCAGTTGCGGCAATGGTCGTGGTTCCGCACGTGTTGAGGTTGTACCCGCCGAATATGGACCCGGTGGAAATGATGTTGTGGGTGCTTCCAACCTCTGCAGTGGGGCTTATTGCAGTAATGCTTGGCCTTCTGTTCGTTGGGTTTATGGTGCAGGACCCATCAAAAGTTACAGGGGTCAGTGCTTCCGTTGGTCTTATCGGTGCCGCACTAGTCTTGATAGCTGCGCTCAAGAGTATTTTGCCTGCGTTCTTGCCGCAGTGGTTGGTAATTGATACGCAAACGCAAACTATTTTAATTGTGATTGGCGCCCTTTTGGTTACCGTGTATTTCATCATTTCAGAACCTGAAGAGCCAAAGAAGTCAACGTCACAAAAATTGAAGGAGCTTTTCGGACCGTAAACAATGGCAACCCCTCTCGACATCGTCGCGTTTCAGGAGTTTCAGGGTGTATTTGCATTCGTTTTCGTGTTAGTGTCTGTGTACGCGATGCTGTCAATGCTTCCGTTCTTTCGGGAGAAGAAGTTTGCCGCGGCGATTATTTCGTTCTTGCTTGGGTTTATGGCGCTGTACAGCACTATTGCGGTAAAGACGATTAACTTGATGGCGCCGTGGCTTGTTCTTTTCATTATTTTTGTGATGATTTTGATTTTGGGCTTTATGATGATTGGCGCGAAGGAAAAGGATATTTCCGATGCGCTGATGAGCGATAAGTTCGCGATTGGAACCTTGATGTTTGCAATTCTTGCCACGATTTTTGTAGGTTCGCTCCTTCACGTGTGGACCGAGGAGACGGGCGGAATTGAGGAGCTCAAGGGCTATAATGAGTCAAGGTACTCAGGCGGCGAATACCCGACGGAAACGTTCTTTCAAACGCTTTTCCATCCGAACTTTTTGGGTTTTGTGCTTGTGTTAATTATCGCGGCGTTCACGTTGAAGTATATGACTGAGTAGAAAGGAACGCTGATTTGGTTTTGTAAGTGAAACCGACTTCTGAGAACTGCCCTCTGATAACCGAAAACTGAGTACTGATAACTAATAACAAATTACCAAAAACCGCCAAGCTTACTTTCCTTTCATTTTGTTCGTGACGCGGCTCAGCTCCTGTACCGAACTTGTGAGGTCGGGAAGGACTTTGGTGAAGACTTTTTCCATTGCCTTGATTTCCGTTCCGACGTCAAGGAGGGTTTTGTCGTATTCGCCGATGCGTGAGACGATTGCTTTGTGAAGCCCGTCAAGGTCTGTTTTGAGGTCGGTCACGCTCTGTTCGAGTTTGTCTACGCGTGAGGTGAGTAATTCCTTAAACTCGTTCATTTTGCCAAGGTCTTTTTGGAGTTCGTGCCATTTTTCTTCAATGATTTGTTCGACGAGGACTTCGCTTTCGGGGTGTTTTTGTGCGGGTGCGTCCATACGGGTTTCTTGTGCGGGCGCGGTTTCGCCGGGGATGTTCATGGGCTCGATGCTTTTTTTGGCTTCGGCTTGGGCAAGGGCGTCGTAGATGCTTTGCGGGGGGTATCCTTGGCGTTGGAGTGTTTGGATGATTTGGTTGCTGGAAAGGCCCTGTGCCTGCATGCTGGTGACTTGGGTGAGGGGGATGTCTGCGGGACCGGAGGTCATGGGTGCAATGTCTGGTTGCGGGGGGATGATTTGTTGTTTTTTCTTGAATAAGTCGCCAAGTGCCATAGTTCACGCCTTTTTTTGGGAGTTTAAGCGTTGAGTTCTTTTTAAACTTGTCGTCTCTGAAAATGTCCGCGGCTCTGAACACTGGCCTTTGAGAACTGAAAACTGAGCACCGATAACCAAAAACCAACAACCAATAGCTACTAACTACTAACGACCAACCACCAACTAACTCGGGCTGTCGTAGGTGTGCCGCGCGGCAAGTTCGTCGTGCTCCTCGTGTTCTTCATCGGTGTGCTTGCCGAGTTTTTCATCGATGATTTTCTCGACGGTGTCAATGCGGGCAAATGTTGCGGGGTTCCAGAGTTCGAGGTATTTGCGCATGACGTCAATGTCTTCTTTGCGCGCAGTGAGGCGCAGTTCCTTAATGACGGTGATGATGCGGTCTTCGACCGCCGAGACGGTTCGTTTGAGTTCGGAGAATTCATCTTGGAGGCCTTTGATTTCCTGTAGGGCGCGTTTGTGGTTGGTGAGCATGTTTTGTTCAAGGAGGAGGAGTTTTTTGCGTGTTTCACTGTATCTTTCTTCGCTGATGCGAAGCCGCGCGGCGAGAATATTGACCTGTTCAGTGGGTGGAGTGATGTCTGGAAGGGGCTGTTCGCTTCTTTTGGGTTCTGGTGGTCCTGCTTTTTCTGCCATTTGCTCGTGATTTCTGATAACTGATTACTGACAACTGAAAACCAATTATCAACCTGCTCGTTACGTTTATATAGTCTTGGGGGTTTTTAGGACTCAGACGCCATATTAATCTTATGTGACTCTGGCGAAGTGGTTAAAGAGGTGGGGATGTTGCCGTGCGGCACGTATGATGTAATTCGGGAAGGGGAAGAGATTATTCTGAGGGTTAACTGTACTGAGTGCCCGTTCTTTGCAAGTATTGAGGATGAGCCGCGCCTGATGGCGATGGTGATTGATATGCTCTCGGAAGTGGGTGAGGTAACGCAGCTTGTGCTTGTGCAAAAGCGGGATTTTGAGTATGATGAGGGCCAGGTTGCGCTGATTACGGAAGTCGCGCAGGTGTATAAGCAGCTTGTGCGGGGGAAGTTTTCGTACGCAATGCTGACAACGCCCGTGTGTGCAAGGTGGGTGAACCCGCGGTACGTAATGATTCAAAAGATTATCTACCGCCTGCTGAAGTCTGACCCGGTGTCTGCGTATGTTGAGCTGCGCAGGTTGTGGCGTGAGGAACAGCGGCAGGTGCAGGAAGGGATTACGCCAAAGGAGGGCGCGCAGTGCTTGCAGGGTTATTTCAGGTTGATTCAGGATGCGATTGGGATGCTTGAGGGAACGCGGCTTATTCGTCTTGTGGAGCCGTTTTTGGCGGGCTATCAGTCAGGGGACCGCTCGGTGTACCGCCGCCTGTTCAGCCCCTCGATTCGTCCGGATTTTATGAATACGAAGCTGATGGCGACGGTTCCGACGGACGGGGAGGAGCTCGCGAGTTATCAGATTGGGGATACGGAGATTACGATTTTCAAGTTGCCGGAGAGCGTGCAGTATTTGTATCATATGGTTCCTGCGGAGTTTAAGCTCTCGTATGAGAAGTATGAGTTGCTTGATGCGGCGAAGAATATTTTGGCAGAGCACAAGCCGACGCGGACCGAGTTTATTGACCCGGAGCGGATGCGGATGGTGTTTACGAGCATCAGCCACGATTTGCTGGAAGATTTGGCTTCGCAGCGGAATATGCATTTGCGCGGAAAAGAGCGTGATGAGCTTGCGGAGATTTTGGTGCGGTACACCGTGGGCTTTGGCCTTCTTGAGGTGTTGTTAAAGGATGAGAAGGTGCAGGATATTACGGTGAATTCGCCGATGGGGCGCATTCCGATTTTTTTGGTGCATAATGAGTTTGGTGATTGTACAACGAATATTGTTCCGACTGCTCCTGAAGGGGAGAGTTGGGCGTCGAAGTTGCGTATGATTTCCGGGCGCCCGCTGGATGAGGCAAACCCCATTCTTGATACTGAGCTTATTCTTCCGGGTGCGCGGGCAAGAGTTTCGGCGATTACAAACCCGCTTAATCCGACCGGTCTTGCGTATTCGTTCAGGAGGCACAGGGATAAGCCCTGGACACTGCCGCTGTTTGTGAAGGGCGGGATGATAACGCCGCTTGCCGCGGGTGTTTTGAGTTTTCTTATTGACGGCAGTAGGACAATGCTGGTTGCGGGGACGCGGGGGAGCGGCAAGACGTCGCTTTTGGGCGGTGTGATGGTTGAGCTTATGCGCAGGGCAAGGATTATCACGATTGAGGATACGCTGGAGCTTCCGGTGGAGTCGCTGCGCAAGCTCAATTACAATGTGCAGTCAATGAAGGTGGCAAGTGCGCTCACGCGCGGGACGACTGAGGTGAGTGCGGATGAGGGTATTCGAACCACGCTTCGTTTGGGTGATAGCGCGCTGTTTGTGGGAGAGGTTCGTAGTGTTGAGGCAAAGGCATTGTATGAGGCAATGCGGGTGGGCGCACTGGCAAACGTGGTTGCAGGGACGATTCACGGGGACAGCCCGTACGGTGTTTTTGACCGTGTCGTGAATGATTTGGGGGTTCCAAGGACGAGTTTTAAGGCAACGGATGTGATTGTGGTGGCGAATCCTGTGCGGAGTCCTGATGGGATTCATCGGTATCGCAGGGTGACGCAGATTACCGAGGTGCGCAAGCTCTGGGAAGAGGACCCGCTGGCCGAGGGCGGTTTTGTTGATTTGTTCAAGTATGATGCGCAAACGGACAGCTTGCAGCCGACAAATGATTTGCTGCGCGGTGACAGCGACGTGCTCAAGGCAATTGCGGGAAGTGTAAAGGAGTGGGCGGGGAATTGGGATGCGGTGTGGGATAATATTAATTTGCGGGCGAAGATGAAAGAGACATTGGTAAAGACTGCACAACAGGCGAAGAATCCGGACTTGCTTGAGGCGCCGTTTTACATCCGCTCAAACGATGAGTTTCACCTGATTGCGGAACAGGTTCGTGAGGAGACGGGTTCTCTTGACCCGGAGCGTATTTTCTTTCAGTGGAACGAGTGGCTCAAGCGGGCGGTGCGCAAATGAATGAGGACATCGCGGCAAAGTATAAGCAATTGCTTGAGAAAGAGCTGCAGGTGAAGGCAACGAAGGGGTCAGGCCAGGTGTATAGTCGGGAATATCAGGTTTTCCGTACGGAGATTTTGCCTCCGCGGGTGAATTTTTATGAGAAGATGTGCAGGATTTCTGAAAAGATTCTCAGGCTGAAGGTGAAACCGCAGACTGCTGAACAGTTGCAAACGGCAATCGATACTTGTCATTTGCAGGTGACGCCGGGAGGGGTTTTGGCGGCGAGTTTGGTGTGGCCGATTTTGTTTTTGATGATTGTTCTTGGGGTGACGCTCGGAGTTTTTGATTCGATGTTTTTTGCGTTGTTCGGGATGGTGTTTGCCGTGGGTGCGATTGCCGCACTGCAAAAGGTTCCGATTTTGCTTGCGAATTCCTGGCGCCTCAAGTCAAGCAACCAGATGGTCCTGTGCATTTTCTATGTCGTGACGTATATGCGTCATACGAGTAATTTGGAGCTTGCAATTGAGTTTGCAAGTGAGCATTTGGCGCCGCCGCTCAGTCTTGACTTGCGGAAAGTAATTTGGGATGTGGAGAATGGGAAGTATGAGAGCGTAAAGCAGTCGCTGGAGATGTATTTGCAGGGCTGGCGGCAGTATAATTTGGAATTCGTGGAGTCGTTCCACCTCATTCAAAGTTCGCTGTATGAGACGTCAGAAGACCGCCGGCTTTCGCTTCTTGACAAGTCGCTGGATGTGATGCTCGATGAGACGTATGAGAAGATGCTGCACTACGCGCAGAACTTGAAGGGCCCGATTACGATGATTTACATGCTCGGGGTTATTCTTCCGATTTTGGGGCTTGTGATTTTGCCGCTGGTCGTGAGTTTTATGGAGGGGATTGCGTGGTATCATATTGCGGCCGGGTTTAATGTTGCGCTTCCGCTGATTGTGTACTTTATGGGAAAGAGCGTGCTCTCGCAGCGTCCGACCGGGTATGGAGATACAGACCTCTCGGAGACAAATCCTGAACTAAGGAAGTACCGCAATATCGTGTTTAAGGTTGCGGGGTTTGAGGTGGTGATGAGTCCTGCGATTGTTGCAGTGGCGGTTGGGCTTGGCTGTGTGGGGGTTGCCCTCTCGCCGTTGATTCTGCACGAGTTGAATCCTGATTTTGAGCTTGCGATTGACAAGTTTAAGCTGTTGGATTACAAGGAGAGCAAGTCGCAGGCAGGGGTGATTATCGGGCCGTTTGGACTTGGCGCGAGTATGCTTTCGCTCTTTTTCCCGGCCGCGCTCGCGCTCGGGCTTGGCCTGTACTTCCGTCTGAAAAGTGCAAACGTGATTAAGATTCGGGATGAGGCAAAGAAGCTTGAGGATGAGTTTTCGTCTGCCTTGTTCCAGTTGGGCAATCGCTTAGGTGACGGTATTCCTGCGGAGATTGCATTCCAGAAGGTGTCGCAGGTGATGGAGGATACGGTTTCGGGTAAGTTTTTCAAGCTGGTTTCGACAAACATCAGCCGTTTGGGAATGAGCGTGCGTGATGCGTTATTTGATTTGAAAGTGGGTGCCGTGACGTTGTTTCCGAGCGCGATTATTCAGAGTTCGATGAAGGTTTTAATTGAAAGCGTAAAGAAGGGCCCGCTTATTGCGGCGCAGGCATTGCTCAATGTTGCGCGGTACATTAAGGAGATTCATAAGGTGAATGAGCGCTTAAAGGATTTGATGGCGGACATCATTTCGGATATGAAGTCGCAGATTGCGTTTTTGACGCCGGCGATTGCAGGGATTGTGATTGGGATTACGTCTATGATTACGTATATTTTGGGGAATTTGTCGGGGCAGATTTCGAATTTGGGCTCTGAGCAGGCAGGGTCGCAGATTGGCGCTTTGGCAAATTTTTTCGGGGACAGCATTCCGACGTATTATTTTCAGGCGGTTGTTGGCATTTACGTGTTCCAAATCGTGTACATTTTGACCGTGCTTTCAAATGGGGTGGAGAACGGTGCGGATACCTTGCAGGAGCGCTATTTGCTTGGGAAAAATTTGGTGCGGGGGACTTTGCTCTACTGTTTTATCGCGGGCTCGGTGATGCTGCTCTTTAACATTATTGCATCACGCATCGTTGATGTTGCGAGTATCGCGGTCAGCTGATTCGGCGATTTCTTTTGAAATGCGGATGTGGTAGTCTGCGCGTTCGTTGTTTCCTGCGCTGCGATATGCGCGCCCGGCAAGGGCGTGTCCGTGTTGCCGGACAATGGGGTTAAGGCCGGGCGTGCTTGCAAGGAGTGTTGAGATGAGGTCTGCATAGACTGCTGCCCGTGCGGGTTCTTCGATGACGGTTGAGACGCTTGCAAGCTGGGACAGCGTGTCGATGGTCAGGTGGGGCTCGCACGTGTTCGTAATGAGTGCAAGCTCAAGTTCTGTGCGCGCAGTGGGAAAGTTCCTTTTCATCGCCGCGCTAAGGCCTGCATCAAAGTGTGTGTGCGCTTCGCGTGCGGGCGCTTGTTGTGAGGCCGTTTCACTGTCAAAGTATGCTTCGAAGAATTGCGCGTCAGTCATTCCGGTCATGCGCAGTACTGCCTGGTAGAGGTTATCTCCGCGGTTGCGCAGTTCAATTCCCCAATAGCTGATAATGGTTGTTGCACGCGCAAGGTTCTCTGATGCCTCTTGTGCTTCTCCTTGTGCGCGCGCAAGGTCCCGTTCAAGTGCTTTGATATTGTCTTCAGATCCTGCGTCTGCCCGTGTTTGCGCAAGCTGTTGCTCAAGTGTTTGAACGCGTTGTCCGAGTGTTTGCGCAAGGGCAATCGCGCGCCGTGCGGGTTCGATTTTTTCCTGAAGTTCTGTTGCCTGTTCAAGATAGTGTGTGGCTTCTTCGCGTGCAGTGCGTAAGAGTTGTTCATACTGCTCACGTTCATCATCAGTCATTGGCTGTATTTTCAGTCTTTGAACGGATTCAACATAGGAGGCAAGTGTTGCCCGGTCTTTTTCCGGGATTGCGGCAAGGTGTTCTTCTGCAAGCTGCGGCGCCTCAAGGTCTTGTGCGGAGGTGAGTGCTGCAAGGATTGCAGAGTATGCGTTTGCGCGTTTGGAATGCTCTTTTGCGCGGTCGTTTGCACGTTCAACGCGCGCATCCGAGTCTGCAAGAGAGGTTTCTTGTTCGGAAAGTCGCGCTTCAAGTTCTGCAACGATTCTTTCAAGCGCGTGTCTTGCCTGATATTGTCGCTCGAGGCGTTGGGCTGCATCTTGTGCTTCTTTGGGAAGCTCGTTGTCAACGGTTCCGTCTTCAAGGATGTCTGCAAGGGCATTGAAATAGCGTTCGAGGTTGAACTGGCGAAGCGCAAGGGGTGTTGGGTTGTCCGGCGTGGTTTGCGGGCGGGCATCTTTTGTTCTTGTGTGAAGCGCGTCGGTAATCACCGTGTAAAGTTGTTGCATAAATGGCGCGCGCAGGTCTGCGCGATCGATGGTTTCTCCTGTACGGACTGCGTTTTCAATGGTGTAGGCATCGCGTTCTACAGAGGAGAGCGCTTTTTGGTAGCGCTCTGTTCTTGCGCTGGGGAGCGGTTTTGTTGTATCGCTTGGGTTTCGAAGGGCAACCAATTCTTCGGCAAGCGCATCCCTCTGTTCTGCAACCTTGCGCGCGCTGGCTTCAAGTTCCCAGTGGTCGTTTGCGCGGGTTGTGATGCGTTGGACTGCTTTGGCAAGTCCGGGGATGTGTCCTTCGGCGTTTTGCGGTCCCCACTTGACTCCTGCCTGTTTGAGTGCATCAAGAACTTCAGGGGTGATGACGTAGCGGTGGACCGTGTCTATTCCTCTGCGCAGTTCGTCTTTGGAGTCCCAGCAGCGTCGGAGGGCGTCAAGCCACTTCTTTTCGTTTTGGTCTACGATAGTGCCGCGTTCGTGTTCGTCGTAAAGGTGCATGACTTGGGCAAAGAGCTTGCGGAGCATATCGTTATGTTCTTCGTAAAGAGCGGGGACTTCGAGTGCGACAAGGTCGCTCACGTTTGCAGGAGGCCGCCCTTGAGCAAGCTGCGCCTTAAGTTCGTCGCGTTCTGCTGCTACCTGCTCATAGAGGTGTGCTGTTTGGAGTGCTTCTTCAAGGCGTCCTTCAAGTTCGTTTTTTTCTCGTTTGAGTTCTCTTGCTTTTGCTTCTGCTTCTGCAAGTCGTTGTGCAAGTGCTTCGGGGGTTTCTCCTTTTGCAACTCCTGCGCCGAGGATTCTTTGCTTTTTCTCAAGTTCGTATGCATTGATTTTTTCCTGGAGAGTACGGTTATCTCCTTTGAGGCTTTCAATGAATTTGCCTTGCCTACTGATTTCTTCTTCCTGTCCTGCAATGCGTTCTTCGTACTCGCGGGTTGTTTCGCCGAGTGATTTTGCGCGGGATTCGGCATTTGCTGCTCTTTCTTGTTGTCGTTCAAGTTCTCGGCGGAGTGAATCAAGTGAGGAAGTGTCAATTGCGGGCCGGTCGGATAGTTTTCCGACCAAATCGTCAAGTTGGCTTTTTTCGCGTTCAAGTTCGCGGGCGCGTGCGGCAAGGCTTGCTTTTTCTTGTTCGAGTTCCGCAACATAGGCAGGGTCCGGTCGTGAAGCGAGTTGTTCTTTGAGTGATTTGTTTTCTGTTTCGAGTTTGCGTACGTATTCTGCTCCTGCTGCTCTGCGTGCGGATACATCCTGTGCGCGCTGTGAAATGGCGTCTGCTTTGGCGTCAACTTGTCGTTTGAATGGGTTTTCTGCTTCGGTCATTGTTCTTCCCCCAGTGCTTCGCGAACTTGGAGGTCAAGTTCGTCGTATCGTGAAAGTGCGTGGTCAAATGCTTCTTTGAGTTGTCCGTGTGTTCTTTCGAGCGCGGTGTATTCTTTGTTTTTCTTTTCAAGTGCCGCGCGTTTTTGCTCGGCGTCTTTGCGTGCAGAGTTCAGGTCTTCTGTCAGGCGTGCAAGTCTTTGTTCAAGGCTTGCAGTAGTGCGTTTGCGCTCGTCTTTTTCGCCGGCAAGGGCTTCTTCGCGTCTTTTCAGTGCTGCTTTGGCGCGCTCAGAGTCCTCACGTGCGGCTCGTGCCTCGGCATCCGCTTTCTTTTTGTCTTGGAAGAGGTGCCGTATTGCAGCGTGGAGTGGCTCAAGTGTTTTATCGAGCTCTGCAGGTTCGGTTCCTGTCGCGGCATAATGAACAAGTGGTGCAAGGTTAAGTGCGGGCTTGCGTGAATGTATTGCTTTTTTTGCTGCAGTGTATGCGGGCTGAAGTGCGGGCGGTATGTCGGCGGGCGCTCCTTTTCCGCCCAGATACTGTGCAAGGGCGGCAAGGTATCCTTGTGCGGCCTTAACCGCTTCTTGGATTTCCGGAGGGGCTTTGTCACAGGGCAGTTCTCCGCTCAAGTATTTCGGGAGGAGTTTTGCGTGTTCGGCAATGCCGAGTTTGACTTGGATTGTTCCGTAGAATTCGCGTTCTGCCTGCGTCGTGCTTGCGTGTTCTTTTTCAGCGAGTTTGCGGCGAAGTTCTGCAAGTTCGCGGGTTTGTTCTTCTAAAGTCTTAACGTGCCGTTGTCGGTCGCGGAGTTTGGTGAATGTTTTTTCAAGTTCTTGGACTGCAAGGGGGAGTTCGGTGAGCGCCTCAAGGTGCCCGTATTCTTGTGCCGCGCGTTTGAGAAGGGAAAGGTCGTCATTTCCGCTCTGGTCCTGGCTTATTTCGTGGGTTGTTTTGTAGCGGTCCCAGAAGGGGATGAGTTGTGCGAACAGCGGGTGTTGTTCAAGCATTGCCGGTTTTCTGCGGGCTTCATCAATGAGTGCGCCGAGTGTTGAGATTGCGTGTGCGTGGGGCAGTTCTTGTGTGATTCCTTCGCCGGTGGTTTCGCTGTACGCGAATGCGAGCCTGCCGCTTGCGGTGCGTGATGGTTCTGCCTTGCTGCGGGTTACCTGTCCGGGTAAGATGAGGAGGGGTTGGGCGCGGGCATCTATTGTGAGTTTTCCCGGCTCTGGCGCGCTTGCAGGGGTGTTTTCGTCGTGCGGGAATTTCATTGCGTAGAGCCGAATCAGGCGTTGGGGCATTTCCTGAAAGAGCGGAATGTCCGGGTTTTCTGCAAGCGGCTTCTTGCCAAGGGGTATTGAGCAAAGGTATGCGAGGGTTCCGACGCGCCTGTCCGCATACGGGTGGTCAGGGCGTTGGCTGAAGTCCGCAAAATAGGCAAGGGTGAAGTGGAGCCGGTCAGGCGTGGGTTCGCAGGCGGCTCTTGCGCGAAGGAAGAGGGTGTTTTGGTGTTCTCCGATTTTTGCGCGTTCGGCGGGAGTATACAATTGGCGGATGTGTCGTTCCGCGATTGCAACAAGCGAGGGGTCTTCTGCACGGTCGCTGTTGCTGCGAAGGGCGATGCGCGGGGTTCCGTTTGGCGCGGCTTCGTAGACTGCGTGCAAAACATCTTTGCTTCGTGCAAGTTCGCGAAGGCGTATTTCTGCGTACTGTCCTGCAGTGTCAGGTCCCGTGGGCATAGTGCGGGTGGCTGAAGAGCCCTATTTAAATCTTTCTTAAAATAACCACTCTTCAGTGAGAATAACTAAGGGTCTCCTTTTTAAAGGGGCGCAGTATGAAGAAAGGAGGATGTGGCATTTCATCAGTCAATTTTTCAAGTCTCCCCTGCAAACAGGCGCGGTTCTTCCGAGTAGTCCGCTGCTTGCAAAGGCAATGGCAAAGAGCATTAATTTCAAAAAGGCAAAAGTCATTGTTGAACTTGGTCCCGGAACGGGCGTTATAACAAAAGAATTGCTCGCCCGGATGCAAAAGGACGCACGGCTTATCGCAGTTGAGATTAACAGGAAGTTCTGCAAAGGGTTAAAGGCAATCAAAGACCCGCGCCTTAAAGTCGTTAAGGGTGACGCGCGAAGCCTCTCCCGCATCGTAAGGCAGGCGGACGTGGTTGTTTCAGGCCTTCCGCTTGTTTCTTTCGGTGAGAAGGACCATCATAAAGTCTTGGGCGAAATTAAGAAAATCGCAAAGCACTACGTCCAGTTCCACTATTCTCCGCTTGGCGAAGCGCAGTTAAAGCAGCACTTCCCGAAATTCAAGCGCGCATTTGTTGTAGCGAATGTTCCGCCTGCGATTGTGTATAGTGCGAAAAGATAGGCAGGAACCTACTCTGATTTTTCCGGAAGGAATCACAAGACACTGGACGCGTTGATGCATAAGCAATTTTAGGAAGAGGAGAGCAGTGCTGATAATGAAGTTCAAGATTCCTGATGACCTCAAAAGCTACAGGGACAAAAGTTCAAATATTATTCTTCCCTGCGCTCCGTCCGAGAATCTTGCAGAGATTATTGGGATTATTTCAGGAGATGGACACGTAGGAAGCAAAGATAATCGTATAGAAATTTCAGGGAATTCTATTGATGAGTTAAAGTATTTTGAACACGTAAGCGCTCTTCTGAAAGAAGTATTCAATGTCAAATTCAAGCTGCGCAAGCTAAAGAATACAAATGCAATGACGCTCTATAAACGCTCACAAGGCATAGTCTGTTTCTTAAGGCACATAGGGTTTGAGAAGAGTAAGTGTATTTTAAAAATTCCTCACTGGATTTGGACGAAGGAAAACTTGGCAAGTGCGTTTGTTCGTGGTGTTTTTGACACAGATGGAGCGTTGTGTCTAAAGAAAAATCACGGTCGTTATGCAATTTATCCTGTTGTAAATATTACGCTTAAAGATGAAATGCTTCTAAGAAAAATTGCAACATGGACAAAAGAAAGGGGAATACCAAACTATGTCGGAAAATGCAACTCAGTCGATTCGCGAACAAACAAAAGATATCTTCGGTTCTACCTGCAAGTAAGCGGGTACGCAAACACAATAAAATGGTGGTCGCAGGTCGGAAGTAGAAATTCAAAACAACAAGGACGATTTGAAAAAGCAATGAGTTGTTTTGAATAAATGGGGGTAGTCGGATTTGAACCAACGACGTCACCGTGGCTGAGTAGTTACACTTCAGCGGTGTGTTCTCCCGGGCTGAACTATACCCCCGTGTGCTGTTCTTATTTCAATAACTTGTTTAAAAAAGTATAGGTTTTAGGTGACAATCTCAAGCTGTCCGAACTTTCCCGTGCCAAGTTGTCTCTCTCCGCGGAATTCTGAGACGTAGCCGTTGGTTATTTTGACTCTCATTCCTGCTTTGACTTGGTCAACTTGTTCGTTCCAGAGGGTCAGGGTTATTTCGCCTGATGCGTCTTTTGCTTTGGCGTTGGCGACTTTGCCGGTCTTGCCGAACTTGTCAAACGTGCGTGGCTCTTGGACCGATACGATTTCAACCGTGATGTCTACTTTTCCTTGTCCTGCCTGCAGGTCTTTTATTTCCATTCTTGATACCTCCTAAAGGGTGATTTTTCCGGTGACGAGTTGGTACAATTCATCTTTAAGCGCGTCAATTTTGACGCGTTTTTGCGCGCTGGAATCGCGTGCGCGAATCGTAACGTCGTTGTTGTTCAAAGAGTCGAAGTCTATGGTTATGCACCACGGCACGCCGATTTCGTCCATACGCGCGTAGCGCTTGCCGATTGAGCCGGTTTCATCGAGCTGAACCTCGTAGCAGTCGCGAAGGGTTTCAAAGAGTTCGCGTGCTTTTGAGGTCAGTTCGGGTTTGTTGGAGAGGAGCGGGAATATTCCTGCGGTTAAGGGAGCAATCGCAGGCGGCAAGGAGAGCCAGGTTCGTTCGCCCTCACTGCGGTAGCAAAGTTCAAGGACTGTATAAAATGTGCGGTCGAGCCCGATTGAGATTTCCCAGATGTGGGGGATGAACTTTTTGCCTTCGGGGGTGCAGAACTGTAAGTCTTTTTGGCTGCCTTTTTGGTGGCCGAGTAAATCATAGTCCGTTCGGTAGTTATTCGCGGCAAGTTCGAGCCAGCCAAGGGATGTTTCAACTTCAAGGTCAAATGCTTCTTTGGCGTAGAATGCGCGTTCGGTGTCGTCAAGCTGGCGGAAGCGCATTTTTGAGGCAGGGATGCCGAGTCGTTCCATCAGTTGTTGTGTGCGGGCAATATAGTATGCGATGAGTTTTCCGGTCGTTATTCCTTTTGCGAGCAGGTCGGCGCAGGTGATGTCTTCAACGCTGTTTGAGCCTGCTTTCATAATACGCAGCGGATAGTTCTTAACTTCGTCCCAGCGTTCGACATCGTCAATCTTGTCCGCTTCGAAGAAGATTTCTGCTTCCATTTGGGAGAATTCTACTTGGCGAAGGAGGGTTTGGCGTGGCGAGATTTCGTTGCGAAATACTTTGCCGTGCTGTGCGATTCCTTTGGGGAGTTTGATGCGCATTGTTTTTGCCATGCGTTGCCAGTTGGTGAAGATGGTCTGGCAGGTTTCGGGGCGCAGATAGCAGCTTGCTTTGGCGGAGACGCCAACGTCTGCCTTGACCATCATGTTGAACTGGCGAACGTCGAGAAGGTCGCCTTTGCAGTTGGGGCAGGCAAGCTTGTGTTTGCGAAGGGCAGCGGTTAATTCTTCAACCGGCATTGCTTCGCGGTATTGTTCTTTTGTTTTTTCTTCGAGTAATTTGTCTGCACGGTGTATCGTGTTGCATTTCTTGCACTGCGTGACCGGGTCATTGAAATTTGTCAAATGCCCGCTTGCCTTAAACACATCCTCAGGCATAATTAATGCGCCGTCTATTTCGAGCATCTCTTCGCGCTGGACGAGGTGTTTGCGCCAGGTTTCAACGATTTTACGGCGAATGGTTGCGCCAACCGGCCCAAAATCATAGAGTCCTGCGGGCGCGTTTGCGTAGATTTCGCTGCCCGGGTAAAAGAGTGACCTGCGGAGCGCCAAATTGACGACGTCTTCGTATTTCGCCATACGGTTCTTCGCGCAGAGTTTTGTTTAAAAAGGTTGCGGGAAAAGAAAAGGGGGTGCCCCGAGGCGAGGTTTGACCTCGGGGCCCAAGAAGGAGTTGTGGCTTGTAAGTGTCAGGCGGTGAATCCTTTGGTGAGGAACCACGCGCAGTGTTCGGTTTGTCCTAAGGGGACGGGCTTGCTTGTTCTTGGGCGTGAAATGATTTTTTCGCGCAGGTGGACCGTGCTTGGTTTTGGCAGGGCGAGGTCTGTTCCGGGCATTCCGAATTCTTCTTCGTCTTCGACAAAGTCAACCGGGTTTGCATAGTCAAGGAGGTCTTTCATTTTTAGTGCCTCCGAAGGTTGAGCGGGCTGCGTTTGGGCGCGAGTGTTTGGCGCGTGAGCGCGGTTATTTGTTCGATGAACAATTGTTGGATGTGTTGGGTTTCCATAAGGTATCACCTCGTTTTCAGCAGGTTTGTCTGCCGTCAACAAACAACAAGCTGCCAACAATCGTTTATATAGCCCGCGAGGGAGAATGTCCAGTGTCCAGTGAGCTTTGTCGTCGGGAGTTCAAAAGCTGGCGCAAGTCAGAATGAAACCGAAAAGAAAGGCGAGTTACCTTGCGGCAAAGTAGTGCGCGATTGTTGCAAGTGCTGATTGTTGTGCGGGTTCGCCGACGGAGTGCAGTGCAAGTACTTCTTTGGTTTGGCGGGGCCGCTCAAAAGTGACGTTTTGCGCAATGGACAGGACTGTTCGTAATGCAGTGTCTCCGGTAAGTGAGCGTTCGGGCAGGCGGAGTTCTCCGTCAAAATAGTGTCCGTTGAGGAATCGCAGAAGGCCAAATGCCCGTCCCTTGTGCCGGACGGCAATTGCGTAGTCCGGTCCGCTAAGGCGGGTGAAGGTGTCCGCGCGCACGTTAAAGATGTTGCTGCCAAGTCCGTTTATTTCAAGTTGTTGGCGAATGGAATATGCGTATGCGGGAAGGGCTGCAGCAGGGAGTGCCTGGACTCCCGCGCCGACGTAGTCAGGGCTGTTGTGGTCAAGAGGTTTTGTGTCAAACGTAAGGGGTTGGTACGATAAAAGGGCAAGGAATGCGGCGAGTGCGGGTTCTCTGCGGAGTTGTTCGCATCCGGTGTTGGTTACTGCGGCAAAGAGGTTCCCGTCAACAAAGGAAAGAGTCCCTGACTGGTTTTTGCCGCGGAAGGTGAGCGCGCAGGTGTCTTGGGAGAGGTATTGAAAGAGGCGTGTTGCGTTTTCTCTTTGTGTGGGGAGCGCTTTTGGTTCGAGTTCGTAGAGTGCCTGTTCGATGGTGTCGTAAACGGGGATTGGCTCTGTTGCGCGTGCTGCCCGTTTAAAGCCGCGGGTGATAGGCGTTGTGGGAAGGCAAACAGTTCCGACGCGGAATGGCTCAGGGTCGTTGACAAGGGTGCTTTCTCCGTGAAGGCGTGTGCCGCTGATGAGGAACGGGTGCTGGTCCGGTTCAAGGAGGAATTCGTAGGGTCTTTTGAGGGATTGAAGAGGGATTGGAATGAATTCATACCCATCGCCGCTTGTGTGGTACAGTTGTTCAACGCTCTTTTCAAGTGCCATTTTTGTATACTGGTTTCCTATTGTTCTCTTGTTTTTAAGCTTAACGTCTTAGTAACGGAGTGGTAACTCGGCTCGCTTCCGGGTTTAATTGGGCAAACAATAAACCCGCGGTGGACTGCTGCGCGAACAGGGATGTGGTCAAGTGAGCGCCGGGCCATTCTTGAAGTGAGGGCGAGTTCATCAGCGTGTTGTTGGGCGGTAAAATAGGACGCGGGCTCATTTGTCCGGACATAGATTGCTTCAACGTGGGCAAATGCAGTAGGGTCTTGCTGGGAGTAGGTGGTGAGTGTTTCTGCAATTTCGTGTTGCGTGAGGGGACGTGCGGAATAGAGGCGCGCGATTTTTGTGCGGGTGTTGATTTCAAGGTTGCCAATGATGATTTCTTCTTCTTTTGGCCGGAATTCAGGCGTGACGGTTGTGTTAAAGGCAGTGCGTACCCGTTCTGCAAGGGTTGTTGCTGCGTGCTCGTCTTGAACGGGCGCGACAACGCGTGCGCGGTTTCCGTCAGAATAAACGCGGTCTTCTTTGCGAAGGAAGGAGCGGAGCGCATCAGGGCTGATAGGGACGGTAAAGCAGGCGTATCCGGAAGTGGTGTTTCGCCGGTCAGGATGGTCGCCCATGCAAAAAAGCAGGGCAGACGGGCATCTAAACGCTTGGTGCGTATTGTACGAAAGTACGGCTATCGGGTGATGGTGATTGCGGCGTGGTCGGCGAAGCAAACGAGTGCGCCGGGCTTTTCGATGCGGACCGTTGCAGAAGTGACGGGATAGTTTTCCTTAATGAGTGCGGCAATGCGGTGTGCAAGGTGTTCCACTGTTGAGAACGTATGGTTTCCAAGGGCACGAATGTCACGGGCAACGTCTCGATAGTCAATGGTGTCTGAAATAAGGTCGGTTCTGCCCGCAAGGGAGAGGTCGCAGGCAAGGGTTATGTCGGCAAAGAGCGCTTGGGGTTCTTTGCGTTCGTCATCGGTAATGCCGATGCGCGTCCAGAGTGCGAGTTTGCGGATGTGGATGGTGTCAGTCATAGGGTGTGCCGAAAGCTCAGGGTGTATCGTTCGGTGGCAGGGGTCGTGACGCAGTGGTATGGCCTGAGTTTTCCTTCGCCTTTTTTTCGTGGTGCGCGAAGGAGAATGACGCTGCCGGGCGGGTTTTCAAGAGGTGCAATTTCTTCGCGTGTTTTTCCTGCGTGAAATTGCCGGTTGCCTGAAATAACGTAAATGGCAATGAGGTTGCGATAGCGAAGTTCATCGCGGTGCGTTGAGATGCCAAAGCTGCCGAGGGGAAAATGGTGCGCGCTGTAGGTGATTTTGGCAGTTGGCTCAAATAAGGCAAGATGTCCGAGGCAGTCATAAAATTGGGCGTGTGCCGCCGCTAATTCTTTGATAAGGCCTGCTGATTCAGGCAGCGATTCAAGCGCGTGCGTGTCTTCTCCGAATCGGGAAAAGTCCTGGACGGAGTTGTGGTAGATTGGGGGAACTTGGGTGAACGGTCCTTGGCGCAGCTGTTCAAGAAGCGCAAGCCGAAAATCAAGGGGCAGGACGTCAGTGATAATACGGGTGCCGGCGTGCGCGGGAGAATAAAGCTCATTTGCGATGAGTTCGAGTTTTCCTGGCGGGATTGTGAGGGCGACCATTCGGGCATCATCACCGGGCGTGTTTTTATGTTCTCGTGAACGGTTTATTCCGAAAAGAATAATTCTGGGAGGAATATTTTTATATGAATCAGAGTATCATCTGCATATGTTCGAGATAACAACGGTGAAGGCACAAAGATTAAAACTTGGCTTAACGCAGCACAAGCTTGCCAAGCTTGCGGGTGTTTCGCAGAGTCTGCTTGCAAAACTCGAGGCCGGCCGAATTGACCCCGCATACAGTTCGGTAAGGAAAATCGAGCAGGCGTTGCAGGCGGCAACGGGCGCTCAGGAGCCGATAGCGCGTGATTTGATGGTGAGAAAAGTGTGCGTGGCATCGCCGGGTGATGATGCGCGCAGCGTTGCGTTGCTTTTGAGAAAGCACGCAATCAGCCAGGTTCCGGTGATAAAGGATGGTTGTGTTCTTGGGATGGTCACGGAGTCGGGCTTGCTTGATGAGGACCGTTTGGACAACAAGGCCGCAAAAGACGTGATGTCTCCCGCTCCTCCGCAATTGCCCGAGGATGCGCGAAGGTCACTCATAATCAGCTTGCTGCACCAATACCCGTGTGTGCTCGTGCAAAAGGACGGGAAGTTGGCCGGGCTCATAACAAAGGCGGATGTGGTAAAGGCATTGATTTAGAACTCATCGAGGCTCTTGTGCTTGAGCATAGTGGTGGTTCCGTCTTTTCCGCCGATGATTTTTTTGGTTTCAATAAATCCGCCTGCATTGAGTTCTTCAACTCTGCGTTGGAACGTCTTGTACGTGCCTGAGCCGCCGATGTCTTGGTATTGTTTGAAGAGGTCGCCCATTTTGCCGCTTTGTGTTTTGACAAGTTCGAGGATGAGTTTTGCTTCGGGGGAGAGGGCTTCTTCGGGCTTGATGCTGAAGTCGGTGAGTTTTGCGAGTGCGCGGTTTGCGTGTTCGGTGGTGATTTTGCGTGCGTCCTGTTCTTCTGCGGCAAGTCCTGCTTCGCGAAGGAGGTAAAGGCCTAATCGCAGGTCTCCTTTTTGCGCGGTTTTTTGGGCGATGATGTCAAAAGTTGCGTCTTCAAGGGCGCCCGAGTGGAATGCGTATTCTGCGCGTGAGCGAAGGATTCCCGCGATTTCCTGGGTGGTATATGCGGTAAAGTCGATGCGTTCGGGAAGGAGGCGTGATTTGATGCGCGCATCGACCGTGGCGTACCATTGGGGATGGTTGGTGATGAGGAGGATGGTTTTTTTGTAAATTTCGGTGAAGATGTGGTAGAGGAAGTCGCAGTCTTCGACCTTGTCAATTTCGTCGAAGGCGAATACTGCTGCTTTTTTGTTGACGATGTTTGCGATGATTTTGAACAGGTCTTCGGTGTTTTTGTTTTGGACGAACTTGTATCCGAGTTGTTCGCAAAGTTCGATGAAGATTTTGTACGTGGTGTTTTTTTGCCAGCAGTTCACATACAATATGGCAGTGTCGGGCGCGCTTGCGTCTGGGTGTTCTTCAAGTTCTTTTAATACCAGCTTTACTGCGGCGGTTTTGCCGATTCCGGGGGCGCCGGAGATGATGCAGTTGCGCCCGTTTCGCCCTTGGAGGAGTGGCTTGATGCACGCGGCGATTTGGTGGTGCTGGGTTTCCCGATAGGGGAGGTTCTTGGGCAGCCATTCCGTGTCGAGCGCGTCCTCGTTTTTGAATATGCGGCTTTCAGCCATACGGTTTTCTCGCCCAAAGCGGTTTAATAAGATTGTGGTGGTGAATCAGAAGAGTTTACGAAAAGTTACCGCACGTTTACTGTCTCGCCTATTTGTTTTGTCTGTCCGTTCCAGTTGACGATGCCGACGAATCGTTGCGGGCCGATTTTGCCTTGCGCAAGGCCCTTGTCGTTGACCCAGCGTTCTTTGGCAGGGTCGTACGTGAATTGGTTTGAGGGCAGTATGCCGGGAACGTTTGCCGTGCCGAAGAGGTCGAATGTTCCGTCTGAGTGGATGACGGTAAGGAAGATGGTGACGTCAAATGCTGATGTGAGCGGGGGCGAGCCTGCGCGCGCTTGTGCGGCAAGGATGCGGTATTCTAAGGGAGTATTGAGCCGTGCTGAGCCGCCGACATCGTTTGCGCCGTATGCGTAAATGTCAAGGTCGACTGCGCCGAGTTCGGGAATTGCGGGCTTATCGGCAATTTGCGGCGTTTGGGCTGGTTGCGCAATGCGTTCTGCAAGGACTGCAGGGATGGGTGGTGAGGGGGAAGGGTCCGGATGGGGAGGGATGATGAGCGGTTCAGGAGTTTGAAGTCGTGGCGCCTGCGGTTGAGCGCACCCGGCAAGGAAGAGAACTGCAAGGATGATGAGCGCGTTTTTCATACGGAACGTGTTGGCGTATTGGCTTAAAAAAGTAGTGTACGGTTATCTGTTCAGGTGGCGAAGCGGCGTTCCGCACAACCTGCAATAGTTGTCTGTCGCGTGCGCTGTGCTCATACAGCGCGGGCAGCGAAGGATTCGTTGTTGCGCGTGTGTGGGTCTTGCTGTTTTTGTCTCTTCTTTTGGTGCTCGTTCGGTGAAGACAAACCGGTGAATGAGTTTAATTACGCCAATCAGGATGAACGCAAGACCTATCCAGATGAACAGGGTGAGTTCAGCGCGGGAGCTGACAAGAGTCACTATCAGTCCTATTCCTATCCAGATGCTCCAATGGATTTTTGTCATTTCTTTCCTCTTTTTACCGACTGCCAACGACTAACCACCAACTACAAACTGCCTGCTTTCGTGAGCCTATCAAATCCCGTGTACTTCTGCAACACCTTGGGAATGAACACTGTTCCGTCTGCTTGTTGGAAGTTTTCAATGATGGCAACAAGTGCGCGCGTGGTGGCAACGCAGGTGCTGTTCAGCGTGTGTATCCACAGTCGTTCGGTTCCTTTTTGATAGCGGATGTTTGAGCGGACCGCTTGGTAGCTTGTGCAGTTTGAGCACGAGACGACCTCTCGGTACGCGTTTTGGACAGGATACCATACTTCGATGTCGTATTTTTTGGCGGCGACGATGCCTAAGTCGCCCGTGCAGATGTTGACGACACGAAAGGGAAGCCCTAAGCTTTCAAAAAAGTCCGTGCTGTTTTTGAGGAGTTCTTCGTGGAATTTCCAGCTCTCGTCAGGTGTGCAGAAGACAATCTGCTCAACTTTGTTGAACTGGTGGACGCGGAAGATGCCTTTTTGGTCTTTGCCGTGCGCGCCTGCTTCTTTGCGGTAGCAGGGTGAGTAGCCAACCATTTTGATGGGGAGTTTTTTCTCATCAAGGACTTCATCGCGGTGTATTGCGGTAAGCGGGTGTTCGGACGTGGCGATGGGGTAGAGGTCTTCGCCGTCTATTTTGTACAGGCTTTCTGCAAAGTCGCCAAGGGAGGTGACTCCTTCGTATGCGTTGCGGGATATCATATGGGGAGGAATCACTGGGACAAATCCGCGTTTGCGCATAAAATCCATTGCGTGCTGAACAAGTGCCATTTCCAAAACCGCAAGGTCTCCTTTTAAGAAGTACCAGCGTGCGCCGGAGATTTTGGCTGCGCGTTCAAGGTCTGCCCAGCCGTTTTCCGTGATTAAGTCAACGTGGCTTTTTGGTGTAAATGAGAAAGTGGGCTTTTTGCCGACTTCCGCAATGGTAACATTTTCAGTATCGTCTTTGCCGTACGGGACTGAGTCGTGCATAAGGTTGGGTAGCTGAAGGAGGCACGTCCTGATGTTGGTTTCAAGCTCGGTAAGCTGTCCCTCTGCTTCTGCGATGATTTTGGGAAGTTCAGCGGCTTCGGAGATGAGCGAGCTTGCGTCTTTGCCTCCTTTTTTGGCCGTGTTGATTTCCGCACTGACTTTGTTGCGGCGCGCGCGGGCGTTGTCGATTTTGCCTTTGAGCGAACGCCATTTTTCGTCAAGTTGCAGGACGGTATCAAGAAAGACAAGGTATTCGGGTACTTTGCGCCGCGCGATGTTTTGGCGGACAACTTCAGGGTGTGAGCGGATGTACGTGATGTCAAGCATACAAACGGCAGCGTTGTTTTCGGATTATAAATTTACCGTATGAAAAGTGCAAGTATCGCGCCTGCTGCGCGTTTGTACCAGGGGACGCCAAGGACGCGTGCGGGAATTTCTGTTTCCCGTTCAAATTTCTCGCCAAAGGTGTCGTGATAGGTAAGGGTAATGGTGATGGTCGGCTCTTCCTGCCAAAGCTGGCTGGTGGGGACGGTGATGGTGACTTCCTGTTGCGCGTCAAGGTTTCCGAGAGGGACTGTTGCTTGTGCGCCGACTGCGGAAAGGGTTGCGGTGAGGTTTTGCGGGATGCTGAGGCTTTCGCGGGTGAGGAGGAAGGTGACGGGAAGTGTTTCACCGTAGGCCGCAGTTGAAAGTGATGCGGGGGCAATGCTGATTTCAGGGTTGTCAAGGCGGACAAGGGTGAGTGTTGCGCGGGCGGTTTCTTCGCGGAAGGTTGCGTTAAAGCTGACGGGGTAGGTTCCGCTGCGCGGGGCGGTAAGGGCGTAGGGGACTGTTTTGCGTTCAAGCGGCCCTAAGAGGATGTCCTGGCAGGCAGTGTGGCAGGCGGTTACGGCAATGGTTTGGTTTTGGGTGTTGGTGATGACGCAGTGTGCTTTTCCTTGGCTGGTGGTGATGCGGTCGTTTTCAAGGGTGCAGGAGATGCGAATGGTTCGGTTGTCGGAAAGTGCAAGTTCTTCTTTGCTCGTCTCAATGTCTGCCGCGCTGTAAGCCACGTCATAGCGTGCGGTGTGGAAGATTGTTTCTGCGGTTTGGTTGTCAATGGTGTAAAGGTGGATGGGGAGTTCATATTGGAATTTGGGGTCGAGGTTGTCGTTTACTTTGACGTGCCAAAAGGCGCGCGCAGTGCTTTTGGGTGCAATGAGCAGGTGTTGGGTGTCGCTGCCGATGATGGTCATGTCGCGGACGCGTGCAAGGGTGAATTCGGTGCTGTAGTATTGGTTGGTTGGGTTTTCTGCGGTGAGTACGATAAGGTTGTGGCTGCCGAATCCGACGCGCGGGCGGTGTGCGTTTGCGCGAAGGCGCAAGGGGAACTGAATTTTGCCGTTGGTGTTTTTGAGTGCTGCGCTGATGGTAAGGTCGTGTGCGGTAATTCGGGCGTCGCGTGCGTTCCATTCGTATATGCTGGTGGGTTCTTGGGGGTCTTTGCTTTCTTTGAGTGCGATGTGTGAGGGGTCAACCCAGCCGTATTCGCCGAATGTGGGGTCAAAGGGGAGCCAGCCGATTCCGGGGAAGTAGACTTCTGCCCAGCCGTGTGCGCCCCATCCTTGGGGGAATTGGGGGCTTGCCGTGTAGGCAACGCCGCTGACGAACCGGGCAGGGATTCCAAGGCTGCGTAGGAGGGCGATGAAAAGGGAGGTGATTTCGTCGCAAACGCCGTATTTGTTTTCAAGGACCCAGCTTGCAGGCTGGCTGACTTCTGCGGTGAGTGTGCTAAGGTTATAGTGTACGTTTGTTTTCACCCAGTATGCGGTTGCGCTGACAAGGGAGAAGAGGTCGTCGTGCCCGCGGGCAAGGTATTGTGCTTGTCCGATGATTGCGGGATGTGTGCTGTCAATGTGGGGTGTCGGGAGCGTGTATGCGTGGAGTTCTTTGGGAAAGGTTGTGGGCCAGGGGATTGCGGCAAGGACGGGCTTGCGTGAGCCGGTGGTTTCAACGGTGGCTTGGTAGCTGAAGGGGACCGTGCCAAGGGCGGGCTTGTTCCAAGTGTAAGAAATACGGTCGTGGGTTGTTGTGGCGGGCGGGGTCGATTGGAGTTCCCGAATGGCGCTGCGTTCGCTGTTGCGGGGGATGAAGAGGATGTCTGCGCGGAGGTTTTCAACGTACGGGTTTGGTCCGTTTTGTTCAATGGTAATAGCTGAGCTGATGTTGAGTTCAGTGGTTGCGCGTTCTGCGCTGAACCAGTCTATGGGCTGTGCCGCAGCACCAAGGGCAGCCAAACCAAAGACCAGGAGCCAAAGACCAAAGACTCTCATAGAATCACCGTTCCCTGGAAGTTTTTGCCGGTGAGGAGTTTTTTGAGGTTGGGAGTGTCTTTGCCGTTTGTGATGATGACGGAAAGTTTGAGTTGTTCTGCTGCTTTGCTTGCAACAGGGTCAAAGGGTGCGTGAACGCCTGATTCCCATCGGTTGCCGATAATGCGCCGATAATGTGCCCACGTAAGTTCAGGAAGGGGTTTTGCGCCGGGAAGGCGCGGGTCTTTTGTGTAAACGTATGAAATATTGGTGAGGTTAAGGATGGTTTTTGCGCGGAAAACGCGTGCCCAAAGGACTGCGTCGTGGTCGCTTGACCCGCCGGTTTTCCAGCCGCACGTGACAAGGTATTTGGCGAATTTTTTCGCGCGGGGTTTTGTTTCAACCGGTCCTGCGCGAAATGCGTGGCGGATGAGTTCTGCGTTAAGGGCGGTTGCGCGGATGCCGATTTCGTCAAGGGCGCTGCCGCGAACGCCGAGGGTGCGGGCGGCGTTTGCGTAGTCTCGTGCGGGTTTTCCTCCGCCGCAGACAAGGATGAATTTTGCAGGAATTCTGTCGAGTGTTCGTTTGAGGTTTTGAATGAGTTTCGTGTCAATGGTTCCGCTGTTGATGAGCGAGCCGCCAAGGGAGATGACCGCGACTTTTTGCATAAAGAAATGCGGGCGGCGCTGTTTATAAGCTTTACCGCAATTAATTTATAGCAAGGGAACGTGAACAAGAATATGGATTTATCAGTGTTTGCTCAGTATGCGGATGTTCCGCTTCGTCTTGCGTTGGCCGCGGTTTTTGTGGGTCACGGGTATCGGAAGCTTTTTGCGGCAGGGGGTTTTTCTGCGCACGTGCGCCTCGTGAAGGGTTTGGGTTTTCCTTTGCCGAAATGTTTTGCGTTCGTGAGCGCGGTTACGGAGTTTGCGGGAGGGCTGCTTGTTTTTGCAGGAGCGTTTACGCGGGTTGCTGCGGTTCTTATCGCGGTGAATATGCTGGTTGCGCTGTACGCGCAGAAGGTTGTGTGGAAAAAGCAGTTCCTGATGGGATACGAGTTTGACGTGGTGCTGGTTGCGGCGGCGGTTTCGCTGGCGTTTTTGGGCGCAGGGTTTTTTTCACTTGATGTGTTCTTGGGTTTGCCGTTGAGATGATTCCGGTAACGATTGTGACGGGCGCTCTTGGCGCGGGAAAGACGACCTTTGTGAATTATATTCTGACGGCTTCGCACGGCCTGCGTATTGGGGTAATTGTCAATGAATTTGGCGAGGTTGGAATTGATGGCGAATTGCTTGTGACGACAAAGGAGCAGTTCATTGAGCTGCCGAATGGGTGTATTTGTTGTACGGTGCGGGGAGATTTGATTGATGCTGCTGATTCTTTGCTGAATTCGGGCCGGATTGATTATTTGGTGATTGAGACGTCAGGGCTTGCGGAGGCGCTTCCTGCCGCGCTGGCTTTTGACGCGCCAAAGCTTGAAGGGAGGGCTGAGCTTGATGCGATTGTGTGCGTGATTGATGCGGAAAATATTGACGAGCACCTGAAGTTGGGTCCGACAATTAAGGAGCAGATGCAGTGTGCGGATATTGTGCTGGTGAGCAAGAGTGATTTGGTAACGCAAAAAAGGCTCAGTCAGGTGAAGGCAAATGTGAAAAAGTGGGTGCCCGGCGCGGTGATGCTTGATGCGGTGAAGGGCAGGGTTGACCTGTCGTTGGTGCTCGGGGTTCGCGCGATGCATAAAAGGGAGTGGAGAAGGGAGGAGCACGGGCACGCGCACGATACGGAAGTGATGTCGGTGAGTGTGGAAACCGGCCCTGTTGACCCTGATAAGGCGCAGGTATTTTTCGAGTCACTTCCTGATTCAGTGGTGAGAGCAAAAGGGGTTGTGTGTATGAAAGAGTCGGAGAAGGGCGCAGCTGATGAGCTTCGCGTTATTTATCAGAAGGTGGGCAAGCGCTGGGATTTTGAGTTTGGAAGGCCGTTTGAAGAGGGCGAAGACAAGCGGACAAAAGTGGTGTTCATCGGCAAGATGGACAAGGCAGGGCTGAAGAAGGGTCTTGAGAAGTGTCAGTAGTGTTACAGGTTAAAAAAAACGCTGGCGAACGGACCTTGAAATTTGAACGCAGTGATAATTTCAAGGGACAGAAGTCCGCAGACTTCTGGATTTGAAAAATCCGGGCGCCCGAACATAAAAAGGGCAGGCGCTTGCGCAGAGAAGAGAAAAATACGCTGGCGCCCGGACATCGAATGTCCGCAGGACTTCGATGTCAAGGAACGCCCGAGGCGTTCCGATGATTTTCAAATTCGGGTGCCCACGCGCTAATCAATGGAAGAACGCAGTTCAGGTAACAAAGAAAAAACGCTGGCGCCCGGATTTGAACCGGGAAATCGCTTGCGCGAAACGGGATTAGCAATCCCGCGCAGTACCAGGTTGTGCCACGCCAGCAAATAACAGGTATCTTGGCTGGCTTGGAACGACTTTTAAAGCTTTCTATACCAGCAATATCTCAATGCGTTCTTTTCCTTTGCCGATATTTTTGCGTTTGAGCGTGATGGTGCCGATTTCTTGTGTGTTGCGGACGTGTGTTCCGCTGCAGGGCATTTTGATGTCTGCGCATTCCCA
>QZIM01000011.1 GCA_003599055.1 Candidatus Woesearchaeota archaeon
GACCCGGTGGTGAAGGGTCAGCAGTTGAATTATACGATTTTCATTAATAATACGGGTGATGATACTGCGTTTAATGTGACGGTGGTTGAGGGGTATCCGTTGGGTGTTGGCTTGCACGCGGTTCAGCCGTCTCCATCTTCGGGGAACAATACGTTTACGGCGGGGAATCTCTCTCCGGGCGAATCGTTCACAATCAATATTACGGTGAATGTGAGTTCAGCGCTCACAAACGGAACGGTTCTCAATAACAGTGTGAGCGCAACGTTCGCCAATGTGTCTGGAAATTCAGCGCTGGTTTCTGACTTTGAGCTAACGACGGTCATTGGGTTCCCGGTGATTTCTGCAGAAAAGTCAGATTCTCCTGACCCGGTGGTTCAGGGACAAACATTGAGCTATGCCATACGGGTAAACAATACGGGTGATGAGGTTGCATACAACGTGACCGTTCTTGAGATTTATCCGGTAAATGTGACGTTCAATGGCTCCTCAACTGTGCCAAGCAGCGGCAACAACACATTCAGTTTGGGCAACATTGCGGCCGGCGGATTTGCAATGTTAAACATTACGGTCAATGTGAGCAGTGCGATGACGTCCGGATTGCTCAATAACACGGTGTTCGTCAATGCCTCAAATTTCTCAGGGGTCAATCAGACCGTAAGCATATCTGAATTTACGGAAGTGATTGAGGGCGGTCAGAATGTGTCGAACGTTACAGTCACCAAGTTTGATTCTCCTGACCCGGTTGTTCGGGGTAGTCAGCTGGAGTATTCAATTGTGCTGAATAGCACGGGCAACACCAGTGCGTTCAATGTGACAGTGGTTGAGTCTTATCCGCCGAATGTAACATTCCATAACAGCAGTCCTGCGCCGGTGAGCGGGAATGACACGTTCTTCATAGGGGACATTGCAAACGGCTCAGTCCTGACGCTGAATATTACGGTAAATGTAAGCCCGTTCATTCCGGACGGGACCGTTCTTAACAACAGTGTGGTCGTTGCGTTCAATAATACGAAAGGTGAGAACCGTTCCGCATCGGATTCGGAATTGACAACAGTTGTTGCTGAACAGGTGGCGCCCAATGTTACCTTTATCTCTCCGGCAAACCAGTCGGATTTCCTGCTGAACGAGACGGTGAATATCACGGTGAACGTGACTGATGATACGGGGGTTGATACGGTGCTGATTGAGGTTACGTATCCGAACGGCACGATGGTAAACTTCACGGCGGATGTTGCGGGTTCGTTCTACAATCTGACGTTCCTTGATTTGACGCAGCGCGGGAATTATACGGTTCGCGTGTTTGCGAATGATACGCTTGATAACCGCAATGATTCGGTGTTTGTCGTGTTTACGCGCCGGCCGTTCAACATTATTGATGTGTTGAACACGACAAATAATTTTGTGCCGTACACGGTTGATGTTTTGGCAAATGCATCGGGGCTTTTGGACCTTCAGTTGAACTTTACGGGAGGGCGGGTGCAGCAGCTCAATGTGACCGTGCACCCGGAGATATCGCCGTACAGCATTATTTACATCGATGATGAGGTTCCGCTCAATCAGACGCCGCCGGGTAGTTTTGCGCACTACGCAATTGACCTTTCGTTTATCAACGTGACAAACGGGACGGCAATGGTGACTGCAATCGGAAATGAGCTGCTCTATGTGTGCAAGGACTATAACTTCTCGGGAAGGGAGTGTTTTGGGGACTGGGTTGCGAACAGGTCAATATCGCCGGGTACAAATTACACGGTTTTCCTAACGCCTGAGGACCCGGGTTTCCTTGAGACGAGTGCGGCGGTTGATGTTGCCGTGGCGCCCATTAATTTCACCTCGTTTGTGGTTGCATTCATTGACGATGCCGAGTCGGATGCATCATTCCGCATTATGAATACGAACGGAAGCATCATCGTGAATACCACGGACGTTGATACGACGGTTGATAATACTTCAAGAATAGACGTGATGATGCTCAACGCTTCGCATTTTGTCATCGCGTGGGTTGATGGGATAGATGACGATGTGCGGATGCAGGTCTTCCTCATCAACGGCACGAATGTGACGTCGCCGGCGGATGTGGACACAAATGTCGGCTTGAACTCTGATTTGGGCTTGGCGGAGATAGGGGACCGCTTCGCGGTTTGTTATGCGAATGACAATGATGGGGATGCGGACTTCCAGACGTTCTTCAACAACGGGACGCAGGCAGTGGGTGAGCTCAACGTTGATGGCGCGATTAATCCGAGCGCAACGCTGCAGAACTTGGTTGATTGCAGCGGGGTGAACTCGAGCAGGTGGGTGTATTTCTACTTTGATGACGGGACAAATGATGCGACGTTTGCGATTGTGAATGAGACGGGTGCAAGCCAGGTGGGTCAGGTTGATGTTGATACGAATGTGGGTGAGACCGGGCAGGTCGCGGTGGCAACGCTTGCAAACGACACGTTCGGGATGGTGTATTATGATAGTGCGGACCAGGATGTCACGATTGAGATTCGCTACATCAATAACACGGTGCGGCTTGCATCAACGGATATTGACACTGATGCGGGAGTAATATCCCGGGTCGCGGCAGGAACCGTGCGGCGCAATGAGACAAGCGGCGAGGATACGTTTGTTGTCGCGTGGTGGGATAATGCCTCAAATGATATCAAGGCGGCGGTATACGCGCAGGATGGTGTTGAGATAACCGCGCCGTTCACGGTGGAAGCCCAGCCAAACCAGACGTTCCGCCTGCTTGACGTGCAGGGGCGTTCGCCGATTACGGGTACGGAAATCTGTCCGGGGAGGTTTGTGGTTGCGTACACGAACGGTTCGGGTGCAGGGGTATTCAGGGGCTTCTTTACAAACGGGACGGAGTGGGACGGCAGTTGTGACCTTGAAAATCCGCAGGTTTTCGATGTGCGGCCGTTCGCAGGCGCAATATACAACATCTCAGATACCATTGAAATTGCGGCAAATGTGACTGATGATGTCGGGGTTGACACGGTGCTTGCAAACATAACGTTCCCGAACGGGACAGTGCAAACGCTGGTCCTTGTGCTCGTTCCGGGGACGAACAAATACAACGCGTCGTTCACGATTCCGATAACAGGCCTGTATAATGTGTCTTTCTTTGCGAACGACACAAGCGGAAAGCAAAACAATAGTGTGGTGACAAACTTCACCGCGGTTTTGGTCTTCCCGGCAATCAGCGCGTTCAAGACGGGCTCGCCCGACCCGGTGCCGAAAGGAACGCAGCTGGGTTATCAGGTTATTATCAATAATTCAGGGAACGGGACTGCGTACAACATAACGGTCGAAGAGTCATACCCGTCGGGCGTGCTCTTTGATGCAAGTGAGCCTGCGCCGGTTTTGGGCAACAATACGTTCAGCATAGGGGACTTGTTGCCAAACAGCACATTCCTGCTCAATATCACGGTGAATGTGAGTTCTGCAATTGTGAACGGGACGGTTTTGAACAACTCATTTAACGTTACGTTTGCGAACGCGACAGGGGGCAATACCACGCTTGGGAACAGCACGCTGACAACGGTGCTCGGAGCCCCGGTTATCCTGAATATCAAGTCGGATTCACCCGACCCGGTGGTGAAGGGTCAGCAGTTGAATTATACGATTTTCATTAATAATACGGGTGATGATACTGCGTTTAATGTGACGCTTTCGGAGTTCTATCCTGCGGGCGTTGTATTTGACGGCAGTACGCCGTTGCCGTCGGTTGGAAACGGAACGTTCCTGCTCGGGAACCTTTCACCCAATGAATCAGTTACGGTCAATATAACGGTGAACGTCAGTGTGTTCGTGCCAAATGGGACCGTGCTGACAAATGCGGTGAACGCGTCGTTTGTGAACAGTTCCGGTGTGAACGGTTCGGTTGTTGACAGTGAGGCAACCGTGGTCCGTGGGTTTGCAAATGTTCAGGTAAGAAAGTTTGATGACCCTGACCCGGTGCTCAAGGGCCAGCAGCTTTTCTATCGGCTCGTGGTGAACAATACGGGTGATGAGATTGCGTATAACGTGACGGTAGTGGACAGCTATCCGGAGAACGTGACTTTTGATGCAAGCGCTCCTGCGCCCTCAAGCGGGAATGACACGTTCAGCATAGGAAACCTGTTGCCGAGTGAGGCGTTTGTCATAAACATCACGGTCAACGTCAGTGCTAATGCAACGAACGGGACAATGCTGAACAACAGTTTCAACGCGACATTCGCCAATGCGAGCGGAGTCAATCTGACGCTCGCGAACAGCACGGCAACAACCGTGCTCGGCGCGGCAGTGCTGGTTGTGGTAAAGTCTGATTCGCCTGACCCGGTGGTGAAGGGCCAGTTGTTGAACTACACGATTTTGGTGAATAACAGCGGGGATGACGGCGCGTTCAATCTGACAGTGGTTGACGGGTATCCTTTGGAGGTTGAGTTTGTCTCCGCAAGTCCCGCTCCCTCAAGCGGGAATGATACGTTTGCGCTCGGCAACCTGTCGCCGAATGCGACGGCGACGGTGAACATAACGGTGCGCGTGGGCAGGTTCACGGCAAACGGGACCGTCCTCTCGAACACGGCAAATGCGTCGTTCCAAAGTGCGGGAGGTATCAACGGGACTGCATCAGATACGGAGTTGACGGCGGTTCTCGGATTCCCTGAGGTCACGACGTTCAAGACGGGAATTCCGAGCCCGGTGCTGATTAATACGACCTTGCGATACCAGATTACGGTAAACAATTCAGGGGACGAGATTGCCTATAATGTGACGGTCGTTGAGCAGTATCCTGCAAATGTGACGTTCAACGGCTCAGACCCTGCGCCGGTGGGCGGAAACAATACGTTTGTGATTCCGGTGCTCGGTCCAAACAGCACAGGTACGGTGAACATCACGGTGAACGTGAGCTTCTTTGCGGGCAATGGTTCAATCCTGAACAACTCGTACAATCTGACGTTTGCGAACAGTTCGGGAGTGAATCTGACGGTAGAGAACAGCACTGCGACTTTGGTGAGCGGTGTTGCGCTGCTTGCGGTTGAGAAGTCAGACAGCGTTGACCCGATAGTGCGCGGGAATCTTTTGAATTACACGATTACGGTCGTAAATTATGATGATGAGATTGCGTACAATGTGACTCTTGTTGACAGTTATCCGCCGAATGTGTCTTTTGTGAGCGCATCTCCTGCCCCGTCGTTTGGCAATGGGACGTTCGCATTGGGTGCTCTTGCGGGCGGGCAGTCGCAGATAGTGTCAATTCAGGTTCGCATAGGCGCGCTCTTGCCGAACGGGACAGTGCTGAACAATTCTGCGAGCGTCACGTTTGCAAATGCAACCGGCCAAAATGCGTCGGTTGCGGCAGGCGAGGAGACAACGGTGCTTGGAGACGAATTCCCGGTGGTGTCGCTGGTCGCTCCGCAGAACGGGACAAATACCACGAACACGACAGTATTGTTCTATTATAATGTGACTGACGATGTGAGTGATGTCTTGAGCTGCTCGCTTGACCTGAATGGAAGTGTTGTTGCAACGAACGGGTCCGTATTGAACGGAACCGCGTCAAATTTCAGTGCAAGCGGTCTTTCGCAGGGGAACAGGACGTGGGCGGTGCGGTGTACTGATGGGTCAAACAATACGAACACAAGTGAAACAAGGCAGTTCACGGTTGATTTCACGCCGCCGAACTTCATCAGTTTGACGTTCACGCCCGATGGCGCGGATGCGCTTGACCCGAACACGACTATTTTGCTCACGGCAGGAGTCACGGACAACTTTACTGCAGTTGATACGGTTGTCCTGCGCGTGCTGTACAACCTGTCGGGTTACATCAATATCACAATGGTCTATAATTCCTCGTCAGGGCTCTTTGAGGCAAATTTCACGCCGAACGCGTCAGGGAACTTTTCGTTCTTCCTTACGGCAAACGACACGCTCGGCAACAATGACACGAGTGTTGCGCTCAATAGGACAATCGAGTTTGAGTCGACGTGGGCGCGTGTGCCGGCCTCGTTTGGGGCGACGGCCGCGCCGATTGGTCAGAATGTTTCCGTAGGGACGCTTATTGTGAATAACACCGGGGACTTTAGTTTGTCATTCACGCTGAACAGCACGTTTGAGAATATGACGTTTAATGTGACGAATTTCACGCTTGCGCAAGGAGAGGTCGTGTTCATAGAAGTGAACGCGACTGCGCCGAATGCATTCGGCCAGTTCCCGTACAACATCACGATTAATGCGTCGGGGAATGCAACGCCGCAGTTTAACATAACAACAGGGACGATTGTTGTTTCGGAGGATGCGTTCTTGTTCGCATCGTTCACGATTTTGCCTGCGCAGGTGACGCGGGGTCAGACGGGCGTGACGATTGAGGCAACGGTGACAAATATCGGAAATCAGAATGCGTCAAACGTGACGCTGAATATCACGCTTCCGCCGGATTGGGTTGTGACGGGTGGGTCGCTGAGCGGCAGTTTTGCTGAAATTGAGCCGAATGCGTCCGAGTCTATCGTTATCATTGTTGAGATTCCTGCAGGGGCAGTGCTTGGTTTCCGTGATGTAATTGCTGCTGCTGATGGTTTCAACGACAGCGGTGTGCAGCTCTCATCAATCAACCAAACTCTTGGGACGACAAGCCAGGTTGAGGTTGTTGCCGCATCGTCCTTTGGTCCGGGTGGCGGCGGTGGCGGTGGCGCGGGTGCCGGTGCGGGCGCAGGTGCTGCGGCAGGTGGAGGTGGCGGTGCGCCGGGAGCAGCGTTCCCAAGGACGAACCGTGAGCGGCCGGTGCTGGTGACAAACGCAACGCTTGAGGTGCTGCGCGGCTCAAGGATTGTTTTCCCGCTGGAGGTTTTCAACTGGTACAATAAAAGTATGATGGAGCGGGTTGACCTTGAGGTTGAAGGAGTGTTGCAAAGGTATGTCTCCTGGTCGCCGCCGTTCCTTGAAAACATTCCGTATGCGCAAAGTAAGGTCTTTGAGGTTGAGATTGCATCCCCTCTGTATCAGGATAAGGCGGAGTTGAACGTGACGTTTATCATTACATCGCGGCTGGTCGGAGAGGTGCTTGACCTGCAGGCAGGGGTATCGCGGCCGGCGTCCGAGATGATTGTTGAGTATAAGACAATGCGGCTGCTGATTCGTGAGGTGACGATTGAGGAGATTGAGGAGTTGGCGACCGATGTCGAGCGGCTCTATGCGTTGGTTGTCGCGCGTGAGTATCCGACGAAGCGCGCGGACGCGCTGCGCTTGCTGCTCAGTGAGCGGCTTGCGGTGCGTGACTTTGAGGAGGCGGCGTACCTGTCGCAAAAGCTGCTCTTGCTTCTTGAGCGTGAGCTTGAGGCGGGAACGGCAATTGAGCGGCTCAAGGCGCACATCAGGCGTGCGGAATCGGACGGGCTGGACGTGCGTGAGACGCAGAACGTTCTTGCGCTTGCAGTGAAGGCGTTTGAGCGGGAGGACTTTGACCGTGCGCTTGCGCTTGCGGATGAGGCGTTGACAATCGGGCTGATTGAGCGGGAGCGCGCGTTCAGTCTTCGGGTGTTCATTGTGCGGTATTGGTGGGCGCTCTTGATTTCGGCGGCAGTGCTTGCCGTTGCGGGCAGGAAGGGATATCGGAGAGGGAAAGTGCGCTATATTGCGTTCCGGCTTGACAATATGCTGCACGAGCGCATTGAAGTGCATCGTTTGCTGCGCGAGGCACAGGAGCGTTATTTCCAAAAGAAGGAAATCGGTGCGGCGGAGTTTAACCGCTCGATGCGCGGGCTGCAGGGCCGTCTTGAGCGGATTGTTGCCCAAAGTGCAATGTTGCGCCTGCAGCGCGCGCACCTGACATCGGTTCGGGCAGAACTGGAGGCAACACAAAATGAGCGTGAAAAGGCAGTGAAAGGTCTTAAGGACGCGCAGGATGCGTATTTTGTGAAGCGGATGATTTCGCAAAGGCGCTACGAGCTCCGCGTGGAAGTGCTCAAAGTGCTTATTACCGAGCTTGACAATGAGTTGGTGATGCTGAAAAAAAGGGTGAGAAAATGAAATGGATTGCGATAGTGCTGGTGTTGTCCGTGCTGGTTGCAGCGCAGGATTTGGATGGGTCTCAATGGAACAGTTCGGCAGGCGTTGAAAATAAGACGGTTGCCGTGGTGCCTGTTGCGGGAATTTCACACGCGTTATTTGAGCGGGCAAGGGAGGCGTATTTGAATGCGACGCTGGATGTGGAGCAGCTCAGGAGTGAGGGGTTGCCGTATCAGTCTCTTGAGGACCGGCTGTTTGTGATGAACGAGTCGCTGGTAGGGCGCGATGAGGCAAAATTGCTGCAAACTGCAACGCTGCTCAACCAGTCGCTGGATGGAAGGGCAAAGGCGCAGGAATATTTCCGGATGATTAATCTTGCACGGCAGCAGGGGCTTAAGCCCGGGCAGGACTTCCGTTTGGTGATTCGTGAGGCAGAGGCAATTCGTCTTGAGAAGAACAGGGTGTTCGAGTTGCGCGACCTGTTGGCTGCGCTTGAGGCAGAGGTTGCGGCAAGCGAGGCGGGAAACAGTTCATCAGTGGTGGTCTCTCTTGAGAAAACAAAGGAGGCTTTTCTGTCCGAACGGTACGGTGAGTTTGGTGTGCGGTATAATGAGACGCGGTTGAGTCTTGAGGATGCGGAAGTGGCGCTTGCGCGGGAGCGGGCGTTGACTGCGCTTGCAGGAAGGACTATTGGCGGGTTTGTGCTGAAGAATTGGCGGGCGTTGTTGGTTGCGCTTGCCGTGTTGGCGGTGCTCGGCGTGTGGGGTTATTTGGAATGGCGCTATGTGTTTGCGCAAAGAAAATTCAGTGAATGTGTTGAGGGGATTGGTGCGGTGAAAGAGAGTATGCTTGCCGCGCAGCGTGACTATTATGCGGGGAAGCTGAGCAGGGCGACGTATGCGGGGAAGGTTGCGCAGTTGCACGAAAAAGAGCGCGACTTGAAGGCAAAGCGCGGTGTTTGGCAGGCGCGCAAGGAAGCGTTCAGGCGTACCGCGCTTCTTGCGCGGTTTAAATCTGGGTGAACACTTCCTGTTCGGGGTATACGACGATGCCTTTTTCCTTGATTTGCATTGCGACTATTTTTTTCTTGAATCCTGAGCCGCGCATTTTGAGGACTTCGAATGCGCTTTCGCGAATGTTGCCGGAGCGGACGTTGTAGAAGACAAGGACTCCGTCTGCAAGGAATTCTTCAACGCCGGTGGTGGAGAGGCGAAGGACAGGGTCGGGGGTTTCGCTGATGAGGAATGCGCTTGCGCCGATGTCGTTGAAGAGCTTGAAGAGCTGTTCAAGGTAGAGCCGGTAGCTTTCTTCTTTTTCAAAGAGTGCTGCGGCAACGGCGGAGAGTGAGTCGAGCGCGATGCGGTCGGGCTCGAATCCTGCGGGGATGAGGAGGGGTTTGAGGTCGATGAGGAGTTCTCCGCGGACCTGTTCGAGCATTGCGTCAATTTGTCGGGTGATGTCAAGGGGGTTGAATTTTTGGATGACAAAGAGCCCTTTTTGCTCAAGGGGTTCTATGTCCCAGCCGAAGTCTTTCATATGTTGGCGGAGGCGGTCGGGTGTTTCTTCAAGGGTCATATACAGCACTTTTTGTCCTGCCTTTGCTGCTTCGTAGAGGGTTTGGAGGCAGAAGATGGTTTTGCCGCTTCCGGGCCCGCCGACGATGAGGATGGTGCTGGCTTTTGGGATTCCTTTGTCAAAGAGCTGGTCGATTCCGGTAATGCCGGTGCCGATGTATTTTTCTCCGATAATGGGGATGGTTTGTTTTGGCATGCGGGATTGGGCAAGCCGTGCTTTGACCGCGCTGAAGTCCATGGGTGCGGTTTCTCTGCGTGGCAGGTCGGGCGTGTCGGGAGGGATTTGTTCTTGGGATGTTTTTTCCTGCACGATTTCTTCGTCCGGGGTTTCTTCGGTCTGTTCAGTTTCTTCCCAAGGGGGATGGTGCGGTTTCTGTGCGGGCGCGGTGTGTCGTGGCGCGTGGAGTGCGCTTTTTTTCTTTGGCTTTTTTTGGGATTCTTCGTGTCGGGGGTTCATCGTTCTTGGTCCTCCATCCAGGCAGTCCATTCTTCAAGGCTGACAATGATGTGCGGGGGCAGAAGTACCATTCGCGGGTCGATGGGGGTGTTTCGCACGCCGTCGCGGGTGTACGTGTCCTGCAGGGTGTATGCGTGTCTTCGCACAAGTTTGCCGCTTTCGTCAAGTTCGTCAATGACGAGCGGGATGTTGCGCGCATCAAGCCTGAACACGATTTCGTGGGGTGCGTTGTTGCGGGCAAGGTACGTCTTGCTTTCGAGCTGCAAGAGGTAGGGCGAGCTGAGCTCGCGGCCGCGGTAGTGGATGCTGGTGTTTGAGAGGAAGGTTCCGCCGGGTGCGGGAAGGACGCGTTTTTGGGTGTCAATGCGAAGGGGGGTGTCTTTTGCGTACGCGGCCAGGTGTTCGTATGGGCTTTTGGTGTAGTAGGCGTCAATGAGGAGGGTGATGTCTTTTTCGCGGATTCCTCCGGTGAACATAAATGGGGAGCGGAAGTATTTGATGAATTGTTTTGGGATGAGTTCTGAATCGAGCTTGCGGTTTCGGGTGAGGTTGAGGGGGATGAGCGCGGCAGGGTAGAGTGATGAGCCTATTTGGCCGGTGGTGGTGAATTCTTCTTGTGTTTTGTGGGCGGTGTACCATTCGGGGCTGATGTCGCCGGGGTAGACGTAGAGGGTTGGCGTGTCAACGTTCCAGTAGAGTGTTCCGGGAGGGACAAAGGGCCATTCGCCGGTGCTGCGGTGTGGCCCTGCGGCGTAAACGGTGTTTTGGCCGTCAGAGTAGACGTAGGTTGCGGGCGCGCGCTCAAGCAGCTGTTGCGCAGGGGTTTTTTCTGAGTTGATAATGATGGGGGGTGCGGATGGCGGGCGGCTTGCGGTTTCAGGTTCTTGCGGCGCTTGTTGCGGGGCTGCAGGAGCGGTATATGCGCGCAATTGGGCGGGGGGGCACGCGCGAACATCGCGAACGAGTGTTTCGTCCCAGCACTGGATGAGGAGGTCGTGTACGACTGCAGGGGTGATGCTTGGGCCGGTTGTGAGTGCGAGCGCAACTCCGATGACGAGCACGGTCGTTCCCGCAAGGAGGGTCAGGTTTCTCATCGGGGATTTTCGGGCGGAAAGAGTATATAAAAGTTACTTTTTTGTATACTGGTTTGGATTTCTATTTTCGCGTGTCGTTGAAAAAGAGTGGGCCCGAGGAGATTTGAACTCAGTCCAACCCTGTGGGCTTGGCCAAGTTCAAATCTCCTGAGGTCCTATGGTTGCGGAGCTTCTCGACAGACAGTACGCAGTTCTGTGCCCGCCTATGGGTGTACAGCAATTGCGTCAAATCTGTCAAGCGTAGCCGCTTAGTGGGCCCGAGGAGATTTGAACTCCCGACCACTGGTGTGCTTAGACACGCGCATTTTTTTGTGTGTGTTGCGCGTGGGGTCATATAAGACCAGCGCTATACCGGGCTAAGCTACGGGCCCATTGGGTTGCTTCTTCGCGGTTTTGTTTAAAAAGTATTCGTTGGGTTTGCGCGACATCGGTGAGGGAGGAGAAGAGTTTTTTCCCTGCGAACGAAGAGCCGGCTATGATTTTCTTCTCCGAACGAGCCGAGAAGCGCTTTTGTTCAAACTTTTGTTAAAAGTTTGGGTGTTAAGCTACGGGCCCATTGGGTTGCTTCTTCGCGGTTTTGTTTAAAAAGTATTCGTTGGGTTATTGGAAGTTTGTTCTTGATAACAGACAACTGAAAACTGACGTCTGATAACTGACAACCATTACCGGCGTTTACGGGAGGGGGTGTTCGCTTTCGGTTCCCATAATTGCGTGGCTGATGCGGTGCTTGAATTGTTCTGCAAGGGTTTTGTCAATGATGTTGCGGTGGTGCAGGTCATCAACGTAGCCGTGCAGGCTTTCCAGGGTGAATTGGCCTTCGAGTTCTGCAAGCTCAATGGGGCCGATGGGGCCAAGGAGTTCTGAGAATATTTGGTGGAGTTTTTTTTCGGTTTGTTCTTTGCCGGAGAAGAGGACGCGAATCGGCTTGATGTCAAGGACGGGCTTTTTGGGGATGGTGAAGTGGACGGTGGTGCCTTTGCCGGTTTTGCTCTCTATCCAGATTTTTCCGTTTTGGGAGAGGACGATGCCGCGGCAGATGGCAAGGCCAAGGCCGACGCCCGCGCGTTCCCGGTAGATGGTTTGTTCTGCCTGGTAGAATGGTTCAAAGAGCTTGAGTTGGTCTTTTGCGCTGATGCCGATGCCGAAATCCTGTACGCTGAAGTGGATGTAGTCTCCCGCGGGCTTTGCGGATACGATGACGCGGTTTCCGTTTGGGCTGAACTTGATTGCGTTTGAGAGGAGGTTGCGCAGGATTTGGGCGACGCGGTTGGGGTCAGCGGAGAGGGTGGGCAGTTTTGCAAGGGTGGTTTGGATGGTGATGTTTTTTTCCGGCATAAATCCTTTCATATAGGTGGCGGTTTCTTTGACGGTTTCCGCAAGGTTGCAGGTTTGGAAGGTGAACTTGAGCCGTGCGGCTTCGATGCGGCTGATTTCAAGGAAGTCTGCAATGATGGTGTCGAGCCGGTCTGCGTTGCGAAGGACCATACTGACGCTGTCTCGCTGGCTTGCGGTGAGTTTGCCGAAATAGCCCTGTTCGAGCATTTGCAGTTGTGCTTTCATGGGGGTCATGGGGGAGCGCAGTTCGTGGGAGGTGATGGATAAGAAGCGGGTTTTTGCGGTGTCTATTTGTTTGCGTTCCGCGTCAATGTTGCCAAGGGCGGAGCTTGCTTTGTTAAAGACGTCGGCAAGCTCTTCAAGTTCGTCTCCGGTGCTGATGTTGGCGCGCGCGTTAAAGTTGCCCAAGCTGAGTTGGTGGGCGGCGGTGGAGAGGTTTTTGATGGGGGCAAGGAGTCGGGTTGTGATGCTGAGGCCCGCGATTCCGGCAAGGCTAAGGCAGATGAGGAGGAATCCGACAATGGTGCCGAGGTTTTTTCGGAGTTGAGGGTCAGGGGTGTTGAGTGTGATGTGAAGGGCGCCGATGTCGCGAAGGGGATACGTAAGGTCGGAAGGGTCTGTGCTTGCGGCGCCGGTGATTGGAGGGGCGGAATGAGGCGGGGCAAGGGTGACTCGCTCGATTTCGGGGTAGTGTTCGGGGATGCGTTCGAAGAGGGAATTGACTGCGGCGATGTTGCCGGTGGCAAGGAGCGGGACTGCTTCTTCTTCGATTGCGTGGGCAAGGGGGAGCACGCGTGCGTATGCGTCAGGGGTGGGGGTTGTGCGGAAAAGGTGTTCTGCAAAGAGGAGTGTGCCGATGCCGGGCAAAAGGACAAAGCCGGCGAGGATGAGGGTGAGTTTGGTGCGAAGGTTCATATGCCTGTGCCTTCAATGGTGATGCACTTGTCGACGGCGACGCAAATTTTGCGCAGGAGCGCTTCTTCTTCCTGCACGGCATACATAATCATCTTGGTTTGGGTTTGCTTGGTTTTGTTGACAAGGTCAATGATGAATCTGAGGACGTCGGTTTGTTTTTGGTAGACAAGAAGGTTGGTCACGCTGTCAAAGATGATGTAGTCAAATCCTGCTTTGAGGACTTCGTTGATGACAAGCGACATTTCGGTAAGTGAGCCGGGGGTGATGAGTTGGCAGCGGTTTTCTTCGGGCGCGGACTCGGTGAAGCTTTTGCTGATGGCGTCGATGAAGAAGAAGTTTCGCGCGCGGATGTTGTTTTTGGAGAACAGGGCGTCGATGGAGCGGAAGGTCTTGTTAAGGGTCACATAGCAGACGCGTTCGCCGGAGAGTTGGCGGGCAACGTCGAGGGTGACGCGGGGGTATTGCACGCCGGGCATAAGGATTACTATGCTGGTGATTTCTTCAATTTCCTTGATGATGTTAAGGGAGGTCATGGGAGGTGTTTTTTTACGGATTGTACGAGTTCGCGGATGTCAAATGGCTTTTCGATGAAGTCGGCAATGCCGTTTTGCTTGAGTTCTTTCTTTTCGGTATCGCTCACGCGAACCGCGCTGAGGTAAATGATGGGGATGTTTTTGATTTGTTTCACGATTTCTCCGACAGGGGTTCCGGGCATCATAATGTCCATCACGATGAGTTTTGGGTTTGCGGTCCTGGCTTTTTTGAGTGCTTCGTCGGCGGTTGCGGCTTCAATGACGCGGTATCCTTCTTTTTCAAGGACGGCGCGGACCGTCGTGCGGATGTCTGCAATGTCGTCTGCGATGAGGATGGTTTCGTTCATGGGGCATAGTGTGTTGTTTTGTCTACGTACATGCAGCAGCGCGGGATGAGGGTTTCCTGCTCATCGAGTGCGTAAAGGACTGCTTTTGTTTTTGTTTGCCGTATTTTGTTGATGAGGATGAAGATGTATGCCTCAACGTCTTCGGTGTCTTTGTAACTGAAGAGGTTGGTGAGGGAGTCAAAGACAAGGTAGTCGTAGTTTTTTGTAAGGAGGCTTCCGATGTGTGCGAATGCGCCTGCAAGCTCTTTTGGGGAGAAGAAGTGGACGTTTTTGGGGCTTTCATCCGGCTTTTTGATGGCGAGCGTGATGACGTCAACGTAGGTGGTGTCTTTAAGTTGCGCGTTGTGTTTGGCAAAGAGTTGCTGAAGGGATTGGTAGGTCCGGTTAAGCGTGATGTAGCAGATTTTTTTGCCGCGAAGTGATTTGGCGGTGTCAACGATTGCGCGGTTGTATTCTGTTCCGGGAAGTAGGAGGAGCACGGTTTGGTTTTCTGCAAGTTCCTGGCGGATGTTCATGATACGAGTTTCTTGAGGGTTTTGATGAGCTCCGTTACATCGAATGGTTTTTGGATGAATCCGACGACATTTTTGTTTTGGAGGAGTTCTTCGCGTTCGGCATCGCTCATGCGGACAACGGAGATGTACGCGATTTTTGCGTGCTTGATTTTTTTGACGACTTCCTTGACCGGGGTTCCCGGCATCATAATGTCCATAAGGATGAGGTCAGGGGTGTGGGTTTTGAGTTTTTCAAGGGAGTCGTTTCCGTTTGAGCAGATAACGGTCTTGTATCCTTGTTTTTCGCAGATGGTTTTGAGTGTTGAGCGGATGTCTGCTTCGTCATCAACAATCATAACGAGTTTGCGTGAAGGAGATTTAGCCATTGTCACCTCTTGTTTGGGATAATTGGCGGCTTCTTTCTTTAATAAGGTTTTCGCTAAAGGATGGGAAAAAAGGCAGGTCGGAGCATTTATATATGTGAAAACGCAGGATGCTTTTAATGAAAGAGGTGTCTGTGGATGTTGGTGTAGTTCGTGCGGCGCCGGCGCACGCAGAGGGAATTGCGGCATTGTATGAGAAGGTGTATGCGGGAAAATATCCTCTTGCGGAGTTTCAGGACCCGCGGTTTATTGCAGGGGCTGTTCAGGATTCGCGGTACAAGTGGTTTGTTGCGCAAAAGGGGGGCGCGGTTGTTGGTTCAACGGTGGGGGTTGTCGCTCCGTGGAATAACAGTTGCGAATTGGGCAAGACCGTGGTTGACCCGGGCGAGGCAGGGGCGGGTGTTGCAAAGCAGATGTGTGCAAGGATGCGGGATAGTGCGCTTGAGGAGGGGGTGGAGGTTTTGTGGGGCGCGCTGCGCAATGAGCAGATGACGAAAATTGCAAGGCACGACGGGCTTGTGCTTGTGGGGTATCTTCCGGGCGCGCATCGGGTGGAGAATCGGGAGATTCATTTGTTGGGATATCGGCTTTCTGATGAGGCAAGGAGGAAGCGTGTTGCTCCTCTGAAGAATCATTTGTATGATTTGCCGGGATTTCAGCGTATTTGTGCGGAGTTTGCCCTGCCGGTGGCGCAAGGGGAGTATCCGAAGGAAGTTGTGGTGAATCCCGGTCTTTGCGCAAACGCGGAGGTTGGGGTGTTGTATCACCCGTTTGATAAGTCTTGGGTGGTCACGCGTTGGGATGGCGTGTTGGATGTTCCCGAGTATATTGAGCTGACTGTTCTTGCGGATAAGGTTGATGAGATTGATAAGCTGGTGCACGCGGAGTTTGAGCAGGTCGCGTTTTTGCCGGCGTGGTATGAACGGGATGGGAAGCGGTATGATTGTATTCGTCTTGCAAGGGCGCTTCGGCGTCCGCTGGCTTCAGACAGGAGCATTCAGCCGCTGATGTATGCGCTGCGAAGGGATTTTGGGTTGCAGTCTTAAATCCAGTCAAGCATTGCGCGGTAGCTGCCGCCGGTAAAATAGGCGCCGTGGAGGATTTGTTCAAGTTTTTTGGGATTGGTCAGGTGTGCAAGCTGTTCGTCGCTTGCGCGGACGTGGTCGATGTCAAGGGTGCCGTGGCTTTTGATGAACTGCATTGCATTGTCGATGTTTGGAATTCCCGCGAGCCGAAGGCCCGTTTCAAATTTTTCGGCGTTAAGGATGCTGAGGTGTTCAAGGACTCCTTTTGCGCCGCGAATCGCGTGGGGGTGAAGGTGGGCGTCGTGAACGAAGTAGTTTCCGTAGAGTGCGGTTGCGTTCGGCGGTTCTTCGGTGATGAGGTGTGCGTGGCCAAGGGCGCGGATGTCGTTAAATGCCCAGGCTTCGTGGCCGTACTGTTCTTGGTGGTCGAATTCTTCGTCTGCGTAGTGGGCGAAGTGTTCGCTGATTTTTTTGTCTTCGTCATCGCCCAAGGCAAGTGCTTTGGCGGTTGCTTTGAGCATGGGGACGGTGTGCGCAACGTAGCTTGCGGTCATTTTGAGCCAGCGGGCGTACGCGCGGGTGAGTTCTTCAGTGGGTATTCCTGCGGTTTGTTTGCGTAGGATGGGGCCGAGATTGGGGTGTGCGTATAGTGCGGATTCAATGGCAATGGCTTCGCGTTCGAATGCGGCGATGACGTCGGTTGGGGTAAGTTTCATAAGGGAGGGGTGATGGGCGTATTTAAGAGTTTTAAAATATAATTTATATAATTTATTAGGATTTTCATTAAGTACGGTATCGCCCTGCAGGATGAGGTGAAAAAGAAAGGTGCGGATGCGCATCCGTTTTTGCAGCGGGTGATTGCGAACAAGGAGTTGCAGTACGCGGACGGCTCGCTGTTATTGATGGGTGTTCCGTCCTTTTTGTTCGCGCTGAACAGTCTTGTCGTGATGCAGGAGTCGCTCGGGAAGGAGTTTGGGCAAAAGGGCTTAAGCGTATTTTATCATATGCTCGGCTATCAGGCGGCGAATGCGGCAAAGATGATGATGAACCGTTTTGGTTTTCTAATTGAGCAGGCGATGCGGATGCAGCAGGGCCATTTGGATATGCTGGGTGCGGGCAGGGTTGATTTTGTGCGGTTGGACCTGAAGAATGCGGAATTTATCCTTCGCGGGGAGCCGACGTTTGCGCGTGAGTATGTGCGCACGTTTGGCGTGCAAAAGCAGCCGGTGGACTGGATGGTGCGCGGCGGCGCGGCGTATATGCTGAATGCGTATTTGGGCCGGTCAGACTTGGTCGGTGTTGAGACGCGTTGTATTGCAATGGGGCACAAGTATTGCGAGTTTATGGTGTGTCCGAAGAAAAAAGTGGGCGCAGGGTATAAGGCGCAGTTGCCGGCAGGGCTTGAGGTTGACCTGCTCAAAGTGGTTGAGAAGAACGCGCTTGGGATGCCAAAGCGCAGGTAACTATTTTCGTAGGTCGTGGATGACGATTCCTTTTTTGGTAATCTCGAGCGGGTGGATGTCTTCGTCTGCTTTTGTTCCGCGCATTTTGCGGATGAGCAGGCTTCTGCTGTAATTGCCGCCCATGCTTTCAAACGAGAGGGAGATGATTCCGTCTGCGATGAATTCGGAGACCGTGTCGCGCGTGAGGTATTCGCCTTTCTCGGGCGCTTCTCCCGTGACTAGTGTTGTGCAGCCGAGCTTTTTGAGGTCGTACAAGAAGGAGTAGATGAACCGTTTGACGACAAAGTCGCCAAGGATGGGCGGGGAAAAGAATGCTTTGTAATTCATAATGTCGCGAAGGGCAACGTCCTTGATGGGGGAGTACACGGGTGCGTTGACGGCAAGGGTTGAAAGTGAGTCAACGACGAGCCGCTTGATTTTTCGCTTTTGGACTTCCTGTTTGATGAGTTCGATTGTTTTGTTGGTGAGTTCGGTGATGGGGATGTGCATAAGCGTGAGCATGCCGTTTTTTTCGTGTTTTGTAAGGTCAAGCCCGATTCCTTTTGCCTGGGTTCGGATGTCGTCAAGGCTTTGCTCAAGGGTGATGTACATGCTGCGTTCTTTGAACCGTTGTGCGCCGTTGGTGAGGTATTCGAGCGAGAAGAGGGTTTTTCCCGTGCCGGGGGTGCCGATAAGGAGAATCGTTGCGCCTTTGGGAAGCCCGCCTTGGGTGAGCTTGTCAAATCCTTTGATGCCGCTTGGGGTTCGTGCCATAAGTCACCTCTTTGCGCGTATGGTTCGCGCAGTGCTATTTATTGCTTGTGGGCTGATTTGGATGTTGCGGGGTGCGGGCTCTTCCGGAGGGTTCACCCAGTCAAACACTTGGCGTTCAAGGGTGAATATTTCGGAGAGGTCGCGAAGGAAGTGGATGGTGCCGCGAATCTGTCCGTCTTCGCCGGTGAGCGGGGTGATGTTGAGGGCGACAAGGGTTGCCGCTCCGTCTTTGAGCGTGAGGGGGAGGACAAAGTCGGTGATTGTTTTTCCGGAAAGGACGGATTGGATTGCTAATTCGATTTTTGTCTTCGCTTCGGGGGAGGTGAATGCGCGTGCAATCCAGGTGTTTTGGTGTGCAAGGTCGTTTTTTTCGTATCCGCTGAACTTGGTGAGGGTGGGGTTGCTCATAAGCAGTTTTCCGTCGGTTGCGAATGCGAGGATGGGAACGCCTGCGTTTTCGATGAGGCGTGAGATGAATGAGCGTTCTGCCGTGAGCGCGTGTTCGGTGCTTTTGAGGGCGGTGATGTCGCGGCCGACGCAAAGGATGGCGGATACCTTGCCGTTTTCATCCTTGACCGGGGTGAACGTTTCAAGGCTCCATTCGTGGTCTGCTTTTGTTTTGTGCTGGACTTCAATGGTGGTTGTTTTTCCGCGAAGGGCGCTTGCGAGTGCGCGTTTTGCGCGGGCGTGGTATGGTTCGCGAAGGACAGTGGTGATGAACGGTCTGCGTTCATCGTGTTGGGGAAGGTTGTGTTCTGCGCGGCCCGCTTCGTTCATAAACGTGATTTTTCCGTGTGCGTCAAGGAGGGTGATGCAGTCGGGTGAGCTTTGGGCAAGGGTGCGGTAGCGCTCTTCCGCTTCGCGTTTTTCGCGTTCGGCGCGCTCTTTTGCTTCAAGGGCTTCGCCGAGCTTGAGTTCTTCCTTTTTGAGCCCGACTTTTTCAACCGCGAGCTTGAGGGAGACAAGGACGCGGTCAAATGCGCGGGCGAGTTCTCCAAGTTCGTCTTGGCGTTCCTTGCCGCGCACGTGCGCATCAAGTTTTCCGCGGCTGATGTCTTCGATGGTTGCGGTGAAGTGTTGGATTCTGCGCGAGATGTGCACGGCATATATTCCGCCAAAGGCGGATGCGACAAGGAGGGGGAGGGCGGCAAGCGCGACCGTATTGAAGGTGAACGCGGATGAGGGGTAGTGAAGGAACACGACGAGGATGAAGTATTCAACGGCAAGGGCTGTTGCGCAAATGCCCAAAAGTGCGGTGACTATTTTTGTTTTCAGGTTCATAACGGCTCTTTTTTAAGCGTGTGCAGGAACCGGTGCTTAAATAGTTAACGAGAATAGTCCGCTGCGCACCGCGTAACCTTTTTAAACCAACGCCATTCTTGCGAAACTATTCGCGCCGTTAGTATAGCGGTAGTACGCTGCCTTGCCATTGGTTGAGTCGGGCAAGAAGCATCCGTATCCAGGATGCCCGACGAAAGCAAAGAGGCTGTAGCCCGAGTTCGAATCTCGGACGGCGCATCTGTACTGAAGTTGCAAGCGCTGCTTCTGCAATCTTGGGTAATACCAAGGTATAAAAGACGTCCAAGTGGAGAAACCCACATGGCGGAAAACGACATCTACAATTCGAAAGAGGCGTACGAGCGGATGGTTCGGAACTTGGCTGACTTCGCTGAGCCGGGACGGCACAAAGTGTATGTGTGCAAGAACCGCGAGAATCTGAAGTACATTGAGAAGCTTATTTTGCACTTCGAAGCGCGCGATTTGAGTTATGTGCGAAGGATTCGCTTGTTCGGCATGATGAAAATCGTGATGCACACTACGGAGAAGAACCTCAAGGACTGCACAAGGGACGATATCGACCGCATGGTTGCGTTCGTAAACAAGCAGTACAAGAGTCCCAAGTCCGCAAGTGATTTCAAGCGCGATGTCAAGTTCATCTGGAAGATTATTCTTCCAGACCTTGATGAGAAAGGACGTCCTGACGAGACTGTCTTTCCTTACGTTGTGCGTCATCTCAGGCAAGTTATTGATAAGAGCAGGCAAAAGGCAAGGACAGACCGTATTTCTTGGAATGATTTTGAGAAGCTGTTGATATTCTTCAGCAAGAAGCCCTGCGTCCAAGCGTATTTGATGGTTGCTTTGGAGAGCTTGGGGCGTCCGCAAGAACTTTTATGGCGCAGAATCAAGGACGTTGAACATCACGATAATTGTGCAAAGGTTCATATCACTGACCACGGCAAAGAGGGTACGGGGATATTGCAGTGCATCGATTCTTACCCGTATTTGACTTCTTGGCTTAATGTTCATCCCTTCAAGAAAGACCCCGAAGCGTTCTTGTTTGTTAATGAGCGCGGGGAACAGTATAGGCCTGCTGCTTTGAACAAGCATCTGCGTATTGCATGTAAGAAGCTTGGCATTAGCAAGATAACGTGTTACTCTATCAAGCGTAATGGGGTGACTTTTAGGCGCTTGCGGGGCGACAGTGACGTTGAGATTCAGCACGCGGCGCGCTGGACGAGCACAAAACAGCTTAAAACGTACGATTTGAGCAACCAAGAGGACGCGTTCAAGCTTGAGTTGGTCAAGCGTGGGCTTGTCAAAGCTGATGCAGGAATGGAGCACTTGCAACCATCGGCCAAGGCGTGCGTATTCTGCAAGTTCTCGAACAAGTTTACCGATGATATTTGCGTTCAATGCCAAAGACCGCTTGACAGGAAGAAGGTCGCAGAACTTGAACGCGAGCGGGAAATCAAAGCCCTCAACGACTTCATGAGCATACCGCAGATACAGGAGTTGTTTAAGACGGTGTACGAACTGAAGAGACAGATTGAGAATTAACTCTTATTCACTTTGAATTTTTGAGCGTTCGCAGAACTTCTTTCGCAACAACTTCCGCCAATTTTGGTGGAACGGCATTTCCTACTTGTTGCCAAGCGGGCGAACCATATTCGCTGCCTTGACCCTTAATTCCAGATACAAAGTGATTGTCTGGAATCCCTTGAATGCGCTTAATCTCTTTTAGAGTAAGACGTCGATTGTTCCAATGAAATGGACCAACGGAGTTCCAGGGTTGCGCTTGAATGGTGGTGGATGGCTCATTCGGGTCGAGCTTTAGTAGAAATGTCCAGAACTTGGACCTATCTCCAAATAATACTTGTTTCTTGCTATACTCGCGCGTGTAGAAAATGTAATTCATACCAGGGGGAATCTTGTTCACTAGGTGACCGTGCTTTCCACCGATGCTCTTTCCTCCGTCGTGAACAAGGTGGTCGTCTAAATCTCCAATCACTTCTCGAACAGAGACAAACTGCTTCAAGTCTTTTCCCGTTCCATGTGTTGGACGCGGAAACTCAAATTTGGTCTTCTTTCTAAAACCAATCAAAAATAATCGTTTGCGTTTTTGCGCCACACCGTAGTCCGCAGCATTCAACACTTTATACTTGATATCGTAGTTGATTGAGTTATAGAAATTCAAGAGCTGATTGAAGTCGCGCCCTTTATTAGATGACAAAAGTCCCGCAACGTTTTCCATTATGAACGACTTGGGTTTGATTTCTTTTACGAGTCGTGCGAACTCAAAAATCATTAATCCGCGTGCGTCTTTTGTGCCTTTACGTTTTCCTTCGTTCGATCGTGAAAATGGTTGACAGGAAGGACCTCCCACAATTAAATCCACTTTGCCACGTGACCGCTTAATCTTTCTCAAAAGCGAACTCCCTTTGACTTCACTGACGTCTCTATCCTCAATAACGGTTTTTTTCCAGTTTTTTCTTAACGTCTCAATACAAAAAGGGTCATTATCAACTTGTGCAAGAATCCGAAACCCTGCACGTTCTATGCCTAAGTCCAATCCGCCCAATCCTGAAAATAGGCTGATTGCTTCAAACCTCTTTTTCATAGTAATCAACCTACTTATTTTCTAGATATCTTTTAATTCTATCGTTTGCATTTGGAAATTGAACGGGTAATGGTACGTTCGTTAGTCCAGTGGCATCATAACTGAATAAAAGCCACTGTCCTTTCTTAAATGATAATGTTCTTTTTAACATATCGTCCGATGCTCCAAATGCGTCGCCTATGACTCTTCGGTCGTATTCTCTAGGCAGTTTTGATAGTAAGAAAGTATGGGGTTGTGAGAGAATTGATGTGTCGAGGTATGCAACTCTTTGTGTTGCAATTCCCAATCCCAATCCAAATTTACGTCCCCTTCTAGCCAGCAAGGTACACGCTGCTTTTGATGCAACGTAACTGTCATCCAAATTGGAACCTTGTGGAATAAACTCGTCTGCCTCATCGTACACAAAGACTACATGAGGAGAAATCCTGCCAGTAATTCTTCTTGAGCCGCAAGCATAATTCACTAAATCGCTTGAGAAGTTGCGTAAATCATCACCGCGATTGCTTTGCACAATAAGTATGCTCGGCTTGTCAGTCTTGCTTAATATTGCTTGTACCTGTGAAAGAGACAAGCACGCATTTTCTGGCAGAGGGTCAACTTTAGTTCGGTTTACATATTTCTCCAACTCGGTTTGCATATTTATCAAACAATTTTTCGCAGTGGTAGTGACTGCTATAGTTCTATTTGCAGAAGTTCTTGCAGGAGCAAGGGAACTCTGTGTGGCTTGACCTGCAGGTCTAGTGTAATCAATTAATTTGTCCTGTAGAATTGCTTGGTCAACATCTGCCTTGAGATTCTTTAAAACGTCCTCACTTGTAGACGCAACCCCCGAACCGATGAGGTGATGCTCGAGCATTTTCTTAACGTGCGGTTCCGAACCACCGAGATTGCCCTTGATACAGTCATAAAGTTTAGCCTTTAAGTCACTGACCGACGGCATATCGGAACCGGTACTGAACAAACGAATTTTGTTTTTCTGAAGCAACTCAATCACGATTTTCTTGTACTTTTCACGCAAAGGAATCAGTTCTTTCGGAAGTAAAAGAGTTTTAACTATTGATTCTGCTGCTTCAGCTACCTTCGTCGTGTCGCCCCTCAGGACTGCTTCAGTTGCAATTGAACCAGGAAGGGAGTCCTCGCTTAACGATAGGATGTATGCATCATCTAAAGAATGTACGAGGTCAATTACGAGCGCGAGATACTCGGTCATAAAATCAAAAAGCACTACTTTGTTCGGTTCAGTCGTTTGTAACAAATTTGCCATGAGTTCACTGAGCAAGTTTGATTTACCTGCCCCAGTAAAACCAAATATTCCAAAGTGGGTTTTAAGCAAATCCTCAGTGCTCAATTTAACAGAAACGTCCTTATTCAAAATCAAGTTACAAGGGCTGATTGTCTTGACACTTCCATCGATGAGACCTCGATTTACAATCATATTTACTTGTTCGTCAGTAAGCAAATGTGCGTCCTCGCCTATCATGGGCAGACTATCGTCATTTTCTAATTTTGAACTGCCTGAGTTCTGTATGACTAATTGAAGACCAGTTGAGATAGTTTCTGCCTTGATTTTTGTCGTTTGCTCAATGGGCTCGTCTTGTTCCCAATCAACTTTAGCATTTCTTGCGGCTTCAACTACAAATCCGGGAAACGCACGCTCAGTATCTTTCGCTGAACTTCCTAGTGCGTAGTGCTTCGGAAAAACTGAAACAACTTCAAGTATGCTAAACGATGTACCGCTGCCAGAACTGTTAAAATTTCTAACCGCAATGAAACTGCCAACTTTGATTTCAAGGACATACGATTTTGTATAATCGAACCAGACTGAATAAACGTTATCTGAGGAGTTCTCAGAATCCATAGATACAACAACACCTTTAGGCTTATCTTTGAAATATTTCATGTTTGCACCTCATCGGAATGTATCTCGAATAACTCTGAAAGTTTTTGATAGTGGTTTTGACTTAAACGCCCATTCGCTTGAATCCAATAAACCTACGACTCTCCTTTGTAACGATTTTGCACCCCAGTCTGCCTGATGCAGCGGGTCAGGATATCCGAGTGCTTCTGGAAAGTGATTTCTGACCAAGACTGCGAGCAAATACATCGTTAACACTTGCAACTTTGGAGGGCCTGTCGCTTCATCAAATAGCAATGGGTTTATTTCTCCCAACCCTTCAGTCTTTATTGAGACTTTGGAAGAGTTCTTATCATCCCAGCCATCGTACGCGAGTCGGTCTATAAAAAGCGCATGGGAGGAAAGATTGCGGTCAGGAGAGAGAAAGAACTGTCCAAGTGACCGTAAAAAGATGCGTTCGGGTCGTGTAACTTCAAGTCCCATTCCTGTAAAGTAACCTTTGACCTGCCATTTGTTGTCCAGATATTCAGAGTGCAGGGTCATAAAACAAGAATCAAAATCAAATGTTGCCCACGGCGCGTTCAAAGTTAAGTCGACATTCGGCAGGAGTTCGGCAATAGCTCGGTCGGTGAGCGGAAGTGAAAAGTGCTTGAACTGGTCTCCCCCTCTGAGTAGATTTACGGTTCCTAAGAAATTCTTGTAGTAAAATCTAGACATGGAGTCCTTGACTATCCCAATCAATAAGATTCTTCTTCGCCAGCATAATTCGATTAAAGCGCGTAATCCAATTCCGACAAGGAACATAATGTCTCTGGGAGAAAAGTATTCCAATTCATTGGAATTTTTCAGTTTAAAACAAACGCCATGGGGGTCTTTTTGTCTGAATAATTTCTCGCAGACGGTCTCAAAAATTCTTAATGATTTTTGCCAGGATGCTCTGGGGTCGACATCAAACTCGAAGCTTTTTTCTGTCTCATTGAGTTTTCCTGCACCGATTCTTTCCAAAAAGCGGGCACCGGTCTCAAATGTGTCAGGCTGAAGTTTATCGCATTCCTTCGCCGTAATTTTTCGTTTCTCTCTCCAAGCGGCTTCAGCAATTAACCGAAAATGCGGTTGAAATCTTTTGGTCGATGGAATTTCAAGCGTTCTATTAAATGGGTGTGCTAAAGCGATTTGGATATCGGCTTCAGAAAGCGATTCACCGTTAAAATCGCCTTTCCCGAGTGTGATGGAGCTGGGCGCAAAACTGGTATTTCCTAATATTCCTCCGACGCTGTTATCGATTAAGATTATTCGCGGGCAATCTGTAGCGGAAGAATTCGCCAATGAATATGCGAGATAGATTTCGGCAAGTTGCATTATTTTTGTATGCAAAGAACTTATCTCGGCAACCTCGGTATCATTGTAAACTATTGGGCCTTCTGCGGAAGTTTCACCTTCAACAGAACTGCGCATAACATCAGGAGGAATTGGTACGAATGCAACCATTGAGACGTCTTTGTTAAACTCCCATCGGTTATATCTAAGTTTTCCGCCTGTTTCCGCAAATGAAATTGTTCCCTGTGAACCGTATGCGCCCCCATAGAAAGAAATGAAATTTGCCGACTGTTGCTTGTGACAACTGGCATCTATAGCTACAAATCGTACTTCAGTACTTTCAAAAAACTGTTCTGCTATTCGTTTAATCTCGAGCCGTTTAATCTCATCTTTGAAGTCATCCGCGAATGACTTTACGAATTTTTTAATCAACTCATCATATCGTTTTTTCAGACTCTTCGAATGAGTCTTTAGCCGCTCTGAGTATTCAGCCTGAGAACTCTCCAAACTCTGTTGATATTGTCCATAGACCTTAGATATCTCCGACATCTGACACTCCTGTCGAGTCAGGAAATATGAAGCATATATAAACTATCCTACGAACTCAACTCTGACCTTACTTCAGCGCGCAGAGTTTATTATGAATCTTCCGCGCTACGATAATACTCTCTCCTGGAGGACTCAATCCAACTGGCGTGATGCTAATGACAAAATTCTTTATTCGGAAGTGTATATTGTGGTGACCATTGAAATCGGAATACTCGACTCTTTCCTCTCCATAATCTCCTGTGTTCATTTTGGTATTTCCTTTATGCTGTTTCGCATCTGCCAATATGGTGCTCAGATAGTTTGAGGCAGCACCAGCACTATCGTAATCCCAAATAGAAATCTGTAATTGAGGAAGTCTTTGAGTGACTAAGTGCTTTAGGTGCGGAACGCCGCCAACCCGTACCTTGCTACCATCCGCAACAGTTATATCCAAGTCGCTATCGGGAATCGTATACTCTTCCCAACTGTTGCGTTCTTGAAACCTTTGGGGAAGTTCTGCCCTGTCGAGTGTAAACGCATCTAATCCGATATTAGCGGGGAATTGACATTTTTGTAGGCCGTCACTTACTGATAATTGTTCTGTGCTGCTTGACTGCTGGATTGTTTGGGGTGTGTATTGTTCTATTTTTTCTGGGCACTCCTCAAGTGAATTTGCGGTGCTTCCATCAAAGCACTGTATCACCATTCTCTCAATTGCTTGTTTTTGAGCTGGCTGCTGAACGCAGGATATCAACAGCAGAACTACAAGACTGAACAATATGCTATTTCTTGATGTTGTGGTTTGCATAGTGTTTGTTTAATAAATGAAGTATTTAAAATCTTTGTCTATCTGATGTCTACTTATCGGATTTGTTCGAACTTTTTCACTTCTTGTTCGAGAGAATTACGGTCTTGGATGAGTTTTTGCTTTTCGTAATCGGGATTGTATCCGCCTTTTTTCAATAGTTCGCGGTTGTCTTCAATGAATTTCTCAAGTTCAAATGTGCTTCTGATTGCGATTCGTCCTGGTTCGGCTCTTTCTTGCATTTCTCGCTCAATATCGACGTTTTCGAGCGTCCGAAGTACGTCCAATGAGACAAGGGAATACTCCATGCTGTTCTTTGCGCTTTTTATTCGTTGAATTTGTTCATTGTATTGAATCAGAACTTGATTCTCCTCTTTGGTAAGCGTGGGACGATTTGCAGGCGGAGGAACTGAAGTTTCTGTGCGATTGTTCTTCAATTCGTTTTGTACTGGTTTTGATGCTTGTCTTGGTTCGGGCGCAGGAGGCGAACCTGAGAATAAACTACCAAACCACGTGAACAGGAAGAAATCCTTGAAGACTACATAGTGCGTCTCATCTTTGGTTAAGCTAATATCAAACTTTACGGCATTGTCGGACATTTTATTCCCGTTCGTCTCAATAATTCTGCCGAAGGTTTCAACGGTGTATGTTATTTTGAACAAGCTTGATGCCATTCCGCTCGCAAATTCATCTTGTTCCGTTTCTTGTTCTTTGACTGGGAAATGAATCTCATAGGTGAAGTAGTAATAAGGAAATTTGAACTCGCGACTGATTTTGTAGGAGTCCTTATTCATGAAGGCTGCCGTTTTCTCATCACCTTGAGACAGAAATAAGCTATCTGTTTGAGGGTCTACATCCGTGAATTGGTATGTTGCACTTTTCTCAGTCTCGGAATATGTGTATTTGCGGGTTATCGCAGGGTTCACCTGAAACTGCTCTTTCATGTTCTCAAGAATCATGGTAGAATCGGACTTGAAGGTGAGGGATAAATCCACTTTTCCGCTTCTTTTGAGTTTCTGTTGGATGTCGATTTGGAGGCATCCTGTTAGTAGAAGCAGGATGAGGATGCTTCCAGCGATTGCTGTCTTGTTCATAGGCAATGCTCTGATTTGCTACATTGCTTATAATTCTTTTGTCCATCTGTTGTCGCTCTGACCTAATAAGTCAATCCGTTGTCTATCTGCCTATGGACTTAGCGGGCAAGCAGTGGACGCTCTTCTCTTGGGTTAAGCGAGGAAAACAAAGAGTTGCTGTTCTGATTGCATTGCAACCAAATCAACCCGTAACGGGGCAGGAATTGCGCAAAAAGATAAACGCAGAGGGTAAGATTCACCCCCTCAGCTTACGAGAAATATCACGTCACTTGACTGCGTTCAAAGACGAAGGGATTGCAGAGTGTTTGGATGAGAACGCACCTTACGGGAAGCACTATGTTTTGACAGATTTAGGGGTTAAGATTAGAGCGGAAGTATCAAAAGTCTAAGTTTAGTTCTCAGACGGGAGAACTTCATCATCAAACTTAAGTTCTCCGTGCTTCTTGATGTGTTCTTCCCTTAATTCGTTCATGATTTTGGTTATGTCAAAGGTACGTTCGGGAGTCTTTGGGGTTATCTCTGCATTGATTTTCTGCCTTGTTCCGTGAATTGCTTCGTGGGCGCGTATCATAACTTGGAGAAGCTTCAAGCGACCGTCAATGGTGAGATTTGGGTCATTCTTGATTTGTTCGAGATAGCGCAGAATCTCTACTGCGCTAATGTCTGCATCAACAACACAGTCTACAACGTCCATTGCTGATTTTTTGCGGTCAGATGCCCAACGTGCAGCCCGTATTTTCGCTGCAAGTGTTTTTGTTGCACTGCGCACAGAACCGCCCATGCGGGCGATTTCTGAGCGTTCTTCGGGGCTTCTTTGTCGTAACGAGATTAGATGTTCCTGGCTCATTTCTGTTGTTATCCTGTGCTTATCAGTTGTTTGTTTTGTTTAAAAGCGTTCAGCCGTACAAATAACAAAACACACCTCTGCTTCGCAGGGTGTTTGTTTGGCATAAAAACAATATACTGCCTACTAAACAATGAGTCCGTCGCTCTCACAGACTTGATAAATTCCCTTTTTGAGTTTTTTCAAGATGCCTGCGAGTTGGAACTCTTTAAGCACGGCATACACGGCAGTGTATCCGATGCCTTTACTTTTGAGTTCCACAACCAATTGTTTAGCTTCAAAGCGACAGATTTTTTCCTTTGTTATCCAACCTATTGCGATTTTTTTGGCTTCTTCAAGAACACTTGGGGAGATAATCATTTCAGGACAATCAACTTGTTCAAGGTAGTGCCCTCCTGTTGATGTTTTAATAAGTTTGAATCGTATTGGTTCCGCTTCCGTGTTGTCTCTGCATTTTGTATTTCTCAACAAAAAGGTGTCTTTTTCTTTCTTAATAATCCAAACAAGGTCTGCCATTGCTGAGAAATCACTGCTTCCGCGCAGGCTTGCATTGGTGTCCCTCCCGCCGTTTTTTCGCACGTGATGTAAAAGCAGCCATGCACAATGATGTCGGTTGATGAGCCTAACGAGTACACTATGCAGTTTCCTCACATCTTCTGAGTTGTTCTCATCACCAGTAAGAAAGCGCGTTAGAGAATCGACGATTATCAAATCAGGCTTTATGCGTTCTATTAGCTCATCAAGGTCATCAATTCGTTTGTCAATGGGCGAATTGAGTTTATAGTGATGATTCAACGCAAAATCAACGTTTACATTCTCTAAATCAAGGTCGTACCCTTTTGCGAGCGAAATGAGTCTATCCTTTAGGCGAACCAATCCATTCTCCTCATCGAGAATGAGGACTCTTCCAGGTTTAACATCGAAACCAAGAACTGCTCCCTGTTGGCTGCGTCCTACGTGTAAGCTTAACACTTGGCTGAGAAAGCTTTTGCAAGTTCCCTCTGCCCCTGCAAGTATGCAAATATTTTCTCGACCTACTATTCTATCGACTATCCAACTTGGCGCAGGAATATTCGCCGTTGCCAATTCCCCCGCGCGCCAAATCTTCTTTGAACTTGTCTCTTCAGACTTGATGTGATTTGTTTCTACCATTTTTTTCACCACATTAATATCTGATGTATTTTTCAATGAGCCAAGATGCATGGTCGGTAAATTTGTACATTGCAACTTCTCTTCCACGACCAAAACGTTCATCTGAATATTCAAGGTTCAGCAAGTCGTCTCCGAGCCATTTTAAGATGAGAAGTTCCGCGGGTAAATTTGAACCATCAATTTTGGCTTGACAAACTCGTATTTGACGAATGAATTCTTTTTTCGGGATGAAGTAGTCATGCTCTTTTTGTCCTTCACGCCCTGCCCAATAAAAAGTACTGCATAAAATCAGCCAGTTCTTGTCTTTCATCATCATTTTTGCACCTCATTTCCCGTTTGAAAACCTAAACAACTTCTGATAAACTGTCCGCGCATTCCAGCAGGAACACGTCGCGCCAAAGATTCAAACTCTGGTTGCGTCAGTTTTATGCTAATCACTATTGCTCGCCGCCTTTGAAGTCTCGATAGACAATCGTAAGAAAGTTCACTTGAGAGTTGCATTTTCGTTGCTCTCGACTTTTTCTGCTTTCGACTCTTTCAATAGCAGCGCAACCTTGTCAAGAAGTTCATCAAGGACTCTTTTTTTGTCAGTTGTCATTAAATGCCTCCGCTCTCACAAGAGCAACTTACCAATGCTTTGAACATAGATTTATATGCGCGGAAGGTGTGTATTTCCCTTCTAGGGAAAATCTTTTATTCCGAGAGACAATGGGCGAGGACATGCGAGAAATAAGAGTGAAATTAAGGAAAGAACCAAATTCAGACCCTTCGCGTGCTGGTTTTTGTGTAACGGTGCCAAAGAAGATTCTCAAAAGGTTAACTGAGGAACACTGGGTAGATGGCTGGAACATAGAAAAGTTGCTTAAGAAGCGATTACTCATTTGTAATTTCGATGGGCGGGGCAGATTATTTTTTTCTCCCACGGACGACAGCATTTTTTTCCAATCTATGCAACGCGATTCCAAGAAAAAATATGGTGATGCTGCAAAGGGAGGAGTTGAGATGGCTTATGTGGTACGTGTTTATCGCAAGAAATCCATATCCGATTTAAAGGAAGAGATTGCCAAGATGGATGCAGCAATTCAGCGTGACCAAGAAAATATCCGCAGATGCCGTGAATGGAAAAACATCATTAAGAGTATAGTTAGAGATAAGGGAGCATCCTGACTTTTTTGGTGGTGCAAGTCGTCAAACTTAAAAAGGTCGGACAGTTGTCAAATTCTATGAACATCATGTTGGACACCAATATTTATGACAAACTTGCCGAGGACCAAGCGGTTCTTCAACAGATTGAGACTGCGATAGCAAAGGGCGTGGTTTGTATCTTCACGACGCACATTCAGGAGGACGAAATAGACGCACTGAACAAGAAAGGGACAAAACCACAGGTCGTTAAGACGTATGTATCACTTACAAAAAAGAAGGTTCCTACTGCCGGTTTTGTGCTTGATGTATCGCGACTCGATGAAGCGTGCCTCGGGGGTGTAAATACCAAAGTTGCAGGACCTCATGGCACCCATGTAAAGGATGCTTTGATAGCAACGACGACGGACCGAGATAGTTGCACTCTTGTTACGGAAAACAAGACTGATTTCAAATATGTGAAATATCATGATTTCGAGGCCTTCAAAAAGTTACTGCAAAAAGTTTTAGCTCCAAAGGACGAGGTTTTAAATATAAAGAGCAATTAACGCTTGTTACTTAGGGCGTTAAGCACGGACGGCGCATGAGCAGGGCGAGTGCGGCGTTCGAGTCGGATAATCGGTGATGCAGTCGCTGATTTTTCTTACTTGGACTGCGCATACGAATTAAAGTTGCCTGCGCTGCTTTGCGTGTCTTTTTTTTCGATTACTTAAAAGAGCAGCAGGTGGTCTGAGGGGTTTTCTCACTTCCTGATAACTTCGTCTGCAAGGTTAAGGAGCGTTGTGCTTGCGGTGGTGGGCGGAGCGTTTTTGTCAAGGAGGATAATGCAGGCGATGTTATTTTTTTGGAAGTTGTCTGCGATGAATCTGATGAATCGTGCAAAGTGCTGGTCGGGGACGCGGATGCTAAGGGCGGTGAAATTGTCAAAGATGACAAGCGGGTTGGGAATGGTTTGCGCGATTTGGGTAATTGCGATGCTAAGGCCGGTGAGGTCGTCGGGGTTAAAGGGGATTGCGTTCACGGCTTCGGTTGAACTGGCCGTGGTATTGATGTAGAATTGTTGGTTTGTGTTGACGTTTGATTTTTTGAGTGTGTTTACAATCTGGTTGTGCGAGCGCGTGGTAAGGACAACGAGCGCGTTTTTTTGGTGCAGTTTGAGTTGGTTTATGAATTGGGGGAAGAGTTTTTCGCCGGCTGCGCTGATGACGGTAATCATGGGAAGAGCCTCCGTTTCGCATCGGCGGCAAAAGTGATGATGATGTAGCTGATGAGGTAAAGAAGGTCGATGGGGTGGCCGGTGGCGTACGTGTTGGCGGCAACGCTTGCGGCAAAGAGGATGTCAAAAATGATTCGGGTGCCGACGGCAACAGAGAAGAGGAGCCAGGGGGTTGAGAGGCGGTTGATATTCGGCAGGAGTGCCAGGAAGAGGGGGAGCATAAGCCCAAGGAGGAGAAGGTCATAGGAGACGTAAAGGACGTTGAAAAGGTGGTATGCTCCTTCTGCGCGTATGGCGGGAATGTGGAGGAGTGGCCAGACTGCGGCAAGGGTTGCACACGCGGCAAAGATGAATTTTTTGCGGGGGTTTGGGTCAAAGACGTCTTTGCGGACGAGGGTGCAGGCCGCAATCCAGATAAGGTATGCGCTTGTCCAGGAAACGTCCGGGAGTCCTCCGACGGGAACTTCTGTTTTTTGGATGAGTTCTGCATATGCCCAGAGTGCATCACCGACCATAAACAGGAAAAAGGCAATGCTGGTGAGCAGCCACGCGTTTTTTTCTTGGGTGAATGAGTGCGGTATTTTTTTCCAGACAAGGAGTGTGGCAAGGAATGCGCAAAGGGATACAATGACAAAGGAGAGGTCTCCGACAAGAGTGAGCGTCGGTTCGCTTTGGTTCGATGCAATGATGAGCAGGTAGAGCGCGGTTACAAAGAGTGCGGTAAGGGCAAGGAGTTGCGTTTTGCGCAAGGGGGAACTGGCGGGGTCAGGAAGAATTGCGGTGTTTCGTGGGGTTTTTTTTCACGAGATGGTTGCCTCCTCAAATGGTCCGACGATTGCGAGTTGGGGGTTGACAAGGTAGCGTTGCGCGGCGTCCTGCATTTCTTCTGCAGTGACTGCGCTGAGGCGTTCGGGGTATTCGACGTCGTAGTGGTAGCCAAGGCCGACGGATTCGTAGAGTGCAAGGTAGTTGGCTTGGTCGGTGGTTTTTTGGTGGTCAAGGAAGAAGAATCCGCGGATTTTTTGTTTGACGATGGCAATTTCGTCTTCGCTTGCCTGTTCGGTTTTGATGCGTTCGATTTGTTCGGTGATGCCGGCAAGTGAGTCGTTGATGACTGCCGGCCTGCTTATCATGGCGATTTTCAAAAAGCCGCCGGAGCGAACTGACGGGGCGATGCTGTACACGCTGTAGGCGAGTGCGCGCTTGTCGCGCAGTTCGTAAAAGAGTCGTGAGCCGCTGCCTGAGCCAAGGACTGCGTTGGCAAGGCGGAGCTTGATGAAGTCGGGATGCGTGGCAGGGGGCAACTGGTATCCTTGTTGGAGGTAGAAGCTTTCAAGGTCCATATGGCGTGTGCTTGTTTTGGGTTCGGTGCGGGGCGGTGCGGGGATGACTTCGGGCGGGGTTGGGCGCGGCTGCATTTTGTTCAGCGCGTTTCCGAGGGTGGGGATTAGGGTGTCTTTGCGCACGTTGCCTGCAGCGCCGATGACGATAAGGTTGGGGACGTACCACGTGCGGTAGTGGTTGACGATGTCATCGCGGCTGATGCGCGAAACGGTTTCCGCATACCCGTCGATGGGGTGCTGGTAGGGGTGTCCTTCGAACATTGTTTTCATAAAGAGTTCTTCGACCGTGACTGCGGGCTGGTCGTTTTTGCTGGCAATTTCTGAGAGGATGAGCGTGCGTTCTTTCTCTATTTCTTCCGGGGGGAACGTGCTGTGAATGAGAACGTCGGAAAGGATGTCAATTGCGGTGTCGATGTGGTTGCTTGGGATGTCGATGAGAATTTCCGTGTATTCGGCGAATGTGCGCGCCTTGATGGTGCCGCCAAGGGATTCGATTTCTGAGAGGATGTCCTGGCGGCTTCTTTTTTCTGTTCCTGCAAGGAGGAGGCGTGTGGTGAAGTGGCCAAGGCCGGGCAAGTCGCCGTCGGCGGCGAGCGACCGGCGGATGAGGACGTCGATTGCGGCAAGCCCTGCATCGGGGTTTTCCTTGACGATGATGGTGATGTTGTTTGCAAGGATGTATTTGCTGCCGGCGTCGGTGTGTTCTTCATAGGTGATTTGGCTCGCGCAGCCCGTAAGGAGCGTGGTGAGAAGAATAGTGAGTACTGATAACTGAACACTGAGCGCTCTTTTCATGGTTTTGGTTTTACCTCGTAAAGGGTGTGTTGGGTGAAATAGTTTTGCGCGACGCGCTGGACGTCTGCAGAAGTGACGGCGTTCACCCGTGTTTCAAGTTCGGTGTAATCGCCAAGGTCGCCGCGAACCCAAGCTTCACCGATGTCAAAGCCGACCTGGAAGAGGTCTTCTTGTGAGCGGAGGTTTCCGGAGAGGAGGACTGCTTTTGCGCGGGCAAGTTCTTGAGGAGTGACGGGTTCTGTCTTGAGCCGCTGAATCTGTAAGAGCAGTTCTGCAATTGCTTGTGCGCGCTTTTCCGGCTCGGTTACAATGAGGGTTTCAAAGACGCCGGTGTCCATAAGGGGTGCGTAGACGCTGTTGCCGCGAACGATGATTTCTTTTTCCTGTTTGAGGATGCGGTTCATTCGCGAGCTGTCGCCGACGGAGAAAAGTGTGTTAAGGACGATGAATGGGTACTTGTCAGGGGACCGGGCGTTGGGCGCGATGTAGCCAAGGGCGGAATACGCGTAGCCGACGTTTCGAAATGAGCTGTTGTAGCGAACGTCGGTGCGGGGCGGCTCTTTTGGAAAATCAATTGCGGGAAGTTCTTTTGGGGCAAGGTCGGAGAATGCCGCGCTGACCGTTTGGAGAATTTCATCAGAGTCAATGTCTCCTGCAACGACGATGTTCATATTGTTGGGTACGTACCACGTGTCATAGAATGAGGAAATGGTTTCTTTGGTTTGTGACAGGATGGTGTCCTTGTAGCCGATGATGGGGTGGCGGTAGGGGTGCGAGTCAAGGAGTAAGAGGCCGAATTGTTCATCCGTGTACCGTTCGGGCTCGTTGTATTGGAAGCGCTGTTCTTCCGTGACGACTTCTTTTTCCTTTTCAATTTCTGTTTCGTTGAATGCGGGGTTTTTGAGAAGGTCAACCATAAGGGGGAAAATAACGTTGAACTTGTCGCGGGGGACGGTGACAAAGTACATGGTCCAGTCGTGCGACGTCATGGCGTTCAGTTCCCCGCCGACTGATTCGACGCTGCGGTGGAACGACCCGACAGGTTGTGTTGCTGTTCCTTTGAACCAGATGTGTTCGAAAATGTGCGCAATGCCTTGCTGGCCGTTTGGCTCGTTGCGTGAGCCGACGCGTATCCAGAACTGAATCGTGACGAGGGGGAGCGCGTGCTGTTCTTTGAGCGTGATGGTAAGGCCGTTGGGGAGTTCGTGAACAGAGAGGCTTTTTTCGTGTGCGGGAAGGGGGACGTTTGCGGATGGCGTGCAGGCAACAAGGAGCAAACTGCCGGCTACCAACCACAAGAGCATCACCTTTTTCATAAGGTGGCAAAGAGAAGGGGCGTTTATAAATTATTTGATAACGGTCACTTCAACCGGCTGCTTGATTCCTTTGACCGGCACTTGCTTGTGAAAGACAGGGAGTCGTTCAACGAGCGGCCAGGCTTCGGGGTGTTCGAGGGTTTCGCGGCTGATGCAGATTTGGTCTTTGTCTGCGATGCTTTGGACGCGCGCTGCCTTGTTGACGGTTGTTCCGAAGTAGTCAAGGCGTGAGTTGAGCGTGACGGCAAGGCAGGGCCCGGTGTGGATGCCGACTTTAAGCGATGCCGCTCCGCGGATGTCTTTGCGCTTGTTGAACTGTTTGAATGCGTCTTTGACTTCGATGCTTGCGGCAATGGCGTTTGCGGGGTGGGTGAATGTTGCCATAACGGCATCGCCGATGGTTTTGATGACGGTTCCGTGGTTTTTCTTGATGATGTCAAATAAGAGTCCAAAGTGTTCGCGAACTATTCGGTATGCACCGCCGTCACCCAGTTTTTCGTAGGTGGCGGTGCTGCCGGAAAGGTCGGTGAAAAAGAAGGTGAGCGAGCCGACGGTGATGTGTTCGCCGGGAAGGGGCTTGTCGCGCTCGAACAAGTTCTTGAATTCTTCGGTGTTGATGACGTCGATTGCGCGCAGGTATTGTTCTTGTGCTGGTTTTCCATCAAAAGTGATGCGCGCAAGGTCAGGGTGGATGGTGAATGCGATTTCAACCGAGTGGTCAAGGGAGGGGGTGTTTTGGTGTTCGCACGCGGGGCAGACAAGCTTGCTTTTGACGTTTTGGAGCCCGCCCAAGCTTGCGCCGCCGTTGCATCCTTGGCAGTGGAGGAGGAAGTGAAGGTCAAAGAGCTTGTGCTTGGTTGCGACAAGGAATCCGCGGACAACGTCGGTAAGGGAGCGCTGCCACGCTTTGCTTAAGGTGACGAGGTTAAGGTGGGCGAGTTCATCAGGTGATGCTGCCCGTGCAAGCTCTTCGAGTCGGATTTTGATTTTGTCATCCGCGAGTTCCCTTTCTGCAAGGCGAAGGCGCGCGCGAAAGCGTGCCAGGTTCACTCCGTTGCCAAAGAGCCAGCTCATGGTGCGGGCGCCTTTGTTACCGTATAAATAGATTTTGGGGGTGGAGTATCGGCAAACCTTTTTATACCCTTCCTGAGGCGTTTTGGCTTGCGGACTCGTAGTTTAGCGGCTATAACGGCTCGTTTACACCGAGCAGGTCGTCGGTTCGAATCCGACCGGGTCCATAAAACGACAAGAGCGAAGCTCACGTGCGGGGATAGGCGCAGAGGATTTGAACTTCCGACACGAACGACGTGAGTGGTGAGAGTTCGAATCCGCCCGAGGTCCATTTATACTTTCTTTTCAAGTACAAGGGTATGTCCTTCATCTTTTATTGGGTAGTATCCGTGTCGCAGGTAAAGCCGTTTCGCGGGGTTTTCTTTGAAAACGCGCAGTCTGATGATGTGAATGCCTCTCTTTTTAGTCGTTTTTTCCATAAGGGTGAGAAGGACTGTTCCTAATCCTTTTCTTCGAACGAATTTTGAAAGTTGTATGTTTCGAAGGTAGGTGAAATCATTTTCAAATTCAAGGTCGGTGAAGGCGACGCGTCTGTTTTTGTATTCGATGATGCTGATTCTTCTTTTATCAAAGTCTGAGCGAAAAACTGATGGTTTCCAGCCGCCAAGGTGTTTTGTGAAGTAGGTGAGCATATTTGATTTCAATAGTCGATAGACGAACCAATAATCGGCGCCAGTGCACTTGCGGAGTAGGAAAGTTCGGTCATTGACGCGGATTTTCATAAGTGCGGAGGTGCAAGAACTCTTAAAAAGCTACTGTTGCGCCGGTGCACAACCTTTAAATATCCTCAGGGGGGTTATCGTCGTATGCAGGACCGCATTTATTCAATATTGGTTGAGCAGAATGAGATTAGTTGGAAGACTATCATTTTGGACTTGATTAACAGTGAGCAGATGGACCCCTGGGATGTGGATGTTTCGCAATTAACGCAAAAGTATATTGAGAAGGTGCGCGAGCTTAAGGAGCAGTCGCTCAAGGTCGGCGGCAAGGTTGTTCTTGCAGCGTCTATGCTGCTTCGGATTAAGAGCAGTCGTTTGGTGAGTGATGATTTGGAGGATTTTGACCGTTTGCTTGCGGGTAACGATGTGAGTGCGGAGGCGTTTTATGATGGGCTTGAGCAGGAGTTGGCTGCGGGCGAGCAGGTCGGTCTTAAGGAGGACCTTGAGCTTTTGCCGCGGATGCCGCAGGCGCGCAGAAGGAAGGTTTCGGTCTTTGACCTCGTGCGCGCGCTCGAGAAAGCATTGGAGGTCAAGCAGCGCCGTGTGCTGAACACGGTTCCGCCGCCATTGCCGCTTCCTGAGCGCAAGTTTGACCTGACGGCCGCAATTCAGGGGCTGCATCGCAGGATTTTGTCGCTTTTTGGTGCAAGAAAGAAGTTAACGTTCACCGACCTCCTTCCGGGTGAGTCGCGTGAGGAGAAAGTGTACACGTTTATGCCGCTTTTGCACTTGTCCAATCAGCGCAAGGTTGATTTGGTGCAAAATGAGGCGTTTGGTGAGATTCAGGTTCATTTGGTGGAGGCGAAAAATGTTCAGTGAACAGGAAAAGCAGTATTTGCGTGATGTTGTGAAAAGCCAGATTGAGGCGGCAAAGAAGGGCGAAAAGCGCGCGCTTGGCGCAACGCCTGCATTTTTGAAGGCAGGGCACGAGCTCGTTCATTTTCTTGAGGGGCTCTTGGAGAAGCTCAAATGAGTGACAATAAGGCGGAAGTGCAGAAGAAAGTAATGGAGCTTCAGATGTTGCAGCATCAGGCGCGAGAGGTTCAGCGTCAGGCGCAGATGCTTGAGCAGCAGGCGGGCGAGATGGAGCTTGTGCAGCAGGCAATTGACGACTTTTCGCGGGCAAAGGCAGGCAGTGAGTCGTTTGTGACGCTGACGCCGGGTGTTTTTGTGAAGGCAAGAATTGAGAATACTGAGTCTGTGCTTCTCAATGTGGGCGGAGGCGCGGTTGTGGAAAAGGCAGTTCCGGATGCAAAGGAGTTGATTGCGCGGCAAACGCAGGAATTGCGCAAGATGCAGGACGAGATGGTTGTCCAGTTGCAGAAGATTATGCAGCGCGCGGAAAAATCTCAAGAGGAGCTTCGCGCGCTCGTAAAGCAAAAGGAGTCAAAGTAGGGTGGCTTGCAATGTTTGGTTTTCTCAAGGATAAGCTCAAAGGGGCGCTCGGGAAGTTAACAAAGAAGGTAGAGGAAGCGCCTGAAGAGGAAATCACGGTTGAGAAGGAAGTTGCAAAGAAGCCAAAGAAGGAAGAAAAGCCCAAAGCCGAAAAGAAGCCGCAAAAGAAGGAAGTTGAAAAGCCGGCAAAAAAGGAAACTGCGGAAAAGAAGGAATCTTCGGTAAAGAAAAAAGAGGCGCCGGTTGAGGAAAGGGAAGCGCCGGCAATTGAAGGGCAAAAAGTTGCGCCTGCTCAAGAGAAGGTGCCTGAGCCGCGTGCCGTAACTGAAGAGCCGGCTCCAAAACAGGTGGCGGAAACGCCCAAAGTTGAGCCGGAGCCAATCAAAGTTGAGCAAAAGAAGGGCTTTTTTTCAAGGATTTTTGGCGGGAAGGAAGAGCCAAAGGCAGAAGTTAAGGCAGAAGTTCCGGTTGTCACGGTTGAGCAAAAGATTGAAAGAAGTAAGCCTGAGGTCAAGCCTGAAGTAAAGAAAGTTGAGCCAAAGAAGGCAGAGACCGAAATTGAGGCGCCTGCTGAGGAAAAGGGCTTTTTCCGCCGGATGACGGAAAAAATTACGACAAAGAAGATTTCGCCGGAGCAGTTTGATGAGTTGTTCTGGGATTTGGAGCTTGCGCTGCTCGAGAATAATGTTGCGCTGGAAGTGATTGAGAAGATTAAGGCTGACCTGAAGTCAGCGATTGTCGAGCGGCCGGTGCCGCGCGGCCAGGTTGAGGAAACGATTGTGCACGCATTGCAGGAAAGTCTCAGCGGTCTTTTCATTGAAAGCCCAATTGACATCGTGCAAAAGGCAAAGGAAAAGAAGCCGCTTGTGGTCTGCTTTGTCGGTGTGAACGGCAGCGGGAAGACAACGAGCATTGCGAAGATGACGAAGTATTTGCAGTCAAACGGGCTGAGCGTGGTTCTTGCAGCGGCGGATACGTTCCGCGCGGCGGCAATTGACCAGTTGCAGCTTCACGCGGACAATCTTGGCGTAAAACTGATTCGTCACGATTACGGTTCTGACCCTGCGGCGGTTGCGTTTGATGCGGTCAAGCACGCAGAGGCGGCCAAAAAGGATGTCGTGCTGATTGACACCGCGGGCCGTTTGCACAGCAATATTAATCTGGTTGATGAGATGAAAAAAATCGTCCGCGTGGCAAAGCCGGACCTCAAGATTTTTGTGGGAGAGTCAATTACCGGCAATGACTGTGTTGAGCAGGCGCGAAAGTTTGACGAGGCGGTGGGTATTGACGGCATTATTTTGGCAAAGGCGGACATTGACGAGAAGGGCGGCGCCGCAATCAGTGTGAGTTTCGTCACAAAAAAGCCGATTCTCTTCCTCGGGATGGGCCAGGAGTACAAGGACTTCCAGCCCTTTGATAAGGACAAGTTGCTTGCAAGTTTGGGGTTGTAGGATTGCCTACCGTCACCTTTAAATAACCTCTCTGCATTTCTTGTCATAAAGAGGGGTGTTATGTTTCAGTTGCTCTACGACCCGCTTGGGGAGATTAAGAAGGCAAGGCATCAGCAGTTTGGCAAGATTTTGCTCTACTTAGTTACTGCATCGCTCTTTTACACGGTCGGGCTTCTTTTCTTTGCGTGGAGGTATTTCCCTGAGCGTTTGACGCCGCCGATGATTGCGAATGGGATTTTGCTTGCTTTGTTTGGCATTATGACGGTTGTGCTGCTCGCGTCGTTCTTTTTTGCGCTTGCGTTTCACGTGCTTGACGGCAAGGGCGGCTATTATGAAGGTTTGGCAATGACGGTTCTCGCGCTCGTGCCTGAGGCAGTGTTCACGTTTTTTGCGGGCGCGCTCACGTTTGCGCCGATGGGCATTTACGTTGGATTGGCGCTGCTTGCGTATGGGTGGGTGCTCGCGTTCGCGATTTTCTTCCGTGCGGGAAAAGAATTGTTCGAATTGGACTACGCGGGCGTTTTCGCGGGTTTTGTCGCAACGCTTGTTCCGCTCGTGTTTGTCGGGGTTCTTGGCTGGTTGTTGTACGGATTGTGACGGTTCAGTTTGCCGTCTTTTCGTCTTCGGGCAGAAAAGTAATTTCGTTGCCGAATATCGTTCCGCGTTTGAGTGGGACGGGTCTCCAGGTGTCAACGACTAAATTCGCTTCAAGCCATTGGGAGAGTTCTTGCGGGTTGCCGATGGTTGCTGAAAGGCCCAATAGTTGAACATTCTTCAGCAGTTTTTTCATTATCGTAATCAGTATTTCAAGAGTCGGGCCTCGGTCTACGTCATTCAATAGGTGAATTTCGTCAATAATCACGAGCCGGACAAAGCTTATCCAGGGCGCGTGGTGGCGAATCAATGAGTCAAGTTTTTCCGCAGTGCAGATAATGAGGTCGTACTCGGCAAGGTAGGGGTCGGTGGTGTCAAGGTCTGAACTGGTCTGGGTGATTTTGCACAAGTGTCCGTATTTGCGTTTGAACTCGCGGTTTTTTTCCGAGGCAAGTGCGAGCAGGGGCACGATGTAGATTGCTTTTCCTTTGCCTTCAAGGATGGTTTTCATCGCGGCCATTTCGGCAATTAATGTCTTGCCGGATGCAGTTGGCGTGCAAATTAAGAGCGATTTGCCGTTCAGGAGTCCTGCGTCCAGCGCTTTTTGTTGTGATGGGCGAAACGAGACAATGCCTTCTTTTTCGAGGACGTCGTGCGCGGGCTTGGGCAGGTCAATGTGCATAGGTATTGTTGCTCAACACCTGCTTTTTAGTCCTTTCGGTGTCATATTGTCTGAGAACCGAAAACTGATTACTGAGAACTCGTTTATCCGGGCTGGTATCTTCCCCGATAGAAGACGAAGCTCGGGTCGCTTGTTTGGCAGCGGCATTCAAAGAGTTCCATTGCTTCGTCGTAGCCGCCGGTGGGTATTCCGGGAAGTCCGTCTGAGCAGTGTGTTCCGCGGGAGCAGGCTTGTGCTGCGTCGCGTTCTTTGAACCAGCTGGTTCCTATTTTTTGTTCGCCGCTGAGTTTGCCCGTGACTTTGTCAAGTTCCGGCCCGCCAAGGACGATGATGAATGCGAATACTGCGGCGAGTGCGACGAATGCGAAAATGATGAGTCCTGTGCTGTCATCCATGGTGTGCTCTCAAAAATAAAGGGAAAAAAAAGAAAAAATTATGCCTGGACGCAGGCAAGCATTGGTTTTGCTGACGGGTCTGCGCTTTGGGCAAGACCGGGGCAGTAGTACCAGTTGCACAAGCGTCCGGGTATTGCTTCGTAGGGGATGTTGCCCTGTTCGCGGGTGCGGACTGCGCCGTTCGGGCATCGTGGCAGGTTGCTGCCTTCGAGTGCGGGAACAACGATTGCGTTGCCGATTTGGCCTGCTTGCATGCCCATAGGGACGCCGTCGTATCCGACGGGTGCCGGTGTTTCAACGTTCGGCGGAAGCGGCGGAGGCGTGAATGCCTTGCCGGTTGCCGCGGGACTGGTGAACATAAGGACGAGGCCAACGATGGCAAGGATTGCCACGATGCCTAAAAGCAAGATGTTCACTTCTTTTTTGTCTGCCATTGGATGTAACCTCCGCGCTTGCGCGCGACAATCATGGGAGTCTGATGTATTGGGGGCGCCTGCAGTTGTTTTGCCCAATCATATCTTCACTGCAACAGTACAGGTCGTATTTGCCTTCGGTGCGAAGGAAGTACGCTGAGCTGGTGGCGCACGGGAAGGGAAGCATTTCTCCGCGAACCTGCGGGTAAACAGTTTCTCCTTGCACGATGTGGCCGGTTGGCTCATTGAGGATGAGATGAAGGGTTGCAAGCGCGCCCACAATTGCTACTATTGAGAGCACGATTGCCGCTGCACCTCTTTCCATCTTTGTTTTTAACGTCGGATTCTATTTAAATCTTTTGGTAGCGCTTAGAATAAGAGTTCTTTTGCGGCAAAGATGACAAAGCCAAGAAGTCCGATTGCGGCCATTCCGACTGCGCTGATTTTGACGATGGTTTTGAACTCGTCGCGGCTGGGTTTTTTGGTGACGCGAAGGACGCGCTTGCATTCGATGATGAATGTTTTGAGTTCGTCGTATTTTCGGGGGATTGGTGCGCCGATGCGTTTGACTTGCGCAAGGAGCCCGCGGGGGAGTTCATTTTGCGCAGAAGAGGGGGTTTCTTGCGAGGGCGCGGTTTCGGAAGGCATTTCTTCGGGCTGTTCTTCCTCGTGCATTTCAGGAGCGGGGTCTGCGGTTTGTTCTTCGGGTTTTGGTGTCTCTTGCCCGTTTTGATTGTTCATTTGCTGCCCGCGTGAAGGTCGCTTTATATATTTTACTGCGGATGTGCAGAGAAACATTTAAAAAGCAGGGGCGCCTGAGAAAGAAAAAAAGAGGAGTGCATGTTAACGCCCTATGATTGGATTTATGGTATTGCGGTCCTGACGGCAGTCTTTTTGAGTGTGATTGCGGGATTGCTTGCGGCAAGCTTGTTTAAGCGCGCGTCCGAGCGTAAGGTGCTTCGCGCGTGGCGGCCGCTTATTTTGGCGCTCGTGCTTTTTGCCGTGCTTGAGATTTTCGGCGCGCTGAAAGTGTTCGGCGTGTATCCGACGGTGTGGGTGACGCACGTGCTTGCAAGTCTTATTTTGATGTTGCTTATTGCCGCGCTGGTGACGCAGCGCGAGGTTGCGAGGGGTTGGGAATGAGTCTTGCGGCAGCAGTGGCGCAGGTGGCTCCGCTGTACAACTTGGGTCTTGTTGTCATCGTGTTTATTTTGTTCATCAAGCTGTTTAACACGCCGGTGCGTGACCGCAGGGTGTACTTGATGCCGTGGAAATTGATTTTCGGCGCGTTTTGCGTCTATGTTATCGAGGCAGTGCTGACGGTTTTGCGCGGCCAGGGCGTGCTGAACATTCCGATTCACATTAATGGGTTCTTTGAGGTTGCAATTATTGTTCTGTTCATTTACGCGCTGTTGCTTCAGCGCGAGCACGCGGCAAAGTAGTTTTTTCTGATGGCTTTCTTATATTTCTGAGAACTGAACACTGATAACTGACAACGAATTACGGATAGCGAACTGCCAAAGACCAACCACAAACTAGTGTTGCGTGATGATGCTGATTTTTTGCAGGGTAATCGTTTTGCCGTCACTTGCGGAAACAACTGCTTCTCCGTTTTGCGGTGCGGAGATGACGACGAGTTGTTCGTGGATGGTTGCCGTAAGGGGTTCGCTTACGGAAACAGTGTACTGGAGGGGGTCTCCGTCGGGGTCGAAGAATGATTTGGAGAGGTCTAAGCTGACAAGCCCGCCTTCGGCAACGTACTCTGTTGTGGGCGCGTCCCAAACGGGCGCAAGGTTTGCGGCAAATGCGCCGGTGGGGGTCATGCTGGAGAGTGAGGCAAGGATGCCGAGCATCAAAAGCAGGGTTGCAAGTTGGTAGGCGTGTTTCATTGTTTCCTCAAGGGGATGCGCTTGGTTGTTTTGCAGTCATTGCACGTGATGGTTTTCATCTTGTTTTTGATGCGGGTGGTGCTGTTTTGTGCGGTAAGGTACGCATTGCATCCTTTGCACAGGCGCAGTTTGAGTTCGCGCGGGATGGGTGTTTTGGTGCGTTGGCTGATTGCGCGGGCGAGCGCAAGGTACCGTTTCGCATAGGATGGCCGCTTTGCGGCTTGTGCGAAAAGGGTTTCGATGCGTTCGAGCGCGATTCGTTTTTGGGCGAATTTGTGCCCGGTGCGCGCCATATGTTTCCTCTTTTTCAGTATGCGTTTCGGATTTGCGAAATATATAAAAGTTTGGCTTTTGGCGGCGCACGTATGGCGATTTGGCAGCGGTTGTTCAAAAAAAGGGTTAGTCAGGAAGAGTTGCCTTTGCATATTGCGGAGTTGCGGTCGGGGGAGGCGCGCGCGGCAGATGAGGCAAGGCAGGAGTTCTTGCAGGATGTTGCTCGTGCAAAGTCTGAACTTGCAGAAATGGTGACTGGTGGCGCGCAGCATTCGCTTGCGGGGATGGTGCTTGGCCGGCTTTCGGGTATTGAGTTGGGGAACGGTACGGATATGTCTGCGTTTATGCGGGAGATGCTTGAGTTGTGCGAGCATTCGGCACAGGGGCCAAGGGTGCGCCGTATTGTTCTTCGTCTTGAGCCAAAGCTTGCGGTATTGCGGGAGAGTGAGGAGCGCGCAGCGGTTCTGGAGGAGGTTACGCGTGCGCTTGAGCAAAAAAGGCAGGTTGAGGCGGTGCGAAAGGCAGGTGAGGCAAGGCGTGCGGAAATTGATGCAATGTTGGCGGAAGTTACCGTGCAGATTGAGGACTTGCTTGCGCGCAAGGCAGAGTTGCAGGAAAGTGAGGCGTATGTTCGGCTTCGTGATGAGGCGCGCCGCGTGTCGGGAGTTCGCGAAAGAATTGAGGCGGAGATTCGGGCGGTCTTCGGGCCCGCGCGGGAGCTTTTTTTGCGGGCAAAAGAGGGTTCGGTTCTTGCAAAATATCGCGATAATCCGGTGGCGGCGCTCGCGTCTGATTTTTCCTTAAGGGTGATTAAGGAGGCGCAGGAGCTTGCGGCATCTGCGCGGGCGGACGGGCCGCTTGATGCGCGTTTGCTTGCAGCGGTTGCGGGGCTAAGAGAGGATGTGCTGGGCCCGCTCGTGCACCGTTATGCGGCAGTGCGCAGGGTGCAAAAGCAGCTCAGGGAGGAAATTTTGCAGTCGGAAATCGTGCGCGAGCTTGATGTGTTGATGGGCAATGTGCGCGAGCGTGAAGGCGTCCGTGACCGTTTGGTTGCGGAAAGGGAAAAGTTGGCCGTGCAGGGGGAGCGTGAAATTGATGAGCGTTTACGCGCGCTTGTCCGCCCGCTTGGGTTTGTTCTTGTGTAGTGCGGCGATGCCGGGAAGGGTTTTTCCTTCGATGAATTCAAGCGCGGCTCCTCCGCCGGTGGAGAGGTGGGTGAATTTTTTCGCAAGGCCGAGTTTTTCAATTGCGGCAACGCTGTCTCCGCCGCCGATGATGGAGACTTTTTTTCCGTGCGCGATTGCGCGCGCGATTGCAAGGGTTCCTGCATCGAACGGTTTTTTTTCAAAGAGGCCAAGGGGACCGTTCCAGAAGACGGTTTTTGCGCGTGCGATGATTGCAGAGTAGAGTTCGCGTGTTTCGGGTCCGATGTCAAGGCCTGCGCGGTTTTTCGGGAGAGCGTGAACGCTCACGGTTTTTTTGTTGTCAAGGACGACGTCGGGCGGGATGATGATTTTTTTTGTGCGGAGGAGTTTTCGCGCAAGGGGGACATAGTCTTTTTCTGTTTTGCTGGTGCCGGTCTCATTTCCTGCGGCGGCAAGGAAGGTGAACATCATTGCGCCGCCGATGAGGACTGCGTCTGCTTTTTTGGAGAGTTGTTCGATGAGTTGTATTTTGTCGGACACTTTTGCGCCGCCAAGGACTGCAATGAAGGGCCGCTTGGGTTTTTTGAGCGCGCTGAGCATTGTAATTTCGTTGAGGAGCAAAGGTCCTGCAAAGCTGGGCAGATGGCGTGTGATTGCGTGGACGCTTGCGTGCGCGCGGTGGGATACGCCGAATGCGTCGTTGCAGTAAATGTTGGCAAGCCGGGCGAGTTGTTTGGCAAAGTGCGCGTCGTTGTGTTCTTCTTCGGGATGAAAGCGCAGGTTTTCAAGAAGGATGATGCGGTTTTTTGATGTGGCAACTGCGCGCTCGATTGCGCTTCCGGTGCAGTCGGGGAGGAATTCGACTTTTTTGCCGAGCAGTTTTTCAAGGCGGCGTGCGACTGGTGCGAGGCTGAATTCCGCGCGCTTTTTTCCTTCCGGCCTGCCAAGGTGGCTTGCGATGACGAGGGTGGCGCCGCGCGCAAGGAGTTTTTTGAGGGTGGGGATGGTTGCGCGGATGCGCTTGTCATTCGTGACCGTGCCGTTTTTGATGGGAACGTTGTAGTCGGCCCGAAAGAGGATGTGTTTGTTGCGGACACGTGCGGAAAGGATGTTGCGCATAAGTGGGCTAGTGCTGCAGCTCTTTTATTTCTTTGGTACGATACGTTTTTATAGCGGGAATTCGTATGGTGCCTGATGGAATTGCTTTTGTTTGTCCCTGCGCTGCGCATTGTTCTTGGGCTGCTCCTTATTGTGACGGGAATTTTGAAGATTCCGAACCTGCGCGGGTTTTCCGTGATTGTGGCATCGTATGGCCTGTTGCCGCGTGTTCTGGTTCGGCCGCTTGCGTACGCGCAGCCGTTTGTCGAGTTTGTGATTGGCGCGTGGGTGCTTTCGGGAAAGCAGCTTTTTTGGGGTGCGCTTGCAGGGCTTGGCTTAATGCTCATCGCAAACGTGTTTGTCCTGTATGCGCTGGTGCAAAAGAAAAAGATGGACAATTGCGGGTGTTATGGGGTTGCGGTCAGGGTTCCGCTCACGTGGAAAAAGTTCGGGGAGAACGTGGTGTGGACGCTGCTTTTTGCTCTGCTTGCGTTTGCTTCTTATTGAAGGGTGTTTTTCGGGACGCCGGAGAGGAACGCGTTGATGTTGTCAATAGTCGTGTCGAGTATTCGCATCAGTGCTTCGCTTGAGTTAAACGCGTTGTGCGGGGTCACGATGACGTTTGGGTTCTGAAGGAGGATGTGTTCTTCAAGGAGGGTTTTGAGGTCGCACGTTTTTTGGAATGTTTCGTGCAAAAGTTCGGTTTCTTCCTTGATTGCGCATTCTTCTTCAAGGACGTCAAGGCCGCACGCGGAAAAATTGCCTTCTTTGAGCCCACGGAGGATTGCTTCTGTTTCGATGATGCCGCCGCGGGCGGTGTTGATAAGGACGCATCCTTTTTTGATTTTGCCGACGTTTTCCTTGTTGATGAGGTGGTGGGTTTCTTTGGTTTCGGGGAGGTGTACGGAGATGACGTCGCTTTGCGCGAGCAGGTCATCAAAGGGGACGTATGTGAAGCCGCATTCTTTTGCAAGGGCAGTGTTGGGGTATTTGTCCCAGGCGATGACGCGCATGCCGAATGCTTCTGCGTAATGGGCCATATGCCTGCCGATGCGGCCGGTGCCGAGGATGCCGATGGTTTTGTCTTGGAGGTCGAATCCGCGAAGCCCGGAAAGGTCGAAGTTGCCGTGTCTTGTTCGTTCGGCGGAGGGGATGATTTTGCGCGAGAGGGTAAGGAGCAGGGCCATTGCGTGTTCTGCGACGGTGTTTTCGCCGTAGGCAGGGACGTTGCACGCAATGATTTTTTTCTGTTTGCACGCGGCAAGGTCAATATGGTCGAATCCTGTGCTCATTGTGGTGACGAGTTTTGCGTTTTGGAGTTTGGCAAGTATTGGGTTGTTTATTTTGCTGTAGATGAAGAATGCAATGATGTCTGCATCTTTTGCCGCTCCTGCGTTTTGTTCGGTGAGCGGCTCTTCGATGAATTGGAGGGTGTGGCCTTTGAGGTGGTCCCGGATGTAGGTTTTTTTGTCGCCAAGTCCGAATTTTTCCAATTCAAAAAACGCGATGTTTGCCATTTTCTCTTTTTATAGGGCATATGGCGCGGCGGCCTATTTAATCCTAGCGGTGTGCTTTTTTGACACAGGTGTGTCACTTTCACAATATTTTTAAAGGAGTTGTGTCAAAACCGTCGTATGGAGAGTATTAACCAGCAGGTCTGGCAGGCAATGCGCTCTGACCCTGCGATTATGCAGGATATGCAGCGGGGGCTGATTAATATGCGCGCCTTAGCAAAGTTTCTGATTGATAAGTACGAATTGCGCGCCTCGCTTGACGCCGTGATTTCAAGCATTCGCAGGTTTCCGATGCCTGCCGCGGCAGAGGAGGAGCGCGTGCTTCGCGCAATTTTCAAGGATTCAGTGGTGGGCACAACGAACAATATTGCGTGTGTCACGATTGCGCACCCGCCAAGCGAGGTGATTCCAAAGCTTGCGGGTCTTGCCCTGCAAAACATTCGTCTTGTAACGGGAATTGATGAGGTGAAGGTGCTCGTAAAGAACAGTGCGGCAGACCGGGTGTCAAAGTCGTTCAAGAATACGGAGGTTGTCCCGAACCTTTCGGAGATTTCAGTTATCGTCGCTGAAAAGGCAGTGAAGACCAAGGGAGTGATGGCGCGGATGGCGTCGGAAATCGCGCTTGCGGGTATTAACGTGCACGAGCTTTTGGTTTGCCCGCCGCAGTTCCTCATTTACGTTGCGGAAAAGGACATTGTGAAGGCGCACGAGAGAGTACTGAGTTTGACAGAATAGTTTTTTAACTACCAACTACTAACTACCAACCACAAACGAGGTGACAGTCAATGGTTCGCGTAGCAATTAACGGTTTTGGCCGTATCGGCCGTCAGATTTTGCAGGCAGGTATCACTGACAAGGATATTGAGTGGGTTGCGGTGAATGACTTAACGGACACAAAGACTCTCGCGCACCTGTTAAAATACGACAGCGTGCACGGGATTTCTCCGTATTCGGTGGAGCACGATGAAAAAACGCTCACGGTGAACGGGAAGACAATCAGGGTTCTTGCGGAAAAGGACCCGCTCAAGCTTCCGTGGAAGGAGCTCAACATTGACGTGGTGATTGAGAGCACGGGGTTTTTCGCATCAAAGGAGGGCGCAGGCCTGCACTTGAAGGCGGGCGCAAAAAAAGTGCTGATTTCAGCGCCGGCAAAGGGCGTGGACATCACGCTGGTAAAGGGTGTGAACGAGCACTTGTATGATAAGAAGAAGCACAACATCATTAGTAACGCAAGCTGCACGACGAATTGTCTTGCGCCGATTGTAAAAGTGCTCCACGATAATTTTGGCGTGAAGCGCGGCTTTATGGCAACGGCGCACAGTTATACGGCGGACCAGCGTTTGGTTGACGCGCCGCATAAGGACTTGCGCAGGGCAAGGAGTGCGGCAGTGTCGATTATTCCGACAACCACGGGTGCGGCAAAGACCGTGGGCGAAGTGATTCCTGAGCTTAAGGGCAAATTGGATGGGTTTGCCTGGCGGGTTCCGACGCCGGACGGGAGCATTGTGAATTTTGTGGCGGAGCTGGAAAAGCCCGCGGACATTCAGAAAATCAATTGGCTGTTTAAGCAGGTTGCAGGCTATCATTTGAAGGGGATTGTGCAGTACAGCGAGGAGCCGCTCGTGAGCAGGGACATCATTCACAACCCAAACAGCTGTATTTTTGATGCGGAGCAGACAATGGTGCTTGACGGCAATTTTGTGTCCGTGCAGGGCTGGTATGATAACGAGTGGGGCTACAGTTGCCGGATGGTTGATGTGGTGAAGCTTTTGTGAGGTATCAAAAAATGAGAAAAGAGCATAAGACTTTGCATTTTGTCGCCGCAACAATATTCACCATAGTGACTTTTGTGCACGCGCTTCGCTTGGCGTTTGGCTGGCCGCTCGTGATTGCCGATTGGCAGGCGCCGATGTGGCTAAGCTGGCTTGCGGTCTTTTTGGCGGGAAGTCTTGCCGCGCTGATGTGGAAATACGCGCAAGGGTGATTTTGGATAGGACGTTTTTAGGCATCTTTGAGATGTCTAAAGACGTCTGAATGCAGTACTGTCTCGTCGATAGAAGGAAAATCTAAAAGAATTCAATTTTTATTATTTTTTTTATTGAATTATGCTGACTTTCACCATCTTCACTTCGGTCTTTGGCCGGTCGCTTGCGTCAGTCGGTGTGCTGCCGATTGCTTCCAAAACATCCAGCCCTTCAATGACTTCGCCAAAGATGGCGTGCCTTCCGTCAAGCCAGGGGGTGGGGACGAGCGTGATGAAGAATTGTGAGCCGCCGGTATTTGGTCCTGCATTCGCCATGGAAAGCAGTCCTTTCCTGTCGTGCTTGAGGCCGGGTCCGAATTCATCCTTAATCGTGTAGCCGGGCCCGCCCATTCCGGTGCCGGTGGGGTCGCCGCCCTGTATCATGAAGTTTTTAATCACGCGGTGGAAGATGATGCCGTCATAGAATCCTTTGGAGACAAGTGTTTTGAAGTTTTCAACTGTCTTGGGTGCCTTGTCGTCGTACAGTTTGATTTTCATGGTTCCTTTGCTTGTTTGCATTTCTATCAGGGTGTTGGTCATTTTTTCCTCCGATGTGGCTACTGCGCTGGTTGGCGTTTCGCGGGTTTCATTGAGCGCGGCGGCAGTTTCTTCTTTCATCTCGCCGTCAGGGCACGCGGCAAATGCGCAAGCAGGGCCTTGGCGTGAGACAAAGCTGCCGTCCGCGCATTCGCGTACGTCTGCCGTGCAGAAGACGGTTTCTGTTTCATTTGAGTAGCGTTCGGTTGTTTCTTGTGCGGGCGGTGTTGTGCTCGTGCAGGAAATAAGCGCGATGAGGAGTGCGGTTAAGAGTGTTTTTTTCATGAGCGTTTCTGGCTTCTTCTTTGATTTAAATCTTCCTGTTTGAGTTGTGCATCGTATGCTGCTTTGATTGGTATGTGTTTGATGCGGAGTTGGGTTTCTTCGCAAAGGTGTTGTCCTGCTTTGTGGCGCGCGTACGCGGCCCCGAGTGCAAATCCTCCTGCAAGGAGTCCTGCGAGTGTTCCTGTGCGAATGTCGTCTTGGTGAATTGCTGAGGCAGTAATGGTTCCGAATGCGATTGATGCAAGTGCGCTGCCGAGCATAACTCGTCCTGCGTAGGTGGCGCGTGCGGCTATTTCTTCGAGTGCGTTAAGGGATGCGTAGTATGCCTGGCGCGGGTCGGGGCGCGGTTGTGGTTCTGCTGCGCGGTACGCGCTCCAAAATTCGTCTTCATTCATTGTTTCACCAGTTTGGTAATGAAGAATCCTTCGGTGTCGTTGTCTTGCGGCCAAAGGCGCAGGCAGTGCCGAACGTCTTTGTGGTAGAGGGTTCCTTCGAATTCGGTGATTGCGGGCCCGTGTTTGATGGGGAGGTGTATTTCTTCAGTGCGCGCATCGCTTGCGGTGTCAAGCAGGTTTGAGATGACTCCTTCGTTCTCGTCGGGTTCTGTTGAGCACGTGCTGTAGACGAGGGTGCCGCCGGGTTTGAGGATGCTCCAGGCAGTCTTGAGCAGGGCTTGTTGGAGGCGCACAAGCCGTTTGATGGCGTCCGGGTTCCACATAAGGATTGTTTTGGGTGATTTGCGGATTGTGCCGGTTCCCGAGCAGGGCGCGTCGAGTAATATGCGGTCAAAGAGTATTCCTGCTTTTGCGAACTGCTGGCCTTGCATCAGCGTGACAAGGACATTGGATGCGCCGATGCGCTGTAAGTTAAGCCCGAGTGCGGCGAGCCGCTCTCCTTTGACGTCGTTTGCGATGAGGAGTCCTTGGTTGTTCATCATTGCGGCGAGTTGGCTTGTTTTTGAGCCGGGCGCGGCAGCCAGGTCCAGGATGAGTTCGCCGGGCTCGGCACCCAAAACGACCGGTGGAATCATGCTTGCGGCTTCCTGGACGTAGTAATAGCCGAGTGCGTGCTCAATCGTGTTGCCGACATCGAGCCGTCCTTTTTTGTGTTCGATGAAGAATCCTTCTTTGCACCACGGGACGGGCGCAAGGTTCCAGTCCGCGGCAAGTCTTTTTTTGCATTGTTCAACGGTAATCTTGAGCGTGTTGACGCGGATGCTTTTGCGCAAAAAGGACAGGCTGTATTTTTTGTAGGTTTCCCAGTCGGTGAGTTTGGAATAGCGCTCAACGAATGCGTCTTTGAAGACGTATTTGTCCGCGTCGGGAAAGGGGTTGAGCATAGGGTTTTTCCAGGGCGGGTGTTTATAAGGTTATCGTGCAAAAAGTTTATAATGGCGCAGCATTCGCGCAAGGGTATGGCAGTGTGGAATTTGTCGCACATTTACAATCCTGATGAGCGTGATGCGCTGGTTGCGGAGTTCAGGAAAAAGGTTGATGATTTTAAGAAAAAGCGCGCAGTGCTTGACGGCCTTTCTCCTAAGGAGTTTATGGGATTGCTCAAAGAGTACGAGTCAATTCTTGAAATTTCGTCAAGGCTGCACGCGTTTGCCGCGCTGTGGCATTCGGAAAATACGGCTGACAGTAAGGCGAGCGCGCACGAATTGCAGGTGAGCCAGCTGACAACGGAGCTTGGCAATGAGCTTGTCTTTTTTTCGCTCTGGTTTGCAAAGTTGCCTGATGAGAAGGCAAAGCCGATTCTTGCGGAGGCGGGAAAATATTGGTACTATTTGGACCGCGTGCGTGCAGACAGCCCGTACTTGCTTGCCGAGCGTGAGGAGCAGATTGTAAATTTCAAGAATGTGAACGGTCCGTCGGCCATTACAAAGCTGTACGATATTTTCGCGGGCGGTTTTGTGTACGAATTTGAGGGAAAGCAGCTCACGCAGGAAGAAATCAATCAGTTTAAGGAAAGCACTGACCGCAAAAAGCGTGTGGCGTCCTATGACCTTGTGCTTGGGCGCTACGGAAAGGAGGAGGCGGTTCTTGGCGAGATGTACAAGAACATTGTGGGTGATTGGTTTTCCGAAAAAGTAAGGTTGCGCGGGTATAAGTCGCCGATTGGCGTGCGCAATCACTGGAATGATGTTCCGGATGAGGCGGTTGAGGCGTTGCTTTCAGTGGTGAAAAAGAATGTTCCGCTGTTTCAGGAATATTTTGCGCTGAAGGCAAAATTGGCGGGTCTTGACAGGATGGACCGCTATGACTTGTACGTGGCGCTTGAGGAGTCTGATAAGGAATTCCCGTACGAGGAGGCAAAGAAAATAACGCTTGACACGTACAGACAGTTTGATGAGCGCGCGTTTGCGATGGCGAAACAGATTTTTGATGAGGAGCGCGTGCATTCGGATGTCGTGAAGGGGAAGCGTTCGGGCGCGTTTTGCTATTCGATTACGAACACGCTCGCACCGTATATCCTGCTCAACCACGTGGGCAGGCTTAAGGACGTGTTTACGATGATGCACGAGTTTGGGCACGGGATTCATTCGCTTGCGGCAAGGGACCAAACATCGCTTACGTTTCACAGTGCCTTGCCGATGGCAGAGACTGCGTCTATTTTCGGCGAGATGCTGCTTGCGCAGCGCTTGCTGAAGGAGTCTGGTGAAAGGGAAAAAATCGCGATTTTAACGCGACTTTTGGACAATCAGTACGCAAGTATCGTGCGCCAGGCGTATTTTGTCATTTTTGAAATCGCGGCGCACGAGGCAGTGCAGAAGGGAGCAACGGTGGAGGAACTCAATGCGCTCTACCTGAAAACGCTTAAGGAACAGTTTGGCGCAATGGGCGTTCCTGATGTCTTTCAGCACGAGTGGAAGTACATTCCGCACATTTATCATTCGCCGTTTTATTGTTATGCCTACGCGTTTGGCAATTTGCTGACCCTTGCGCTCTACCGTATGTATGAAAAAGAGGGCAGGGAATTCGTGCCGAAATATCTCAAATTGCTCAGCTATGGCGGCTCAAGGCCGCCTGCGGATATGCTCAGGGAACTCGGCGTTGACATCACCAAGGAATCATTCTGGCAGGAAGGGTTTGAGATTATTCGTGAAGAACTTGAGGAGTTGAAGAAGCTCGTCAAATAATTCAGTCAGCGAGTATTTTCTGTCATTTCCCCTGACAAAACTATTATAAGTCTCAGCGCGGGGGCAGTTTCTTATGTTCTTGCGTTTGGTGAAGCAAGCAGAGACTGCAGTTCGGGATTTAACGGGGTTGTCTTCGTTGATTCGCTCTTTTTTGAAGGCTTCATTGTGGATGACTTTGCTGTTTGAACTGGTGAAGGTTCTTCCTCCGGTAATTTTCAAGTGGGTGATTGATGCGGTCGTCATCTTTGACCCGGCAAAACCATTCTCCCTGAATGTGCTCGAATGGCTAATCTTGGGATATTTCGGTTCGCTGATAGTGATGACCGTTGTGGAGATGGTGACAAAGCAGGTGACGTATAATCGAATCACGCGGATAGAGTATGATTTGACGTCGCGGGCGATGGAGAAGTTGCTGAAGCTGGATCTTGAGTATCACGTAAGGCAGAATACGGGGACAAGCATTAACAAGGTGATGGGTGGTGTGCAACGCGTTAAAGATTTGCTGTACCTGATTTGTGAGCAGTTGGTTCCGAGCGTGCTGCAAAGTGGGATAACGCTTGCTATATTGTTTTACGCGCACTGGCTCATTGGCATTTCATTCGTCATTTTCGTTCCGTTGTTCATCATCATCTTGTTGCGCGGTTCGGTGAGGACGCAGCCGTTGCGTGAGGCGTATCATAAGGAGCATGAATTGCTTGCGGGAGTGGTGACGCAGAGTGTTGCGAATATCAGGACGGTGAAGGATTTTGATGCAGAGGGTGCTGAGCTTGAGCAGACGAGGGGTGTTTTGGCGCGTTATGTTGACCTCATTAACCGGCGGACAAGGCAGGGTTTGCGGAGTATGTTGTGGGAGGATATCATAATCAACGTGGCTCGTTTTGTGACGCTTGCGCTCTCGGTTTGGCTCCTGACGCGGGGTCAGTTAACTGCAGGGTCGCTCGTGTTGGTTATGACGTTGTCAGAGAAGGCGTACTTGAACTTAGCTCGGTTGAGTCGTGCATATTATCGTATGCAGGATAGCGGGCCGTCGATTGAGCGCTTAAAGAGGATTAACGAGGAGCCGATTGTGGTAAAGGACAATCCTCAGGCGCCTCATAAGATAGTGAACGGGAGAGTTGTATTTGAGGGGGTATCATTCAGGTATGGTGGGTCGGGCGATGCATTGAAGAACGTGAGTTTCGAGGTTCCGGAAAGGAGCGTTGCGGCGTTTGTGGGGCGTAGTGGTGCGGGGAAGAGTACGGTGATGAAGTTACTCTTGCGGCACGCAGATGTGTCCGGGGGAAAGATTTTGATTGATGGCACGCCGATTAACGAATATTCATTTGAGAACTTGCGGGCAGGCATTAGTATCGTTTCGCAGGATGTGGAGTTGTTCAATGATACCATTGCGGGCAATATTGCGTATGGGGCATTGAACGCATCAAAAGCAGAGATTGTGCGCGCGTCGAAGCTTGCGCACGCGCACGAGTTTATTGTGAAGTTCCCGCAGGGGTATGATACGATGGTGGGTGAGCGGGGTGTCAAGTTGTCGGGCGGTCAGAAGCAGCGGATTGCGATTGCGCGTGCATTGGTCACGAATCCGAAGATTCTCATCTTTGATGAAGCGACGAGTTCTCTTGATTCGGAGAGTGAGCGGTATATTCACAAGTCAATTGTGAACCTTTCAGGGAAGCTCACGTTGCTTATCATCGCGCATCGTTTTTCAACAATCGAGCACGCGGACAAGATTATCTTGCTTGAGGACGGAAAGGTGGCGGAGGTGGGTTCTCATAAGGAGTTGATGGCGAAGAAGGGTATTTTTGCAAGGCTAAGAAAATTGCAGGAACTTGGGGAAGTTTTCAGTTGATGGTCGCGCAGGTTTTTTTGGATGGTTGGTCGAGTTCGCGGTTTCCGGCAAAGCAGGAGTATCCTGCTGCAGTGCATTCTTGGTAAAATGCACAAATGTTTGCTTGGCTTTGCGGGTAGTCAAGGATGAAGGTGGTTTTGCCTTCTTTTCGTGCATGCTCAAGGAGGGCGAGTGCAGTGAGTGTTTCTTCAGTGTCTTGGAGGTCGTCATCATTGAAGTAGAGGTCTTCGCGTGCTATTCCGTCAATTGCGGGCACATATCCGGAAAGGCGCGTAAGTTCAAGTGCGTTTTGGGCGAAGATAAGAAAGCGAGGGTGTTTATTTTTTGCCGTGGTGCTGATGTTTTGAACAAATACGGACATTTGTTCCGCAGTTCCGATAGGGTGGCGCTCATATGCGTCTATCACGTCAAGATATACGCCGTCGTAGCCTGCGGTAATGATTGTGTCAAGCTGTTCAAAGATGATTTCCTGCCAGGCAGGGTCATAGTAGTCAACAAGGTAGTTTCCTTGCCATTGGGGGTTTTCCTCCCGGATAAATCGTGGCGAGCCAACCGTCCAGTTATTTTTCCAGTAATCCCGGTAATTCTCAGCTTCTCCGATGCTGAGATAGGAGATGATGATTTTTCCATTATTTTGAAGCGCGCGAATTTCTTCGGGAGTGAGGTGAGCATCATCAATGTCGATGATGAGAATGTCTGCATTGTTTGAGGCGAGAGTTTGAAAGTGAGCGTTTTGCAGCTGGATGTGAACCGCAGAGGGGTGTTTGGAGGGAGGGTTTATTTCCCGCAAAAATGAGTAACTGGTGAAAAAAAGGAGAAGCAGTCCAAGACAGAAGATTGGTGCGGCGTGGATAGCTTTCATATTAGTTTCTTGCTCATATACGGCCCGTCCCGCGTATATCCTAATTTTGCGTAGTATTCGCGAACGCCGATTCCTGAAATGACGAGTATTTTTTTGCTGTTGTATTCTTCGCGTGCGATTCGTTCTGCTTCCGCCATCAGTTTTTTGCCAAGCCCTCTGTGTTGGACGTTTCCTTCTTCTCCAAGTGGTGTTGATTCGCCGTACACGTGCAGTTCGCGGATGCCTGCGTCTCCGCTTGAAATTTCCGGGCGGTGGCTTTCGGGGACAATGCGCAGGCGCAAAAAGCCAAGAAGCAGGTTGTTTTTCATATCATCAAAGCTAAGGAATATTTCGTCGCCTCCGCTTGCACGGTAGTTGGCGCGGTTCATTTGAACAGAGGTCCAGTCTATTTCGCGATTTTTGGGTTCTCGGCAGCGGATGCACACGCAAACAACGCCCTGTTCGAGGCATTTTTTTTCAACGAGCTGGCGCATATTGGTGAGGTTTGGGCCGGCATCGATGACGGTTGAGGGGATGTCGCGCTGGACGCGCATGATTCTGCACCAGGTTGGCACGTGTTTTTTTGCGGCGACGATGATGTTTGCTGCTTCTTCGGTCGTGAGGGGTTTGTATTTTCCTGCCTTCCAGAGCCCGTAAAGCCCGGTTCCTTGAAGGACGGTGGTGGGATAAATTTTGAGCGCGTCAGGCATATAGTTTTCGTTGGAGAACAGTTCGGCGTAGTCTTCCGCGTCTGTTGCAGGGGTCGTGCCGGGAAGCCCGGGCATCATATGGTAGCCAATTTTCAGAAGGGAGTTACGCATAAGTTTGGTTGCTTCAATGGCGTCGGCGAGCGTGTGGCCGCGGTTCGTATATTTCATGACGTTTTCACGAAGGCACTGCACGCCCATTTCAACACGGGTTGTTCCGAGGCGGAGCATTTCGTCAATGTGCGGTGCAAGGCACCAGTCGGGTTTTGTTTCTATGCAGAGGGCAACGCAGCGGATTGTTGCGCGTTCATTTCGTTCCTGTTCGTGCTCAAGCGTGCTTGTTCCTTTGAGCGCAAGGGCTTTTTCCTGGATGTGTTTGACGCGCACGGGGTCGCCGACTTTGCCGGGGAGTTCAAAAAAGTTCAGGAATTTTTCGCGGTTAAGCCCGTCCTGTAAAAACTGTTCGCCAAAATCGTTCATTCCTTTGAGGGCGTACGTAATGAATTCTTCCTGATACTCGCGCGAAAGTGCGGGGAAGGTTCCGCCCTGGATGATGACTTCGGTTTTGGTCGGGCTATGGCCGATGGCGAGGTATTGTTCAAGCCGGTTAAAGACGATGAGGTAGGGGTCATAGAAGTTGCGCTTTCCGCGAAGGGTTGAGGGCTCGCTGCCGGTGTAGCTTTGGGGTGTGTCGCCAAAGGGGCTGCCGGGCCCGCCCGGGCAGTAAAGGCATTTGCCGTGGGGACAGGCAAAGGGAGCAGTCATAAGGGCAAGGGGTGCAACGCCGCTTTGGGTGCGCATGGGTTTTGTCTGGATGGGTGTTCCCGTGCTAAGTGCGATGTGCGTGTCGCTTGGCGGCTGGGCTATTTTGTGTTCTTTTGCGAGCGCTATTTTTGCTTTGGCAAGTGCTTCTTTGCCAAGTCCGCGAAGGGAGTGAAGGTCCATAGGCTATCGCCCAAGAAGCGGTTTAAAAATCTATTCTGTGGTGAAGGTGATTTCGGTGAGGTGGAGCGTGGCGCTGTCGATAAGGATGTCAAGGTAGAGTTGGGGCTTGTTTTGGAGGCGCGCGTCAAGGAGGCAGGTTTCCATGCAGGCGGTGTCAAAGTTTCCTGCCTGGGCCATATATCCGTCGGGGATGTCGATTCGTTCTTCAAGGGATGTGTTTGGCTCGAAGAGAAGGTCGCTTACGGCAAGGCCGGTGATGTGTTTCATCGGGCTTTGTGTCTTGCGCAGGTTGGTGTAGACAAGGAGGCGTGTTTCTCCGTCGGTCAAATAGATGCGGACCGGTCCTGCGCCGTAGGTTTGCCCGCTGATGCTGAGCGAGCTGAGGTTGAGGTTGCCTGAAGGTCCGGTGAGGGTGAACCTCTGGCTTTGCGTGACTTCGATGTCAAGGTTTTGGCTGTGGGTGACGGTGGGGACATAGCCGGTGATGGTGGGGTTGCCAAGCGCAATGATGGTGATGATGGTGATGAGGCCGGAGAGGGAGAGAATGAGGCGGTCGGATTCCATAGGGGCTTTTATGACGAGAGTTGTTTATAAAGTTTTTCGATTTCTTCGCGTTCGGCAGGGCTTGCGTTCTCTTCTGCTTTGGAAAGGACTTCTTGCCAGCTTTGTTTGATGGCAAGGTCAACTTGGGCAGGGAGTGGGGGGTGTTTGGGGGTTTGGGCGGAAGTTTGTTGCGTTGGTGTTGATTGGGGTGAAGGTGTTTCTTTGAGTTGGAGTGAGGGTGTTATTGGTGCGGGGTTTGCCGGCTTGTTTTTTGCTGCCGCGCGTGATGCCTGTACTTCGCTTATTTTTTTGCCGGCGCGTGCGGCGACCGCGTCAATGTTGGTTTTGAGGCGGGCGGCGAGTTTGGGTGAGAGGTCGTGGGCGAGTTTGTTCCAGATGTTTTTTGCGCGTTCAGTGAGTGGTACGGGTGCGGTGAGGTGAAGGCCGGGGTCGCCGGTTTGTTTCCATCGTTGTGTGGCTTCGTTAAGGACGTCGAGCGCTTCGGAGTCTGGTTCGGGCGGGGTGTCGTCGGGTTCGTAGGGAAGGTCAGGGATGTCGGGTTCGAAGGGAATTGGGCTGTCAGGGGCTGGTTCATCAGGAAACGGCTCATCGGTCTGTTGTTCTTCAGGAATCAAGTTCGGTTTTTCCGGCTCGGGCGGGGCTTCGACTGCGTCGTGGAGGAACCCGCGTATTTTTTTGGTGAACTTTTTTAGTGTGCTTTTTCGTTTTGCTGCCATTGTTCCCATTCGTCTTCCGCGTCTGTTTCGCGGTATTGTTTTTGTGATTCGTAGAACTTGCCGAGTTCAAATGCGGCAAGGTGGAAGAGGGCGAGGATGCCAAGGGCGGCAAGGACGCTTGCGCCTTGTTGGGCGATGACGGTGGCAGCGGAGCTGGGGGATGCGAGGCGCAGGCCGAATATGGCGGTGAGCGCAATGAAGCTGGTTGCAAAGAGGATTGTGAGGAGAACGCGGGTGTTTTTGTGGCCGCTGTAGTGGTGTAGGGAGTGTGCGCCCATAAGGGAGACGGCAAGGGCGAGTGCGAGGAGCAAAAGGGAGTGGTCAGGGGTGCTTGGTTTTGGGATGACTTTGCAGCCGGGGCAGCTTGCAAGGGCGGTGGCTGATTCCTGCGGTTGGAAGGAAAGTCCGATGAGGGCGATGGCCATCACCGTTGCGGCGAAGATGAGCAGCGGTTTCATGTGACAATGGTTTGGACGAGTGTGAAGAATAAATCGTTCTTTTCAGGGCAGGTGCCGTTGCAGTCGATGATTTGCTGCCATTGTTTGCGGGCGTTTTTGCTTTCGAGTTCCTCGATTTGGTCGTTGGCAATGCTCATTGCGCGCGAGAATTCAAGGAGGCGTTCGCTCTCTCCCCAGTATTTTCCGACGGCGATGAGGTTGATGAGGAGTGCGCTTTCGGGAAGTTCGTGTTCGTATGCGGCGACCGTGACAAGGACGAGGTCAAGGTATGCTTCGTCGGGGCAGCTCGTGGAAAGGCAGGAGGTCATGCGGTCCCATTGTTCTTTGATGTCTTCGTTGTCTGCTTGTGTTACAAGGTCGTCAAGGTCGGAAATGAGCCGGGCTTTGTCAAGCGCGCTTTCTGCGGAGCGCAGCTCAATTCCTTTGGTGATGATGGGGCGAATGGGGGCGTCAGACCCAAGGAGTGATGCTGCGGCAAAGATGGCAACAACCAAGACGAGAATGCCAAGGACAGGAACGACAACTTGGCCAACACCTCTTGAGACAGTCATATAATGTGGTGCAGTGGAAGAGATTTAAAAAGGTTTGTAGGAACGAAAAAGTGAAAGTAATTATTTCTTCGCAGGTGCTGCTGCGCCTTCTGCGGGCTTTGCGCCTTCGACCGGGAGCATTTCGTCAATCATTGCGGTTGGAATCTTGGCTTCAATGAGTTTTGCCTTGATTGCTGCGCGTGCCTGTCCTGCCATGCTTTCAATAATCTGTTTGGCAGTGTTTTGGAAGTCGGTCTTTCTCTTTTCCATTTCTGCCATGAGGCGCTGTTTCTTCTCTTCGAGTTCGCGGAGTTCCTCTTGGGAGAGTTCGGTTTTTTCTGCCTTGATTTCCGCATCGTACATTCCTTTGTTGATGTCTTCGATGGTTTCCCAGGCGCGTTTGCCTTCTATCATGACGCCCATTGAGTTGCACGTGCCGGCGAGTTCTTTGACTTTGCCGTACATATCTTTGCCGGAGAGGTCGTCTCCTTTCATTTTGGCGATTTTGATGACTTGTTCGATTTTGAGGTCGGCGATGAGGTCGGTTAAGGGGGTTCCGCTTCCTTTTTCAATGTGTGCTTCCTGCTTGATGAGTGCGGAGGCAGGCGGGGTTCCGACGGTGATAGTGATGTTTTTATCTTCGTCGACGATGATTTTGATGGGGACTTGGACTCCTTTGAAGTCTGCGGTTTTCTTGTTGATTTCGGAGATGACTTGGCCGATGTTGACGCCTAAGGGGCCAAGGGCTGGGCCTAGCGGGGGTGCGGCGGTTGCTTTTCCGCCTTCAACCATTGCTTCAACAGTCTGTTTTGCCATTGTGTTTGCCCCGAAGGAGGGGATTTAAAAACCTTTCTATAGAAGGTCTTCTTCGGATTTCTCCGCGGGTGCGGCTTCGCTTTCCCTGCGGATGACTTTGACCGCGTCCATCTTGACCGTAATCGGGATGGGGACTGCGGCGCCGAGGAGTTCGACGACGACTTCTTCTTTGGTCTTGTCGATGCGCGTGATTTTTGCGTTCTCGCGCTTGAACGGCCCGGAGATGATTTCAACGATGTCGTTCTTGCGGATGTCAACTTCGCGTTTGACCTGTTCGAGCATGTGTTCGATTTCTGAATAGTTGATTTCTTTGGGGAGGATGCCGCGTGCGTAGGGGACGTTGAATGCGGCCTGTTCTGCGCTTTGGCGGTCGAGTGCCTCAACAAAGATGTAGCCGCGCATCCCGTGCGGGCGGATGACTGCGTAAACGGGCATTTTCTTTTTCTTGATGTTTGAGATGAGAAAGTCCATGACTTGGTCTTCGCGGTTTGCGGTGGTGCGAAGCGCGAAGAGTTTGGTGCCGAGCTCTTCTTTTTCTTCTTTTGGGGTTTCCTTTTTTTCTGCTGCTTCTTCGGTCTTTTCGGGTGCGACGTGCTGTGCGCCTGCGATGGACGGAAGGCCTGCGGGTGTCTTTTGCTCTGCTTCGTGCTCGTTTTCGTTCATGGGAAAGCTCCTAAGAATGATTTGAGGAGTGGGATGGGCGGGGGTTTATAAAGCTTGCGTTACTTGTCAGCCGGCTGGAACTGCTTGCCAAGGGTTGGCCCGCTTTGGCTGCTGTAGTGTGACTTGATGGCGTCTCCGTAGACAAGGGGGTTTCCTTTTTCGTCAAGGGGTGCAAGGCGCAGGCGTTCTACGCGCAAAAGCGCAAGGGGTTGTCCGTGGGCGATGGTGTAGCTGCCGCCGGTGATGCGAACTTCAAGGGTGATTGGGCGTTTGAATCCGGGGTCGGCAAATCCTGCGTAGTGGCTTCTGCCTTCGGCGACGGTTTCGTCGTATGCGTCAAGGACGCCGCACAGGTCTGCGGGAAAGTGGAATGATTCAAGGGTGCTCAGCAAATAGAACTCGTTGTTTTCAAGCGTGACTTCTTTCTCGCCCCGTTCAATTGCTTCAAAGTATTTTTGCCATTGTCCTGCGTGGCGGCCTTTGCCTGAGGAGAGGTCGTATTCGAGTTGGCTGCTGGGTTTTGCCTTGTACGCGATAATTTCATTGGTGTCAAGGTCAACGTTGAGGGAGACTCTGCCGCGTTTGATGCGTTCGGTGAGCGGTACGCGCTCATATGCAGTGTTGGAGAGAAGCGGTGTTTGCGCGTCGCGAAGGCGCAGTGATGCCTCATCGTAGCTTGCATCGCCGTATTTGAGGCGGAGTTGGCCAAGGGCGGTTCCTTTGCGTACGCGCACGTGCCAGCTTTGGGGGGTGATGAACATATAGAGTTGTCTTTTTCCGGGGGTGATGGTGTCGAATCGTTGGACGCCGCTTGCAATGACGCGGGTGAGCGTGTCGCTTCTGCCGGTGCTGCTTTTTGCGTTGATTTCGCCGCTGAATCCTTCGGGCAGGTTGGTTGATTCAAGGAGGGGTACGACAAATGTTTGGTGGCGGGTAAGGAGGGTGGTCTTGTGAGGGGCAAGGTCGCACCGATATAATGTTTGCCGCTCAATTGTTTTTTCGATGTCTTCGTCTTTGCGGGGGAGGAATGCGCCGCGAACGCACGCTGCCCAGTCGCCTAAGCGAAGGTCGATGCTGCTTGGCTGGATTTGTCCTTCTGCAAGCGGTTCGGAAAGGAGGATTGCTCCCTTGTCGGCGGAGTCGCGCAGTTCTTGCGAAGGCAGGACGCCGTACGTCGAGCGGGGGGAGAAAAGTTCGGTTTGCAGGGGGGCGGGTTTTCCCTTTTTTTTCGCCATGCGCAGCGCTGTTTTTTCCTGTTTTATATGGTTTTGTCGGTTGCTTTTTGTATGTTCGACTGGTGGTGTTATCACTTTTTTCCGCAACTTCCCGAATGTTTATATATTCTGACAGCCGGGAACGGATAACTGACAACTGGAAAAAAAAGGGTTATGGCAGAACTGCGAAAGGATTATTTTTTGGACCGCTGGGTGCTGATTGCGCCAAAGCGGGGCAAGCGTCCGCACGAGATTGAGCAAAAGGAGTTGCATCACGAGGGCGTCTGCAGTTTTTGTCCGGGAAACGAGTCGATGACGCCAAGGGAGATTGGCAGGATTCCGCAAAATGGCGGCTGGGCGGTTCGCTGGTTTCCCAATCCGTTTGCCGCGCTTGTTCCGGAAGGGAATGCTGCGCCAAGGACGGATAATCGCTTTTTTACGTTTGCGGGCGGGTTCGGCCATCAGGAAGTGATTGCGGAGACGCCAAGGCACGATAAGCAGCTTGCCGATTTGTCCGAGGGTGAAATTGCGCAGGTGCTTGAAGTGTACGCGCGCCGGATTGTTGAGCTTGAAAAGAAGGAACGAATCGCGTACGTTTCTGTTTTCAAGAATCACGGTTTTCAGGCGGGAACGTCGATTGTGCACAGTCACAGCCAGGTGTGGGCGATGGGTGTGATTCCGCGTGATGTTCAGGAAAAGCTCCGTGCGTCGGCAAAGTTTTTGCGCTGCCCGTATTGTGCAGTGATTGACGTTGAGTCAGTGGGCGCGCGCAGGTGTTTTGAAAACGCCGATTTTATCGCGTTCACGCCGTATGCGTCGCGGTTCAATTATGAGGTGTGGGTTTTGCCAAGGCAGCACGTGTCGCGTTTCGAGCAGCTGAACGTTAAGTCGCTTGCGGCAATTCTGAAAAAGGTGCTCGTGCGTGTTGGCAATTTGGATTATAATTTGACGGTGACGTACGCGCCGAAAGGGCGTGACTTGCACGTGCATCTTGAGCTTTTGCCAAGGGTCGCGCTGTGGGGCGGGTTTGAGCTTGGGACGGGTGTCATCGTGAATGCAGTGTCGCCCGAGGACGCGGCGCGGTTTTACCGGGGTGAGTTGTGAGTTTTATCATATCGAACTTTGCGGGAAGTTTTGGCGTGTTTGATTTAGCGAGCAGGTTTTCGGGTGTTTTTATGGCGCACCAGGGGAAAGTTTTTCGCACGATTGCGGCAATTGAGCCAAAGGAGAGGCAAAATTGGGCGTATGGCGGGCAAGAGGTGAAGGCGGGTGCATTGTCGCTTTTTTTTGCGTATCGGCTGCCTGCCTTTTTTTATCAGGGCAGGGAAGCGGATGTTTTGCTTGACTGTCGGGAGATTTTTGACAACCGGCAGTGGGGGCGCAATTATCAGGTGCAAAAGGAAAAGGACGTGTTGCTCGTTCGTTTTGAGAAGCGTGATGACCATCGTGAGGTGCAGAAGGGAGAGTACAGTCTCTGGCTGGCTTTCGCAGGCGCATCATTTGATGTGAAAGAGGAGTGGGTTGAGCAGAAGGGAATGTTTGATGAGGCAAGGCAAAGCCCGCCGTCATCGCGATGGGTTTTCCGTTTGGGGAAGGCATCGGGAAGTTTTGTGATGGCAAGCGCGCAGGGCAGAGATGATGCGGTGAAGTTGGCAAAGTCTGCGTGGCAGTCAAGGCGCAGGCAGGAAGCGGAGTTAAGGGAGTGGGCGCAAAAGCAATGCGGGGGAAGTGATGCCGCTCTTGCGTGCGCGCGCCTCTCGCTCGCTTCGCTGCACGGTCCGGAAGGGTTGTATGCGGGGTTGCCGTGGTTTTGCCAGCGCTGGGCGCGTGATGAGCTTATTTCGCTTCGCGCGCTGGTGTTGATGGGGGATGCGGTTCTTGCAAAGTCAATTGTGCTGCATCATTTGTCGCAGATTCAGCCGTCGGGCCGCCTGGTGGGGACGATGACGAGGACGATTGCGGATGCAGGGTGGCTGTTCGTGCGTTTGCTTGATTTTTGGCCGAAGCTTTCGAAAAGGGAGCGTGATTTTGGAATTGAGCGGCTGGAATATTTTGTCAGCGAGTCCGAGCGGTCATTGCGGGGCGGCCTTGTAATGTGCAATGTGGATGAGACGTGGATGGACAGTATTTTGCGCGGTGGCGCGCGAATAGAGATTAATGCGCTGCTTCTTGCCGCATTGCGGGTTTTGCGTGTGCTAAAGAAAAAGCATCCGCTTGAGCAGCAGCTGAAGGCAAGGGTTCGTGAGGCGTTTTTGCGAAAGCAGCGCGGCGGAAAGGGAGTGTATCTTGCGGATGGCGCGCAGGATGAGACGATACGTCCCAATGTCTTCATCGCGGCATATGTTTATCCGGAATTGCTTTCAAAGGAGGAATGGATTTCCGTGTTTGACTTCACGCTTGGCCGCCTGTGGTGTGAGTGGGGCGGTCTTGCAACGATTGACAGGCAGGATACCGGTTTTGTTGATGCGCATTCGGGGGAGAAGCCGCACAGTTATCATCAGGGGGACAGCTGGTTTTGGATAAATAATTTGGCGGCGCTCGTTCTTGCAAGGACGGACCGGAAGAGGTATGCGAAGTATATTGATGCAATTGTGAAGGCAAGCGCAAAGGAAATGCGTGAAATGGGTGCAATCGGGCATCACGCAGAGCTTTCAAGTGCAAAAGAGCTAAGGAGCGAGGGCGCGCTTGCGCAAAGTTGGAGCGCGGCGATGTTTATTGAGCTTTGCGAGGAGCTTGCGCGAAAGAAATCTTAATAAGGCGTTTGTCACCCGGGGATTGCTATGGATGTGAAACTTGACCGCGATGTGCTAAGGGCATTATCGAGTGATACGCGTGTTGAAATCATCAAGCTTCTTTCCTCAAGGCGGCATATGCAAAGCGAGCTTGCATCGGTCTTGCGCCTTTCCGCTCCGACGGTCAAGGAACACTTGGCGGCGCTTCAAAAGGCCGGGCTTGTTGAGCGCCACGATGAGGGGCGCAAGTGGAAGTATTATGCACTGACAAAAACGGGCAGGGGTGTTCTTGAGCCGGAAGGCACGCGTCTTTGGCTGGTTCTTGGGACGTGGTTGTTGAGTGTGGTCGGAACGGTTGCGGCATATCGGAAATATCTGGCGGAGCTTGCGCAGGATGCCGGTTCCAGTTTGGCGATGCGCTCGATGGGTGACGCGGCGCCGATGATGCAAAGCATTGCAGAGGAGTCTGCAGATGTTTCAATGATGATGAAGGGCGCGCCGGTGCCTGATGCGGTTCCTGCTCTTCCGGACTATTTTTGGCTGTTTTTGACGCTTGCGGTGGCGCTTGGTATTGTCTTTTTGATTTTGCTCGTGCGAAGATATAAATATCGCGGAATGTTAGGGAAGCACCTAAGCAAAAAATAAGCTATTAATAAACGCTCTTGCGTTGGGAAAAGCGGTGATGAACATGAAAAAGTCAATGACCATTTTTGTCGTGCTCGGCTTGCTTATGCTTGCAGCGTGCGAAACAAGAGTAATACTGCCTGAACAGGGGCAGCAGCCAAATACGCTCAGCGTGAACGGTATGTCTGAGTTTGAGGTGAGTCCTGATTTGGCAAAGGTTCGGTTCAGCGTGCAGACGCAAAGCGTGACTGCGCAGGATGCACAGGCGCGAAACCGCCAGGTGTCGAATGCGGTTCGCGATGCGCTCCTTCGTGCAGGCGTTCGTGATTCTGAACTTGAGACGAGTGATTATCGTGTTGAGCGCGTGCTCGAATGGGATTATAAGGAACAGCGCCAAATTGACAGGGGGTATCGCGCAAGCAACACGTTTGTCCTTTCAACAAGGGACTTGCAGCGCGTGGGCGAATTCCTTGACGTGGGAGTTCAGGCGGGCGCGACCAATGTCGAAAGTTTGACGTTCGAGCTCTCTGATGCGCGTGAGCGTGAAGTGAAAACAGAGGCGCTGAGACGGGCTGCGATGAATGCAAAGGAGAAGGCAGTGGCGCTTGCGGAAGGCAGCGGGGTCATCTTGTCAAAAGTGCGCACGATTACGGAAACGTCGTATTATGTTCAGCCGTTCTACCGCGCGGATGTGATGGCGTTGTCAGGGGTAAAGGAGGCGGCAGTTCCGCCGACTCCGATTTCGCCGGGCAGTGTGCAGGTGAACGCGCAGGTCAGCGTTTCATACGAGGTTGCATAAAGTATGCGCCTTTCTTTTTTTCTTTCTTTTTTGTTGATTGTTGCAGCGTGCGCTCCGCTTCCGCAAGGGAAGGGCGCGACGCAGCCTGTTGCGGACAAAACAGTGTGTTCCGTTGACAGTGACTGTGTGTGCGGTGGTATTGATAGGAACACGAATGATTGTTTTGTGGGGAACAAAGAGTATGCGAAAAACAATGTTGATTTTACTCGTGATTGTCCCGACTTTTGTTCGGGCATTGCTGGGCATTTTGAGACACGGTGTGTAAGCAGCAAGTGTCAGAACGTGATGCGCGAGGAGCGTCCCGTTGCCTGTACGCTTGATGCAAAAGTGTGTCCTGATGGCTCTGCAGTTGGGCGTGTTGGCCCGGATTGTGAGTTTGCGCCGTGTTCGGGAGATGAGCCGGCGCCTGCTGCGTGTACAAAAGAGCTGCACATTTGTCCTGACGGGACGGGTGTGGGAAGGACGGGTCCGGATTGCGAGTTTGCGCCGTGTCCTGAGCCTGCGGGTGTGGACCTTTCTGATGCGCACTGGCAGTGTGAAGACGGCTCGTGGAGGAATAATCCTGAGCAGTGTTTTGAGAATACGTGCGTGTCAAACAGTGATTGTCAGGTAATTGGCGTGAAGGGTATTTGCGGTCCGTACAAGATTGTGGCGCCAAAGTCAATGCATAGGCCTCCTGTTTTTTACGAGCACAAGTGCGGCTCTGACAAGTGTTCAGTTATTACGGCAATGTGCGCGGCTCCTGAGATGCTTCCTGTTTTCAAGAACACAAAGTGCGAGCAGGGGCGTTGCATAGGCATCACGGAGCCTGAATTGAGGGAATGCGAAACCGCGCAGGACTGTGTTCCGAATTCCTGTTGCCATCCGACGAGTTGTGTTCCGAGGTACGCAGAGCCGAATTGTGCTGCGGTTTCCTGCACGGCAAACTGTGAGCCGGGAACGCTTGATTGCGGCGGCTCGTGCGGCTGCGTGAACAATAAGTGTGTCGGCGTGTATGCTTAGATTCTGCGGGTTTTAAGCCCGTTTGCGCGAAGGAGGGTGAGCAGGTCCGGTTCTGAGGCAAAAAAATAATCTGCATCAAGTGCAAGGAGGCAGGGTTGGGCAAGGAAGGGCTGTGCTTCTTGAACGATTCTTGGTGTGATTGCAGTGGGTATTCTGCGAAGGGTTCGCGGGAGGTTGTCAAGCCATTTCTGGCGTTGTCTTCCAAGGCAGACGGAAATCCCTTCAGCATCGCCGTTCAGGTAGGTGTCAATGATGAGTCTTTGTCTGAGTCTTGGAAGAGCGGGATAATGTTCCAATGCGGAGATGAGCTGTTCGTATTGGTTCTCCGGAATGATGCTTGTTCGGTGAACCTTCTTCTCGATTGCGGTTTCGTGGACGACATCTTCAATGGATTCAAGTACGCGGTGTCCTGTCTCTTCCCGTTGGCATTCATTTTTGAAGTCAATGAGGAAGGTAAGGCGTTCGTGTTCGGAGAGCCGGTCGTATTCTTGAATGAGGTCGGGCATTTTTGCAAGGGCAGAATGCCAGTAATTAAGTTCGTAAAAGAATTTTTCTTCTTGAATTTCTGCAAGTTCTTGAGGAGAGGGTGCAGAGGGGCAAAGCGCGTTGGTTTTTCCTTCAAGGTGTGCAGCTATTGATTTTTCAAATGAAAGCGGAGCGTAGTCGAGCGTTGCAATCGCGTGGCTTATTGTTCCGTTTGGGTGTATGACTTCATACACGAAGGGAAGTTTTCTGTCGGGAAAAGAGGTCATTGCACGCGCTCCACAATTGTTCCTTCCTTTTGGTAAATGTCAAGGAGGGTTGGCTTTGGCCCGATGAAGTGTAAGACGCCGCCGGTAATTGTGCAGGGTTCTTGGGTGATGTGTTCCAGTGAGCGCCGGGCCATTCTTTGGTTTCGAAGGGTGAACCGTTCTTGTTCTTGTGGTGAGAAATGGGACAGTCCGGCGAGTTTTTGTGCGTCTCCTGCAAGGTATGCCTGCGTGCAGGTATCATTATAGGATGGGTTGAATACGGTTTGGTCAAAAAGGGAGCGGTCTTCAGGTGAGGAATAGGTGAGGAGGAGCAAATAGTCTGCTTGTTCTTGAGGGGTCTCAAGGGCAAGGGGGGCAAGGCCAAAGGTGAGTGCGCGGCTGAGAATCTGAATGTCCATAAGTTCGGTTCCTTGCCCGGTGTCTGTGCCTGCGCGGATGCGTGCAATGCCAAGGCGCAAAAGGAGTTTTTGAAAAGAGGAGATTTCAGGTATGTGTTGCGCTTCTGCAAGGAGTTTTGTTTTTCCTTTGAGGAACGGGTCGATGTCGCGTTTGGTGTACGTGCCTGTTGGGACTTCGTGCATAGTGCCGATGGCATAAGAGGTATTTCCGCGGCAGTTCAGTTTCCAGACAAAGGGTAATTTACTCATTTGCCACCGTCCACAAGCTCATCGCCCACGCGAGCGGAGTGTTTTCGTTGTGCTCATTGGTCCCGCCGAAATACAGTTCGGGAAGTTCTCCGTTCATATTGAACGCCGCCCGTGCCTTGTTTAAAAATTCTTTGTGCTTTTTTGTGTTGCCGAGCTGTTTGTAAATGATGGCAAGCCAGCATAGGCCCATTGTCCATTCTGCTTCTCTGCCGTTATTGTAGTAGCAATCGCCAATGTAGCGCAGGACTCCTTTTTCGCGGACCAGTTTTTCTTCGACGTCTTTCAGAATCGCGTCGCGTTCATTTGGGGTCACAACATTGTACGGATAGATGAGTGATAAGAGTGCAAGGTCGGTTTCTTTGGTCAGGCTTTCGCGTGGGAGGAGTTTGCGCAGGGTGTGTTCGCCGTGTGCAATTAAGTGCAGCGGTACGTGAACGAGGTGTTGGACTGCAAGGAGTCCTGCAAGGCACGCGCCGACGGAGCTTGCGTGAACTTCTTCGTTTTCTTCCCACATTCCGTTGTCCGCGTCTTTCCAGTATTCGATTGCGGCAAGGTAGTCAACAATTTTTTGCAAAATGGCTGCATCGCCGTCGCGTAATGTCAGGTTTCCTTTTTTGTGCGCATCGCCGATTTTCCAAATGAGTGCGCCGATGGCGTCGTTTTGCTTGTTGCCCCATTCTTCGGGGACTTCGTTGCCGTTTGGGTCGTATCTTGGGTGGATGTAGCGGTGCTTGTGTTTTGGGTGCGGTTCTTTAATCATCCAGTCGATTTTGTACGCGTGTTTTTTGAGGATGTCAAGGAGTGCGTGAAGGGCGCGTTCGGCGGTTGCAGAATCTCCTTTTGATTCGTATCCGAGAAGCGTGTAAATGTTGTCGCGTATCCATACGCGGTGGTAGCCGGTTGCCGCCGAGTTCGCTGCGGCAAAGAGTCCGTTGGGGTAAATCGACGTGCTCATTGCCATTTCTGGGCCCTCTTTCATAGGTGTTTTTAGGGGCTTGCCCTATTTAAATCTTTCTATTTTTCACCACTTTAGAGTGACTATTTAAACTGCGGGAGAGAGCGGCACAACGTTTATATACTCTTCAAGCCCTTTTAAGTCTGAAAAGAGGTGTTTTGGTGAATCGTCATATTGTCATTGCAGTTCTGCTCATCTGTGTCCCTATTGTGATAGCCCAAACGGCAGGATGGGGTGGTTATTCAGGATATAGCGGAACTGAGCGCAGGCTAAATGACCCCTACACGAGATATTCTTATTTTGGTGAAAATTA
>QZIM01000026.1 GCA_003599055.1 Candidatus Woesearchaeota archaeon
TTCAGAATACTATAATAATTAATTTCTATATATTAAAGAAAGAAAAAGAAAGAAAACAACAAAAAACATACACATACATACAATAATCATCAATTACATACATAAACAAAACAGTACAAACTTTTATTGTAAGAGTCATACTTTAGTTTTATGTTATCCAACAAACAAATAAATCCTGTTCCATATGAAATCAAGGGGTCAGAGAGCGTGTTCCAAGAGAAATAAAGGTTCAATTTCAGTGTGTGATTGTAATTCTTTAAAAAGATGGAAGAACAGGCAAAAAAAGCAAACCTTTATATATGGCTCGCCCCCACTGAGGAGTAACAAATCACCAGCACGTGTGTATATAGGGGGTATTGTCCATGATTGTCCAAAAGGAATTTTTGTCAAGATTGAAAGACTTTGGACTCAACAGTTACGAGGCAAATTTGTGGACGGCGCTTCTTTCTCGTGGTGTCGCAACCGCAGGAGAGCTTTCTGACATTGCAAATGTTCCCCGTTCAAGAAGTTATGACGTTTTGGAATCACTTGAGCGCAAGGGTTTTGTCATAATGAAGCTCGGAAAGCCGATTAAGTACATTGCGGTTCCTCCGTCTGAAGTGCTTGAGCGTGTCAAAAAGTCAATTCACGAGGATGCAGACCGCCAGGTAAACCTTATTGATGGGCTCAAAAAAAGCGACCTTCTTGGAGAACTGTCAAGCTTGTACACGCAGGGTATTCGTCTTGTTGAGCCGGTTGACTTGACTGGTGTTGTGAAGGGCCGTCAAAACTTGTACGGTCATCTCGCAGCAGCGATTAAGAACGCGCAAAAGTCAGTGCTTATGATGACAAGTGAGCAGGGTTTGGAGCGAAAGTCAGCCGAGCTCAAGAGCGCGCTGCAAAAGGCAAAGGAAAAGGGTGTGCAAATTCGGGTTATTTCAACGGCAAAGCAGGCACCAAAGTCACTGCAGGGTGTTGTTCAGTTAAAGCAGGCAGAGAGTGTTCCGGCAAGGTTTACCGTAATTGATGGCAAGCAGGTTATTGCGATGGTTCCTGATGATGCAACCGTTCATCCGAATTACGATTTTGGCATTTGGGTGAACGCGGATAATTTCGCAAAAGGCTTTGAGAACATCTTCAGGTTGCTCTGGGATAAGAACTGAGCCCAAAACCTTTTTATACTGCGCTTTCCTTTTTATTCTCATTAAGAGGTGACGTTATGGAAGAAGTCCTTGTTCGTATTGTTCTTGCGGTGATTGTGGGAGTGCTGTTCGGTATTGTTTACTGTATGCGCGTTCTCGTGCTGATGGAGCGCCGTGTTGCGCGCATTGAGGAGCATATTGACCGTGTTGTGCATAAGATTCTCCGTGAGGAGATGAAGCGCAAAAGATGATTGCATCTCCTTTTTTTGTTGAGAATTTAAAGCGGCTTCCCGGGGTTGGGCAGTCGTTGGCTCCGCTAAAGGCAATTGCGTATCACTTGGCAAAAGTGCTGCCAAGGGGAGGAGTTGTGGGTGTTGTGTATCCAAAGGGGATAGCGGAAGAAATTCTGGCAGGCGTGGCAAAGGAGCGAAACTGCCGTATCCGGTGTTTTGGCGCCTCACAAAAATTGTGCCTGCAGCTGCAAAGGGAAGGAGTGTTGGAAGTGAGGGAGGACGTGCCAATTGACGTGTTTTTGACTGAGCCGGATGGGTTTGGCCCAAACGGGGCGTGGGTGAGGCCCAATGAGTCGGAATTGTTGGTTTCGCTTCCGGTTGTGGGTTTTGGGAGTGTTCTGCAATGGTCGCAGCAAACGCCAAAGTCGCACGATTTGGTTCCGCTCAAAGGGGTAGTATCTGAGAAGGGAGTGTATAATTCGACGGCGTTGCTTGATGAGGAAGTGCGTGCTACTTTGCCCTGGCTAGTGTCTTGAGTTCTTTCTCAAGTGTCACGAGTTCTTTTTGGATTTCTTTTATTTTTGCCGCGTTATCCTCGACGTTAAGGAGCGAGCCGCATTCGGGGCATTTGAAGTGGAAGTCGTGGCTTTGTTCAAAGTCAAGGCGCATGCAGTTGTTTGCGCAGATGTAGAATTGGCCGTTTTTTTCTCGGGCAAGCCGTTCGGTGAGCTTTTCGAACTTGCGTTTTTTGATTTCTTTGATGAGGTCTTTGACGCGTTTTTGGTTGAACGTCCAGTAGTAGATGTACCATCCTTTTTTCTTGTCTTTTTTGCGGCTGAATGAGACGAGTGAGTGGTCGTAGAGCCGGTAGAGCATATTGCGGGTGAGGTTGATTTCTTTTTTGAGTTGCGTGGCAAGCTTGAATTCTGAGACGTTGTTTTTTGTGCGGAGAATTTTGACGAGCGGCAGGACGTCGGGTCCTGCGGCTTCGGTCACGACTTCTTCGATGATTTTGCTCGTGATTTTCATTTTGCAGGTCGTTTTCGGCTGCCCTTTTCTTATAAACCTTTCGTCAATTCTTCAAAGGTTATCCCGCGCAGTTCGGCAAGTTCCTGGTTGATGCCAACGGACGCGGTTTTCAGGTCTAAATCATCAGGGTTCAAAAATCGCCAGGGCTTGCGGTCAAAGCGTACGGCGATGATTGGCCTGGCGCCTGCCCGTTGTGCATAAGCAACCAGTTCTTCTACCTCTCGCTTCTCAAGATATTGGTTGTTTCCCGCGGTTGCTTTGCACTCAATTGCTAAATTAATGCCGTCTTTGTTGGCGATAATGTCAGGGCTTGGGTATTTCATGCTGCCCGAGCCGGCAACCCTGCACGCAGTCCACGTTCCCGTGTTCCAGAACAGGTGAATCAACTGCCGCTCCGCATTCGCTCCTTTTGGGTTGCCCATTTTATTTCCTTTTTTTCAAAGGCAGGTCTTTTTCGTGCTTCTTTTTGGTATCGCCCGTCTTTTTACCCGTTAAGTATCCAAATCTTTAAATACTATCGGCCGTTCCTGTCCAGTGGGGTGTTATGATGGTGAATTCAAAACGGTTAATTCCGCTCGCGGCAATGGAGCAGTTAATGAAGCAGGCGGGTGCTGAGCGCGTCTCGGATGATGCGAAGGCAGCGCTCAAGGAAGTTTTGGAAGTGTATGGAAAGTCAATTGCCCAGCAGGCGTACCAGTTTGCGCTGCACGCGGGGCGAAAGACGCTCAAGGCAGAAGATATCAAGCTTGCAACAAGAAAGTAGGGGTGGGTTGTGATGGATGAGTACGGAAGAAGAGCTCAATAGGTATCTGGCCGTTGGCGAACAGGTTTCTGACTATGCTGACCGGTATATGACGCGGTTCGGTGTTTCAGCAATCGAGCTTGCAAGAGAGGTGGGCCCGCGAATTAAGGTTGATGCGGAAACAACATCGCGATATATCAGTATGTTGAGAAGGGGGAATCCCCGTTATTTTGTGGCGAACGGTAATCAGCCTGACCGTGATGCTCCGCGTCTTTGGCGGCTTGGTGTTTTGCTGCAGGTGCTCGGGACAGAGGAATCTGAAGGTATTGTTCAGCTTTTGCGAAAGGAGTACGGTCCGTTGTTTGCGTATCCTCCCGGAGAGATGCCGGTTGAGGTAGCGCCAAAAAAGAAGGGGCGTCCGGGCGCACTTGAGCGGATAGTGCGTAAATTGATGCCAAAGGACCGTGAGCTGGTTGAGCGTGCAGGGCGGGTAATCACTGATGAGGAGGATTTGTTGCGCATTGCAGGGGCGTTGATGCAAGCGTATGGGTCTAAAGAGTAATGCGCATAAAGTCGTGTGCTGATATCACGTTGTCGAACGCCGTTTGCGCGTCTTTTTCAAGCTCAATGGTGTTTTTGTAACGTGCTGAAAAATGAGTTAATATCAGTTTCTTGACGCCTGCTTGTGATGCGATTTGTGCGGCTTCAAGTGCGGTGAGGTGCCCGTGTTCTTTTGCCTTGTCTGCAAGTTCTGAGGTGTACGTGCTGTCAATGACAAGGATGTCTGAATTTGCCGCCAAGGTGGTGCAGTTTTTGTTTGGGATGGTGTCGGTGATGAATGTGAGTTTGCGCCCTTTTATCGTGCGGGTAACGTCGTCTGCGTGGACTTTTTTGCCTTTCCACTCAACGGTTTCTCCGCGCTGGAGTTCGCCAAGGAGGGGGCCGTCCGGTATGCCGAGTTTTTTCACGGTTTCAACGTTGATTCTTCTTCGGTCTTTCTCAACAAAGCTGTACCCGACGCACGGGACGGGGTGTTTCATCGGCATCGATTCCAGGAGATAGTATTCGTTTTCGTAGAATTTTCCTTCGTCAACTTCGGTGATGGTGATGTTGAACTTGTGCTCGAATTCTATTCCGCCAAAGAGTTGTTGGAATGCTTTTTTGCTGCCGCGCGGCCCGAAAATTTCGACTTTTCGGTTCAGTTCAAGTGATGCGATGGTGAGCAAAAGCCCGGGAAGCCCAAGGATGTGGTCTCCGTGCCAGTGTGATATGAGAATCTTGTGTACTTTTGCCAAGGAGATGCCGCAAATGCGCATTTGCCTTTGGGTTCCTTCTGCGCAGTCAAAGAGAATGCCTTCTCCTTTGAACTCGAGGTACATTGCGCTTGGGTTGCGCTCCTTTGTGGGCATCATGCAGCTGGTGCCCAAAAACGTGAGTTGCATAGGGGATATTCGCCGTCGTGGCATATTTAAAGCTATCTCAGGAAACGTTTTTAAACCGCGCTCGTGTTATCACCGCAATGGAACTCATAAAGTCTCTGCTTATCAAGGATGTTGTCTGCACAGAGAACAGTCAGGCAGCGCGGGAGTTGTTTGAAAAAACGCAGTACGGAAGTCAGCTCGCCGACGGCAGGGTTCAGCTCGCGCTTCTTGAGGCGGTTTACCTCGTAGAAAAGCGCCGTCTTGTCGTTCTTGATGGCAGGGGTTCACCTGTCGACTTGGCAAAGTTGATGAAAAAGGCGTCGCGTGTTGAGCACGATTTTTGGGCACGGTACGCGGTGTTTCGTGACTTTCGCAATCGTGGCTACATTATCAAGACCGCGCTGAAATTCGGGGCGGATTTTAGGATTTACGAGCGTGGTGTGAAGCCGGGTGAGAAGCACGCAAAATGGGTGGTTTTTCCCGCAAGAGAGTCGCAAAAGCTGACCTGGCAGGATTTTGCGGCAAAGAATCGCGTTGCGCACAGCACGAAAAAGCGTCTTCTGCTCGCAATTGTTGATGATGAGGGTGACGTTTCGTATTGGGAATCGCGGTGGCTTCGGCCGTAGTCAGGCTTTCTGCTGCCGTTCGCGAACAAATTACCAACCACGAACAACCAACTGCCAACTACGAACTGCAAACTCTTTTATAGCCGTTCCCGCTTTTTTTTCGTGATGGATTATCGTGACAGGATTCTTGAGATTGTGAAGCAATCACCGGTTGTCCCAACGCAGGTGGCAAAGCGGCTCGAAACCAACAGCATTATGGCGGGCGCGATGTTATCTGAGATGTGTGACCGAAAAATTCTCAAAACGTCCGCAATAAAAGTGGGCGGCTCTCCGCTCTACTACGTTCCGGGAACTGAGCATATGCTTTTGAATTTTACGCAAAGCTTAAACGAAAAGGACCGCAGGGTGCTTGAGCGGTTAAAGGAGGCAGGGGTGCTGCGTGAGTCTGCAGAGGACCCTCTGACGCGGGTTTCTCTTCAGTCGCTGAAGGATTTTGCGGTTCCGCTGGTTGTCCGGCACGAGGGTGGTGAGGAGCGTTTTTTCAAGTTTTTCTTGTTGCAGGATTCCGAGGCAGAGCCGCTTATTCGCCAAATGGTTGAGCCGCCAAAAGAAGTGCTGGTGGATGCGGCCGGAAGTCAGGAGGCAGTAGCTCCTAATCCTCCGAAGGTGGAAGTTGCTGTTCCGAAAGTGGAACCTCCGAAGGCTGAAGTGCAAACAGAGCAGGTTGTTGAAAAGAAAGTCGGGCGGCCGGCGGGTGAGCTGCAAAAAGTAGAAGAGGTCCGGAACGTCCCTGCAGGGGAGGTTCAATCCGCACTGCAGTCGGCAGACCTCTCTGTTCTCATAGGGGATTTTGGCGAGAGTGTGAAGGCGTTGTTTGGCCGGCATAAGGTGGTTGCGCGTGAACTCACAATTGTAAAGAAAAAGACTGAATACGATGCAGTGGTTGACGTGCCGTCCGCGTTTGGTGCACTTCCGTACTTTGTGAAGGTGCGCTCAAAGAAGAGGATTTCTGATGCGGATATTAGCGCTGCGTTCGTGCAGGGTCAGCTTCGTAAGCTTCCGGTGCTGTTTGTAACTGATGGTGAATTATCCAGGCAGGCAAAGGCAGTGCTTGAGCAGTTAAAGGCGGTCACGGTGTACAAGGTGTGATATGGGTGTTAATCTGCGTGAGTTGCTCCTAAGAAAGCCGGTCACGATGGAAGACCTGGCGGGCAAGGTATTGGTAGTTGACGGGAATAATATGCTCTACCAGTTTCTGGCAACGATTCGCCAGCGGGATGGTGCGCTCTTTACGGACGCACAAGGCAGGGTCACGAGTCACTTAATCGGTTTGTTTTCGCGTGTGACAAAGATGATGCAAGGAGGGTTAAAGCTCGCATTTGTGTTTGACGGGGAGGTGCCAAAGCTCAAGCATCAGGAGCTGCAGCGAAGGCGTGAGGTGAAAATGGAGGCAGAGCGCAGATATCAGGAAGCGCTCGAGTCTGAGGATGCGCAAGGGATGCAAAAGTTTGCCGCAAGGACGTCGCGGCTGACAAGGGAAATGATTGCCGAGGCGCGTGAGCTGCTTGAGGCATTAGGTATTCCGGTGATTCAGGCGCCAAGTGAGGGTGAGGCGCAGGCGGCGTTTTTTGTGCGTTCGGGTCAGGCGTGGGCAGCGGTATCGCAGGATTATGATAGTTTGTTGTTCGGGACGCCGCGCTTAATTCAGAATCTTTCGCTTGAGGGGAGAAGGAAGGTTCCGGGAAAGCTCGCGTTCACAAAAGTCGAGCCGCTCATAATTGACTTGGAGGAAAATCTTGCTGCGCTCGGGATTTCGCAGGAGAAGCTTATCTGGCTTGGTATTTTGGTTGGAACTGATTTTGCGCCGCAGGGTGTGCGCGGGATTGGGCCAAAAAAAGGTCTTGCGCTGGTCAAAAAGCACGATACTGCGGAGTCTCTTTTTGGAGAGGTGCAGCTAAGCGATGATGTGGATTGGAGGGAGGTGTTGCGGGTATTCAAGGAGATGCCGGTTGATGAAAAGGTGGTTCTTTCCTGGAGGCGAATCGACCGTGCACGTATTGAAACGTTCCTGGTTGCGGAACGCGCATTCGGGGTTGAGCGCGTGCAAAAGGTGCTGGATGGGCTTGCGCCGGCGCGGCAGCAGAAAAGTTTGGGTGATTTTTGATGGTGCAGTATCGTGAGCTGCTCAGGGGCAAGTTGTCAGATTCAGAGTTTTCTCTTTTGCCGCGCAGTTTTGACGTGATTGGGGATATTGCAATAATTGAGCTGCCAAAAGAGCTGCAAAGGCGCGCAAAAAAAGTGGGTGCGGCAATTCTTGGGACGTTGCCGAATGTGAAGGTGGTCGCAATGGAAGTGGGAGGGCATACGGGGAAGTTTCGTCGGCAAAAGCTGAAGGTCATTGCGGGCGAGAAGCGTCTTGAGACCGTCCACAAAGAGTCTGGGACGGTCCTGGGACTGAACGTGGAAAAATGTTATTTCAGTCCGCGTTTGGGAAGCGAACGGCTGCGCATTGCATCACACGTGCGGCCAAATGAGCGCGTGCTGGTTGTCGGAAGCGGTGTTGGCCCGTACCCGCTGGTTATCGCGCGCCACAGCAGGGCTTCTCAGGTCGTTGGTGTTGAAATCAATCCTGTTGCGCACAAGTTTGCAGTGGAAAACGTGGCAAGGAATAAGCTGCAGGGGCGTGTTTTGTGCGTGAAGGGCGATGCTGCAAAACTGCCCGCAGATGAGTTTGACCGAATCATTATTGCAATTCCGCACGAGGGTGTCGCGTTAGTTCCAAAACTTCTGCATCTGCTGAAAAAAGGCGGTTTCTTGCACGTTTTGGACTTTGCGGAGGAGTCAGATATGGGCGTTCCTGCAAGAACGCTTGTTGAGCGGTGCAGGGAAAGCGGGCGCAGGTGCAAAGTTGTTCAGACGGTAAAGGCAGGTCAGCCGGGCGTGCGAAGGTATCGCGTGTGTGTTGATGCGAAGGTCAATTAGCCGAACATTCTCAAATAATCGCTGCCTTCGGTTTTGACTTCTTCGCTGACTTTGTTGATGCCTAAGAAGAGGTCTTCTTCGGTAATCTTCGTTCTGTTCTCGCGGATTGCGAAGTAGCCGGCTTCGGTTGCAACAGCCTTGATTTCCGCTCCGCTGAATCCTTCCATTGCCTTGATGATTTTGTCAGGGTTGAATTTTGCAAGGGTCATATTGCGTGTGTGAATTTTGAATATTTCCCTGCGTGCTTCTTCGTTGGGTAAATCAACGTGAATCAGCCGGTCAAGTCTTCCGGGTCTTGTTATTGCCGGGTCAAGGATGTCTTTTCTGTTGGTGCAGCCGATGATTTTGACGTTGTCAAGCGGGTTGAAGCCGTCGATTTCTGCAAGGAGCTGCATAAAGGTGCGCTGCACTTCCCGTTCGCCCGAAGTGCCGACATCAATGCGAACCGCGGCGATTGCGTCAACTTCGTCGATAAAGATGATGGATGGTGCGCGTTCGCGGGCGATTTGGAATATTTCTTTGACGAGTTTCGCGCCTTCGCCGATGAATTTTTGCACGAGCTCGCTTCCGACAACTTCAATGAAGGTGCTTTTCGTGCTTGCTGCAACTGCTTTTGCAAGGAGTGTTTTTCCGGTGCCGGGAGGTCCGTAGAGCAAAATTCCTTTTGGCGGCTCGATGCCGACTTTCTTGAACAATTCGGGTTTCAAGAGGGGCAGTTCAATGACTTCTTTGATTTCCTGTTCTTGCAGTTTGAGCCCGCCGACGTGTTGCCAGCTAAGGGTTGGCTTTTCAATGATGACGAACTTGTCTGCGTCGAACTTGCGCAGTTGGCTGATTTTGCGGATGACGGTCAGGTTTTTTTGTTCTGCAAGGACGTTGTCGCCGGGGAGAAGCCCGGTAAGGCCGCTCACGACGTCAACCAGGAATTCGTTTCCGTTTGGGAGGCGGATGAGCGCTTTGTCTTCCATGACTTCGCGCACTTCGCAAAGGATGAGGGGGGTTCTTTTGAATTTTTCCAGTTCGCGCTCAAGGTTGGTGACTGATTCGCGAAGGAATTTGTTTTCTTCTTCAACGCCGCCGTAGGTGGTTTGGTAGCCGAAACTGATTCCTTTGTCGGTCTTTTCGTTGCTCATGGTTGCGGACTTGCCCTCGCGCTCTATTTAAAACTATCGTCGTCGTTGGAGGATGGCTTCACTGGTCACGCGCGCAAAACCTATTTAAATGACGGTGTGTGCCAAAAGTGCAATGGCTCTTCTCTCTGTTTCTGCGCTGAGCAGTTTTGTGCAGTGCCCAAGGCAGTTTTTCGTGCAATACATTGTCGGTGAGGAAGTGCGGGTTAACGCGGCAATGGCGATGGGGCTGGTAAAGCACAAGTTTCACGAGCTCGTGAGTTTGCGTGAGGAGGAGTTTGTCTTGCAGCTCAAGGCGGGAGAGGACGTGCATTCCGCGCTTGCGCAAAAGTACGGGCTTCTTGCGCGTGAGGCAGTGGTCAAGTATGTGAACTCATTGCGCGCGGTCAATGTGGCTGTTCAGGACGCGCTGGCAAGGACAATCCCGCTTGTGCAGCGTGAGGCAGAGGAGAAGGCGCGGGTTTTGGCGCCGCTCATTGAAAAGGGTTTTTTGGGTGAGGAGTTGTGGATAAGTCTGGTTCCGAAAGTGAGGACAGAGTATGCGGTGCAGAGTAAGAAATTGGGCATTAAGGGGAGAATCGACCGTCTTGAGTTGTACGGTTCCCGGCTTCTTCCGGTTGAGCTCAAGAGCGGCAGGTGTCCTGGTGAGGGGGTGTTTGAGCACCATCGTATTCAGGCGGCAAGTTATGCGCTTTTGCTTGAGGATGTTTTTGGGACGCACGTGCCTGAGGCGCAGGTGCACTATGTGGACCACGCAGAGCGTCGTTCGGTGGTGATGAATCCGTTTACGCGTGAATGGGTTGTTGATGTTGCGGCAAAGGTGACCGGTCTAAAGGAGTCAAGGGAAGTGCCAAAAGGGTGCGGACAGGAGTATTGTGAGGCGTGTAAGAAGTTAAGTGACCCGCTTTTTTTGGCAAAAATTCGCGCAAAACAGCAGTAAAGAAAAGTTTAAATAGGGCGGAGATTGTTATCATTCTATAACAGTAAAGGTGATATCGAATGGCTGATGACAGTTCCCGTAAATTCTCCAAACAAATTGTGGGTAAGACAGTAGTAAGCAAGTCCGGTAAGCGTTTTGGGGAAGTGGGAGATATTGTTTTTGAAGTGAAGTCAGGGGAGCTTATTCACGTTGTTCTCAAGAGTCCGACGCAGTACGTGGAAAAGCTTGAGCTTGAGAAGGGAAAAGACGGCCAGCTGTTAATCCCGTTCTCCTCAGTCATCGCGATGGGCGACTTCCTCGTGGTTTCTGAAGAAGACATTGTCTAAGTATGGCAGTTCTGACAACTGACGTCTGATAACTGAGAACAGATTACGAATAACCAACTACTGCCTGCCGGCCACAAACTTTTTTATACTCGTCTTTTGCGCTTCGCTATGATGGAGCAGGAGTCAGTTATCTGGACGGAGAAGTATCGCCCAAAAACGTTTGATGAGGTAAAGGGGCAAGAAGAGATTGTCTCCAAGCTTCAGGCATTTGTAAAGCAGCGCAACATTCCGCACCTGTTGTTTGCAGGTCCTGCGGGAGTGGGCAAGTCCACGCTTGCGCTGGTTGTCGCGCGCTCTTTTTTTGGTGAGAATTGGCGCGAGAATTTCTTGGAATTGAACAGCAGTGATGAGCGCGGAATTGACGTTGTGCGGGTTAAGGTGAAGGATTTTGCAAGGACAAGGGCGCTTGGCGATGTTCCGTTTAAAATCATTTTTTTGGATGAGTGTGATGCGTTAACGCGCGACGCCCAGCAGGCGCTTCGTCGCACGATGGAAAACTATACCGGGACGTGCCGTTTTATTCTTGCGTGTAATTACAGCAGTAAGATTATTGACCCGATTCAGAGCAGGTGTGCGGTGTTCCGTTTCCGTCCGCTCGCGTCCGACCAGGTGGCAAAGCTCATTGAGCAGGTTTCAAAGACAGAAGGGTTTCAGATTGATGATGCTGCGCGGCAGGCGCTCATAACCGTGGCTGACGGTGACTGTCGCCGCGTGCAGAACATTCTTCAGAGCTGTGCGGCGCTGTCAAAGACCGTGACGCAGGAGCAGGTGTTTTCGCTTGCAAGTGTTGCTGCGCCAAATGAGGTAAAGGAAGTGCTTGCAACGGCGCTGAAGGGCGATTTCCTGTCTGCAAGGTCAAAGCTTCTTGATGTGATGTTGCGCTATGGCCTCTCGGGCATTGATGCGGTCAAGCAAATGCAGCAGGAAGTGTGGAATTTGGAGGTGGATAGCCGAAAGAAGGTCGCGCTTATTGACAAGTGTGGTGAAATTGAATTCCGTATTGTTGAGGGCGCGGACGAGTTTATCCAGCTTGAAGCGCTGCTTGCGCAGTTCGTTGTTGTAGGTCAATAATAGGCGCAGGTTTTTTTTCTTCTGAGAACTGAAAACAGAGAACTAATCGCCAACGACAACCCCGTTTACTGTTCTCCTGACGTTTTTACCGTGATTTGCGTCTGGATGCTTTGCTCGTAGTCGTAGCTTGCTTCGATGTTGACGATTTGTTCAAAGTCCGTGTTTGTGCTGACGGGCTGCGTGCACGAGATGGTTTTGAATCCGCTGTACAGGGTGACGTATCCTTCTGCGCTTGTTCCGGAGGTGTCAAGTCCGGTGCAGGTAAGCCCGCTCATTCCGGTATTGACGGTCACATAAACCTTGTCTTCGTTTTGTCGGACGGACCTGTCGCAGTTTTTGGAGCGTTCAAAGACGTTGCCGCTGCCCGCGTTGCGCACGTCAAAGGTAAACCCGATGCGGTCTTTGCTGCGCGTGCTTTCTTTTAAGTTTGCAATTTGGACGGGCGCGCCGCTGTTGTGCACGGGCTTGTCGGCGTTAATCTCGCAAATGCCGCCGCTCTCGGGTGTTAAGAGGTTTTCGCGAAAGCACAGTTTGCTGAGTGCTTTGGTACGGTACAGGTAGCACGCTTCTGCCTTGATGGTGTAGGGGATACTTGCGCCCGCGATGATGTTTTTGTGGTTAAGGCCTAAGAATTCGGCAAATGCAGGGGGTCCGGTGATGGTGTTTCCTTGCGGGGTTTTTCTGTTTTCAATGACGTCATCGCTGGGGTTTCGGGTAAGGTCTGCTTCGCTTTTGCTGAATTCAACAGGGTTGATGCCGCTGATTTTGACGCGCACTTTGTCTTTTGGGACGAGGGTTTCTCCTTTGTTTTCCAGCCGGACCACGATGTCAAAGGGGTCGCTTCCTGCATCAAATACTTCTTTGCGCAGGTCCTGAAAGCTCAGCTGGAGCCCGTTTGTTCCGCCGATAAATGGGCTTTGCAGGTCGACCGCGGGTGCTTTGCTCGTGCCTCCTTTGCAGCCAAGAAGAATCAGGAATAGGAATGCGGTTAGGATGACTTTTTTCATATGGCCTCTTTACAATATGTGTCCGTTTTCTGCATTATAAATGTTGTGTCGTACTTATCAGAATATGCGCTCAGGGGACGGCGCGAATTTCAAGGGGTTTTGGAATGCTTTGCCGGTAGCCGTAGCGCAGGGTAATGGTAAGCGGGCTTAAGAACGCGCTTTGTTCGTTAAGGTCAACTTCGCAAAAGAGTTGGCCGGTTCCTGAGGTGAGGCGTAAGTGGCCGTCGCGGTCAAGTCCTTTGCAGCTTTGCTTGATGCTGCGGCCTAAGATGGTGATGTCGGAGAGTTGGACAAAGTCGACTTCGTCAAATGCGAGTCCTGCGCTGTACGGGCTGCACTTGTTGAGGTATTGGGTGCCGTATTTGTAGACGGTTCCGCCGCCCGAGTTGGTGATGGTGATGATGAATCGGGTGCGTTGGGGTTGCGGCTGTACGTCGACGTTGGTGATTGCGATGGGCGCGCCTTGGCTGCCAAGGCCAACGCCGCTTGCCGTGCACACTTTTTGTTGGGAGGTTGCCTGGTAGGGGTTGGGGTCAAGGCAGACTTGTGCCGTTGCGGTTGTTTCGTAGGTGTAGCACGCGGTTGCAAGGAGTAATGGAGTGTATTTGTCAATACGTTTGTCGGTGAGCGACCTGATTTGTCCGCGCCAGCTGATGGTGTCTCGTCCTCCCTGGCTGACGAATGCGGAGCGGGGCTCAAGGGGAGGTATGGGCAGGCCGTCGGTTCCGATGCCGGTGATGATGGTGGGGTCAAATCCGGATAAGTAGATGCGGTCTGCTCCGCCGCCTAAAGGTGCGGTTCCGCGGTTTTCAACTTGGAGCATGATGTTTACTTGGTCTCGGTCAAAGAGGCGTGGTGGCGGCAGGTTGGCAACATACTGAAGGTCAAGTCCTTGTGTTCCGCTGCGGAATTCCTGGGGTTGCGGGCTCTGTCCGCTGGTTGGTGCTTGGCACGCAAGAAGAAAACTAAGGAGAATGAGGGACAGCGCGCTCTTTTTCATAAGGGTCATTGGGGGCTTGTCTCTTAATATAGTTTACGGTGGGCACCGTTCTTGTCCGGGAAGCCGGTTGATGGTAAGTGATTGTGATGCGGTGTTGATGTATCCGTAGGTGATTTCAACTTCGAGGATTGAGCTGAATGTTCCTTGTGCTGGCCCGTATGTTTGTTCGCTTTCGCACGCGATGCGTGCTTCTTTTCCCTGTTCAAGGCGTACTTCGCGTTGGGTGCAGCGAAGCGGCCGGTTTTGTAGGAACGCGGCAATTTCAACGGTGGGGTTAAGCGTGGTTGTTGTTGTCGTGCACGCGCTTTCAACGTCGGGTGCGGAGACAACGCGTCCTGAGCCGAGGTTTTGGAGGTAAATGGTGAAGGTTGGGCGAATATCGTTTCCCGCGGGTGCCATGGTGGGCTCGATGCGGGTGACGGCAACGGGCGCGCCCTGTCCTCCGACGCTGACCGGTGCGACTGTACAGGGTTTTGCCGGGTTTTTGCCGAGCACATCAGGGTCGATGCAGATGGGCGCGCTTGCAAGTGTTTCGTATTGGTAGCACGCTTGGAGGATGATTGGTGTTTGGTAGGTTTCAATTTGGGGGGGTAGCGCGGTGTTTTTTACCTTGAGTGTGGTTTGTTCAATGCCTCCTTGGGGGTTGTACTGGCTGCGTCCTTCAAGGTCGAAGAGTTTTTTGCGGTTGGTGCCGGTGACGGGTTTGAGCACTTGGTCTTCGATGATGAAGGTGTAAAGGCCGCGTTCAATGTTGGTGGTTCCGAGGTTGCGTAAGGTGGCAACAAGGTCGGTTTGTTGGCACATGATGAGTTCGGGGTTGGTTGCGCGAAGGTCGATGGTGAGGGCGTCAGTTCCTTTGGCAATGTCAGGGGGTGCGGGGACTGTGGTTGGAGCTGTGCACCCAATGAGTAAGCCAATAATCAATAACCAACAGCCAAATGTCCTCATGCGGTCACCGTCACGGTTTGGGTTTTCTTGATGCGGAAGGTGTAGTCTATTTCTGTTTTGAAGCTGCGGATTGCAAGGGGTGCGCCGCCAAGGAGGCGGGTGTGGTCAAGGATTTCGGTTGCGATGCGAAGGGTGGTGAATGGGCGTTTGAGGTCTTGTTCGCTGAAAATGCCGCGCAGGAAGTCTCCGCTAAGGGTGCACGTGCGCTCTTGTGTGGAGGTTGCAGTGCAGGTGTTTCCGCTGATGTCTCGTCCGCTGATGCTTTTGATGCCAAGGCCGGGGGGAACGGTGATGCGGATGGTTTTGAGTGCGACAAGTTCTCCGTCGAGCCAGTTGCGTTCAAGGGTAAGTGCAAGGGTGGGTGCAAGGTCTTTGCGGTCAGGGATGATGCTGATGGGTTGTTGGCCGGTGTTCATTCCGATGCGCATGGGTCCGCCGGTGTAGACTGCGGTGGGGCTCGTGTCGGTGATGTCAAATGCGGCGAGGGGTTCTTGTTGTTGCCTGCGGAGTGCGCGGACGGTTTCCTGGTCCATAAAGTAGCTTTTGATGTAGGCGCTTGTGGTGAAGTCAAATTGTGCATCAAGGGCAAGGGTGTGGCTTCCTTTGCCAAGGTCATTCGCCTTAAACAGGCAGTCAATGTCGAAGTTTTCGTATTCTTCAACTTCGTATTCTGCGCTTGGCCGGATTTCTCCTGTGATGTTTCGTGTCTGTTCATAACAGGAGAGGGTGATAAGGAGCGGCTCGCCGTCGATTTGGGTTTTGAAGCTTTCAACGCGAAGCCGTCCGTACATATCAATGACTCCGTCAGGTCCGACGTCGGTGTCGGTGAGAGCAACGTTGTCCAAAAAGACGCCGAGCTGTTTGGTGCTTGCAGCTTCAACGCCGGTTTCATAATCGCCTGTTCCGATGAGGATTTGCCGTTCGATGCCTGCTTTTGTGCCGCTGATGATTGCCTGGATTCCTGCAATGAATTTGGTGGGTGCATCAAGGAGGGTTGTGCGAAGGGAGTCAATGGTTTTGCCGACGGGGCTGGTTGGGCTCACAAGTCCTTTGTGGACGTCTGTTCCTAAAATAAGGAGGAAGAAGGCAAGGTTTGCGATAAGGACGAGCATACCGACCGTGCTTCCGGGCCGTGGGCCGGTTCCGGTGTGGTGTGGTTTGATGCTAAAGCTGATGAGGATGGTCATAATGACGATAAAGATGGTGAGAAGGGCGGCGAAGGGGAGGCGTGAGGTGAAGAAGAGCATGCCGAATTCGAGCGCTAAAATGACGATGACTGCAATGATGCTTCCGGCAACATTCGGGCTTTTGACAAGGATGAGTCCTGCAATGATTGCGCCGGCAAAGATGACGAGGGGGACAAGAAGGCCGCGTCCCCACGCGGCAAATCCCTGCCAAAGTCCGAGGACGAGTGCGGTGATGATGAGCAGGATGACGATGATTTTCCAGGGGAACGCGCGTGGGGGTCTTGGCGCTCCTCCTGCTGCGGGCGCGGCTCCTCCTCCGAAAATTCGGCTCATCATTCCTGCGCGCGCGGCAGTGGTTGCAGCGGCAGTTCCTAGTTCGGCTGCCGTTCCAAAGAGTCCGACGACTGCTGCGCCAAGCGGCGGGAATAAAAAGCAGGCGGCAACAAAAACAACTGCCAAAACAATGAGGATGACCCAAACCCACCAGGGGAAGAGCCAGATGGCTAACGCGAGAATGACGGCAAATAAAATGGCAGCGATGCCGATGATTTTACCAAGTCCCATTTCATTCGACTTCCACGGTGATGCGTGCGATGTTGAGTTCGCTTAAAGGGAGGATTTCAAGGTAGTTGTTTCCTTCTTTGATGAGGGATGTGATGTCTTTTTCAAAGTCAGGGTCGGTTTGGTCGATTGCGTCATATCGGCCGTTGACGTTAATGCGTGCCTGCTTGCGGTTTCCGTCGTCAACAAAGTCGATGCGCAGGATGACGTCCCTGTTTTCATCTAAAATGTCGTCGTACGCGTCGCTTTTGATGGTGAAATAGTCAATCCAGCTGTCAACTTCTTCGAGGATGGTGCGAACGCGCAGTTGTTCAACACGATACGACCCGCGGTTTATGGTGAACTCAAGTTCATTGCGTCCTTCTTTGAAGTCGTCTTTGAAGAGGTCTTGTCGGTTAAGGGAGTCGCAGCTGGGTGTTGCGGCAAAGATGATGCGGTTGTTGAGGGTGATGGTAAGGACGCCGACCGCATCTTGTTCGCAGATGGGGTAAAAGTCGAGGAATGCCGTGTCGAGGTGTTCTTTTTCATCGCGGCTGATGGTGAACGTGGAGAGTGCGCGCTGTTTTTCCGGCTGGGTTACTTCGCCGATGATTTTGATGTCGCTAAAGCTCATTTTTTTGCGTTCAAGGACTCCGCCCGTGACGGCAAATTCAAGGGTGTTTGAGCTGCGAAGGAGGTCAATAGGGAGGACGATGGGTGGCGGGTTTTGGATGGGGATTGGCCCGCTGAAGATGGGCTGTCCGTTAAGGAGTATCAAAAGGTCGCCGTTGCGCTCAATTGCCTGGAAGCCAAGGATGATGTTTTCTGTTCGCCGAAGGTCCGGCACGCTGAAGCTGAATATTTTGCGCTGTTCGGTGATGATGCCCTTGCCGACGGTGAACGGGTTTTCCTGGTGGAGTACTTCTGCATTGCGTGTTTCGCTCAGGTAGAGGTTTGAGAGGTCGTGGTCGGTGACTGCGCGCTCGGTGAATTCCAGTCTGCCGGGTGCTTCGTCAAGGAGGAAGCGTTCGCCGATTTTGCTTGCGTTTGCCCCTTCAAGGAGCCGTTCGCGTTCTGCACTCGGGACAAGGAGGATGTAAAAGACAAGGGCGATGGTGATGAGTGCAACAAGGGTGACTGCGCCGCCTGATTTTGCTTCTCCTCGTCGATTCATAGCTCACCTTTTTTATGAATGACGGTCCGAATACTATTTAAACTTTTAGTCGTTCCGGTACGGTGTGAAGATACTCGAAAAGAATTTGCGGCAAGGGGAAGTGAAGGTACTTGTGGAAGTGCCTGAAGATGTCTGGTTTTTGGGTCAGCTTATTGATAAGGGGGACATAGTGAAAGGAAAGACGCTGCGAAAGCTCAAGGTGACGGAGGAGGCAGACCCAATCAAGCGCGCGGTTTATATGGCGATTCAGGTGGAAAAGGTTGAGTTTGCAGGGGATTCTCTTCGGGTGAACGGGACGATGCGAGAGGGTCCTGAGGATGTGCCGCGCGGGAGTTATCATACGTTTTCGGTGGAAGTGGGCACAACCGTGTCAATTGTGAAAGAAAAGTGGTTCGGTTTTCAGCTGCAGCGTCTTGAGGAGGCCTGTGAGCAGTCAAAGGCAAGGGTGCTTGTGGTTGTGTTTGACCGTGAGGAGGCGTTTATTGGGCGCTTGCGGGCGTCCAAAATTGAGTTGCTTGCGCATCTTGCGGGCGAGGTGCAAAAAAAGCACAATGGTGTTGTGGCAAAGGGTGATTTTTTTGCCGAGCTTGCAAGGCAGGTGGAGCAGTATGATGCGCGGCTCAAGTGTGATGCGGTTGTGCTTGCAAGCCCTGCGTTTTGGAAGGAGGAATTGCTGAAAGTGATAAAGTCTGATGCGCTGCGCAAAAAAATAGTGCAGGCAACCTGTTCTTCGGTCGATGAGTCTGCGTTTGATGAGGTGTTAAAGTCGGATTCTGTTCGCGCGGCGCTTTCTCGGGAGCGTGTTGCAAAGGAGTTGCACGCGGTGGACCGGGTGCTTGCGGAAATTGCAAAGAAGGGTGCGGTGGCATACGGTTTTGCGCAGGTAAAGACTGCGGCGGATGCGGGCGCGATTCGTGAATTGCTTGTGACGGATTCGCTGATTGCAAAGAGGCGTTTGGACAGGACGTTTGCGGCAGTCGACCAAGTCTTGCGTGCGGTGGACGCGCAAAAAGGGGATATTGTTATCGTGTCTGGCGACCATCAGGGTGGCAAGCGGCTTGATGGGCTTGGCGGGATGGCTGCGCTCTTGCGCTACAAGATTGAGTGAAAAGAGTGCATCTTGCTTCTGATAACTGACGTCTGATAACTGACAACTGAAAACTGACAACTCCCAACTACAAACCACAAACTACGAACTACTAACTACCAACCGCCAACTACCATTTTTCAGTGCATAAAACCTTATATAGCGCGTGCATATTTTTTCTTTCAGCCAATGAGTGGCAATTCCCCGAAATGGTTGTGCGCGCATCGCGCGGGTCCCGAAGTGACGACCGCAAGGTTTTAATATGCGGTTGTTTTACCTCAGGCGAATAACAAAAAAGTGTTACGGGTGGTCAGAAGTGACTTTTCCGAAGCAAAAGGGGGGAGGTATCCATGATTGTCAAAGAAGACTTTTTGAGTAAACTGCGTCGTTATTTTGTGTTGAATTTGTATGAGGTGAAAATTTGGACGGCTCTTCTTTCTCGTGGTGTTGCAACTGCAGGTGAGTTGTCCGATATTGCAAACGTGCCAAGGTCGCGAAGTTATGACGTGCTTGAAAGTCTTGAGCGCAAGGGTTTTGTCATAATGAAGCTGGGAAAGCCGATTAAGTACATTGCGGTTCCTCCGCAGGAAGTGCTTGAGCGCGTGAAGAAAAACTTAAGTGAGGAGGCTGCTGAGCGGGTAAAGCGTTTGGAGGAGCTGAAGACAACGGACGTTCTGGGTGAGCTGCATTCACTGCACACGCAGGGGATAGAGCTTGTTGAGCCAACTGAGCTTTCGGGAAGCTTGCGCGGCCGGCACAACTTGTATTCGCATCTTGAGCTTGCAATTCGCAACGCGCAATCGAGTGTGACGCTGATGACAACGCCGCAGGGTCTTTTGCGAAAAGCAGAAGGGTTCCGTCCGGTCTTTGAGCGTTTGAAAAAAAAGGGTGTGAATATTCGTATTGCTGCGCCTTTGACAAAGGAAACAAAGGATGCGGTAAAGGAGCTTGCGGGCAGTGCGGAGGTTCGCCACTCGGACACAAAGGCGCGCTTTTGCATTGTGGACGGCAAGGAGCTCGTCTTTATGATTATGGACGACCAGAACGTGCATCCGACGTATGATGTGGGTATTTGGGTGAACACGCCGTTTTTCGCGTCCGCGCTTGAGAATATGTTCAACGTGGCGTGGAAGAATATGAAGCCGGTCGCCAAATAAGTTTTTTCTTTTTTATGGCTATTGATGCAAAGTGGAAAAAGCTGGCGCAGAGCTTAACGAAGTATGAGCGGGACGTGCTTCCGCTGCTTTCGGAAGGGAAGTTTGTGCCAATCGCCGAGCTGGCAAAGGTTACGGGTTTGAGTGAGTTGCAGGTTCAGCGCGCAGTGCAGTGGCTTGAGAATAAGTCGCTGGCAGTGCACAAGGAATTGCCGTTTGAGGTTGTTTCTCTTGAGGCGAACGGGAAGAGGTATCAGAAGGAGTCGCTTCCTGAGCGCAGGATGCTTGAAGTGCTCGATGAGAAGGGGATTCCCTTAGCAAAGCTTGCGCAAAAGGCGGGAATTTCTTCGGAAGAGGTGAATGCTGCGCTTGGCTTGCTGCGCGGCAGGGGCGCGGTTGCGCTCGTGAAGGAAAAGGAGTTGCGGGTGAAGATTACGGAGCGGGGTGTCGAGCTCCGGAAGGCAAAGTTTGCCGAGGAAGTGTTTTTTGGGAAGCAGGATTTTCCGTGTAAGGTGCAGGACGTGCGCCCTGAATATCGGAAAGTTGTTGAGGATTTGAGGCGGCGCAAGAATATTCTTCGTGTTGAGCGTGCAGTGGAGCGCAGCGTTGCGCTTGCTCCGGGCGCGGGTGATATTTTGCAGTTTGTTGATGCGGATACCATTGATGCGGTATCGCCGCAACTGCTGAGTTCGGGCGGTTGGAAGGGCAAGGAGTTCCGAAGGTATGATGTGTCAAGTGGTGTTCCGAAAGTGTTTGGAGGAAAGGTGCAGCCGTATCGCGCGTTTTTGGATAGTGTTCGGCAAAAGTTTGTGGGGTTGGGGTTTGAGGAAATGACGGGGCCGCTGGTTGAGCAGGATTTTTGGAATATGGATGCGCTGTATATGCCGCAGTTTCACAGTGCACGGGACATTCACGATGCGTATTATGTGAGGGAGCCAAAGGAGGCGCCGCTTGACCCGCGTTTGGTGAGGCGCGTAAAGGACGTGCACGAGTCGGGCAAGGGTGCAAACAGCAGGGGTTGGGGCTATGTGTTTGATGTAAAGAGAACGCACCGGTTGTTGCTGCGAACGCAAGGGACTGCGTGCTCTTCAAGGAAGCTTGCGTCGCCCGATTTGAGGATTCCGGGGAAATATTTCGGCATCAGCCGGGTTTTCCGTCACGATGTGATTGATGCAACGCATTTGCCTGACTTTAATCAGGTTGAGGGGATTGTTGTTGAGGAGGGCCTGACGTTCCGTCATCTTATCGGCCTTTTGCGTATGTTTGCAAAGGAGTTTGCGGGGGCTGAGGAGGTGCGTCTTGTTCCGGGCTATTTTCCGTTTACGGAGCCGAGTGTTGAGTTGTATGCAAAGCATCCGCAATTGGGCTGGATTGAGCTTGGCGGTGCGGGTATGTTTAGGCCGGAAGTGGTGATGCCTTTGCTTGGGCGCGCTGTTCCGGTGTGCGCGTGGGGTTTGGGGATTGACCGGCTTGGTATGTTTAAGCTTGGCTTTAAGGACATTCGTAATTTGTTCTCGCACGACCTTCAGTTTTTGCGGGATGCAAAGGTGGTCTGAATGCCGAGTATTTCATTCGTTTTTGATGACTTGTGCAGGCTGGTTGGAAAAAAGCTCAGCGAGGCCGAGTTGGTTTCCTTGTTGGATAAGGCAAAGGCAGAGCTTGACAGCAAGCTCTCTGCGGAAATCACGGTAAAGTATAATGATACAAACCAGCCGTATTTGTGGAGTGTTGAGGGGCTTGCGCGGCATATGCGTGCAAGTCTTGGGAAGGAAAAGGGCGCAGCGCGGATAGCGTTGGAGAAGTCTTCTTTGCAGTTGTCGGTTGACCGGAGTGTTGAGTCTGTTCGTCCGTTTATTGCGTGTTTTGTGGCAAAGGGTCCTGCGCTTTCGGAATACGTGCTTGGCCAGTTGATTCAGATGCAGGAAAAGCTTGCGGATAATTTTGGCAGGAAGCGTGAGAAGGTTGCAATCGGCCTGTTTCCTGCAGGAAAGGTGTCCTGGCCGCTGGCGTATAGGGCGGTTGAGCCAAAATCGGTTGCTTTTGTGCCGTTGGGGATGGTGAAGCAGTTAACGCTCAGGGAAACGCTTGAGCGTCATCCGAAGGGAAAGGAGTTTGGTCATTTGCTTGCGGATGCAAAGAAGTATCCTGTTGTGTTTGACGCAAAAGGTCACGTGGTAACGTTCCCGCCGGTGGTTAATAGCGAGGAGTCTGGAAAGCTTTCTGCAGGGGATAGTGAGATTGCCTGTGAAGTTACGGGAACCGATGAGTCTGCGGTGAACTTGGTGAGTTCAATTTTTGCGTTTGCGCTCGCTGATCGCGGTTTCAAGATTCATCCGGTAAAAATCAGGTACGCGAAGCGGATTGTGCAAACGCCGAAGGTTGAGCCGTATGATTTTCGTTTTGATACTGCGCAAGTGGGGGCGCTTTTAGGCCTTGAATTGTCGGAGGGCCAGCTAAGGGATTTGCTTGGTCGCGCGCAGTACGATTATCAGGGGAAGGGCAGGGTAAAATGTCCTGCGTATCGTGGTGATTTGATGCACGCAGTTGACGTGGTTGAGGATGTTGCAATTATGTATGGGTATGAAAGCATATCGCCGCTTCCGCTCACGTCATTTACGGTCGGTGGCTTGCGCGCGGGCGAGGGCGTGATTTCTGCTGTGCGTGATTTGTGGCGCGGCTTTGGGTATCAGGAAGTGTTCAGTCCGGTGCTTTCAAATAAGCAGTTGCTTTATGATAAGATGCAGGCGGATGATATGGGCACGGTTGAGGTTGAGAATGTTATGTCTTCGACCTATTCGTGCATTCGTTCGTGGATTGTTCCGATTTTGATGGATGTGCTGAGTAAGAATAGGCACGTTGAGTATCCGCAGCGCCTTATGGAAGAGGGATTGGTTGCGCGAAGGGAAAAGGATAATGTTTGGGATGCGCGCCAGGTTGCTGCAGTGTCCGCGCACGCGCAGGCAAGTTTCACGGAGATGCGCCAGCACGTGGAAGGCGTTATGCGCAGTCTTGGTCTTGAGTGCAGTTTTAAGGAAATGGATGAGGGGTGCACGAAAAGCTCGTTCATTCCCGGCCGTGCTGCGTTTGTGTTTGTAAAGGATGCCTGTATAGGTTTCGTTGGCGAAATCCACCCTGCTGTTCTTGAGAAGTTTGGATTGCAGGTGCCGGTTGTTGCCTGTGAGCTTGGTCTTGATTCACTCTTGCAATAAGGGGAGTGTATTCTCTCTGAGTTTTTTGAGTCGTTGAAGAATTTCCTGAGCTTCAGTGAGTGAAACATCTTTGCCATAGTAGTTGATGTCATTTCTAATCTGTCTTAGTTGGTCAAATGCGTCCGCAAGGTCTGTGTCTTTGATAATTTCTTTGAGGAAAGCGGTATAGCACACGTGGTTGTAAATTTTGAATCCTTGGCGGAGCGTGATTGCTTCAAGGAGTTCCCGCACAGAGTCGTAACTGAGTGATATTTTTGACGCGGCAGTTTCTGCCCGAAGCTCGAGCAGATGAGCTGAGAGCGCTTTGTTCGCGCTTGTTTTTTCAAGGGAGGCAGCCATTTCGGTGTCGGGAGTTATTTTCTTTGCTTCCTTGTTCCGCAGGCAGGAGTTCCAGTTCATTACCATCTCACCTTGCCAAAAAGAACCGTTCCGTTAAGGATATTGTTAAGGAGGTGCTCGTTTTTGATTGTGCGAAGCGAGGTGAACCAGTGGAGTGATATTTTTCTTCGAAGGGCTTTTTCAAGAGGTGCAAGGTCAATTGGCTTTTTCTCGGGTGTGAGGATGGCAATATCTGCGTCAGATGCAGGGGTGGCTTCTGCTTTTGCAAGTGACCCAAAGAGAATGGCAGAGGCGCCGCTGAGTTTTTCTTGCAGGGTAATTGATAAGGGTTCAAGGCGTTTCTTCCAATAAAGTCGGGAGAGGTCAACAGTGTCGTTGATTTCGTAGTTGAGCGTGAAGAGCAAGTGTCCGCGTTCAGCGCGCTGGTGAAGGTATCCTGCTCGGGCGTATTTTTTGAGGAGCTTCGATGCAGTGGGCGGGCTGACGTGCGCGAGTTTGGCATATTCGCGGACGGCTATTTCCCGTGCGGAGTCTTCAAAGAACGGCGCCAAACTGTTAAGTATTTTTAACATCTGTTAAATTAATTTTACAGTTGTTAATAAATCTTTCGGTCTGTGAGGCGAATCGTCATTCGTGAAGAAATCGGGTGTCATAATTTGGTTCGGGTTCAATCTCCGGGTTTGGCTCACACCAAGTTCCGTTCCAGCACGTATGGGGACCGCATTCGCAGCCCCAAGTCATTGCTTGTCCGCAAACGCGGTATTGTCGTCGTTGGCTATTGCACGAATCAACGCACGTGTTGCCAAATTCCTTGATGGTTCCTCCGGCTCGTCTGCAGGTTTCAAATTCAAGGTCAATGATTCGTGCTTCCTCTTTCGTCATGCAAGTGGGAATGTCGTTGTGAGGGTAGGATGGTCTTATTGTGCAAAAGTCAAGCGGGCAAAGTTCAGTGAAGTAAAACTGGTTGCAGTAGAGAAGGGAGTTTGTTTCTCGAAGCGAATGGTTCACTCGTTTGTAGGCAGCATCAATTTCAAGGACCCTTCTGTCTTCTTCAGTGAATGTATTTTTTGCAATGCAGCGGGGGATTTCAAGGCAGTCTTTGCAGGAGGTGTAGAGTTCGCAGGTGTCTTTTGGACAGTTGGCAAGGTCGGTGTTATATGTGGAACAATAGTCGTCAGGATTTTTTATTTTTAAGTCGTATTTGTCAGTGGGCTGACCGGTGCAACTGACAATTGTAAAAAGAAGGAGGAAAAGCAGCGTTTTTTTTGCATTTGCTGGTTTTGGCTGAACTGAAATAAAAAAGATTGGTACGTTTTACGCAGTTTTCTTAACCGCTGCCTTCTTCACGGGCTTGGCTACGGCAGGTTTTGCCGCAACTGTTTTCTTTTGTTGCTCAACTTTTGGCTTTGCGCGTACCTTTGGTTTTCGTGCGGTGATGCCAAGTGCTGCGGCAACTGCGTCGTGGCTTGCGCCTTTTGAGACTTTAACTGTTTGTTCGAGAAGTTCGAGGTGTGCGATGTTGCACTTGCGCCTTCTTGTTTCGCCGTCAATGAGAACCGTGTTCTTGTCAACGGTGTCAATGATGACGCATTTTTTGCCTGCGTCTCGTCCTGCGATTTTTACGCAAATTCTTCCGATGTCAATCATTTGTATTCCTCCTCGTCCGGTGCAGCCCGTTGCCGAAATGCTGCAGGAGATTAGTGTGATGTGTTTTATGCCGCAACTGCGCGTACTTTTGCGATGATGGTTTTGCGCGTGCAGGCAGAGCAGAGTTTTCCGCCGTATGGGCGCTCAGGTCTGCGTGCGCTTTTTGCGAGCTTGCGGACTTGTGTTTTGGTTCCGCGCGCAACGCCAAAGAGGCGTGTTCCGCAGGTTGCGCATTGCGGCGCTGCGTTTTTGCGCCTTTTGTACTGGATTTTGTTCGTGCCGCCGGGTGTCTTGACATAAACCCTGCGGAACGTTCGTGAGCGGAATCGTGGTTGTACCATAATGACGGGTGGGACAGAGGGGGGTTTAAAAAGCTTTTGGCGGGCGGGGACCGGTTTTTCGTAATTCTTCAACTTCTTTACTGCTCAGTTCTCTGCTCTTTCCTTTTGCCAGGTTGCCGAGCCGAAGGGGTCCAATTGCGGTGCGAATGAGCCGTGTCACGGTGTATCCGAGCTGCAAGAAGATGCGTTTGACAATGTGTTTTCTGCCTTCGTGGATGCGCAAAAGGATGGTGTTGCCGTGTGCGCTTTGGATGTCAACGTTCACGGTTCGTCCTTCTATGCGGATGCCTTCCCTGAGCCGGTCAAGGGCGGTTGCTGAGAGCTGCCGGTCAAGGGTGACGTGATATTCTTTTGGTGCGTGATAGCGCGGGTGGGTGAGTTTGTTTGCAAGGTCTCCGTCGTTGGTGAGCAGAATCAGCCCTTCGCTGTCAATATCGAGCCGTCCGACGGGGTACACGCGGACCGGGCTTTTGATGAGGTCCATCACGGTGTTCATGCCGTGTTTTTCAGTGACCGTGGTCACGTAGCCGCGCGGCTTGTGCAGGATAAAATATTTTTTCTCTTCAGGAGTAAGCGGGTTTCCGTTAACGAGGATACGGTCTTTTGTTGCGTCTGCGCTTTGGCCAAGGGTTGCTTTTTTGCCGTTGACGGTGACTCTTCCTTCCTCGATGAGTTTTTCACAGGCGCGCCTGCTGGCAATGCCTGCCTGTGCCATGATTTTTTGGATGCGTTCCACGCACAAGGGGTATCGTCGCAACGCTTATAAATACATACGGGAGAAAGTGGTTATGCGTGATGTGGTCTTGTGCGGGGATTCGGAGGGGTCGTTTGGCGAGTTTGCAAGGCGGCTTGGGTTCGCTGATGTCCTGCCGGTGTTCTCTTCAATGCAGGCGGCAAGGCAAAGCGTGCAAAAGGGTAAGGGGGTCATTGTCCCGGCGGAGAAAATCGCGCAGGCAAAAAAGGAGGGGTTGATGGTGTTTGCGCACGCGTCGCGCGAGGCAATTGAGCGGGGTGCGGATGTGGTGTTTGGCTTTGAGAAGCTCGGCGGTCGTGATAAGATGCACTATCGTGATTCGGGCTTGAATCAGGTGCTTTGCCGTCTTGCTGCGCAAAAGGGTGTTGCAATCGGTTTTTCATTTGCGGATGTTCTTTCCGTGCAGGGCGCGCAGCGCGCAGTGCTGCTTGGGCGTATGATGCAGAATATTCGGTTGTGCCGCAAGTTTAAGGTGGCGGTGCGGCTCGGCAGTTTTGCTTCGTCTCCGAAGGGGATGCGGGGAAGGGAGGACTTGATTTCTTTGTTTTGCAGTGTTGGTTTTTCCCGCAGTGAAGTGCTTGCGGGTTTCAGATAGTTTTTGCGATGAGTTCGCACCCGTTGGGTATGCCGGGTTCGGGTTCGTTGCGAACGAGCCGCTCGCACCACGCTTGCCCGGCGTCAAGTAGTGCGCAATGGCTTATGTTTCCTGAGGCCATTGCGCGGCACACAGGTTCAACACAGCTTTCAGGTCGTTTCTGTGCGATTGCAATGCAGTCTCGGTCTCCCGTGGCGCACGCAAGGGGGTTGTTGGTAATGAATGCAGTGCAGCGGTTTTTGTATGGGCTTGGCAGGGCGTCGCACCCGGCAGGGTCGTTTGCGCGAAGGGCCTGGCGCAAGCGCAGGTCGTTTGTTTGGTGTTCTGAGCAGGTTTGGATGAATTGTTGTTTTTCTTGGTAGCTCAGGAGTGCGTAAATGGCAATGGTTGTGAAAAGAAGGATGAGGAGGGTCGCCGGCACCTTTTTTTTCATGGCGTGGTTATGAAGAGCAAGTTATTTAAAGCTTTTTAAGTTTACAGGGCAAAGGATTAGTCGAAAAAAGGGGTCAATGAGCGTTCGGGTGATACTGCTAGTTTTGCTGGTGTTCGCAGTACTTCCAAGTGTGTTCGCTGAGGAAGTGGTCTTTTCCGTTTTTGCGCCAAAGAAACAGTCGCAAAACACGTACGCGTATGTTTCTCAGTCTCCGGTGCAGGTAAATCTCGGTTCAGTGCAGGTTTTTTTGGAAATTGAGGCGGACGTGACTGCGTATATTGATGACGAATTCGCCTCGGTTTCTTTGTGTGTTCGCCCTCAGGGTGGTACGGATGCTTGTCAGCCGCTCAGGGCAGGGGGGCGGAGCGGTGGCTTTTTTGGGGGCGGGACAAGAAGTGAGCATCAAACGGTTCGTTTTTCATTCAGTCCTTTTGCCGCGGGTGTTCTTGAGTTTTACGTTCGCGGGTCTTCTCAATATTATGGCGGCTACTATGCGTATCTGAACCGGATTGAGTGGTTGGGCGGTCAGGGGCAGATTGTGCGGCGTGACTTGTCCTCTCTTGGAGGCACCGCGCCTGTTCCGCTTGGTGCAGTGCGTAGTTTTGTGTCGCAGCAGCCGGGTCCGGAGGGCATCGTTGCGTTTTCGTCCGACCCTCGCGCCGTAGTGTGGTTTAATGACGTGCAGGGCGGGGGCGTCTTGTCTCCGACGTCGCGGAATAAGACGTCGCATCCGGATGACCAGGTGCTTGCGTGCCTCAATAGCGACCTGAATCGTGATTCGTTAGGCAATCCGCGTTGTGATTATGTTGATGAGAATGAGTGTGCATCGAGAAATCGTGACTGGTTTGCGGGGAATTGTTGCGGTGATGCGCCGTATGCCGCGTGTGGCTTTTATCAGGACAAGCAGGCGCTGTGCGGTCAGGACGGGACCGGGCGTTTCTTGTGGGCGCCGCTCAGTGATGTGGGAAAAATAGTGCGGCTGCAAACGTGTCCGCAGGTTGATGTGGTAAGCAGCGGCCAGAAGTTTTATTCGTGCGGGCAGCCGTCGGGAAATTTGCCCAATATTGAGCGGTTTCAGGGAAAGCTCAGCATTGCAGGGCACGAGTATGCGTGCGATGGTGATGTGATTGTTGAATGCGGCGGTCTTGCGCCAAAGTCGCAAGGGGCAAAGCGCCCTGGCGAAACGCTTTCAATTGGCGGTGTTTTGCACACGTGCGCGGCGGACGGTCTTTGGAAGCAGAGTTTTGATGGTGACCGCGCATCCTGTGAGTCTGCGGGTTTTGCGTGGACGGGAACAAGGTGTTGTGGGGAGAAAACGGACGTGCTCTCATCATATGAGGATGAGTACAATCCTGCGGCAGGAGGTGTTCCCGGGGCGTGCTTTAAGGGGCAGTTTGTTCCGAGCGGCGGGTTTGTTTCAGGGAACAGGAATATTCTCAATCATCGGGGGAAGTTTTACGTTTGTGAGCCGAATCCGCAGCAGCAGTCGTCTGCATTGCAGTTGTTTGCGGGGACGGGCATTACGCCTGTTGTTTCTTCCGCGTGCGGTTTGCCTCTGCAAAACTCGCTCTTGCAGGGTTCGCTCGTGCACGCGGTATGTACTCCTGAGGGTGTTTGGGATTTTGTTGCGCGAACAGATGAGCATACGGTGAAGTCAGCGCGCTGGCAGGTTTCGGGTTCGGGAGTAAGGTCGGGCTGTTGTCCTTTGGGTGAGTGCTGGGACGGCACTCGGTGCCGTGCGCGCGGTGAGTATCAGATTGTGGGCGTTCGGGGGTTCCGATGCAGGTAAAATTCGTGCTTATTGTGTTGTTTCTTGCAGCGGTTGCATTCGCGCAAGTGCCTCCTGCGGACTGGGTGGAAGAGTCGATTAAGTCTGACTTTCGGCAGCTCGGTGTTGGTTTTTGCAGGGCGGAAGAGCAGTGCTTGGTGCGAAATGATTTTAATCCTGATTTTGACAATAATCCGAACAGTTATTGGGATGGGTTAAGGAACCGCTCGAACGGTCCGAAGTGTATTAATGATACGCAGTATATTTTGGACTATTATTGTGATGGCGGAAGTTGGACGTCGCGCACGCGCCGAATTTCCGAGCAGCTTTTGGCGGTTGCCCTTGCGCAGAGTGGCGAGAATTTTTCGCTCTACTGTGACCGGTATGACCGTGTGCTGAATAGGTACTTGTATCCGGTTGAGCGGGGAATTGCGCAGGACTTTTTGGGGAAGTTCTGTCCGCAGGGGTTCACCGAGCAGGTGCTTGAGGGGTGTACGAATAATATGTGCGTGCTCAGGCACGCAGGAGGGGTGGCGTTCGGGGCGTCGCTTAATTCTCCGGTTGATAATCCGCAGCGCAGTTTCCTCTTTGCGTTAAACAGGCCGTCAAATGAGTGCAGGAATGCGGTTGATGATGATGGGGAGTTTGACCCGTGCGGGAATAATGTGTGGTATGACCGAAGGCTCAACGCAGTGCTCTATGCGCCGGGTGTTCCGAGTCTTCCTGCGCCGCAATTGCTTGCCTCGGACTTTTTCCGGCGGCCCTTTGAGGAGAAGCTGCACCCGTACGTGTTTTCTTTCGTGCACAGGCCGCAGGTTCAGCGCTATAATTATTCTTTCTTTAACCAAACGCCGCTGTTCAATTACGTGTATATGGCAAAGGCAAATGAGGAGTTTGTGTACGCGTTTAAGCAGGAGAACGTGACGCTGTTCCAAATTGATTTTGCGGGGTGGTATTTCTCAAATATTGCGCTTCCCAAGGACGCGTGTGCGCGCCTGATGAAAAGGGCGGACTCGTTTGCAGGGTGTGAGCAGCAGCCGTCTCCTTCGGAGTTTTTTATGGCGGCGCAAAGGACTCCTCCGCCGGGCAATTTCCGCCAGCCGAGTTTGGTTGATGCGTGGAGTGATGTGGTGGGGATGCTGCGGGTGGGAAGATGAGGGGTCAGATAACGGTGTTCATTTTGATTGGTATTATGGTTGTGGTTGCGTTTGCAATGACGTTGTATGCGGGTTCGCGGCTTGGGCTTGGCGGCAAGGGCTTGAAGGAGGGCGAGCGCGCGGGGGTGTCTGAGATTGAGGACGCGGTGCGTTCGTGCCTGAATATTGCGCTGGGTGAGGGGCTTGCGCGTGCAGGGCGGCAGGGCGGGATTATTTTCAGTGATGAGGGCGGTGTTTTCCCGCGGGAAGGGTTTGACTTTTTGGGGGTGCCGTCTGCAGGGGGGATTGTGGAAACCCCTTTTATTGTGCTGCCGCCGCAAGGGGATGTTGGCGGGCTCTTTTTTGCGGATGTTCCGCTCTATCCGTTTGATGGGTTTCCGTTTCCGCCAAATGAAGAGGTGCCGTTTTTGACGGGGTATTACGGTATCAGCCGGCTTCCTCCGCTCTATCGTGTTTCTGAGGGGGAGTCGGTGCAAAATTCAGTGCAGGCAGCGCTGGAGTCGTTTGTTGCGCAAAAGAGTGCGGAGTGCATGGATTGGGCGTCGTTTGCGCAAAAAGGGCTTGAGGTGAGTGCGGGGCAGCCATCAGTGGTGTTGCTGTTCGCGCAGCGTCAGGACCAGTTTGTGGGCGAGCAGTTTGTGACGGCGCAGCTGACATGGCCGCTGGAGGTGGAAACGCCGGGTCTTGACAAGGTGGTGCTGACTGATTTTTCCGTGCGTGTTCCCGTGCGCCTCGCATCGGTGTATTATGTGGCAAAGTCAATTGTTGACGGGGATGTGACTGATGTGACTTATGTTCCTTCGCCGCAGGGGGGAATGCAAGTTGAGGAAATCACGGTCGGTGATGACAGCGTGATTAAGGTATCTGACCCGCAGAGTGCTGTGCAGGGTGTTCCGTTTTCATTTTGGATTGCGCGAAAGAACCGCGTGCCGGGGCTTTGGCATATTGATGAGGCGCCGCTTGAGCGCGTGGTGTTTCACGTGGCACCGGAAGGGAGAGGGACGCGGGTGACGGTTGATGGGAACTTTTTGCGGTTCAGCGACCCGTGCCCTGAGGGTGGCGTGCCAAGTCCGTTTGTGGTGGAGCTCAATGCGTCTGACCCTGATGAGGATGCAGTGCGTTTTGAAGTGCAGGTGGTGGGGAGCGTGCAAAACGAGTTAAATGAGATTGGTGAGCGGCGTATTCGCGTTTTTGCGGGCGATGGCTCGGGTGGACCATCTTCGCGTTTTGACAGTCAGGAGCTCAAGGTGGGGGTGGCGTTATGTCCCGTGCGGTAGTGTTCCTCTTTGCGCTCGTAATTGTTCTTGCGGTTCCGGTTGACGCGCAGGAGCGCGGTTGTTGCTGTGACCCGGTGGTGCGAAACGGCAGTATTCAGACGCGGGAGGATTGTGACCGCCAGCGTTTTGTGTTTGCGGGTTTTCCGGGTTTTAAGACGTGTAGTGACCATTGTAATGCGACGTTGACGGAAATTGTTACGGGTTTTTGCGGGGATGGGCTGTGTCAGCCGAATGAAAACTCGGTTTCGTGCGCGCAGGACTGTGCGCGAATTGAGGAGGGGTGCGGGAGTCCGACGTTCAGGCCGTCGCCGAGGAACTTGGTTATTACGCCAATTGAGGGCCAGCGCGCGTTTTATATGACGTTTCAGGTTCCCTGTCCGGTGGACTTTATCACAATTTCGCGTTGTGCGGGTCTTGGGTGCGGGAATTTCAGTAAGGTTGCGGAGATTCCGCCGGGAACGTCGTTTACGGATGAGAGTGCGGATTTGCGTTTTGATACGGACTATATGTATGAGGTGGTTGCGCAGTACAGTCAGGTGGGGGCAAGTGAGCCAGTGGTTGCACCGGCAAGTTTGGGGGACATTGAGTGTTTGGGGCGCGGGCAGGGCTCGTTCTGTGTTTCTGATGCGACGTACGTGCAGTATCGTGACTATTTGCAGCGGTTTGGTTTTGCGCCGTATGCTGCAGTGGACTTTCAGGCGCAGTTTTCGCGGTTTGTTGAGCTTGCGTTTGGCCAGCGGTTTAACCGTGCGTGGTCGTGCCGGCAGAACCGTTTGCAGGGGCCGGAAGTGTCGTGTGATGCGGAGTCGTTCTGTGTTTCTGATGAGAGGGGCTCGCGGTGCGCGCGAAGTGAGCCGTGCAGTGACCAGTCTGACCCGTTCGGTCTTTTCGGAAGTGTTGCATCCTGCGAGGGGGTGATTCCGCGGTATTGCTTTTTTGACAAGAGTCCGACGGTGGTCGGCCAATGTTATGCGTGCAGTCCGAAAATGAGCTGTTATGATTACAAGAGTAGGGATTCGTGTGTAAGGGATAATTGCGGCGCGGGTGAGTGTGAGTGGCGTGACACGTTTGGTGATTTGGGCTTTGGCGTGTGTGTGGACAGGCGGCGCAGTAATTGCCTGTTCTGTCAGGAGGCGGGAACGCAGGGCCTTGGGAATGTGAACGCGTCAAGCTCGGTGTGGGATGCGTGTCGTGAGGAGAAGAGTTTGGCGCTCAGCACGATTTCTTTCCCGTGCTTTTTCGATAAGGAATTGCGCACGAGCAAGGGGTGTGATGAGGCGTCGTGCGCGGATTATACGGAGGTGCAGTGTGCAAGCCCGGTGGGTGGTATTCGCGTGTCAGGGGATAACAATCGCGCAACGGTAAGTGATGACCCGTGCGGGATTCGCGTGTGTGAGTATAATGAGGTGACGGGGTGTGTGAAGAAGTCGGATGCGCGTGCGGCGTTCCGGGACTGTAAGTTTGGGAACCGGACGTGTGAGGCGGACTATTTCCCGCCGCAAACAACACTGCTCCCATCAGGTGTTGCGGGGCGGGTTGATGCGGTAAACATTCGTATTTTTGATAAGATTGGGAAAAAGGAAAGCCCAATTGATGCGTCGGGAAGGGCGGGGTATCTTACGTATTTGTGCGTGAAGAATGCGTCGAACCCGTGCAGCGATGCGGGCAGGTTCACGATTGCAACAAATGCATCACAGCTGTTGCTTAAGAATAAGGTCTTGCGTGATTTCAAGGACGGGAAGTTAAGGATTTTAACACAGCTTGCCGCGGGCAATAATAGCGTGGTGTACTACAGTAGGGACGCGGCGAATAATTTGGAAGTGGTGAAGGAAACGGTTGTTTTTGCGTGTGAGGCCTGTCAGGGCCCGACGCTTTTGAATGCCTCGGTGTCTGCAGGGCGTTTGTTGGGCAATACGTTTTACACGTCTGCGACCGTGCCGACGTTCACATTTGAGTTTGACGAGCCGTCTCTTGTGACGTTTGCGGAAATTCGTTCGGACGAGGGGACGATTGCGCTCTCGCAGCTCACGCAAGGGATGCTCGCGCGCCATCAGTTTGTCGCTTCGACAGGGCTTTTCGGAAACTACACGGTTCATCTGAATGCGAAGAACGCGCAGAACATTTTCATTAATGCGACAGGTCTTGATTACGGGCTGGTGGTTGACCCTGCGCTTGCGGAAGTGAAGATTTTGCCGCGTGATGGGACGATTATCAATAAGAGTGTGGTGGATATTGAGCTGAACTTTTCCCGGCTTGTCACGCTTGATAACGTGAGTGTGGTTCTTGAGAGCTTCTCAGACCCGTTTGTGAAGCGGCAGATTCCAAGCGACGTGACTGCATTGTTCAGGTCAGGGGACAATCAGTCATTTGAGGCAGCAGTGCAGAATTTGACGGGAGGAGGGATGCACACGATTGTTGTGAATGCGCTTGGGTTCAACGCGCTTCCTGTTTCCGCGGAGAGCAGGTTTTTCTTGGCAACGCTCAAGCCGCAGATTCGTATGGCAAATCCGACGTTCGGGGTAACGCCGTATGTGACGTTTGATGCGGTGGTGGAAACGCCGCTTCCGAGCACGTGTGCGTATGTGTTTAACACACCGACTCCGCCGAACCCGGCTGATTTTGACTTTTTCAGGAAATTTGAGGGGGACCAGTATGTGCATACGGCGCGCGGCCTGCAGATTGGGGACCAGTTGCAGGATGAGTTTTTGCTGCACGCATATTGCCGTTTCCCGCTCTTTGGTCTGGTGAATAGGACGTTCCGCGTTGTTTTTGACCCGGAGCCGCCGATTATTTTGTCCGCGCAGGCAGAGCCGGATATTATTGCCGAGCAGTTTTTCCCGGACACGGAATTGTTCGTAACGACGCTTAAGGTTCAGCTGGACAAGGCAGGGTTCTGTAAGTACAGTGCGGCAGTGCCGACGTTTGCGAATATGGAGGGGTTTTTCCCCGGGTTTGATACGGCGCCAAAGGAGGCGGTGCTGGGTGATGTGAACGTGACGGGCCGTTCCGCGTACACGTATTTTGTTGCGTGCAAGGGGAAGAATCAGCTTGTTTCAGAGCCGGTGCAGGTGCGCTTCTCGGTTGACCTCTCGCAGCCGCTGAGGGTGAAGAGTACAACGCCGTTTGGGTTTGGGACAAAGGAGTTCACGCTTGGCGTTGTTGGGAATAAGCGGGTATTCTGTTATTTTGGCGAGACTGCGGATGCGGCGACGCGGTGTATGGGTGCGTGCAGGAGCCAGTACGCACAGGCGCAGGATTTCACGGTGGATTCTGATGGGAATTATACGTATTTTGTGCAGTGCGCGCACGCGTCAGGGGAGAAGTCGGATATTGTGCAGGTTCCGGTTTTGGTTGACTCAACGCCGCCGGAGATTGAGTATGTGGCGGATGAGAGTGCGCTTGAGGACCCGCAGGTTTCGTGGTCGCTCAAGAAGCTTCGTGTTGCGCTCAGGGCAAACGACCCGGAAAGCGGTGTTGATTATTTCTTGGTTTCCATTCGGAGTTTGGAGACGCGCCGTTTTGTTGTGCGTGATGTGGTGGTAAATGACACAAGCGGGCAGCCGCTTTATGTCGGGACAACGGAAAACGGGACTCCGCTGCGCTTGCGTGATGGTGAGCGGTATGAGGTTGAGGCGGTCGCGGTAAACAGGGTGGGGCTAAGGAGCGAGCCGCAAACGTCTGATGGCGTGATTGTTGACAGTTCGCGTGAGCCCGAGCCGTGTCAGAATGCGGAGAAGGATGGTGATGAGACGGATGTTGATTGCGGCGGTTCGTGCGAGTCGTGTGAGGAGAACCGTTTGTGCGCAAGGGACCGTGATTGTGCGTCTAATTATTGTTCGGGCGGGAAGTGTTTGCAGGCGAGCTGTACGGATGGGGCAATGAACGGTCTTGAGTCTGATGTTGATTGCGGAGGGAAGTTGTGTTCGCGCTGTGAGCTTGACCGCGGTTGTATTATGGACTCGGATTGCGGGACGGATTATTGTGACCCTGCGCGAAAGGTGTGCGCGATAGCGCCGCTGTGTGCGGACAAGCAGCTCTCTGAGGGGGAAACGGATATTGATTGTGGGGGGCCGTGTGATAGGTGCGGTGATGGAAAGACGTGTCAGGAGCACGGTGATTGTGTAAAGGGGCTTTCCTGTCATCCGGAGGAGAAGGTGTGCACAACTGAGCCGGTGAATGATGATGATGCGGATGGGGTTCCTGATGATGTGGACAAGTGCCTGGGCTCTCCGCTTGAGGAGTCGGTGGATGAGGAGGGGTGTGCGCTATCGCAAAAGTTCAGTTTGGGCGATGGGGTTGATGATAAGTGGCGGATGGACTATTTTGGCTGTATTGATTGTCCTGAGGCCGCAGCGGATGCGGATGGTGACGGAGATGGGTTGACGAACCGTCAGGAGTATGATGCGGGTTCGAATCCCAAGTCAAGGGATACTGATTTTGACGGCTGGAGTGATGGTGATGAGGTTGAGGCGGGAACAAGCCCAACTGACCCGGCAAGCCATCCGCCTTCAACGCTCAAAGGTCTTTTGTGGGTGCTCTTCATTTTGCTTGTGCTGGGTCTTGTGGCGTTCGGCGGCTATTTGCTCTCGCAAATGAAAGAGCGGGAAAAGCCGGCAAGGGAGCGTCGTGAAGAGAGGCGTGAGTATGTTTCTGAGCGTCATTTGGCGCACCCAACCAGGGCGGCGGAATTAAGTGAGTTGCGTAAATTTGCGCAAAAAGAGGAGTTGCCAAAGGAGGAGTGGGTGTCGCTTGAGAGGAAGATTAAGAAGAAGGCGCTTCCGAAGGGGAAGTTTGAGCACGAGATGGAAAAGTTGCGAAGGATTGCGGAGGTTGAGGAGGGCGGCTCTCCGCTTGAGCGTTTGCGCGCGCATATTGCCTCTTTGTCTGAGAAGGAGCGCGACGTCCTCCTCAAAAAGCTTCAGCGCATAAAGATGGGCGAGCTATCAACTGAGGAGCTTGAGGCAGTGCTCAGGAAATTGAAGATTACGGCAAAGTATTATGCGGAGCACAAAGAGGAGCTTGAGGAGGAGCTGATGCGGTATGCGAAAAGGAAGTAGGGCGCAGATGTTGCAGCAGGTGTTTGTGTTTATCTTGGCAGGCCTTATTTTCATCCTGATTATTGGGTATGGTTATCGGGCGATTCAGTACTTTTTGGAGAGGCAGGAGCAGGTGGTGTTGGTTGATTTTAGGCACGATTTGGAGATTGGGGTGGAGCAGGTCAAGCGTGACTTTCAGAGTGTGCGCCGGCTGACGCTGCGTTTGCCAAGTAAGTTTGCAGGCGTGTGTTTTTTTGATTATTCGCGGTGCGCCCAAGTATCCAATCCGCAGTTGGAAAGCCCAAACGGCCTTTTTCGGCTTGGCTGGGCGCGTGATGCGTGTGTGACGGGGAGTGAAAACGTTTTTATTGTTCCAAGGGCATCGGAGCGGCTTGATTTTCCTGATGTGGAGGTGCCGGAAGGGTATGTGTGTATTCCGAATGAGGACGGGGTGCGCGTGCGCCTTGAGGGGACGGGGCGAAAGGCAAGGGTGAGCGCGTGGTCGTAGGGAGAAGGGGTTTTGAGGAGCAGTTTCATTGGATTTTTGTGCTTATTGCGGGCGGGGTGATTTTGGGTTTTTTCTTTGTGGTTGCGCAAAAGCAGCGTTCGCTGAGTACGGAGCGTCTCCAGCTCACGTTGGTGACTGATGTTGAGGATATTTTTGTGGGCGCGCTGGTGAGTAAGGGTGCGGCGCAGGTGCTTCCGCTTCCGCCGCAGGGGATTGGGTTTGAGTGTACGCGGGGGTGTGAGTGCCGGTTCAGGGTGAGTAATGCGGCAAAATCGTTTGGGGGGAAGTCTTTTTTTGCGCCAAGGGTTGTGCGTGGTGATGATGCATTGGTGTGGACGGTTGATTGGAAGCAGCCGTTTCGCGTGTCAAATTTTGTGATGGTGACGAATCCTTCGCGTGCGTTTGTTTTTGTGTATGATGAGAATAACGGGGAGAGCAGGCGCTTGCACGAGCAGGTGGTAAAGGGTCTTCCGCCGCCGGTGCTTCGGCAGGGGCGCGTTGTGGGCGAGGTGCAGTATGTGAATGCGACGCTTGGCAATGTGTCTCGGATGAGCCCGCTTGAGTTTGACGAGGTACGGTTTGTGTTTTTAGGGCTCTCGCCGGAGCGGGTGAAGCAGGTTTCCTTAACGCGCGGGTGGGAGGGTGTTTCAGGCGTGAGTGTTGATGCGAATGCGGTTGGCTTTTATGAGTACGCGGGCCGTTTTGATTCTGTTGACTACATTTCGTATGCGGGCTTGCCGACGGTGTTTGCCGCGATTTTTGCCGAGGACAGCACGATGTATGCGTGCAGTGTGGGGTTTGCGTTTGGGCGGCTTGCGTATTTGTCGGAAGTGTATGCGAGGCGTGCGCAGTCGCTTTCGCTTGCGCTTGAGGAATCAAGGCCGTGGTGTTCATATCAGTCAATGATTGACCAGTTAAGGGCGATGGGTGCTGCGGCAAGGGCGGTGGCTGATGCGGGTGAGATGCGCGGTGTTGCCCAGCGCATTGCGGAGGTTGGGCGTCTTGGTTCGAACGTGGAGCGGCTGAATAACGAGCTTGTTTTGCGGAGCTGTCCGGAGTTGTTCTGATGCGCGGCCAAATTAAGATGTTTGAGACGGTGGGTGTTCTTGTGGTTTTTTTCTTTCTCTTAATTGGGGGAAGCGTGTTTTATTTTGGCGCGCAAACGTCAAGTCTTGAGAAGGACCGTGTTGAGGCGCAGGAGCAGGAATCGTTGCAAATTGTGCTGAAATCGCTCTATTTGCCCGAGCTTGATTGTTCGTTTTTGAAGACGCAAAAGGAGAATTGTGTGGATGTGCTCAAGGTTGAGCATTTTTCCCGGCTGCTCCGCAATGAGTCGGTGATGCAGTCGTATTATGAGGAGTTTGGTGATGCGACGATTAGGATTTCGGAGATTTATCCGGAGGGGCGCTCGTTTGTGCTGTACAACAACACGCCTGCGGAATTTCGTGATGCGCGCGTGACGCGCAGCCCGGTGCTCGTGTATGATTCGATTCAGGATATTCAGCGGTTTGGCGTAATTGAGGTGCGGGTGTATGCGTAAAGGGCAGATGGAGATTTTCGGGCTTGCGATGATTGTGATTTTGATGACGCTTGGGTTGCTCTTTGCAGTGGTTGTTTTGACAAGGGAGCCAAGGCAGGAGGCGTTTCGGGTAAAGCAGAGTTTGGAGGCGGCGAATTTTTTGAACACGATGTTGAGTACGACCGCACCGGACTGCAATCGCAGGTCGATGCGCGAGCTGTTGCAGGACTGCGCGCAGGTTCCGGTGTTTGACGGGCGTTGGACGGGTGCGTCGCTGTGTGAGGACCAAATGACGACGTGTGAGCGTTTGAATGAGTCAATGGTGCAGATGCTGGAGCGATCGCTGGGAACGTGGGGGCGGAATTATCGCTTGTTTATGGTGGGTTCTGATGCGGTTGAATTGGTTAACTTGTCGCGGGGCCGGTGTGAGGGTGAGCGTGAGGGGAGTACAAGGCCGGAAGTGATTCGTCCGAAGTTTACCGTGAATGTGACGCTTTGGCTTTGTCAGTCTTAGTGGTGGAGGGCGAACGTGCTTGCGGAGAAGTCTGCAATTTTAAGAACGAGCGAAAGTAAATGCGCAAGGGGTACGGGGTCTTTTGGGAGTTCTTTTTTGATGCGTGACTCAAGTGCGCGGTACTGGTCGGCGAGTGCGCTGAGCTTTTTGGCGTTAAAGGAGTAGAACAGTTCATAATATTCGCGAAGGAGCTTGTTTGTTTCATAAAGGAGTTCGGTTGTTTCTTGTGCGGGTGTATTTTTGGTAAAGTGTTCAGTGAGGTATTTGTAGTCGTCGCTGATTTTTTCAAGGTTCCAGGTGATGACGTAAAGGAAGCTGGTTTTGGCGGGGTCCGTGTGCCCTTTTTTGTTGAGGATGCGCTGGCAGAAGTTGGTGAGTTGGTTGTTTTGTTTTTCAAGGTCGAGGAGGGGGAAAAGGTCTTTTTGTTTTCGTTCACGGAGGAGTTTGTGCAGTTGTTCGCCCTGTTGGAGGGTGATGAGAAAGGCGCGGCGAAGGAGGGTGTCTCTTTCTTCGTCTATTTCTTGGGTGATTGCGCGAAGGGTGAGTGTTTTTGGGGTGGTGTGGACGATGGTAAAGCCGATGAAGAGGTCGCGAACGAGTTCGGAAACAAGGTGTGCTTGTGCGGTGTTGTCAAGGGTGAGTTCGATAGTGTCGTATCCTTGTTTGTGAAGGGAGGAGAGGAGCCAGCGAGTGGTGCGTTCGTTTACAAAGCGAAGGTCTGCCTGGGCGGTTTTGCGTGTGCGGGTGTTTTCCGTGTGGATTTCGATGCGGCTGCCGTGTTCTTCAACGTCAACTTCGCTGCCCTTTTGGATGCCCCACGTGCGCGCCCATTGGCTGGGGAGCGTGATGACGTGGGTTCCTTCGCCAAGCTGGATGACTTTTCTGCGCATATCAGAAAAAGCATCTCTGCGCTTTTAATGGGTTTTATAAGGAATTTAAGGGTGAGTTTTAGAATGAGGCAGTATGACCGAGCGGAAATGACTGGTTCCAGGGGAGTATTGGGCAGGTGCGCGGATTGGTGTTTTGAGAGTCCGAATCGTTTTGCCTCAGGAGTTGCTCTTGGCGCGCTTCCTGTTGCAACGTACTTGGCGTTGACGGATGATTTGCCAATCACTATGAATCAGGAGGAGAATGTAAGGAACGCGTTAAAACTGGCAGCATATGTTACCTTGCCGATGGTTGCTTTTTGCGTAACAACTTTGGGCACGTACATTCTTGGCGCGTTTTGTTGGGATTCAAAAGATCGTAGGCGGACAAAGTTGAGTGATTATAAAAAAATATGGAATCTTGAGGAAGAGGTTGCGCGAAATGTAGTTCCGACTATGGCACTTGGGCCTCCGGTGCAAATCGCGTATTCGCGTGAGGAATTCTTGAAGGAGCGTTTGGCATTTGGGATTGGTACTCGTTTGCGGGGTTTATCGCAAGAGCACAGGAATCCGGGTCTTGCTATTGATGCAGCGCTGAGATTTTTTGATGAGGGGAGTTATGATTGTGCGGTTGATTGTATGAAGGACGCGCTTGATTGGTTGGGTGGGCGACGTCCGCAGATTTCCCTGCTTATGGGTCCGTCAAGTAAAGTGTACAAGGTTGCAAATTTGTTCCAGCGAAAGGTCGAGACGCAGGAACTGGCGAATTATATGGTGCTGTCCGCTCTTGATATGTTTCAGCGTCCTGAGCGCGCATTTTATTGGTCTGAGCTTGGGCGGCGTGTTGCGGTTGAGTTTGATTCGCCGCGTAAAAGGGAAATGTACGTCTTTCACGCGCTTTTGGCATCTGCGCAGCGGCGTTCTGATGAGCGTGATGCGTGGCGGGATGCAATTCAACTGTTGATGGAGTCAGGGGAGGTCGAGTCTGCAAGTGGTCGGGAGACGCGTTCTCGGGTGTTTCGTTTTTCTGGTGATTTTTTTGCGAATACGCTGGTGGTAAAGCAAAGGCCGAGTCTGCAAAGCTTGGTGTCTGAGTATGATTGGACGGTTCGTGCAAAGGAGTATTGTCCGGGCGGGGTGAAGGTTCCTGAGTGTGTGTACGTTTCTGACGAAGGTGACAATCTCTCGTGTCTTGCGCTGAGGTTTTGCAAAGGCGATGTTCTCTATGAGCGTTTGGAGAAGGGGGACAAGTCTGCGGTGCTGAGGGTTGCGGATGCGCTTGGTTGTTTTGTAAGGTTGCCGGGCGAGGGTTTGGCCCGTCAGGATTTGCGGGCAAAGGCGCAAGGGAAGCTTGCTGATGTGAATTTGGGTGTTCCGGCGGGTTTGCAGGAGCGTGTGCTTGGTGCGTATTCGGTGATTGTTGATGCGTGCAGCAAGGTGCCGTGGGTTCCGAATGGGGATAAGCATCCGGAGCAGTGGATTCAGGGTGAGGAATTGGTCGCGCTTGATTGGGAGGTTGATGGTCTTGTTCCGGTGAGTTTTGACCCTGCGAACTTTTTGAGTTATCGCAGTTTTTTCAATCCTGCTGACGAGCGCGATTTTATTGCGCGGTATGTGCAGTCGTGTGCAAAGGGTGGGTTTTCTGTTGAGCCTGCGCGTTTTCTTCCGGCGTATCACGCAGGGGTGGCTCATCGTGCGCTTTGTTTTGCGGGTGCGTGGAGTGACCCAAAGAGGGTTTCGATGCGTAATTATCGCAGGGAGGTTTTGCTGCGGGGCGCGCGGGCGTTTGGGGATATGGCGCGTGATTGTTCTGAGCTTGCAGGGAAGTATCAGGGGGAATTGGCAGTCTTGGCGGATTCGTATCAAAAGATGGCCGACCTTATGGGTCCCTAAGGTTCTTATGCAACAGTCCTAAACGTTTCCCGTCCGTATTCTTTCCTGAGGTGATGTTGATGAAAAAATCGGACATTAAGGTGTTGTCGCATTTGCGAAAGGAGGGGCGGTTGCCGCTGACGGAATTGTCAAGGAAGTCGGGTTTGCCGGTGAGCACGCTGCACGAGCGGCTTCGGCTGAAGGTGCGTGAGGGTGTGTATCGTCCGGGGCTCTTGCTTGATTTTCGTAAGCTGGGTTTTGGTGCAACGGCGTTCATTAAGCTTGCGGTGGCTCCTGAGGAGAAGGAGCGTCTTGTGAGTTATGTGCGGGCGTGTCCGCAGGTGAATTCGCTCTTTCGTATTAATAACGGTTGGCACGTGCTTTTTGAGGCGGTGTTTCGTGATATGCGTGCGCTGGAACAGTTTGTGGAAGGGCTGGAATCAAGGTTTCACGTTCGGCAAAAGGAGGTGTGTTATGTGCTTGATGAGGTGGAGCGTGAGGTGTTTCTCTCTGATGCGGAGGTTGCAGAGCGGGTTCTTTCCGAACGCTAAGTGATTTCGTATGCGCACGGGAAGTGCAGGCGGTCTTCGCGATAGGCGCGCCGCAGCATTTCCTGTTGTTCTTTTCCAAGGATGGTTCCGCTGGGGAGGTAGGTGACTTCTTCGGAGTCGGTGAGGAGGTAAAGGTCAGTACTGGTTTGAATACGGTTGCAGTTGTCGTTTTCAAGGAAGTGTTCGAGTTTTCCGATGGTTTTCGTGTTGACGAGTTCTGTGAGTTCATTCATCGTGGTTCACCTCGGGAAGTCTGTGGCAGGTGGCTTTTAGGTGCGTATCGGAAGAAAAGCAGGTAATATTTCGGTATTGAATGGAATAGTGCCAAAAACCGGCAAAAAGTTCGGAAAGGGATAATCTTTAAATAGCAAGCCAACTCTTGGTACGGTATGAAAAGAGGTGTTGTTATGGCTCGTGGACAGGGACTTCCGATTACGACGATTATTATTGCCGCTCTTGGCATTATCGTGCTCGTGGTGATGGGTGCGATTTTCTCAGGGCAGATTGGCAAGTTTGGTCGTGCGGCAAGTGAGTGTCCGGGCAAGTGTTACATTTCTAGTCCTTCTCCCGCTGCGCAGCAGGCGCAAGGGACGGGTGTTCAGTTTGAGGTTGGTCAGGCGTGCAACGAGTTTGAGGTAAGAGCAACCGGCGGCAGTTATATTGCTCGCGGCTCGCCGTCAAACGCAAACCCTGCTGACTTCCGCTGCACTGCGTGCTGTGTCCCGACAGGATGAGCAGAGCCCAAGGGTTGCCGATTAGCACTATTATTATTGCAGCGATAGGGCTTATTGTTTTGGTTATTCTTTCGGTGATGGTCGCGCAAAAGGCAGGGACGTTTGGGAAGGGGACTCGCGAGCAGACGGATGTAAAGTGCGAGGGAGAAATTGGGACGCCTGTTCCGCTCGCGGAGTGTCAAAATCCGGTGTACGGGACGTTTACGAATGTGCGGTCTGACCAGATTTGTTGCAAGCAATAATGTTTTTATACTTTCTTTTACTTTCGTGTGGTATGAATCAAAAGGGTGAATTCTCGATGTTTGAGCAGGTCGCGCTTGGTATTTTGGCTGCTGCCTTGTTTGCGCTTGTCTTCTGGGTCTTTATCACCAAGGTGCTTGCATGAACCGTCGGGGCGATTTTTCGTATGTTGCGGGGATTATTCTCGTTGCGGTCGCGCTTGGAGTGATTTTGGGTGTGATGTATGTGTGGAAGGGAAAGTTGACCGGTCAGCAGGAGGACACGCAGTGCAGCGCGCAGTTGTTCTTATCCGCGGTGGTTTCAAAGGCGCCGTTCGCATCGCAAATTCCGGTAGGGTGTCAGATGAAGATTGTGCCGGTGAATAAGGAGCGGCTTGATAAGGAGAAGAAGTTTGCTCCTGCTGCGGTGAAGCGTTTGCAGCAGCCGGGAAGTTCTGCTCGTGACTTTTTCCTTGCGCCGGGTTCGGAGGATGAGTGGGCGTTGAATTCCATTGTTGCGGATGAGTTAAAGGCGTGTTGGCAAAAGGTTTTCAAAGGGAAGCTAAATTTGTTTAGTGGCGGTGTTACGGGCAGTTCGGTATGTATTTTATGTTCTCAGCTTTTGTTCAGTACTGATTTGCCGGGGTCTTTTCCGTCGTATGCGCGGCAGGGAAATGAGCGTGCACAACTGATTTTGTCGCTTGATTCGTGGATGAGGAATACTCCGCTTCCGCCCAAGACGGTTTATGATTTCCTGGCAGAAGGTCAAACGGTCGCGCCGAACTCTGCACAATACGCATATAGTCCGAAGATTCCGTATGGGGTGGTGTATATGGAGGTACACCCGTCACTTTTTGCGAAGGTTTCAAGTACGACAATTGGAAAGATTGGAATTGGCGTGATTTTCGGGGCAACATTGTTAACTCCGGCGGGTTGGGGAGGTTTGCTTGTTCAGGTGTCCACGCTTGCCGCAACGGGCGCGATAGCGGCAGGTTCTGCAAGCCAGTTGGTTGAATTGTACGGGTTGAGTGCGGCGACAGCAGGAGTTGCTCCTGCGGTTCGTTATGCGCAGGAGAATGGGGAAACAGCAAGAGTGCTTGTTCTTGCACCGTTCTCTTCGATTCGAAAACCGCTCGACGAAAACGGTCTTGGCTGTGAGGTGGTGATTGCATGAGGGCGCAGGAGGGAATTCCGGGCTGGATGGTGATTGTGGGGATTGTGATTTCTTTAATTGGTGTTGCCGTGATGATTTATCTTGCCGTGAAGGCAGGTCAGGTGGGGATTGATGTCCTTGGCTAACCGGGGGATGGTTCCGCTGTACATTATTGTGCTTGGTATTATTTTGATTATTGTGATGATTTCAGTGGCACAGCTTGCGCGAAAGCAGGGAGAGAAGACTATTATTGGACAGGTGAAAGATTATATTGCTAAGTTTCGTGAAGAAGGGAGCGTCCCTTCTGATGTTGTTGTTTCGTACCAAGTATCCTTGCCGCCGGATAAGGCGAGGGCGATGGAGCTTTTGTTCACGCACATTATTGACTGCAAAAAACAGTATGACCAGTTTGGTAGGATTCGGTGCGCGGAGTTGTATACGCAGAATATGGGTGCGGTGACGATTACGCGTGATGATTTTGCAGCTGATGCGGCAAGGCGGAGGCTGGGAGGGGTGCGCTTTGAGCTGTTGACGCCGATTTCGCAGGGTATGCGTTGGAATCCGGTGATATGTTATGCGACAGGCGGGCAGGGGGGGACTGGTATTGGTGACCGTTTGGCAGCGGCGTTTACGTTCAATAAGGTGATTATTGCTCCTGATTATGGTCTGTGCGGCTGAAACCTTTAAATAATGATGAATAATTCACGGGCTATGCAAAAGAGAGGTGCGGAGTTCGCAGTTGGCACGGTTATTGCGATTGTCCTTGGTCTTATTGTTCTCGTAATTGTCGCGCTGGTGATTCGCCAGCAGGTGACGAAGGGTTCATCGCAGTACACTGAGCTTGGCGAGCAGGCGGGCTCTCTTGGTGGGTGTTCAAATCTTCTGTTGGGGCGTGGTTGTTTTGAGAATCAGTGCCCGCCGGATAAGGTGCCTGAGATTCAGCCTGACCAGTGGGCGGATTGTATGAGGAAAAGCGTTGGTGGCAAGCGTTTTGTGTGTTGCAAGCCGCGTGAAGGCACGTAGACGAAACTTTATATACTTCATTTCTTGTTTTTGTCCTGATGAAAAAGGGTGAGACGACTGCGCTTGAGTGGCTCGTGCTGACGATTGCGGTGGTGGTTGCCTTGCTGATAGTGGGAGTCATTGTAACAAAGCTCGCGGGTGCGTTTTTTGGCAAGAAAGGTGACCCGTCGGTGCAGTCGCTGGAGCGTATTATGCGTGAGATTTCTGCGCTTGCCGAGTTGGGTCCTGGTGCGGAGATTCCTGATTTGGGTTTTGGCTCTCAGGTCCGTTTGGTTGTTCAGGGTTTTCGTTCTGAATTGCGGGTGGGTAATTGTCCTCTGGATGCGGCGTGCTTGTGCGTATTTTACCGGCCTGAGCGGGGTGCGGATACGATTCATTGCGAAGAGTTTCCGAAGGCAGGCACGGGGGTGTTTGGCGAAAAGGCAGGGTTTGTTCCGCGTGCGGGTTGTCCTGCAACTTGTGGCGGGGGCGTGATGTGTGTTAATGATGGCGTTGTGAGTTTGGATGTTCCTGCAAACCGTCCGGTTGTTCTTTCGCGTAATTGTAATGTGCTTGAGGTGAGGTTGGGATGAATGCGCGGGGAGGGACGGACAGTTGGGGGCTGGTTCTGACTCCTGCAATGGTGAGCGTTCTTGTTTTGGTTGTGGTGACGTTGGGGATTCTTATGAAAATTCGGGGATTGGGTGCAGATACTGCATTTGAGCTTAAGACTGCGGCGGTTGATGGAGCGCTGTTAATTGATTCGCTGTACGCGCTTCCTGCGGATATGAATGTGCGGCTTGATTATGCGCAGGTGCGGGGGGTTGAGTGGGAGTTTTCGCCAAATAAGGTGGTCGCGTTCACAGGGAATCCGAACGCAGGGCAGTCGTTTTTGTTCGCAACGGATTCGCGGTATTCTTTTTCGGGCGGAAGAATCAGGGATGTGTGGGCGGTGTATCGGGAGGGGAATGAGGTTCGTGTTGAAGGCTTGCGGCCGGTGAAGTGGGGTGTTCCGTTTTGTGGGGGAGAGAGGGTTTCTCTCACTGGTGCCAGGGTTCTTGGGGGCGAGGGTATGGCCGTTTTCGTGCAAACTCTGGAGGGTGTTGGGCTTTCAGGGAGTGGTTCAGGATGGGTTGCAGTGCTTCCTTCGGATGTTGCGGGTCTTGTTCGTGTGCGGGTTAATTTGGATGAGGCAAGCGCGCGTGCGGGGTGTCGGGTGGTGCAGGCGTTTGCGAAAGTCAATCAGCGCGCGGTGATGGTTCCTGTTGACCCGTTCTTTGAGGGAAATGTGCTGAAATCAATGCCAACGACGGGCGTTGCTCTTGCGGTTGAGGTTCCGCCCGGTGTTTCTCCGCGTGTTTTGGGCGAGGTGTTCGGGGCACTGGCGGAAGGGGTGTCTGCGTGAATCGGCGCGGCGCGTGGCAGGGCGCGGATATGTTGTATTTTATGGTGTACATTATGGTGACGTTTGTTGCGGTGGTGGTGCTGTATCTTTTTCCCGCAAAAATTTTGGCGGCGCAGGTGCAGCCAATTGATGTGGATGCATACGTGTTGGATGCGCGCGTAACTTCGTTGCTCACGCACGTTGACCCGTTTGTGGGCTATCGGGAGTTTGAGCCGTCAAGGGGCGCGCTTAAGGACCGGTTGCCGATTGTTTTTTCACAAAAGAAGATGGCGCTTCGCGTGCAGCGTGGTGAGGAGGAATATTTTGGTTCAAGGGAGCAGAAAGGTTTTTTTGATGCGGCAAGCGCGGTGCAGTCGGGTGTGCGAAGGATTGAGACAGTGAAGCATTTTCCCGATGCTGAGGTGTGGGTGACGCAGGTGTACCCGGAGTCGTATGATACGTTCGGTTAGGGGGGACGCGCGTGCACTCGCAATTGTTGCGATGGTTCCGATTATTGCAGCATTGATTATTGTGTTTTATGTCTATTTGGGTTTGTCGATGGGCAGTGTTGAGCGGGAGGTGGTGGCTTCTGAATTTTCAAGTGTTGCGGCAAGGGAGTTACTCGTTGACTATTTGGAAGGGTATGTGGACGGCTTGCCGCGGTGGAAGTGGGTGACTTTTGTGGCCCCGGATGCGGTTGGGCAGGATTTATCGCGGTTTTTGGAGCGCAAAGGGAGCGGTGATTTGCGTGTTCGGGAGGTTTCCTGTCGGGATATCGCGGGCGTGCGGGAATGTCGTGTCTTTGTCAAGTTCAGGTATGTCGTTGCTGAGGAGTACTTCTGGTGGCTTCCGAATGTGATTGCATACAGGGCGACGGCAAGTTTGTTGCGGGAAAAGTTTGCAGAGGAGGAGTTTGTGCTACCTGCATTGCAGGGTGATGTTCCGGTAATGCGGGTGTTTCGGGTGGTAGGCGAGCGTGAGCCGCTCGTGCAGGGAGAGGCGTTATGAATCGGCGCGGGGTTGATTTTATGGTTCTTTTGCTGGTTGCGATAATTATTTGTCTTATTGCGCTGTATATTGAGCTGCAAAAGAAGGTTGAGTCGGACAGGGTGGTGATTGGTCAGCACCAGTCTGCCGCGTTGAACTCGTTTGCGGATAGGCGCAAGGTTGACTTGTTTGTGGAGGGTGCAGCGGAGTTTTCGTTACGGGTTGCGTTCTTGAGGGTGCAGGCAAGGAATGGTTTTGAGGGAGCGCCGTGTGGAGGAGTATGGTCTTCAGATAGGGTGCTTGATGGGGAATCAGCACCGCTGGGCAGGGCTTGCGCCGTTGTGAACACGCCTGAAAAGCCAAAGGAGGTCTGTGTTCCTGAGCTTACGTCATTTTTGCGCAGGGTGTTTAATGAGGGGATGAATAGGTATGCTGAGTTGTACGCGCAAAGGGGGGTTGTTTCTTTGCCAAGGGATAATTATGAGGTTTTTGCGGGGGATGAGTTTTTGGCAGTGGCCAGAAGTCCTGTTGTGATTGATGTGAAAAAATTGCAAAGTGGGGTGCCGATTGGGCAGGTTGGCTGGCGGCCGTCGGTGGCTTTGCCGCAGTCAAATGTGCTGCAGCCGTTTAAGGATGCGTTTGAGGTTCTTTCGCGTGTCGCGGTTGAATGCCACGGGGTTCCTGTCCCTGCGGCGTGTGTGAGGGGAAAGGTGCCGTCAGGTTGGCAGGTGAGGGGTAGCGGTGCAGAGGTTGCGTTGGTCGTCCCGAATGCACGGTCTTGTTTTGGTCTTCAACTCGTTCCGCAGGTTGTTGAAGGTTCTTCCTGATAGTGCTTTCTATTTTTATTACTGTTATCTGATAACTGACGACTGATAACTGACAACCAATTACGGATAACCAAGAACCAATAACCATATAAACTTCTTGTTGTCCTTTTTTTGCCAGGGTGAATGGAATTATGATTCGTATACCTCTTCCTGATATGCTTGCAAGGATGCGTGAGAAGTCAGGGCTCTCTGATGCGGAGTTGATGCAAAAGATTGACGCAAAATGCGCGTCGCTCAATGGCTTAATCAGTAAGGAGGGTGCTGCTCACATTATTGCGGGTGAGCTTGGGGTGAAGCTCTTGGAAGGCGGAGGAAAAATCCGCGATTTATTCCCGGGGATGCGTAATGCGGATGTTCTTGGGAGGGTGACGCAGGTTTTCGAGGTAAGGGAGTTTCAGCGGGCGGATGGGACTGCGGGCAAGGTGGGGAGTTTTCTTGTGGGTGATGATTCCGGTTTGGTGCGGATTGTGTGTTGGGGGAATCAGGCGGACCTTCTCAAGGACCTCGCGCCGGGGATGCCGGTTAAGGTGCAAAACGGGATGGTTCGGGAGAACCAGCGGGGCTATAAGGAAGTGCATTTGAATGAGCAGAGTAAGATTAACACAAGTCCGTCCGAGCAGGTTCCGGAAGTGGGTGGGAAGCTGCCAAGAAAGACGCTGCGTGAGCTTTCTGAGTCTGATGAGCAGGTGGAGGTGTTTGGGACGATTGTGCAGGTGTTTGACCCGAAGTTTTTCGAGGTGTGTCCGCAGTGCGGGACGCGGCTAAGGGAGGCGGAGGGGCAGTTTTCGTGTCAGGAGCACGGCGCGGTTGTTCCTGATTACAGTTATTTGGTTAATGTATTCCTCGACGATGGCACGGATAATATGCGCGTGGTTCTTTTCCGAAATCAGGCGGAGCGCCTTCTTGAAAAGAATAAGGACCAGATGGTTGCGTTCAGGGTTGCGCCGGAGTCGTTTGAGCCGCTCAAGACGCAGCTGCTCGGTGAGCAGTACAAGTTTGTCGGGAGGGCAAAAAAGAACACGTTCTTTGATAGGCTCGAATTTATTGCAAATCAGGTGCGCAAGGCAAGTGCGGATGAGGAGCTTGCGCGTCTTGAGGCGAAATGATTTCTTGAAGGGATAAATGGTAAAGTTGCGAATTGAGCGGTCAAGGATTCACGGTTCGGGCGTGTTTGCGGATGAGGATATTCCAAAGGGCACCAAGGTTATCGAGTACGTTGGAGAAAAAATCACAAAAGAGGAGGGTGCGAAGCGTGAAGAGGAGCAGATGAAGAAGGCAAAGCACGGCGAGGGGACGGTGTACATTTTCGAGTTGGATGACAAGTGGGACATTGATGGTGACGTGCCGTATAACGATGCCCGTTTTATTAATCACAGTTGCGACCCGAATTGTGAGGTTGAAATCAAGGATGGGCATATTTGGATTATTGCATTGCGGGACATTAAGAAGGGAGAAGAGTTATCCTATGATTACGGGTTTGACCTTGAGTTTTACCAGCAGTTTCCGTGCAGGTGCGGGTCGCCCAAGTGTGTGGGTTTTATCGTTGGTCAGGAGCATTGGGACAAGCTGCCGAAGCTTAAGCGCTGACTCTTGGCAGAATGTCTTAGTTCTGATAACTGATAACTGGGAACCGATAACTGACAACCAACTACCAGCCACAAACCACCAAATACGAACTAAAAACTACAAACAAAGTACGACCGTACCTTTTTATCTTCACAGGCGTGTCAAAAAGACAGGTGAGCGAAAATGATGGGTCGGACGCATATGGCAATTGGGCTTCTTGCTGGACTTCTGGTATTGTCGTTCACCTCGCTCAGCCCGCTCTTGTTCCTTCCGCTCGTGGTTTTCGCAAGTTTGTGGCCGGATGTTGACCACGAGAACAGTAAGATTAACCGCCTGGTTCCGGTGACGCGGGTGGTTCCGATATTTTTTTCTCATCGTGGATTTTTTCACAGTGTGTTTCCGCCGCTGGCGATTTATGGCCTGATTTATTATGCGGGTTTACCGCAAATCGCACTTGCATTGACAGTCGGCTATTGCTCGCACTTGCTGAGCGATTGCTTCACGCGTCTTGGCTGTAACCTTATTCACCCGCTAAGCACGTTTAGAATCCAGGGTCCGATTTTTACGGACGGTCTTATGGAGTACATTTTATTTGGGACGGTGATGGTGGCAAATGGCGCGCTTATCGTCGTGAAACTCGTCGCATAGTGCCCACTCCCCACTGGACTTCTTCCTTCGCCGCGTATTTAAACCAATCAGGACACTGTTCTCATCATTGCGAGCACCTCGCCCCCGGGTCAAGGGGGCTGAAACAAAACGGGAAACCAAGAGGTGTAGAAACATGGAAACAGCAAACAGAAGCAGCGAAGGACAAATGCGGGCGGCGTTCGTGCCACAAACAGCAAACCACGAGCCGCGTGCCGCGGAAAAGCAGTTGCCGGAGAAGAAATTCTCAACTGGCGCAATCAGCGCGACCGTGTGGAAAAACACGCGTGTAGGCAAGGACGGCAAGGTCTTCGAGACGCGCAGCGTGAACTTGCAGCGCCGTTACGCCAACAGGAGCGGTGAATGGCAGAGCACAAATTCTCTGCGCATAACCGACCTGCCAAAGGCAGCGCTCGTGCTTGAGGAAGCGTACAAGTATCTTGTGCTCTCCGGCAAAGACGAGGAGGTAGCGCAAGACTGACGTTTTTTCTTTTTTCTTTTCATTTTCCGGAAATTTTTCCAATCAAACAAGAAAGGTGATGACAAATGGCAAGCAAGCAAGTTAAAGCAGATTCAGAGAGTATTCGTTTCGACACTCCGGAAGGGGTTGTTGAAGTGTTAAAAAAGCCCGAGGTGGACGAAATGGAGCAGGAACTGGAATTGGAGAAGCCAAAGAAGAAGGTGCAGAGCGTGGAGGAGCTTCCGGGCATCGGTCCTGCATCAGTGGAAAAGTTGGCCGCGGCAGGGTTTAATGACTTGATGAGTATTGCAGTTGCAACACCCGGTGAGATTGTCGGTGCAACTGAGCTGTCGGAAGCGACGGCAAAGAAGGTTATCGCAATTGCGCGCGCAAATTTGGAGATGGAATTCACTTCAGGTGATGAGATTCTCAAAAAGCGCGAGTTGATGATGAAGATTACAACAGGCAGTAAGGAATTGGATAAGCTCTCGGGCGGCGGCTTTGAGACGGGTGCGATTACGGAAGCGTACGGCCAGTATGGTTCGGGCAAGTCTCAGCTCGCCCATACGCTTGCCGTGCGTGTCCAGCTGCCGCTGGATAAGGGCGGCGCTGCTGGCGCTGCAGTGTACATTGATACGGAAGGGACATTCCGTCCTGAACGTATTAAGGCGATTGCGGAAGGGTGTGGTCTTGACCCTAATGAAGCGCTGAAGAACGTGAAGGTTGCAAGGGCGTTCAACTCTGACCACCAGCTTTTGATTGCGGACAAGGTTGAGGACCTCATCAAGCAGGGGGTGAACGTGCGTCTCTTGGTTGTTGACAGTTTGACTGCGCACTTCCGTGCCGAATTCATTGGCAGAGGAACCCTGGCAGACCGCCAGCAGAGGATTAACAAGCATATGCACGGCTTGATGCGTATTGCCGACCGGCATAACGTTGCCGTGTACGTGACGAATCAGGTGATGTCTAAGCCAGACCAGTTTTTCGGCGACCCAACCGAGGCGATTGGCGGTCACGTTGTTGCGCACAACAGCACGTACCGTCTGTATCTCCGTCGCGGCAAGAAGGGAACGAGGGTTGCGAAGATGGTTGATTCGCCCTGTATGCCTGAGGGAGAGGCGGTCTTTGAGCTATCTGAAGCGGGTGTTCGTGATGCCTGATTTTTTGGCCTATTTAGGCAACTTTTATATAGTGACAGTCGCTTAATGCCGTGTGTGTAGCTAGTTCTACATGCAATATATGAAATAGGAATGGGTGAAAGAAAGTATGTATGGAGACAATAGATCTGGTGGCTTCCGTCCGCGACGCGGCGGAGGCATGGGTGGCGGCATGGGTATGTCGACCGCTCCGGTTCGTGTGGGCGAAGAGCTTGACGTGACCATTGAAGCAGTTGGTGAAAAGGGCGACGGTGTCGCAAAGAAGAACGGGTTCGTCTTGTTCGTGCCGGGCGTAAAGGCCGGCCAGCAGGTCCGTATTCGCGTGACGAAGGTCTTGCGCAAGGTCGGTTTTGCCGAGGTTGTGCAGGGCGGCGGCGCTGCGGCTGAAGAATCCGAATCGTCTGATGATTCCGGTATGGAAGAGTCTTCTGAGGATGCTCCGATGGAGGAATCTTCTGAGGATGCTCCGATGGACGAGTCTTCGGGTGATTCTGAAGACTTCGGTGAAGACGACCAACAGTAATTGGCCTTTTTTCTTTTTCTTTTTTCTTTCAACTGACAACTGATAACCGATAACTGAGAACCAATAACCAACAACCAATATGCGTCTTTTTATTGCGTGTCCTGTTTCGCTGGATGTTGTGGCTGAGTGTAAGCGCGTGCAGTCAGGGCTTTCTGGCGCGCGGTTTTCTTTCGTGAAGGATTTTCACGTGACGCTGAAGTTTTTGGGCGAGGTTGCGCCAAAGATTGCGGAGCAGGTTGTTGTTGCGCTGGGGAAGGTGCACTTTTCCGCTTTTGACGCTTCGCTTTCGTGTCTTGGCGTGTTTCCGTCAATGGAGTCGCCGCGGGTGGTTTGGCTTGGTGTTGAGCCTGCTGCGGAGTTTATTTCTTTGCAAAGGCAAGTCGATGACGTGCTCAGTTCATTGTTCCCAAAAGAAAAGGAGTTTGTTCCGCACCTGACGATTGCGCGGGTAAAGGAAGGTGTGCCAAAGCTGCCTAACTCGCCTGTTGTGCCGCAGTCTTGGCATATTTCCCGTTTTGTTTTGTATGAGAGTGTGCTCACAAAGGAGGGGTCTCAGTATCGGGTGGTGGCGGAGTTTCCGCTAAGGCAGGCGGAACCTTTATAAACTCCCTCCTTGCCCTCTCGTCTATAGCCAACCGCAAAGGGCAGCTTGTCCGATGCAAGTCCGTGTGAGGCGATAAAAACCACGGGAGGAAAACGTATGTCAGCAAACGAAGGGTCATTTTTGGTCTCGCAGGAGATGTATTTGAAGTCAGGCATTCATATCGGGACGAAGTTCCGGACGAGGTATATGGATGCGTTTATTTACAAGACGCGCCCGGATGGCTTGAGCGTGCTCAATTTGCAAAAGATTGACGAGCGTATTCGTATGGCGGCAAATATGCTGTCAAAGTATGAGCCGCAGGATATTCTTATCGCGTCGCGCCGTGAGAACGGTTGGAAGGCAGTGAAGGCGTTTGGTCGCCACACGGGAACAAGAACGTTTGCGGGCAGGTACCCCCCGGGTATTTTGACCAATCCGAAGCTGGACAACTATTTGGAAGTCAAGCTTGTGCTGGTCACTGATTCGTGGCCGGACCGCAACGTGATTCGGGATTCCGTGCAGATTGGTATTCCGGTGATTGCGCTGTGTGATACGAACAACCAGAGTAACGAGATTGACCTTGTGGTTCCGTGCAACAATAAGGGCAAGAAGTCGCTTGGTATCTTGTTCTACATTCTTGCGCGTGAATATCAGCGTTCCCGCGGTCTCCTTGGCAAGGATGAGGAGCCGAAGTTCACGCTCGAAGAGTTCACCGAGGAGTGATTTTTTTATTTTTTCTTATGTCTTTTGAGTCTCAATTGTTGGATGTGTGGGCGCAGTACATTCCCGTAATCGAGTGTGTTGAGCGGCACACTCCTGCAACTGCTGAGGTTTTTTCTGCGGAGGTTCGTCCGTTAATTGAGCGTGTCGTTCTTCCTGCAGGTTGGCAGTATAAAGGGTGGTCTGATGGCGTTTGGTGTCAGGATGCGCTTCAGTGTGTTCGGATTCCGTACGCGGAAGGGAAATCAGCAGTGTTTGTTCCGCGTTTTGAAAAGGATGGTGAGGGGCGAGTGTGGTGGGCGAGTGCAGAGCGTTCTCGTGCGAGTGATAGGAAGAGAGGGTGGTATGTGAGCGGTTATGATGATGCGTCTTTAATTTTTGAGCCAAGAATAAAGCCTGCGTGGGAGGGTCGTGGATCGGATTACGCGCGTGATATGGTTACAAGTCGTTCTGGCTTTGGCACGTTGTCTGCATCGATGGAAGACGGCAGCGGCCAGTTTGTATCATCAGGTTGGGCAGATGCGAAAAGGAACGGGCAGTCTTTGGGTATAGTGGCAATTGTTCGTCTTGGTTATGGAAATCAGGTGAATTTTGATGAGATGTATGCGGGATATCAGTATGTGCATAAGGTAAGTTTTGCTATGAGTAATGTGGGCAAGGGTGAACTCGACGCGCTCTTGGCACATCTGGGGACGGTTAGCGAAGGTTAGTCCCAGACGTCTGGTTACGTCCCAAGAGGGCTATTGCCATCCGGCCGTATTGTTTATAGTCGATAAATTAATTTTTTAGGAATATTCGGTTTTTAGCATTTTAATTATGACTGTTCGTTCTGAAAACAGAAATCTGATAACTGACAACTGAGAACCGACAACTACAATCCCGTAACTCCGTCTTGTACAATTTCAAACCGTGCTTCTGTTCCTGATTTGAGTGAGCGGTGTTTTTTGAGGGTTATTTTGCGGGTGCCGTTTGCATTTTCAAGTTCAAGCAGTGCTTTGCTGGTGTAGGTGAGAATGTCTCCGCCGACGATTTTGACGCTGGTTCCCTGCAGTGAGCTGTATACTTGTGACGTGAGGAGTATGGGGATGCCGCGCGTGCGGCAAAGTTCGTTAAGGAGCCGCATTTGTCCGCTCAGGGAATGGTTTGCCGTGTCGTCTTCTTTGAAGCTGCGCTCGAGCCGGTAGAGCATGGTGATGGTGTCAACCACAATCAGCCCGATTTTGTTCGTGATGAGTTTTGGCAGGGATTCGATGGCGTTTTTCTGTTCCTCAAAACTGGTGGGCCGAAGGAAGATGAATTTGTCGAGGTGTTTTTTGTAGTCGGGGAGGATTTGTTTGAGTCTCTCGACGGAAAAGCCTCCTTCGGTATCGATGTAGATGACCCGTTTGCCGCTTTTTGCGGTGGCGGTTGCGGCAAGGAGTGCGAGGTTGGTTTTGCCCGCGCCTGCGGGACCAAAGAGGGTGGTGATGCTGTCTGCTTCAAGTCCGCCGCAAAGGAGTTTGTCGAAAAAGTCGATTCCTGTTGGTTGGCGGCGAAAATGCATACGGGTGATTCTCGGAAAGAACCTTTATAAATTCTTGCACGGAATATCCGGATTATATGCGGAAATGGCTGTGGCTTGGTGTGTTGGTTGTTGCGCTGTTTGCTGTGCGGATGTTTTTCGCGCTGCAAACGCCGTATTTGAGTTCTGATGAGTCTTACTTATATGTGCGGGGGGCTGATGCGCTTGCGGATGGGCGGTTGCTTTGGTTTGATGCGCTCGGGTTCGGTGGGCGGCTTTGGCTGCGAAGCCCGGTGTTTGAGGCGTTTGTCGCGCTTGCGTCGTTTGTGTTGCCGTTTTCGCTTGCGGTGAAGGTGGTTCCGAATTTTTTTGCCGCGTTGGTTGCGGTACCGGTATTTTTGATTGCGTTTGAGTTGACGAGAAATGACCGTTTGTCGCTTGCGGCGTCGCTGCTTGCGGGGCTGGTTCCGGTGTTTTTTGGCGGGACGTTTAATCAGTTGTCGCCGGTTTCGCTTGCGCTCTTTTTGTTTTTCTCGCTGGTCTATTTGTGGATGGCGCGTCCGATTCCGGTTCCGCTCTTTTTGGTGCTGCTTTTGCTGTTTGTTTTCGTGCACCCGTTATCTGTCATTTTTGTGCTCGGGCTGCTGTGTTATTTTTTGCTGCAGGTAATTGACGGGCAGGCAGTTGAGCCAACGGAGTTTGAGCTTGGCCTTTTTACGGTCTTTTTTTCGCTCTGGGCGCAGTTTTTGGTGTACAAGCGCGCATTTTTGGTGCACGGTGCAGGGGTTATTTGGCAGAACATTCCTGATGCGTTGCGTTCGGAGGTGTTTGCGAGTATTTCGCTGCTTGAGGCAATTGTGCTGGTGGGCGCATATCCGCTTGCAGAGGGTATTTATGCGCTGTACCGTTCGGGCGGGGCGCAGGATAGGAGGGTGAATGTGCTGTTGGGAATCACGGTGCTTGCTGCGGGGCTGCTGTGGTTTAAGCTGGTTGATTTGCTGACGGGGCTGATGGTGCTTGGGATTGTGCTTGCGATTTTGTTTGCGAAGTGGTCGGATATGTTTTTGCATTTTTTGCGGTTGACAAAGGTGTCGCGCTACGCGGGCGTGATTGTGTCGCTAAGTGTTGTGTTTGCGCTGGTGACGACTGCGGTGCCGGCGTATGCGCTGGTGCAGTCGCAGGTGCGCCAAACGATTACGCAAGAGGAGGTGCGCGTGCTCTCTGATTTGGGCGCAAGGGGGGAGGGCGCGGTGGTCGCGCCGGTTGAGTTTGGGCACTACGTGGAGTGGTTTGCGGGATTGCCGACGGTGATTGATGCACATTTTCTGCTGCGGCCAAAGGTGGAGGAGCGGTATCGGGATGTGACGCGGGTGTTTCGCACATTTTCGGAGACGGAGGCGGTGATGCTTATGGCGAAGTATAATGCGACGTACATTGTTGTTCCGGTGGGCTATCCGGATATCAAGTACGGTGAGGGGAAGTGTTTTGACCGTGTTTGGGCGGGGAATATGAAGGTGTATGAGAAGGATAGTGCGTGTGAGGTGCGGGTGGTCTCATGAGGGTGTGGTGGCTTTTTGTGCTTGCGGCGGCGGTGCTGATTTTGCCGTTTTCTTTGCGCTGGGCGGAGGGGAATTTTTCGCTTGGGGGGGATGATGCGTATTATCACGCGCGGATGGGTGTTGAGCTTGCGCAAGGGTGGTCAAAGGAGGATGGGGGGGTCGTGTTTGGGCGGGAGAGGTTTTTCAGTCCGTATCACGTGCTTATCGCGTTGAGTTATCGCGTGTTTGGGGAAATGGGGCTGGTGGTTCTTCCCTTGCTGCTTGCGTGGTGTTCGGTGCTGCTGTTTTGGCTGGTGCTCGGAAGTGCGGGGCTCTCGCAGGGTGAGCGGTTTTGGGCGCAGCTTGCGTTCGTGCTTTCTCCGCCGTTGATTGCGTCGGGTTTTCTGCTCTCGCCGCACGGCTTTGTGGTGTTTTTGCTGCTTGCGGCAATGGTGTTGTTAAGGGGCAGGGCGTGGTGGGTTGGCGCGGCCTTTTTGGTTGTTGCGGCGTGGTGCGGTTTGCCGTTTGTTTTGGCAATGCTTGGGAGCGTGCTGCTTCTTATGTTTGTGCATCCGAAGTGGGCGCAGCGACTGAATGTGGTTGCGGTGCTGCTTGTCGTGATGGCGCTTGCGGGCTGGTACGCGCCGCTGCCGGTGCAGGAGGCGGGTGTTGAGGGCTATGTGAGTGATTTGGGCGGGGTGTTTGGCGTGGGTATTTTCACGGTGCTTTTGGGTGTTCTTGGCTTGATTTTGCTCTGGGAGTATAAGCGGCGATTTTTTGGCGCGTTTGCGACCGTGGCGGCTGCGCTGGTGGTGGGGTTCTTTTTGCCGGGTGTTCTTGTGGTGGTGTCAGTCCTGCTTGCGGTGCTGGTGGGTATTGCAATTGAGCGTTTGGCGCAGCGGAAGTGGGAGTTGGGGATGCTTCGTCAGGCGTCGCTTTTGGTGCTTTTTTGCGGCTTGCTTTTTAGCGGGGTGTCGCACGCGGTTGCACTGGGGAGCGGTCCTCCTGATGCGAATTTTTTCGGGGAGCTTGCGCGCGAGAAGGGCGTGGTGCTGACGCATCCGGGATATGGTTTTTGGGCGGAGTTTGCAGGGCACAGGGTGCTTCTTGATGAGCTTGGCGCGCCGCAGCGGGTGCGGGATGATGTGGATGCGCTTTGGCGTGCAAGTGATGCGGAGAGCGCGCTGTTTTTGATTGAGCGCTACGGCATTCGGTATATTGTGATAACGCCGGAGATGACGCAGGGGTTGGTGTGGGAGCGTGAAGAGCAGGGTCTTGATTTTCTGGTGCGGACGAGCGAAATGTTTAAAAGAGTTGATTCAGGAGGGAATGTCAGGGTGTACGAGGTTCAATGAGGCAGGCGTGGGTGACGGTGGTGCTGTTGGTTGTGGTTGTTTTTTCAGTGGGTGTGCTGCTTGGCGGTGCGTATCAGTCGTCAGGGGCGGATGAGGTCTCGCGCGCATTGCGCCAATCGGAGCTTGATGCGGAGAGTTTTTTGGTGGAGCAGGAGTTGTTTGACTCTTTTTCGGCGACGTGTGCGCTTGCGCAGTCGCGTCTTCGGGAGCAGAGTTTGGAGCTTGGGCGGCTCGGGAAGCTGCTTGGGACGGGGGATGCGCGTGAGCGTTTGGGTGCTGCTGATTTTGGGTTTTTGAAGAAGAAGTTTCATTTGATGCAGATTCGGACGTATGTTCTTGAGAAGAAGTTTGCTGACCAGTGCGGCAGGGGTGCAAACGTGGTGCTGTATTATTATGAGCAAAACGACCCGCAAAGTGAGGAGCAGGGGAGGGTTCTTGATGCGTTGGTGGATGAGTTCGGGCTGCACGTGTTTGCAATTGAGCGCGGTTATGCGCGTGAGCTGCGTTTTCTTGAGGATTATTACGGTGTAACGGCGGCTCCTTCGATTATTGTGAATTTTGGGGAGGTGCGAACAGGCCTCACAAGCAATGAGGACCTTGTTGCATTGCTCAATGGATGAGCGGCGTTTGGTGCTTTGGAGAAGTTTGCTGCTGACAATTCTTATTTTTGCGCTGGGGATTCTGATTAATCACGCGTTTGATGCCGTGCGTATTGACACGATTAATGAGGTGATGCGCACGCACGAGGTGGACAGCGAGTCGTATCGGGTGGAGCGTCTTTTTGCGCGGGAGTTCGGAGCGGAAGAGTGCGGGGTGCTTGCGGCGCGGATTGCGGATTTTAAGGAGGAGATTCGGCAGGTGGGGGAGGATTTGAGCAGTTATTCGCGGTTTAGTTTTTTTCGGAGGAAGGATTATGATTATTTGAAGCGCAAGTATTTTTTGCTTGAGCTTCGCTTTTTGGGGTTGGTGCAAAAGGCGAATGAGGAGTGCGGCCGTCAGTACGTTCCGATTGTTTTCTTTTATGAAATTGATGATGAGGAGAGTGAGCGGCAGGGGTTTATTTTGGAGGAGTTGAGTAAGGGGTATGAGCAGCAGGTGGTGGTGCTTTCGCTTGATAGGGAGTATGCGGATGAGCCGCTCGTGCAGGTGCTTGCGCGAAATTATAACGTGACGTCTGCTCCGACAACGGTTATTGACGGGCAGGTTCTTGAGGGGCTGGTGTATGCGGGTCCGCTGAATGCATCCTTGCAAAAGTTGCTAAGGGCGGCCGACCCGTATGCGGAGGAGTTTGACTTTATGTATACGCCGCGGGCGGCGGGGGTGAACCTCTCGCAGTTGTTGTTGCTTTTTGATGCGGTTCGTCAAAATGGGTCTGCAGACCCGTTTGCGCGCGGTGATGCTTCGCTTATTGTCGGCCGGCTGACAAATGATGATGGCTTGATTTGCGGTTCGCTTGGGTTCTACGATAAGGTGAACTCTTCAAGTGCGGAGGAGCGCGCAATTATTGCGGAGACAAGCGCGGCGCTTGGCTGCGGGCGAAACAGGCAGGCGTTTTTGCGTCTTGCGGCAAAGGAATGGCGCACAGTGGGTGCGCATTGGCGTGCGGATTTGCTTGAGCGTATTGCCAAAGGGGAGCGGTTTGTTCCAAAGTTTGATGAGGTCGCGCTTGCGGAAAATGAGACGGTGATTTCCGGTTATTTTGCTCCGCTAAGGCCGAACCTTGCAGGGACAAACGCATCGTCGGTAATTCTTGGCGCGACCGGTTTTGTAATAAGCGAATCGTCGCGGGTTCTCTCGCAGGATGACCGGGTTTTCCGTGACTGGCTTGGCGGGCAGCTGCAAAACCCGTTCAGGGGTGAATTGCTGGTGACGTTTAGTGAGCGGCTTTGGTACAATGAGTCCGAGTTGCGCCGTGATATTGGTTGGCACGAGGGCGGTAGAGTGCGGGATTTGCGTAAAGTAAACATCACGCATATTCCTGCAGTAGGAACGCTCGTTGCGCGTTCAGGGGACCGCTGGTTTGCAAGTGATGAGGAAGGAATGTTCCGTTTTGAGGTTCCAAAGGATAAGTTGCTGTATCCGACAACGCGTTTTTTGCGCAGTGACCTTGCGGTGATTGTGGACACGCACGGGGTGAATATGCTGGTGGAGCAGGCAGTGCGTCACAATGCATCGCTTGTGCTAAGCGACTGCGACCATCCGGGAAAGACGTATGCTGCAGTATATTTGAGTGAGAAAGGGATTCCGGTAGTGTGTTATCCGGATAAGTATCTCTTTTTGGCGCTGGGGCATAATGCCTCGCTGGTGGGAAGCCCGCCGGTTGTTTTCAGGAACGCAAGCGCGATAATTGGGAATAGGCCGGTTCGTGTTATGCGTGGCGAGCGCGTGGTTGCGGTAAACAGCACTCCGTCTGCATATGCGCTTTGGTATTACCAGACTCCTGCATCGTACGTAGAGGCGCTCACGGAGGTGTTTCCGCTTAATGTTTCATATGTCTCGCTTGATGATTTTGGCCAAATGGGGCGCGCGGTGGCCGTTGCGCGCAGGGTGAATGCAAGCGTGTTGTTCACGCGTGTGTTTAACGGTGAGGATTATGCTGCGGTAAAGTCCTGGCTTGATGAGGACCAATCGCGCCGTGTTTTTCTTTTCCACAGCGCAAGTTATCCGTACGGGAAGATTTTGTTTGATGAGTACCCGTCACGGGCGTCATTTGATGACCCGAATCCGGTGTTTGAATGAGGGAGAAAAAGTTTGAGCGGTGCCTGATTTTGGTAATCGTTGTTCTTGCGGTAGTTGTGCGCTTGTTTTTCGCGTTTTCGTTTCACGAGGTTTGGTGGGATTCGGGCGTCTATATTGGGATGGGGAAGTATTTGTTTTCGGGCGGTGAGTCCGGCTTGTTTGAGCACATTCGCCCGCCGCTTGTGCCAATCGGCCTTGGGGTGTTGTGGTTAGTTGGGCTTGACCCGGTTTTGTTCGGCCGTCTTGTTGAAATTGTTCTGATGGCGGGTGTGGTGTATTTGACGTTTGCGCTGGGGCGGGACTGGTTTGGTGCGCGAACAGGGCTTCTTGCCGCGCTTGTTGTGGCGTTCAGTCCTATTTTCTTTTACCTGAGTTTTCATCAGTATACGGAGATTCCGTCGGTATTCTTTGTCCTGCTTGGACTTTATTTGGCGGCGAAGGGGTGCCCTTTTTCCGCGGGGCTTTCGCTTGGTCTTGCATTTTTGGCGAAGTTTCCTGCAGGGATGTTTATTGGCATTCTTGCGCTTTTTCTGTTCGCGCAAAAGAAGTGGAGTGATGCCTTGTTTGCCGTTTCGGGTTTTGCGCTGGTTGCAGTTCCGTATTTTGCGGCGAGCTGGTTCGCATACGGCGGAGTGTTTGCAACGCTTGCGGCAGGTCAGTCTGCAATTGATTTGGCGCTTGGCTGCAACGTCTTGAGGTACCGTCCGTGGTGGTATTATTTTTACTGGCTTGTTTTCAGCGAGACAAAGCTGCACGTGTTTGCAATTCCGGGTTTGTTCTTCACGGTGAAGAACTGGTCAAGAAAGCACGTGCTTTGGGCGCTTTCGCTCGCTGTTCCGTTGCTCTATTTTGTGCAGTTGCACTGTCGTGACTATCGGTATTTGACGCTCTTTTTGCCGTTTGTTGCAATGCTGAGTGCATTTGGGGTGGTTCGGCTTTTGGAGTGGAAGTCAGGGAAGAAGGCGGTTTTTGTGCTTGTGCTGCTCATGCTTGGGGGGTGGATGGGGCATACTGCGCTGTTGTTTTATGCGGGTAATGAGGTGCAGCAGCCAAGCGTGCTTCTTGAGCGCTATTTGGGCTTGCCGGATGAATTGCGGCCAATCGGCGAAGTGTGGGTTTCGCACCCGTCAATGGCGGCCTATACTGACGCGCGGTTGGAAAAAGTGTATTATCCTATTTATGATGAGGGTTTGGCGGTTGATTTTCTGCGGTATTTGCGTGAAAACAATGAGCGGGTCGGTGCGGTGTTTTTGGATAATTGCGGCGGCGGCATTATTTGTCCGCCGAATGAGGCGTCCTGTCCTGCAAGAACGGACGAGCTTATCACAACTCTTGACCGAAATTTTGTGCGGGTGTTTGATGAGCAAGAGGGCAGGTGTTGGTATCGGGCGTGGGTTCGTGCGGATGCAGTGATTCCCGGGCACTGATAACTGAAGGCGGAAGACTGACAACGGATAACCGAAAACTGACACCGCTGCCAACGACAAACTACTTCTTTATCTTGATAAGGTCGCCAATCGTGAGCGGTCCTGCTTTTGTGCTTGGTTTTTCCGCAGCTTCTTCTTTTTCGATTTCAACAAGGGTGATGCGCAGGAGTTTTTCGAGCTTGCGCGCAAGCGGAATGCTTGGTGTGAGCGAGCCGTTTTCCAGTTTTTGGATGACGCTTTCTTTTTCGTTGATTTTAAGGGCGAATTCTGCCTGGGTCGTGCCGCTCTTTTCGCGTGCTTTTCGGATGCGTTCTGCGGAGTCGGAAACGATTGTTTCGGCTGTTTCAATTTTGGCGGGGGCGGATGTTTTCTTTTGGCTGAACGTTGGTCGGGCAAGGATTTTGCCGTGTTTTCCGCACCCGGAGCAGACGTTTAATCTGCTGCCTTCAATGAGTGCAGCAAGGACGGGTCCTTCTTTTCCGCATAAGTCGCATCCCATGCAGTACGCATCCGGGAATTTGGTATAAAAGGTTTATGCTGCCTTGCGAAGGGTGGATGCTGCTCCGCGGGTGTCTGCCATATTTTGCTGTGCGCGCGAGATTTCTTGCTGGTGGAGTTTGAGGATTTCGCCTTCTTTGCGGGTGATTGCGCTGAATGCGTCATCAAGGCTTTTGAGTATTTTTGCGATGTCTTCCTTGTGGTGTGCAATGGTTTGGGCGTCTTGCTCGATTTCTTGGGCAATGGCAGTAATGTTTTTTGGAAGGTCTTGGAGTGTTTTCTGTGCGCTTTTTTGGTGTTCTCTTTGTTCGGCAAAGTTGAGTTCCTGAAGCGCGCTTTGCGCGTTTGCGGCCGATGATGCTCCGCGAAGAAGGATTCCGGGGCCTTTTTCGGCGAGCATATCAATGGGCGCAACGATTTTGTCAAATGCGGTTTCAAGGGCGCTGACTTTGGCAAAGAGCGCTTCTTCAAGGGTGACGTGGTTTTTGGTTTGTTCAAGGATGTGCTGTACTTCTTCAAGCGCGGTGTGACGGTCTTTGTGGGCGGCAAGGAGGTCTGCAAAGAGGGAGGTGAGGTGGGTTTTGAGTGCGATGGGGATGGTGCGGGCAGGGGTGTTTGCCCGTTCTGCATCGTCAAGTGCAGCGTTGAACTGTTTGAGTGCTTCTTCAAGTTTTGCGGGGTTTCCTTTGATGACGGCAAGGGTAGTGGTGATGTTGTGGAGGTCTATTTTTGCGCGGGCGAGTGCTTTTGATTGTGCGAGCGATTCAGCGATTCCTTTTTGGGAGTCTGCGATGAGCGCGTTAATGGCTCTTTTGAGGTTGATGACTTGTTCGATTGTTTCTTTTGTTTGTGCGATTGCGCTTTCGTATTCAGGTTCAGGTCCGGCTTGCCCGCCGAGGTATCCTGCAATTTCGTTGTCTGCGGGGGCGGGTGCTCGTGTTTTGCGGCGTTCTTCCTGGTGCGTTTTGAGGTCTGCGCGCAGTTTGTTCAGAAGGTCTGAGCCGATGTCTTTGGTGAGTGCTTTGCTGAGCCGTTCAAGGAGGTGAAGGATGCTGGTGACGTGTTCTTCTGATTCGTGTTCAAGTGCGATGTCTTCGATGAGGGTCTCTATTTCTTGTGCGATTTCTTTTTGTTCTTTGATTTCCGTTTGAGCGAAGCTGTTTGCAAAGGTTCTGAGGTTTTGCGTGATTTCGGTGAGGAGGTGGTGTGCGGTTTCGTCAAGGGCGACGGTGCTGGTCATTTCGGGGATGACGTGCGCAAGCCGTTCTGCCTGCTGGGTTGCAGCGTCAAGCGCTGCTGTTTCTTGTTCGTTTGCGTGGTGTTCTGCGTGGGCGGCGGTTTCTGCAGCGCGTCCTGCTTCGGCGCCTGCCTGTTCTGCTGCGCCAAGGAGTTCTTGGGCGGTTGCAAGGTCGCGGGCTGCCCGGTGTGCTTCGCGCTCTTCCCTTCGCCTGCCGCCGCGTGCAGCGGCTCTTTCGCGCTCGACTGCTTCAAATTCTGCGGGCGCGGTTCTGCGAAAGAGTGCGGATGCGAGTGCGGGGACTTTTTCTGCGCCGTGGTACATATGCCGAACTATCCACCAAGCGCCAATCAGGATGAATTCGACAATGACCAGGGTTGCGACATCGCCAAAGAGCAAAAGGGAGAACACGCCGAGTATTGCCATAAGGGTGATGACTTCGGGGAGTTTTTCTTCGAGTTGGTGGATTGCGCGGTAAAAGAGGATGGCGACGAAGACTGCGATGATGAACAAAAAGAGGCTGGCGCCGGGCACGACGCGGTTAAGGAGCGTCATCAGGGTGCCGTTTGGGCCAAAGAGCCGCAGGAACCCTATGGCTTGCAGGATAATCATGTGCGATGAAGCATCTTCCACTTTATAAACGTAGTCGTCGGACAAATACTACTCTTGAATAGTTGCGTTTCTTTTTATACGTGCAGGCGGTTATTTTGACTATGGAAGAGACGCTCCAGGAACACGTACGCTTGCAGGGAAGGCAGGGGCGTTCGCAAAAGGATGTGCAGCGGCTTCTTGAGGAGGCAGGCTGGCCAAAGGAGGTTGTGGCAAAGTATGTTGCGGAGTCTTTTAAGGACTTGCCCAAAGGCGCGCTTATTTCCGCGCACGCGGTAACAAAGGCATTTGGGCAAAATCAGGTGCTTCGCGGGGTTGATTTGGAAATTCAAAGAGGCGAGATTTTCGGGCTTATTGGGGTTTCAGGTGCGGGTAAGACAACGCTTCTTGGGGCAATGGTGGGGTTTATCCGTCCGGATGCGGGTGACATTTTGGTCGGGCTTCCGGATGGTTCTTCGGTGAGCGTGCAAAAAAGCCCGGAAAGGGTGAAGCGCCTCGTTGGGTTCAGCACGCAAACGCCTTCTTTTTATCCGAAACTAACCGTGCGTGAGAATATTTCGCACTTCGCAAAACTGTATGGGCTTGCGGATGCGGACATTCAGCGCAAAGGTGCCGCGCTGATGGAACTGGTGGGTCTTGGCGCGGCAAGGGATGTGCAGGCGTTTCGGCTTTCGGGGGGGATGCAAAAGCGGCTTGATATTGCGTGCGCGCTGGTGCACGACCCGGAACTGCTTATTTTGGATGAGCCGACGGCGGACCTTGACCCTATCTTAAGGAAGCAGCTCTGGGAGCTTATTCGCAAGATTAATGCAAAGGGAACAACAATTCTTCTCGCATCGCATTTTCTTGCGGAAATTGAGCTGCTCTGTTCGCGTATTGCTATTTTGCAGCAGGGCAGAGTGGTTGAGATGGGAACGGCCGATGAGCTGCGCGGGATTTATTCTAAGAATTACGAGATTTTCATCCAAACGCGAAGGAAGGACTATCGTGCGCTTCTTGCAAAGGGCAGGAAGTACTTTTTCAGGGTAGAGGAGGATGATGGTGAGCTGGTGGTGCAAACGCCGTTTCCTGAGCGGGTGCTTTCGCTCGTTGCGGATGTGGTTTCGCGGGGCGACTTGGTGAGTTTGCACATTTCGCGCCCGACGCTTGGCCGCGTGTTTGAGGCGGTGGTGAAGCGATGAATCCTGCAAATGTGGCCGAGCTGGTGAGGAAGAATTTCAGGAATCTCATCCGTTCAAAGATTGGTTCGCTCGTGGTGATTTTGGGGCCGCTTATTGTGATTTTTCTTGCGGGGCTCGCGTTTGACAATTCCAATGTGTACGCGGTGAAGGTGGGCGCGTTCCGGCCGGATAATGTTGATGTGACGGAAAAGATGGTGGACCAGTTAAGGACGCAATTCAAGGTGACGGAATACACAACGGAGAAGGAGTGCCTTGATGCAGTGCGCGCAAGTGAGGTGAATACGTGCCTGGTGTTTGCCCCGCAGTTTAAGGTGGGGGTCCGCCCGCAAAACCAGCTTGTCTTTTATGTGGACTATTCGCGGGTGAATCTCGTGTACGCGCTCGTGCGCCTGATGTCTGAGGAGATTGGTGAGGAGTCGCTTGCGGCGTCGCAGGACTTGACAAGGGTGCTGATTAGCACGCTTGATTTTACGCAAGGGGAAGTGCGAAAGCAGCGTGATTTGGTAACGCAGCTCACAACGGAAAACGACTTGGCTGCAAGGCAGGTTCAGGATTTGCTTGCCGAGTGGGGTGATATGGATTTGGGTTTTAATGAGGATGGCTTTTCCGTGGATGAGCTCGCTTCGGCAAAGACGCAGGTAAAGCAGTGGTCGGATGCGGCGCTCTCAATCGGCGGGCGCGGGCTGAGCAAGGCGACGAGTTTTATTGATGCGGCCAATGCCTTGGTCAAGAGTTCGGGGGCGTCGCAGGGCACGCAGGATTCGCTGCTTGCGGCGTTTAAGAAAAGCGTTGAGGAAATTGGGCAGTTGCAGGATGACTTTGCAAAGACGGAGAATTTGACACGGGAGAGTTTTGTGCGGTTCGATGCGCAAATCGCAAAGACAATTGGGGCAATTGAGGATACAAAGTCAAAACTGTCAAGTGCGGATACCAGCAGGGAGTTCAGCATAAGGGTGCTGAACAGCATTCAGGTGCTTTTGGACAAGAGTCTTGTCAGCGTGTTAAGCGTGCAGCATTCGCTCAACCAAATTGACGGCAGGATTAGTGCAATTGAGATTACGGACCCGGAGGCGATTGCCCAGCCGATTGTGACGAGTATTCGTCCGGTGGTTCAGGAGCGCTCATATCTGAATTATCTTTTCCCGGTGCTTTCAGTGCTTATCCTGATGTTCACGGCGCTTCTGATTACGCCGACGCTTATTTTGCTGGAAAGGAACGGTCCTGCAAGTTTCCGCTCATTTATGACGCCGGTGGGTCACGGGGCGGTTGTCTTTTCGCATTTTCTGACGGCATTCATCATTTTGGCGGTTCAGATGGTAATTGTGCTTGGCGTGGTGAGTGTGTTTTTCGGAAGTGAGATAGTGTCAAACGTTCCTGCGGCAGTGCTTGTCCTTTCGCTGATAAGTGCGTTGTTTGTCCTGATAGGGATGATTCTTGGGTTTTTGTTCAGGCACGAGGAGACGGCAACGCTTGCGGGAGTGATGGTAGGCGCGCTCTTTTTGTTCGTAAGCGATGTGATTGTGCCGCTTGAGTCAATGCCGGAGATTTTTGCCTACATTGCAGGTTTCAACCCGTACGTGTTGGGGAGCCAGTTGCTCAGGAAAGTGCTGCTCTTTGACGCCCCGCTCGTGAGTGTTCTTCCGGATGTGTTGGTTGTCGCGGGCTATATTCTTGCATTATCGTTCATCGTGACAGGAGTGTATCAGGCGACACGCAGGGAGTCGCTGCGCCAGTTGCTCGATGACATTCGTCCGTATACGGCGAAGCTTCGGTTCAAAAAGAAGTAAAGTATTTAAAGCGCCCGAAGCGGCTCTCGTCGTATGCAGGTCTTTAATTCACTCACGCGAAAAAAGGAGCCGTTTGTGCCGTCTCGCAAGGGGGAAGTGCGGATGTACACGTGCGGTCCGACGGTCTATAATTTTGTGCATATCGGGAATTTGCGCACGTTTGTTTTTGAGGATGTGCTGCGCAGGTATCTCAAGTACAGGGGGTTCAAGGTTCGTCAGGTAAAGAACCTCACGGATGTGGATGATAAGACGATTCGTGACAGTCAAAAGGAAAAGCGTTCGCTTCGGGAATTCACGGAAAAGTATGCGGAGGAGTTTTTCAGGGACTGCGATGCGCTCAATATTGAGCGGGTTGAGGTGTATCCGAAGGCAACGGAGCACATTGCGGAGATGATTGCCCTAATTGAGTGTTTGCTCAAAAAGGGCCTTGCGTATAAGACTGATGATGGGGTGTATTTTGCGATTCGCAAGTTCAAAGACTATGGCAGGCTCGCGCATATTGATATGGCGGGTCTTGAGGCGGGCGCGTCAGGCAGGGTTAAAAAGGATGAGTACGATAAGGAAAATGCTGCTGATTTTGCGCTCTGGAAGTTTTGGACAGGAGAGGATGGGGATGTGAAGTGGCAATCGCCGTTCGGGGAGGGCCGTCCGGGCTGGCATATTGAGTGCAGTGCAATGAGTGCGAAGCACCTGACGAACCTGTTTGCAAAGGGAGGCATTGATGTGGGCGGGTTTGAGACGATTGACATTCACACGGGAGGAATTGACCTTTTGTTCCCGCACCATCAGGATGAGGTGGCGCAGACGGAAGGGTGTGTGGGAAAGCCGTTTGCAAAGTATTGGATGCACGCGGAGCATTTGCTGGTTGATGGGAAGAAGATGGCAAAGTCGCTTGGTAACTTTTACACGCTGCGCGATGTTCTTGCGCGTGGTTACGCTCCGGTTGCAGTTCGGTACGCGCTTCTCTCTTCGCATTATCGCCAGCAGCTTAATTTTACGTTTGATGCGCTGGATGCCGGAGCAATCGCCGTGCAGCGTTTCAATGATTTTGTTCAGAAGCTCAGCGAGGCGCACGGGGAGACGGATAAAAAGGAAGTGGCGGATGCAGTCGCGCGCGCAAAGGCGGGCGTTGAGTCTGCCCTTGATGATGATCTTGAGATG
>QZIM01000018.1 GCA_003599055.1 Candidatus Woesearchaeota archaeon
AAAAGAAAAAAAAGTTTAGCGTCTTCCTTAGACTGCTGCAACCGTCACATCAGTGAGCGTTGCGCCGGTCACTTCAGCTTCCATACCGGTGACCTTGCTAATCATACCGGTCGCAACCGCGCGTGCACCCTGGCGGGTGTTCATCGCAGTTCTACCGTTGACCAGCAGTGCAACGTTGCCGTTCGTGTGCTCAACGAGCTTCACGAGCGCCTTGTTTTCACTGACTGACTCGTAGCACGGCTCGGGGTTGCCGAGAAGCGCTGCTGCAATCGGGTTCGCACACGGGCCACCGACAACGATTGCGTTGTACATTGACACGTCGCTCACTTCGCTTGCAAGCTTTGCTGCGCCAATCTGGATTGGCTGCACGCGCTCGACACCGCCAGCTTCGATTGCTCGAGTGCTGACAACGCCGCCGGTCACGAAGACACGAGCGCCACGCTGGCTGAGCGGGTACTCAACCGTGAGGTCCTCTGCGTCATCGCTTCCTTCAGGGTCGAAGAGTTCCAAGAACACTCCGTATCCTGAGAGCGCCTGGCTCAAGTCATCGTTCTCTTCAAGGCTGAAGAGACCGTAGAGCTGGCCTGCACCGCCTGCGGGAGTGCCGTTTCCGACACTCTGCAATCCAACACGGCTCGAGGTTCTCGCAGTCACGTTAATGGAGATGTTCTCATTCGCCGCTGCTTCGTCGAACTCTTTTGCAAGAGTAATCAACGACAGGTTGAACGAGGTTCCACCAATCGCGCCCGTTGCCACACCGTTCAAGCCGAAGTCCGGCAAGGATGCAGTGGTCAACGTTGGCCACGCCTGCGTACCCAAGTCAAGGAGACCCTCGCCCTGGATGCCGATGAGCACTTTCGTGTTGTTCGTACGCATACCGTCGCCGTTCAGGTCGATAGTCAAGTTCAGAGGTGCCGTTACGACTCCTGCTGCGTTCGAGACTCCAACCGTGTACGTGACTCCGCCAACGACGAGGTTCGCCAAGAAGGTGACCGCATCGTAGGTTACTTCACGCGTACCTGTTCCGAGGTCGGTGAACGTCAACTGACGGTTCGTGGTGTCCGCGCTGTCGAAGCGGAGCACGTGTGAGAAACACGTGTTGTCCGTCAACGTGCCAACCGGCAAGACACAGTTGCTCAAGACGAAGAAGTCATCGTCCGTGATGTAGAATGCGTCAAGCGGCAAACCTGCTGCCGTTGCAAACACTCCACCTGCATCTCCCGTACCGAGGTACTCGGTAAACCAGAGGTCGTCATCGTCGTCACCATACTTGAACTGGTGCGGCGCTGCCGGAGCAAAGCCAGTCAGTCCAAGTGCAGACACTGCATTTCCTGCCTCGTTGCTTGCCAAAGGAACATCGAAGAAGATGCCCTCCTGGTTGGTGAATTCGAGGTCATACTCGTCATCACCTGCAGCATCAACGCGGAGCAAGGTCACGCCCGTGTCCATCAGACCCTCGTAGCGGATGTCCCAGTTCGGAGTCAGCATTCCTTCAGGCTCGTCAAGCTGAGCGCGAACGCCTGTTCCCGGCGGGATGTACATATCGCCAAGAACTGCATCAGCAGTCAAGTTGTACCTGATGTTCTGCACTTCGAACTCGGAACCGGTGAGGCTTCCTGCTGCCGGCGGGTTCGTTACGAACTGACCGCGGATAGTCACGAAGGAGTCTTCGATGGTTTCCTCGTTCACTTCAGCGCCTGCAGGAACTGCGAGTGCGTCTGATGTGTTGGTGTCACGGAATTCAACCTTGTACGCGCCCAAGTAGAACTGGACGATGGACTTCTGGATGTCCTTACCGGTCGCGAGGATGTCGCGGATACCGATTTGGGTACCGTCAGCCAAGACGTCAGTTTCACCGTCTTCGAGCTCGTCAGTGATTTCTCCGTTGATGCGGAACTTCACTGAACCCTCTCCTGCGTTGGACGTTTCGGAGATAACAAGGACTTCAACCTCGTATTCCTTTCCGTCAACCACGTAGGTTTCCTTGTCGTTTTCGCCAAGGACTGCTGAAACTGCGCCGCCGATAAATTCGATGACGAGGTCAGGGGTTGCGTTGGTTCCCGTAAGGGAGTTGCCGTTCGCACCGAGGTTTGAGAGAACCTGGTTGTTCACGCGCAAGTCCGTGTCCACGATAACGAATGGCTGACCAAGCACGGTCACGTCTTCGTCTTCGAGGTCAACGAGGTCATCGTTTTCAACTTCTGATTCGAGACCCTCTTCGAACTCGAGCTCCCATTCAAAGATGACGTTTCCGTCGTCCCAGAACAGGTAGTGTCCAACACGGTCGCGCTCATCTTCTGCGAAGAGAACGACTCCTGATGTTGCATTGTTGGGGAAGCGGAGGTATTGGTTAAACTCCGTGCTGCCCTGGTCAGTGACAATCTGACCGCCCTTGAGCATATCAAGGTCAACTTCGGTGAGCGTCTCACGGACGTCTCCGATTGGTTCTCCGATTTCGAGAAGGTCCGATGTGGAGCCAATCTCTACTGCGTCGCCCTCAACCACGAGTTGCGAAGGTTGACCGGCTGATGCAACCTTAACAACTGCCTGAGACTGGAGGCTCTGGATAATATCCACAGCTCCCACGACGTCAGAACCATCTGCCTGGTCACCAACAATAATCGCCAAGTTGGATGCCGGCGTGCCATTCACTACGAATGGCGCAGGGTAGTCAGACAGCTTTGCTGCTGAAGCTCCGAAAATGGTCGCACCGACCATTGTCAAGCCCATACCCAAAGCCACCATCTTTTTTACCGCTTGTATTGCTTTCATCTAACAAACACCTCCGTGTTTTTCGGTATCTTTACCATGTGGTGATGTAAAGACTGTGATTGGCGCAGAAACCCGTGAACGATATTTAAAACTTTTGTTAACGTATTGTCTGGAAAACATATGTTGCATTATGTGTTTCCTCTTTTACAAGCCACTCTTTTTTTCCACAGCAGACACGTATGCCTGCTACGTATCCTACTAAAACCCTCGATGCTTTATAAATTTTTCGCACGACGCGCCGTATATCTGCCGACGAAAAACGTACTCTTTTTTGGCGATTTATCGACGGTGATTTAAATAGCTGCGCTCACATAAGCGCAAAACGGTCCTGCCCGCACATCACCAGCATCCGCACATTCGGATTTTGCCGCTGCAATTCACGAAGAACAGACGCGTCCTGCTCACTTGCCAAACACTGCGCAACCGGATGGCTGTGCAAGTCAATGAGCACATCCGTCGGGCACGGCACGCTCACCACGTGCACGACATTTGCGCGAATCACCTCAGGAAAGGAAACGCTTTCTATAATATAGGCGCCATCACCATCAATTAACCCAAACAGGCACGCCTTAATTTCCCGGTGCTGGTTTTGCACAAACTCCTCCTGAACGCGCGCAAGCGTCCCTTCCTTCCAGACGATACGCGCTTCGGAAAAGTCAAGCACGGCATCACGCACGCGCTCACTTTGCACGATACCCTGAACAGTATCCGACAATGTCCACGACACCATCAGCACCAGCAGCAGAACCCCGATGAGTGAGAGCAACCAGCCGCTTGGGCGCGCACTTGGCTCTTTTTCCAATTGAGAGATATCTATTCCCTCAAACACCGGGTCAACCGTCCTTGAATTCACGATACTCCTCCCACTGCCGCGCAGAAACTATCACCGCATCATACGGCAAACCAACGCTCTCTTTTGTAATTTTGGCTACCGCCTGACCATCGCGCGCGTATTCAGAAAACAAAAACGCCCGACGGGAAACACGATGAAACCCGGAAAATTCCTCAACCACAAACGGAACACCGTAATGCGTGTCAAGACGCAACACTACGGTCGAATTTCCCGAAACGAAATGCAACGACTGATTTGAATCAATATCCTTTTTCATCACGCGCAGCGACTGACGGCCGGTTTCAATACGGGACGGCCCAACTCCCGCATACTGCCGCAAAACATCAACCGGGCCCGCAACAAAAACCGGCTGCAACCGCTGCCAGACCAGCTGCGTTTGCGAAAAAACAGGAATCACCTGACGGTCAAAAACCCGGTCAAACGACACCGAAAGCTCAAGATACGCCGGAAGAGTCCAGCCCGAATTCGGCGGCGCAACTCCCACAAACTGAACATACCACTTGCGGTCCACGTCCCCAAGAAACACCCACGCCTTCTTCGCTACCGTATCCCAAATAACATCACCCGAACGCCGAACACTGCCAAACACCGCCGTCTCAACCCCATCCTCCTCAGAAAACCAATACGCATCGGGAATCACGTTTGGCGCGCCCGCTGACGCTTCTTTTTCATATACCGCCGCGCCGACAACCGGCAGCGGACACTCACTGACCGCGGCCCTCACCGAGCCATCAAAACACTGCACGAGAACACGCTCGACCTCGACAACACGGTCAACAGGAACCTCCACTACCCGCTCAACAACCTGCGGCGCACACGCGCAAAACAGCAAAAAAAACAGGACGTAACCCCTCATATGGGATGAAAACTAAAGAACAACATAAAAGCGTTGCGGCAAATTAAAAAAAAATTGCCTGAAAACTTACTATCCCACGCAGCAAGCTGCGGATATCGTACCCAAAAGGAAATCACCAATTACGGTCATCAAACCGAACATACTCGTACTCCGCACGAGGCGAAAACGACGCCTGACGAATTGCAGACTGCGGCAAACAGCACCACTGCTGCCTATCCTCAAACCACATACACGGGTCAGGCCCATCAGGAGAACCACCGCACACGAGCTTATCCTTATTCCCCACAATCTGACCCTGATACATCTGAACGTCAAGCTGCTCCGGAGTCACGCGCGAAAGCCGCGCCTCCTGCTCCATCGCACGACGAAGCGCAGGACCGTACAGTTTCGACGCTGCACGATAATTCGTCACATCACCCGTAATTGACGTTTCCATAAGAACAGTCATAAAAGAAACCGCAACAATCGCAATAACCCACAACGTGACAAACTTCGTATCCATACAACACCTCTTTACAAAAAAGAAGACACCTGAAGTTTATAAATGATGCTGTTGTAAAAATTTAAAAATCGAACCGGTTACCGCCGAACCATGACCAAATACGTCTTTGCCGTTGACGACACCAAAGTCATCCTCGCCCTTCTCAAGCAACAGCTCGAACCGCACGACATCATTGTCTACGGCCACCACTGCGAAAAAACCAGCACCATCGCAACCGCATTCGTCAATGCAATCGAGCAGGCAGGACTCCACGCAGCACAGGAACGCGGAGAAAAGCCATCAACACCAATCGACATCTACCGCGCCAAACTCAGCGGATACATCGACGGCGTCATCCTCGACTACAACCTGCAGGACCGCATCGACGGCGGCATTGCAATTGGCATCATCGAGCGAACCGCACGAAACCGCGCGGAAATGTACCCGTATGAATTCGGGACCCGATACCACAAGGCAGGCCTTCGAAAAATCCTCTTCACCGGCACACCCCCTGCAGAAATTAACCCTGCAACCATCAAAAAATTCAACACCGTAATACCCAAACCCACTGCCAGCAACCAAACTCTCAACTACCTCGTACACGCACTCTTCCCACCCTGCCGCGATTCACAATCGTGACAAACAAGCACAAAGAACATCCCATTCCTCAACAAAATACGGCTGCACCCTTTTGTCCTTTGCCGCGATGAAATTATCTATTTGCCCGTGCGATAGCTTCAACACTGCATCAACCTCCGGAGTTTTTGCAAAAGTACCGTCGTAAACACCGTGAAAATACACCGTGTGCAACCGCATAATCGTCCCGTTATGGGGCACTTCACGATATTCCTTGTGCAGAAGATGAAGTTCGCAACGAACGCCCAACTCCTCTTCAAGCTCCCTTTGCGCCCCTGCAAGATAGGTTTCACCCGCCTTCACCGACCCGCACGCGGCAAAATCAAAACACCCCGGCCAGCGGGACTTCGTCTTTGCACGCACCTGCACGACATACATCCCTGCGCTGTCCCGCAAATACACAACCACATTCCGCGTGATAACGTGCGGCTTACCCTGGTCATCACGCGAACACGTGCCGATGACTTCATCACGCTCGTTGACTAAATCAAGGAGTTCCACCACGTTTTCTGCGCCAACCGAATCAACGCATAAATCTTTCGGAACCGTCCGGAAAGATTCTCAGTTTATCGTCGACACATTCTTAAATTCAAAAAGAAGAAAGAAAAACACGCCAACGTCGGCGCAACCTGGTGGCGCCAGCAGTTTGTCAAGCTGCTATCCGAAAGGACATCCGGGTTCAAATACCTTGCGGTTTGACTCTGCGGGATTGAAAGTCCCGGCGCCGGCGCACTTTTTCGCGACACCATATGCGGCGGACAGATACGAAAAATCACCTAATCCGTCAGCGATTTTTCAACCTGTCCGCCTCAGTAAACTGCTCAGAAACAGCACTCCGTGCTTACAACTCTCCGTGATATGCGGCGGACAGGATTACTTTTCCGAAGCGCAGCGAAGGAAAAGTTTCCGAAAATTCACGAGCACAGCGAGCGGGTTTTCGGAACGTTCGAATCCTGCGACCATAAGAACGACAAGCGCAAAGCGCGATAAACTGAATGCGGCGGACAGGATTCGAACCTGCGTGGGCACTAAGCCATTGGAGTCTAAATCCAACCCGTTGGACCGCTTCGGTACCGCCGCGCACAATAAATAGCTGCCCAACGCTACTTAAATGTTTGCCGTACCGAACATATAGCGAATTGATTAAATACATAAGCTTTGAATCAATTCGCTATCCAGCAAGTTGACTCATAACCTCGCCTGTGAAAAGGCGGTAAAAAGTTCAATTATCAGGTCAACTTGCTGTAGAAAAAGAGAACCCTGCCAACACCACTATGCTCACCTATTTCCTCTACTTCCTCATCTTCGGCTTTCTTGGCTGGCTGCTTGACACAACGTACCGCGTTTTTGTCTCCCAAGAAGAACACGGAAATACATACTTCCCCTATTTTGCCGTCACGTACGCTGTTGCCGGCCTTTTGATGCTTGCCCTCTACAAAAACACGCACTGGCCGTCCGCGGTCGACGTCTTCATCGGCGGAACCATCGCCACGCTTGTCGAATTCACCGCAGGCATCTTCTGCGTCCACATCATCGGACGAAGACTCTGGGACTATTCAGAAAACCCCCTCAACATCTGGGGGCACGTCGACGCCCTGCACACGTTTTACTGGTTCCTGCTCGCAGCACTCCTTCACGTACTGAACCCGTTCTTACCCGTCTAAGAAACGATAATTGAGAAAAAAAGAATTACTTTGCGCGCTTGCGCGTGTTCTTCCACGCGTACTTGCGCGTCTTGGGGCCTGCGCCATAGCCGCAGCTTGCACACACGCCCTTCGTTGCGTGATAGCTGCTTCTTCCGCACCTTCTGCACGGAATATGCGTCTTTCCTTTTGAGCGCAACCCCTGGGAACCCGTACCGCCAAGACCTTTCATTTTTACGCAGGGCTAATCAAAATGATGGTGTCGCCGCGAATAAACGCAGTGCCGAGCTTTCGCTTAACTTCACCATCAACCCTCTCCTCCGTATCGTCCAAAACAACATTTATGTGAATGTCAAATGCGCGCAATGCACCGGTATACTGGCGGCCATTCTTGCACTCAACAATAACTTTCTTATCCCGCGCACGATTGAGCGCATCTAACGGTCTTGCTTCCATTTCTTACACCCCAAAAAGGTAATGAAACCGAACTGCCCCGAAGGAGTATTTAAAGGTTTCGCACGCGCTCAGAAGCCAAAGCTCTTCTTTCGCCTTCGATAATACCGCACGGCAAACCGCCACACGTACGGCGATGCGGCAAGCGCCAACGCGATACCAAGAACATACCAATACCACGCAATACCCGACCGCGCCAAACCGACACTCTCCTGCGACGCATTACCCTCACCTTGCGTCACGTTCACCGCAGGAGCAACCATATCCGCAACCGCCTTCCTGACGCAATCATCACCCCTCCCATCACCATCCGCATCCTCGCCTGTTCCGCCACGGAGCGGGCAATTATCCACAAAATCAGAAACATCATCCCCGTCTGCATCTTCATCGCGCGCAATGCGAATCACCGCCTCACGCGTTCCATCCCCATTCAGGTCTCCTGTCTTTTCCTCATCAGAAGCAAAAATCAAGTCCCTTCCGAAAATGACCGGACCTGCACCATCCACCTCAATTTGCGCAAAATTGCCTGACTTCACCGAATACCCGTATGACTTTCCGTCGCGTGAAAAGACGATGATATCATCATAGATTGCCGGCCGCTCCCCTTTGATATCCGTCACATTCGTCTCTTCCGTGCGAACATCCATAAACGCAATATTGCCGCCGGATACAAATGCAAGAATCCCTGACTTGCCGAGCGCAAGCTGCTCACCCGCCACTTTCGTATTTGACACCTGCCGCGATTCACGGTCAAGAATCCGTATGACCCTGTCCGAGAGGTCACCATCGGCATTCAAGTCAACACCAACATCACCCTCCCTTGTGACAAATGCAACACGGCGCGGCCCAATCACCGGATTATCACCTACTGCCTTTAAGTTTTGCACTTCACCCGTTTTCAAGTCAAGCTGACGAATAACCGCATCATCCAAGTCCCCGTCGTTTGAAAAATCAATGCCAAGCGCCCGCTCACTTGTGGAAAACACCGCAAAATCAGAATACACAAACGGGCTCGTTCCATCAGCTTCGTGCAGCAAGGAACGCTCGCGCCCAAATACCTTTACCTTCCCTTCTGACTCAAACGCGACGGAAAAGCCAAAAATGTGCGGATTCTTCCCTGCGCCAAGAATTGTTTCCTCACGCCTCGAACCATCATATAAAACAACATTGCCCGCGCGCTCAAAGACAACCGCATCACCATACACCTGCGGACCTGCCCCGGGAAGCGCAACGTCCTCAATCAAAAGCGCCTCAACCATTCCCGCAAACAACAACAAGACGAGCATCCACCGCATACCCTTCACGTTACCGAATGCCTTTAAAATCTTTTTCGCCCCAAAACACTTAAAAGCACCACCGCGGACTGAACACCTGATGAAAAAAGTCAACGAGTACCCCGGCCCCTACCACTGGTACCTCAGCAAATTCTTCAACCACAAGCACGCGTATGCAGCACGCCTTGCGCGCACGTTCCTGAAACGAACGTGGAAAGCCTGCGACATCGGCTGCGGAGACGGGCGCATGGAAGAACTCCTTGCCGATTCCGTCAAACAACTCGACGGGTACGACAACCAAGAACGCCCCCTGCAATTTGCACGCCTCTTGTGCACCAAAAAGAACGTTACCTTCACGCGAAATACCGGTTCCATTCCCGCGCAGGACAAAACATACGATGCCGTGCTCTGCTTTGACGTCATCGAACACATCGCGCCAAACCAGCTGCGCGGATTCATCGATGAAATGAAACGCGTCCTCAAAGACGGCGGAACACTCATCCTCACCACGCCCAACAAGCGAGAACTGCGCGGGCGCATCTTCGGCCACAACGTCGACCCAAAACACTACAAGGAATACGACATTCCCGAACTTGAAGACCTGCTGCGGAAAAACGGGCTTACCGTCAAATACACCACCGGCATTTACGTCACGCCACCCCTTCCGCACGCAGAACACTTTGCCAGCGTGTACCCGTTCTTCTGGATTTTCCAATTCCTTGTTTGGCTCGGAACGGTTTTCCCCTCCCTTGCAGAAACAACCTTCCTGGTGGCAAAAAAATGAATGTCTTCTCGTACGCCGCACACTGCTTTCACGAATCACCCACGCGCATCCTCGAATACGAACACGCACGGCGCGTAACCCTGCACGGAAATGTTTTGGATTTAGGCGGAGGGTCGCTTGCGAGCTACGCAAAACTTATGCGCGGAACGTACAAACTCACCTCCCTTAACATTGACCCATCCATTTCGCCAACACACGTGTGCGACATTACCAAGCCGTTTCCGCTTGAAACCGGCACATTTGACATTGCAATCTCATTTAACACCTTTGAACACGTCAAAGAACTCGACACGCCCCTTGCCGAAACCTTTCGCACCCTCAAACCGGGCGGGCGCGTCATCTTCAGCACGCCATATTTGAAAGAGATTCACGCATCACCCGATGATTACTGGCGCATCTCCTCCAGCGCGTGGAAACACCTGCTTTTGAAACACGGATTTACCGACGTTCACGTAACCCCGCTCGGCTTTGGCCTTTTCACCGCGCGATTCGGACTCATATACGGACCGCTCCCGCGCATCCTGCGCCCCATTTGCGGATTCTTCTCCGCACTCCTTGACAAACTCTTTTCGAAACTGAGCAGGTACCGCCGCATGTGCGGCCCGCACATTTACCCCCTTGCATATATTGCCCAAGCACGCAAGCCATAACGAAAGCTTTTTAAATCCCCTCCTTCGCCTCGCTCCGTATGGTTGTCATCTCAAGAGGACGCATGCACCGCAAGCCCACGGGCGGAAGATACCACCCTATCGGGCGCAAGCGCAAATACGAAACCGGCAGCCAGCCGACCCACACCAAAATCGGCAAGCAGCACATCAGAACACGCAAGACCAAAGCACTCGCACAAAAAAGCAAAGTCCTCGTCGCAGAATTCGCAAACGTCTTTGACCCAAAAGCAAAGAAATACATCAAAAGCGCAATCAAGAGCGTCACCGACTCCCCTGCAAACCGCCACTTCGTCCGTCGAAACATCATCGTCCAAGGCACCATCATCCAAACCGACGCAGGCAAAGCACGCGTCACCTCAAGACCCGGACAAGACGGGACTGTGAACGCGGTTTTGGTTTAATTCTCTATTTTGAATACCCGAAATTAATTTTAATAACACCACGTGCCGCGCTTGTATGGAATCATACAAAAAAGAGTTTATCACATTCTTACTTGCCACCGGCGCACTCAAAGTCGGCGATGACCGCACGCTCAAAAGCGGACGCATCTCACCCTGGTTTGTCAACATCGGAGACTTCAACGACGGAGAAAGCACCGCCAAACTCGGCCTTGCCTACGCAGGCGCGGTCAAGCAATCAGGAATTGATTTTGATACCCTCTACGGCATTCCGGAAAAAGGAGTAGGCCTTGCGATTGCAACATCCATCGGACTTGCGCAAGAAGGAATGAACCGACCGTGGTTCTTCACCCGCAAAATACCCAAAGGACACGGCGAAGGAACCGGAACAGCGCAGGCAACTGTTGGACGGGCACCAAAAAACGGGCAACGCATCTGCCAACTTGACGATGTCTTCACCGCGGGCGACGCCAAATACCAAGCAAGAGACGACCTTGCCCGACTCGGCACGTTTGAACTTCCCCTCCTTACCATTGCGGTCGACCGCCAAGAAGTCGGACCTGACGGAACAAGCGCGATTGAAAAATATGAGCGCGATACGGGAACAAAAGTTGTTGCAATCGTCACTGCGAGCGACGTTTACCACTACCTTGCAGAAACAAAGCAGAACAGACGCGCACTCGAGCGCATGGCAAACTATTTGCGCGTTTACGGAACTTCAGAGGCACGCAAAAATATGGGAACACTTGAACAAAGAATCATCACACGCGACAGGAGCATCATCCCCGCGTGCGACTTGGAAGACATTGGCGACTTTGAAAACCTCGTTCGTGAAACCGCAGACATTGACGGCATCGGCGGATACAAACTCGGATTTGAACTCGGCCTCACCTACGGACTTCCCCGCCTTGCGGAAGTTGCGCGAAAGCACACCGCAAAACCGCTTATTTATGACCACCAAAAAGCAGGAACCGACATTCCTGACACGGGCAAAAATTTTGCGCGCGTGTGCAAAAAAGCAGGAATTGACACCGTCATCTTCTTCCCGCAAGCAGGACCGGAAACCGAGCGCGCGTGGATATTCCACGCACTCGACCACGGCCTTCACGTCATTGTCGGCGGCCGCATGACTCATCCCGCATACGCAGTCAGTGAAGGAGGATTTATCACGGATGACGGCGCGATGGAAATGTATCGCATCGCAGCCCGCGCAGGCGTGAATAACTTTGTTGTTCCCGGCAACAAACCGGACGTCATTTCCGCCGTTAAAACGACTGTTGAATCTGAAGGAGTTGACCCTGTCTTTTACGCACCCGGATTTGTCGCCCAAGGCGGAGCAATCAGCGATGCGGCAAAAGCAGCAGGCAAACGATTCCACGGAATCGTCGGGCGCGGACTGCTCAAGGACAAAGCGTACCGTGAAAACGCCATTGAATACACGAGCCAAATTGCACGAAACCCATAAAAACCCCTCCTTCATCAGGCGCACGTATGAACACCCAGGAAAAGCTTGCGCTCATCAAACGGAACACGCAGGAAATCATCACTGAAGATGAGCTCAAAACGCTTCTTGAGGCCAAAAAGACCCCTGTTGTCTATTTGGGAACCTCTGTTACCGGCTCACCCCACATCGGCTACTTTGTCTGGGTCACCAAAATGGCAGACTTTATCAGGGCAGGATTCAAAGTTAAAGTCCTTTTGGCAGACATCCACGGCGCGCTTGACAACACCCCCTGGCCCCTGCTTGAGAAACGATACGAATATTATTCGATTGTCATCCCTGCGCTCTTTGAATCCATCGGCGCAGACCTTCACAAACTCGAAATCGTCAAAGGGTCAGACTTCCAACTCAAAAAAGACTATTTGTTTGACGTCCTCAAGATGAGCACTTTCGTCACCGTCCACGACGCAATGAAATCTGCCAGCGAAGTCGTCAAGTTCGGAGAATCACCCAAGCTTGCCGGACTCATTTACCCCGTTATGCAGGCGCTGGACGAAGAACACCTCTGCGTCGACGTGCAATACGGCGGAATCGACCAGCGAAAAATTTTGGTTTTTGCCCGCGAAAATATGCCCAAAATGGGCTACAAAAGCCGCGTTGAAATCATGACACCGCTCATCCCCGGCCTTACCGCAAGCGGCAAAATGAGCAGTTCAGAGAAAGGCAGCAAAATCGACTTGCTTGACGATGAGAAAACGGTAAATGACAAGCTGAACGGCGCATACTGCCCCGAGAAACAAGTTGAGAACAACGGCGTCCTTGCATTTTTGAAACACGTTATTCTGGTGCATAAAACAGACAAAGGCGAACGTTTTGTGATTGACCGTCCTGAAAAATTCGGCGGACCGCTGACATTCAAGACCTATGAAGAAGTTGAGCGCGCATACGTTGACGGAAAACTGCACCCGCTTGACCTCAAAAAAGCAGTCGCAAAAGAAATCAACACACTCCTTGCACCCATCCGCGCAAAACTCGCCGGAAAAGAACAATTACTACGGGACGCATACCCCGCATGATTCAACACTTCCAAAAAAGACTCTCGGAAACACCCTGCGACCTCGCCCTCTTTTTTGATTCCGATTCAAACATCACGTATTTTGCCGGCGTTCGCACCGAACGTGCGTGCCTTGCAATACCGAAAGAAGGTGAGGCGATTCTCTTTGTCGTCGGATTTGAAGCAGACCGGCACGCGCAAAACTCAACAACGAATGTTATCAAGACTGACCGAAAGATACTGGAAAAAGCAGCAGAACAGTTTCGCGCAAAAAATATCGGCATCGTCTCCTCCGCAGTCACGTATGCGGATGCGAAAAATATCCAGGACATCTTTGGCGCGCAATTATACGATGTTTCTGAAATCATCACCGCACAACGCGCGGTTAAAACGGACGGAGAAATTGCGCGCATCAAAAAAGCCTGCGCAATCACAGACGAACTCTTTGGAGAACTCATCCAAACTATTGGCACGCTCGCGACAGAACGCGACTGCGCAAACTTCCTGAAAACGCGCATGATGGAACGAGGAGTTGAACCCAGCTTTACACCCATCATCGCGACCGCCGCCAACGCGGCAATTCCGCACCACGAGCCAACCGATGCCAAACTGAACGGCTTTACCGTCATTGACTTTGGCGTCGTGTTCAAAAACTACTGCTCCGACATGACCCGCACCGTATTTGCCGGAACACCGACAGCAAAAGACAAGGAACACTACGAACGCGTCCTTGCCGTCCAGGAAGACAGCATTGCCTCTTGCATTCCCGGCGCCACACTTGAAGAAGTGCACGATGCTGCAAAGAAAAAACTCGGCGAGGCATTCATCCACCGCATCGGGCACTCCCTTGGCATTGATGTCCACGACACACAGCCAACCCCTTATGCATTTCAAGAAAACTGCATCGTCACAATGGAACCCGGCATCTACTTTCCCGGAAAATTCGGCATTCGGATTGAGGATGACGTTGTTATCACAAACAAGACACCAAACGCGCTCACGCAAACACCAAAAACACTTCTGCGATTTCATTCCCGACGATAAGAAAAGAAAATGTTAACTCCCGAGTGGAACAAAGGTAGTGAAAAATTATTTGGCAGACTATAGCTTGAGTTGCGTAAATGTTTAAATATCATTTCCATTTATTGTATTTTAGTCCGACGAAGACCACAATATGTTGTGGTTTTTGTCACTTCAAAAAAGTGAGTGAGAAAAAAAGGTGAACGATGCGCTGCCCATTCTGTAAATTCGAAGACACCAAAGTCCTTGACAGCAGGCTCACCCCCGACTTTGCCAGCATCCGCCGCAGGCGCGAATGCCAGGAATGCGAAAAACGATTCACCACTTATGAACGGATGGAAACAGAAGAACTCAGCATTGTCAAGCGCGACGGCCGACGAGAACCGTTCTCCCGTGAAAAGCTTCTTAAAGGAGTACTGCGCGCCTGCGAAAAACGGCCCGTGAAGCGCGAGCATATGGAGAACATCGTCGCGCTTGTTGAAAACGCAATCCGCGCAAACAGCAAAAACGAGCTGCGCACGAGCAAGGTGGGGGAAATCGTGATGAACGAACTTGGCAAAATAGATGACGTTGCGTATGTGCGCTTCGCAAGCGTCTACCGCAAGTTCCGCCACGCAGACCAGTTCGTTGACGCAATCAAACACTTACGCAAAATGGAGACCGTGCCAAACGCAACCGCAGGTCTTCGCTAAAAAAACGGAGGGAAACAGAAATCATGACACCAATAAAGAACGACGCCAAGGAAATCGCAAAAGAATGGGACAAGCCCCCTTTCGGAAACATCCCCCTTACGGAAAACCAGCGCAAAGTCATCACCGACAAATACCTCCGCGACGACCCCTCCGTTGAACACTGGCTCTGGAACATTGCAAAAAACATCGCACTTGCAGAACTCCTCTACCACCCTGAAATTCCCCGCGCGCAAATCCTTGCAGGCGTCCGCCACACCCAGGAATGGGTCGATGTGGGCGCAGGAGAACAGAGCGAACTTCTCCTCATTCACGCAGGAGCCCGCGGCCACAACGACCAGGACCAAAACCACCACCGGTTCATCCAAAACCTCTACAAGCTCGTCGAAAACTCACCGCGCGCCCGGGAAATCATGCTCAAGACCGGAACACAATTCTACGATATGCTGGCAAATTTTGACTTTTTGCCCAACAGCCCGACACTTATGAACGCCGGACGGGAACTCCAGCAGCTCAGCGCGTGCTACGTCCTTCCCATTGAAGACAGCATTGAAGGATGGGGAGACCTTGTCAAGCACACCATGCTCATCCACAAGAGCGGCGGCGGAACCGGCTTTAGCGGCTGCCGCGTACGCCCAAAAGGAGACCGCGTCAAAAGCACCAAAGGAGTCGCATCCGGCGCGCTCTCGCCGCTTTCCATCATCAACCACGCAACCCAGGAAGTCAAGCAGGGCGGAACGAGGCGCGGCGCGAATATGGGCATTTTGCCCTACTGGCACCCCGACGTCATTGAATTCATCAAGTACAAAGCAGAAGAAGGCAAGCTGGAAAACTTCAACATTTCCGTTGCCGTCGACAAAAAATTCATGGAAGCAGCGCGCAAAGGCGAAGACTACGATATGCTCAACCCGCGGACCAAAGAGCCCGTCGGCAAACAGAACGCGAAAGAAGTCTTCAACATGATTGCGGAATACGCGTGGAAAACAGGCGACCCCGGAATGATTTGGATTGACCACATCAACGAATCGCTCTCAAACCCAACCCCAAAAATCGGGCAAATTGAAAGCACCAACCCCTGCGGAGAACAGCCGCTTTTGCCGTACGAGCCGTGCAACCTTGGCTCGATTAACCTCGGCAAATTCGTCGTTATGGGAAAAATCGACTACGCACGCCTTGGAGAAATCGTCAAGCTGTCCATCCGATTCCTTGACAACGTGATTGACGTCAACAACTATCCTTTGCCGCAAATCGAGCACATCGCAAAAGGAAACCGCAGAATCGGCCTTGGCGTTATGGGCTGGGCGGAACTTCTCGCACTCATCGGCGTCCCCTACGACAGCCCCGAAGCGATTGCAAAAGCGGAAGAACTTATGCAGTTCATCAACGCAAAAGCACTTGAAGCAAGCGAAGAACTCGCACTTGAACGCGGCGTCTTCGCCAACTTCAAAGACAGCATCTTTGATGCAAGCGGACCATACCACCGCGAATACGCAAAAGGCCGCCCGCGCAACTGCGCGCGCACAACCATTGCACCAACCGGCACCATCGCCATTTGCGCAGGACTCCAGGGCGGAGGCATCGAGCCGTTCTTCAGCATCGCATACACACGCTACAACGCAAAAGCACTCGATATGCTCAAGAAAGGACAAACCCCTGACGAAAAGGACGTGTTCCACGAAGTCAACCCGATTTTCCTTGCCGTCGCCGAAAAACACAACTATTTCGGCCTGAAACCGCAGGAACTCTGGAAAAAAATTGAAAACAACCACAACTCGGTCCGCGGCCTTAAGGAAGTCCCCGAAAACCTGCAGCGCGTCTTTGCCACTGCACACGACGTGAACGTTGAATACCACGTCAAACACCAAGCAGCATTCCAAAAATACACGGACAACGGCGTGTCAAAAACAATTAACATGCCCAACAGCGCAACGGTTGAAGACATCAAAAAGACCTATATGCTGTCCTGGGAACTCGGCTGCAAAGGAATCACCGTGTACCGCGACGGCTGCAAGAGCCACCAAGTGCTCAACGTCACCAAAAAAGAAGAAAAGGCCAAAGAAAAACCAAAAGCAGACCCTGCGGAAGGAATCGGCTCGGTTTATTACCAACTCGACACCGGACACGGGCCAATCCACATCCACGTTGACCACCACGACGGAGCAATCCAACGCGTGTTCACCTCAATTACCCCCGTTGGGACGGAAATTTCCGGCCTTACCGCAGTTATGGGCATTTTGATTAGCAAATACCTGCAACTCGGCGGCGATGTCAATGAGATACGAAAACACCTCAACAGCATCAAAAGCGACAAGCCGCACGGCTTTGGCCCCAAACGCGTCGAAAGCATCCCGCACGCAGTCAGCGTTGCCCTGTCCAAATTCATGGCACAATCAGGCGCACTGCCCGGACAACAGCTTTTGACCCCGCACACGGACAAGCCCACACCGGAAGTCCAGGCACAACTGTCCGTCACGGTCAAACAACCGGCCCAGGAACAACCGCACGCAGAAGACAACAAGCACTGCCCAAAATGCTTTAGCCCGAACGTTGCAATGCTCAGCGGCTGCTCCGGACCCACGTGCTATGAATGCGGGCACTCTGAGTGCAGTTAAACTTTCTTTTTGTTTTCTTTTTCTTTACTGCCGAAATGCATAAATAGACCGAATTTTCCAAAAACAAACATGTCCATTTCCACAAAAACAGGTGACAAAGGAGAGACTTCGCTTATCGGCGGGGACCGCGTGCGCAAAAATGACTCGCGCATTGAAGCGTACGGAACGGTTGACGAACTCAACGCGCTCCTCGGGGTTTGCCTAAATGTCATTGAAAGCCCGGCGATAAAAAGTGTTATTTCGCAAGTCCAGCACGACCTTTTTACGATTGGGGCAGAACTTGCCGCGCTCAACGGAAAAGAAATGACGATGAACCTGCCCAAATTAACAGAAGAACACCTTGCATTCATTGACTCCGCGCTTGAAACAACCGAAGGCGCGCTGCCACAACAGCGCAATTTCATCCTGCCAAAAGGAGTCCCGAGCGCTGCGCATTTGCACCTTGCACGCACGGTCTGCCGCAGGGCAGAGCGAGGCATTGCCGCGTGCGCATCACACAACCCCAACCCAAACATTATGCGCTATCTGAACCGCCTTGGCGATTTGCTCTTCCTCTTCGCACGGCTCGAAAACAAAGGAAAAGCCCCTGAAGAAGCAGTGCAGTACTAGCACAGGACCGCTTGGCGCAAACTTTTTGAACCCCTTCTTTCGTGACACACCCGTGGACCTTGACAAACAATTCAGCAAAACACTCCTTCAAACCGACTTTGACCCGTGCACGATTTGCGGAATGCCCATGGTCGCAAACAAGTGCAAAATCAATTGCCTGCACTGCGGCTTTCGACGGGACTGCTCCGACAGTTAGAATCGCTATAAAAAGCCCTATTTAAACCTATAAATAGTTCACCGAAAGCTTTAAATATAAGTGTCGGGATTTTTCCGGTTCATGACTGACTCAGGTGAAGACGATGATGGGCACTCACCTTCTGGTCAACCTGTATGGGTGCCCTAAAGAGAACCTTGAACGGGCAGACACCGTTCTTACCTACCTTAATCAAATAGTCCAAAAAGCAGAACTCACCAAAATCGGCGAAAACGCCCACCAATTCGAGCCGTTCGGCGCAACCGCAATCATCCTTCTTGCCGAAAGCCACATCAGCATCCACACGTGGCCCGAGCGCGGAGAAGCAGCAGTTGACATATTTACGTGCGCAGACGAAGCGCGCAACGAACGCGCATTCCAACACCTCATCGAACTTTTCCAACCGGAACGCTACGACAAGCAAAAGGTGGTCCGATGAAACAAAACCTCACCTTTGCCACGGTTGAAATGCCGTCCATCACCCTTGCAGAAAAGAAGACACCCTACCAACACGTCCAAATCGTGCAAACAAAACAATTCGGCAAAATCGCACTCCTTGACCGCATCGTCCAATTCTCAGAAAAAGACGAAGGGTTCTACCACGAAAGCTTTGTGCACCCCGGGATGGCACTTCACGAGTCACCGAAAAACGTGCTCATCATCGGCGGCGGAGACGGCGGAACGCTCCGGGAGGCGCTCAAACACCCCATTGAATCCGCAACCCTTGTTGAAATTGACGGCGAAGCAATGGAACTTATGCGCGCGCACATCCCTCTTGCGGAAGAAGCATTCACCGACAAGCGCACAACCGTCATCATCGGCGACGGGTTCGCCCACCTTCACGAAACACAAAATACATACGACATTATCCTCCTTGACCTGAGCGACCCGGAAGGCCCTGCGGAAAAATTATACCAGGAAGGATTCTACCAAACCGTCAAAAAAGCACTCGCCCCGGGCGGCATCCTCATCAGCCACACGCCCACCGCAGACTATTACGCGCACCAAACACAACCCATCATCCGCGCGCTCAGCAAAACATTTGCCACCGTAACCCCCTACTTTGAATTCGTCCCCAGCTACTTTTGCAGTATGACCTTTGCCATCGCAAGCGACACCGCGCGCACAAACACGGTTGCGAAAACGCTCACCGAACGAAAAATTCTCCTCAAGACTTACACCCCCGAACAGCTCCAAAACCTGCTTTTGCCCAGCGCCCATCTCAAGGACATAAAAATTTAAATAGCAGCAAAAGCACAATCCGGCGGGGTAAAATGGGTGCAATTCATCAGCCTGAAGTCGTCGTTCTCACCTACGAAACACTCTACGAAATTCTCCGCAAGGAAAAAAACCGCGACGAACTCCAAAAAATCGATTCAAACTTCCTTGCCGATGCCCTCAACTACCTGCGCGAAAAACAACAGGCATACGATGACACCCTTGCCAAAAACGACATCTTCTCGCAATCCGAACGCGACAAGCTGCACATCCAAATCGCAAACATCAAAAAAATACTGCGCGACCTCTACGATTTGCGCGAGCGCAAAATCATCAATATGGCAATCAACAGCTCCCGCATCAAAACCCACATTCTTGACTCCCAACACCTGCTCCCTCCCGAACAAAGCCTCTTTCAGAGCATCCACACCGTCCTTTTGCAGCACCGCCAAGGCATCGTGAACCGCATCATCGAAGCGCGCGATGTCGAACTTATGCCGGTCGTCTTACCGCCGCCCGAACTGCACACGCCCGAAACATTTGAATCACCCGCAAACACCTCAACCACCAAGCACGTCAAATTCCTCGACACCATCGAGCAGTTCGTCGGCGAAGAACTTGAAATGTACGGGCCTTATGCTGCGAATGACGAGGCCGAACTTCCGCGGGAACTTGCCGACGTCCTCATCGGACAGGGGAAAGCTGCCGAACTCTGACCCCAACAGTAAGCTTTTTAAACCCCTCCCTGTCAGAGCAGCGTATGAAACTTCCCAAGACTCGCAAAAAATACTGTCCTACGTGCAAAAAGCACACCGAACACAAAATCATCGAGGGCAAAAAGAAAGGCAGAAACGCCACGCACCCGATGAGTTACGGCTCGCAAAAACGCATCCGCCACCGCGGCAAACTCGGCGTCGGCAACCACGGCAAATATTCACGCCCGCCCATCAACAAGTGGCGTATGACCGGCCGCAAGACCAGCAAAAAAGTAGACCTGCGCTTTGAATGCAGCACCTGCAAAAAAATGCACGGGAAAGCCGACGGCGGCTTTCGCGCGCGAAAAGTGGAGTTCAAGTAAAAATGAGAAACCGCATGAAAGAAACCGCAAGCAAGTTCGTCAAAATCAGCTGCCCAAAATGCAAAAATGAACAACTCGCATTCGGCAAAGTCAGCTCAGTCGTCCTGTGCCTCATCTGCGGCAAAGAACTCGCAGAACCCACAGGCGGCAAAAGCAGAGTCAAGGCACGCGTGCTTGAAGTGCTTGACTGAATTTTTTCCTTCCTCTTTTTAACACAACTTTTTTAAACCAACCCTGAAATCTCCGCCGTATGCTCCTCAAAAAACAGGGCCTTCCGCCCGACGAAGAACTCGTGCTGTGCACGGTGACCGGCATCAACCCGCACTCCGTCTTCTGCACCCTCGACGAATACGGCGGAAGGACCGGAATGATACACATTTCCGAAATCGCCCCGGGACGCATCCGCAACATCCGCGAATTCGTCCAGGAAGGCAAAAAAGTTGTCTGCAAAGTCCTTCAGACCAACAAGGAAAAAGGACACATCGACCTCTCCCTTCGCCGCGTCAACGAGATGCAAAAGCGAAACAAGCTGAACCAGATAAAACAAGAACAGCTTGCGGAAAAAATTGTTGAGTATGCGGCACGGCAACAGGGCGACTCCGTCCTTTCCGTCTACAACAAGCTGTCCGAGAAAATCCTCCCAAAATACGGCACGCTCTTTGCCGCATTCGAACAAGTCAGCCACGATGAGCTCAACTTGGAAACACTTGTTGACAAGAAAATAGCAAAATCACTCACTGATGCAATCAAGGCCAGAATCAAGCCCCCGAAAGTCAACATCAACGGAAACCTCAAGCTCACCACCTACTCCTCCCGCGGCATTGAAGACATCAAAGAAGCGTTATCATTTGCCGTCAAAGGCGGAATTGACGTCCACTACCTCGGCGCAGGAACATACCACCTCGCCGTTGAAGCACCAGACTACAAAGAAGCCGAAAAAAAGCTCAAGGCAGGACTTGATGCAGTCATCGACTTCTGCGACAAAAAAGACATCCAGCACGAATGGCAGCGTGCGGAAGCCGCGTGAACCATATTCTGAAGTGCCAGGCGTGCGGAAAGCACACGATGAAAGAGCACTGCTCGTGCGGCGGAATCGCGATAACCACCAAACCTGTCCGTTACACCATTGATGCGACAACCGCAAAGTACCGCGCAATGGCGAAAAAAGAACACTTGCAAAAGAACGGGCTTCTCTAACACAACCTTTTAATACGCAGCCGTGCTTTATAAACCAAAAAGAGACCATGGCAAAAATACTCTCCGTTCAAGCACGGCAAATACTTGACTCGCGCGGAAACCCAACGGTTGAGTGCGACATCCTCACTTCCGCAGGGCTTGCGCGCGCGAGCGTTCCCAGCGGGGCAAGCACGGGCGCGCACGAAGCTTGGGAACTGCGCGACCACGCAAAACCGTTCTTTGGACAAAGCGTGATGAAAGCGGTTGAAAACATCAACAAAAAAATCGCGCCAAAAATCAAAGGCAAAAACCCTGCAGACCAACGCGCAATTGATGCCCTGCTGCTTGCGCTTGACGGAACTGAAAACAAGCAGAAACTCGGCGCGAATGCGCTCCTTGCAGTCAGCCTGGCAAACGCGCGCGCTGCCGCCCAGGCAGCACACATCCCGCTCTACCAGCACATCAAAGATGTCAGCGGAACCAAAAAAATAACCCTTCCCATCCCCGCACTCAACATCATCAACGGCGGAAAACACGCAGGCAACACGCTTGACATCCAGGAATATATGATACTGCCAACCGGCGCAAAAAGTTTTGCACACGCGCTGCAAATGGGCAGCGAAATCTACCACGCGCTCAAACAAAAACTCACCGCTGACTTTGGCAAGATTGCCGTTAACGTCGGCGATGAAGGCGGATTTGCACCACCCTATACCTGCGTTGAAGAACCACTTGAAGCAATCAGCTCAGTCATTGACAAACTCGGATATTCTAACGAAGTAAAACTTGGCATAGACTGCGCGGCAAGCACGTACTGGAAAGGCGGCAAATACTATCTTGAAGGAAAAGGAATGACTGCCGACGAACTTTTGCACTTTTACGAAAACCTTGCCGAAAACTACCCTCTCATCAGCATCGAAGACCCGTTTATGGAAGACGACTTTGAGCATTTTGCAGAACTTACCCGACACAGCGAACTGCAAGTCGTCGGCGACGACTTACTCTGCACGAATCCCCGCAGAATCAATGCGGCAATCGCAAAACGCAGCTGCAACGCGCTCCTTTTGAAAGTCAACCAAATCGGAACACTCACCGAAGCGCTCCGCGCAGCAGCGCTTGCGCGTGAAAACAAATGGAACATTATGGCCTCGCACCGCTCCGGAGAAACCGAAGACCCATTCATTGCAGACTTATCAGTCGGACTTGCCAGCCCGCTCATCAAATCAGGCGCACCCGCACGGGGAGAACGCCTTGCCAAATACAACCAACTCCTTCGCATCGAAGAAGAAACAAAGGCACCCTATGCAGGAAAACACTTCAGAATACCTTGACCTTGCGCTCACACTCACGCAAAAAAGCAGCAGACTCCTTCTGCGCATGCAGCCACACGCAAAAATCAACGTTGAAAAAGGCCAGGGCGACTTTGCACTTGACGCGGATATTGCAAGCGAAAAACTCATCGTTTCCGGAATACGAAAAAAATACCCCGCGCACGACATCTTAACCGAAGAGTCAAAACACCAACACACTGATTCCGAATACCTCTGGATTATTGACCCTCTTGAAGGAACCCTCAACTACGCACATAAACTTCCCCTTTGGGCAGTCAATATCGGGCTTTGGAAAGGCGGAAAACCGCTTCTTGGCGTCGTGTACGCGCCGCTCCTGAACGAACTGTATACCGCAGTTTCGGGAAAAGGCGCGTTCCTGAACGGAAAACCAATCCGCGTCAATACCGACCGCGACCTTCTGCACACCTTTGTCGCAGGCTCAGTCAAGCACCTCGCATCCCTTAACCTCTCCGGACACGTCCTTCGCTCAATCGGCTGCTGCGCGCTCGAACTTTGCTGGGTTGCACGCGGAATGCTCGGCGCACGCGTTAAGCTCCACGGCAGCGACCCGTACGGCTACGGCCCCACCGCGTGCATCATTTCGGAAGCCGGCGGCAAACTTACCGACCCGCACGGAAAACCGTGGAAGCTCCGGAGTAACGGAGCAGTTGCAAGCAACGGAAAACTGCACAAAAAACTCATCGCGCTTTGCGGTAATACCTCTTAAGAATGTTGTGCCTGTCCGTTGCAAGAAAAACGTGCTTTGGCAAACGCACTTCAGCCCACGCTGACTTTGGCGGCATTATTCTCGGGCCCCGCGTGCGCACAGTATACTCAAAAAAGTCATCGTACGGGTTCTCAAGCGCCATCATCTCCCTGACCGAAAGCTTCTCAAAATGACGCCTGAACGGGCGCATTGAGTTCCCGTGCGCAGAAATCGCAACGTTCACCCGATACTTTTTCACAAAACGCACCAAATCACGGATAAACGGGCGCACCCGCCGTTCGACCATCTTCACGCTCTCCCCTTTTGGCGGCGGAAAATCATACGCGCGATGATACCGGTCAAACAATTCCTTTCCGTGCCACGCGATAAACTGCGCGTGCGACTTGCCCTGCAGCGTCCCGTAACACCGCTCAATCATCCGGTCATCAACCCATACCCGCTCACACTCCCGATGATACTTCAGCACTTCCCTTAGCGTGTTTTTCGAGCGCTTCAAATGAGAACAAAACGCCACATCAATACGCTTGCCGCTCAACTTCCCTGCGGTTGACTTGGCATTGCTGTTGCCCTCTTTTGTCCACGTGGCATCAAGCCACCCGGTGAACCGCTTTGCCTTATTAAAATGCGTTTGACCGTGACGGAACAGATAAATCTTCGCCATACTCCCTCTTTACCCAAATCCGTGTTTTTAAAGTTCATAAATGTTATCAATTTTCTCAAAAAAATTTGAGATACCTGCTTAAATACCAGCACTGCTTTGCCGCAGTTATGGAAATCACCCACGAAACAGAAAGAAAAATCCTGCTTAAACTCATCCACGCCCCCTCCCTTAGCTTTAACGAGCTTTGGTCAAAGGACGGAGAGAGCAACACATTTGCATACCATTTGGGAAAACTGGAAAGCAACGGACTCGTCGCGAAGAACAAAGACGGATTGTATCAACTCACCGAAGAAGGGCGCAAGCTGAGCGCATTTATCGAAGGAGACACGGGAAAGCGCGCGGAATTCCCCAACTTCAGCCACGTCCTTTTGGTGCAAAACGGAGACAAATGGCTCACGCAAAAAAGACTCAAAGAACCGTTTTTTGGCTACTGGGGATTTGTGTCCGGCAAAATAAACTTCGGGCAAAACCTGTTTGAATGCGCAACACGCGACTTACTCGAAGAAGCCGGCCTTCACGCAACAGAATGGACCCTTCGCGCAATCGAGCAAGTAAAAACGTACGAAAACGGAAAATTACTGCACCACCACTACCTGTTCCACGTTTCTACCGATAACGTATCAGGCAACCTGAAAGAAAAAACCCATAAGGCAGAACACGCCTGGCTCACGCTTGACGAATACCGCCAAAAAGAAACATTCCCTTCAGAAAAATTCTTCTGCCACATCATCCCCAGCAAACGACCGCTGCTTATCGAAGCGGAAAGATATATGGAAAACGGAAAATTCACCGAGTACAAGACGCTCAGCGTGAAAGAACTCTAAACCTTTTCCACTGCAAGATTATGCGCCTCAACATAGCGCGCAATGAACTTCTTCCAGTCCGCGGTCGCTGCAACCTGCTGCGCCACAATCTTGTTCTCCGTCCTTTCCTGCTTGTTGAAGTGCGCGAACTTTGCCATCATATCCGTCAGCGCGGAAACGATTTCTTCCCGCGACTTTTTTAAGCGCGGAAGGACAAAAATCCCAGGATACTCCCCCTGCTTGCACTCATTGCACAAATAACGGCCAAACCCTGCCAAGTCCGTCGTAATACTGCTCACCCCAAGCGCCGCCGCCTCAAGCGGAGTATAGCCCCACGGCTCATAATAGCTCGGGAAAACCCCCAAATGTGAGCCCTGCATACTCTCATAATAGCTCGTGTCAAGAAGGCCGTCCGCACCCGAGAGATAAATCGGGTAGAAAATCACTTTCACCACGTCTTCCTTGCGGTTCAAAAGACCGTGCTGCCGAAACGCGTTCATAATTGCATCCGCGCCCTCGTTTTCCAGCTCGTGCGTTGAGAGCGGCGGAAGCCCGTCCCTTTTGAGCCGGCGAAGCTTTGGCTTAATATCAAGCAGAAAATCCTCCCCAAGCAGCGATTCCCTTCCGATATCCTGGCCGGTCATCAACAGGTACAAAAGCTCGCTGTGAATATCTTCGTGCGCATCATCAACCGTCTCCTTAATGTCACGGAAAAACGACTTGCCCTCCAAAATCTCAGGCCGAACACCCTTCACTCCGGCAGGAACCCAAAAAAACGCCACAATTGTCTTTTCGCATTTCTCCTTTTTCAACCGCTCATTTAACCGCGCGAGCGACTCGATGAACACATCAACACCCTTATCGTGAAACTCATACCGCCCCGCAAGAAAATAAATGAGCGTATTATCAATGTCAAAACTGTAGAACGGAAAAAAGTACACCATCAAAAACTGCTTGATGCGGTTCTTGAACAGCTTATGCTTGACGCTCGCCTCCTCAAACGTCGGAAATTTGGAAATGTTCAGCCCGTTGAAAAGGAGAACGTCAGGTTTTCGCCCAAGGAAATGCTCTGCCTCAATTCCCGTGATTTCGCTTACCGTCGTAAATATATGTGCATTCTGCGCGCTCATTTTTTCCAGAGAATGTTTCGCCCAAACGGACGGGCCCAGATTCCTTGCCTCATTCTCCGCGTTGATTTGCTCAATTTGCTCGTAAATGTCGCGCTCCTGCATTGCAAGAGACCTGCCGATTGTGGTTGCGTGCGTCGTAAACACCGTCCCTACCGGACTGTTGTTCTTTCTTAAGTAAAGCAGCCCCGCGCCCGCAAGCCATTCGTGAAAGTGCGCAACAATCTTCTTCTCCGGCCAAACCCTGCTTAACTCCTCAATGAGGCGGCCCACTGCGTACGCCCACACCACCGGCTCATCAAAATCAAACCATTCCGTATTCAGGCTGTCAACCTGATACCACTCCCACAGCTTTCTCTTCACGTCATTTTTTTGTGCGGAAAACTTAGTGAAATCAATGAGGAGCACCCGCGGGCTCCCTTGCGTTATCCACGTCCCGCAATGCACCTCGATACCTTCCGCCTTCAGCGCGTCAAATGAGCCCCTGCAACTCTCCTCAGGCGCGTGCTCCTCAAAAATGCCATAGAGCTTCTTTGGGAAAAACGGGCCGATAAGAATATAGTTTTCCCGGTACTGCTCTTTCATCGGCAAAATCTTGCTTTGAACTACGGTGAAGATGCCGCCAACTTTATTACACACTTCCCAGGAAACTTCCAAACACACATCGGCTTTTGCATCCATACCCCTGCCATATGCAGTCATTTAAAAAGAGTTTCACACCACTCTGAAGTGAATTGAAAGCGATGTTTAACCACTTTTTTGTGATAAAATTTATATATTGCCTGAAAACTCCCGTATCCGGGCCAAGTGAAAACCGAAAAAAATGACTATTAAAGCAATCCAAGACCAAATAAAGAATCAAGAGCGAAAATACGCCCGAAAAAATCCCTGTTTAACAATACTGAGAAAGCATCAATAAAAAGACAACCGCCCAACACCACAACCATGGAAGAACCAACCACCACCCCCTCACTTGGCTGGCTTGACGAAGCAGACGAAACTCCCGTCATCCCGGAAAAAGACAGGCCTGCCGAGAAAAAAACCATCTTCACCCACGTCCTTCAAGTACGGCCGGAAAAAGACGGCGACCGCCTCTTCTTTGGCACGTTCAACCCCGGCACCATCCCAATGGCAGTCTTCACCTATGACCCCCACTCAAAAACAGAACACTATGATTGGGAACCCCACGGGCTCAACGAAAAAACAACCCGATTCCACCACGCAGGACCCTTCTTTACCGGCGACCAAACACGTGAAGAAAACGCACGCAAGGCAACTCAAGTAAAACGGCTCCCCAACGGCGTTGTCTTCTTCGGAGACGAGCACGCAGACGCCGAATTTAAAGAAGGACACACCGAACCCGTCTTCCAATCATACCCTGACGCCCTTGGCTACTTTCGCCAGGAAGCACACGTCGGCATCAAGAAAGCATATAGGCCCTGGTTTGACGTCCTTGACCGACAGGCAATCAACCTTCTCTCACTACTCTGCAGCGGCATCCGATTCGGCCACCACGACGACCCGGTCACCCTTGAAGACCGCCTCACGGCAATCACCACCGCCCACAACATCCAACAACTCCTCGGATTCGACGTTGCCGCGTACTGGCAGCAGTCAAACAGCGAAAGCCTGCGCATCAAGAGCAACGACTACAAAACCGACGCACAAACCACCCGCCCGGTCACGGAACGGCTCAGCCGCGCCCGCATCCAAATCGCAGAACAGCTCGGCAAAATAATCCGGCACCAAACACACTACGCATCAGAATCCACCACGCCCAACCTTGAAGACCACATTGCCAAAACAGTCCGCTCACTTCCCGTCCTCTACGGAATCACCCACCCCGCAAGCAGCATCCTTCTCCCCCTCACCCACACCGATGCAGAGTCATCGAACCAAACCGCCAAAAATCTCACTATGTTCCACCAAACCGTCCGCTCCCTCATCGGCTATTTCGGACACGAAAAAATCGCGGACGGAACAACGCTTCTCGAACACCTCAAAGAAGGTTGGGGCAATTTTGAAGGGCTTGCCCGCGAAGCAAAAGACCCGGTAAAACTCTTTGCCGCATCACCCTGGAAAAAACTCTACGCAGAAGGACACGCGCTCACCATTCCCGTTCCTGACATCCGTTCGGCCATTGAAACATCACAACAGTTCGGCTACACGTACGTGCTCGCCCCATCCCCCCTTGGACCAGGACTCTACGCAGAAATTTCCTTTGCCGACAACGAAGGCAAAAAACACCGCCTCGGGCTCTACCAGCCAAACGTGTGATACTTCTCACTTACACATACGGCATTAACAACACAACAGAAAGCCCTATTACCAGCGTTACAACCAACACTGCAGAATACAACTGAAACGCCTCACCGTGTGTGTGCATTGTCATAGAACACCTCAAAAAGAGAAAGAAAAAATAAAAAAATTAACGGTTTTAAACCGTACCTGAGAGGCTTGGTGCCTCACAGCAGTGGCTGACACCGATGCTCTGTGCGTATTCCAGCACTTCGCGGGTCCTGCCGAATGCGTCAGGCGCAACACGGTCTGCTTCAGACGCAAGGTCTGCAACACGCATGCAGCCACGGCCCATTGAGGCGTAGCTTTCTGCTTCCTGCACACTTGCCGGCTCTGAATAGCCCGGCCTGTTGCTGCGCTCAGCCATAAAGCTGCACGCTGCCTTTGACGGGATTTCCGTCAATGCGCGCTCGTAGGTCTTGCGGTAGTCGTACTGTTCGCCACGCGGCTCTGCGGTTCCACCAAAGGACTCGCCGCCCTGCATAACGCCAGCGCTACCCGGCCACTGCGCACTAAATGTCTCTACGTTGCCGGATGGATATTCCATCGCACGGCCAGAGAATGCCCTCGAATACGGGTCTTGGACACCCTGAATTGCGCCACCGTATTCTTTCACGGACGGCACTGCGAACTCGCCTGCGGCCTTGCGCGCACCTGTAAACAGGAGCACCAAACCAACAATTGCGATAATCGCTACGATGCCAAGAATTACCAAGGCAACTCCTTTACCACTTTCTTCTGCCACAACAAATCACCTCGTTTCGTTGTACAATAGCGTTTGATTTCATATTCGTCACCTGATTTAAATAGTTTTCGTTTGGCAAAACGTACTACCGTACGCTCACTGCCCGGCGATACCTCCAACCATCGGCTCGTTCGGATACACACAAACGCCTGCCTTTTGGTCTCCGGTGTCAACAACCGCATAGCCACGGTAGCGATAGTAGTTCGCATCAACACCGTTGTCGCTCACATACGGAACCAGGAATCCTCCTCTGCCACACTTGGAAAGTGCGCTCGGAATGTCACTCTTCGGGTCACGCTTTGGGTCACCCTGGTAGTTCCAGTGCGTGGTCAAGTCACCACTGCTCGTCATACCCGGAGCCCACATATCACCCGGAATTGCTCCCGGCATATTGCGGGGAACGCCGCGACCAGTCCAATAAGGATATTCAACCTGCTTAATTGCACCGCCGTACACGCCAAGCGCGGTCGACTGCCTGTCCTGCACATACATCAAGACGAGACCGACAACTGCGATCACGGCGACGATGCCAAGAAGCACCAATGCAATTCCTTTGTGTTGCTCTTCTTCCATAGGGTTCACCTCAAACAAATATTCTGCCAATGTATGAACATCTCGTATACGCCTGCCTTCGACAGTCCGAACGCGTCCCGCGCAACACGCATTGCCGGTCACACGCCTTCACTGCATCACGCAAGCACGCGCTTCGCTCGGTGAACTCGAACTCCCAGCCTGCCGGAAGCTCGCACGTCGCCCTGCGCACAGAATCAATGCACTCACTGTGCACTGCCCTTGCGCAATCCGCGAAACACTTGCCTGAGTTCAATGTGCGGCACAACTGAATCCCGTCACGATAGCACGCAGGCGAAGTCACTTCAACTTCAACTGCAGCGCACGCAGTTGTGGGATAGTACCGCACGGGCTGATGATACACAAAGCGCGTTGCACGCGTGAACTCCGCCGCTGCGCCAACTGAGAGCACAGCAAGGAGCAACACCACACATAACACCCTTGCGTATTTCATCAACCGCCTCTTTTCACTGTATACTCTTTTGTATACTGCCCCAGTATTTAAAGCTTGCGTTCAAATTTTTGACGCAGTGCGTCGATTAGAAGCAAAACTATCGCAATCGTTATTGCCGCGTCCGCCACATTAAACACCGGCCAGACTCTGACATCAACAAAATCAATCACCGAACCATACCAAATACGGTCAATCAAATTACCAGCAGCGCCCGCAAAGACCAAGCCCGCTATTGCCTGTTCCTTGCGAACGAACCGCGAGTAGTTGCATATAATATAGGCACAAACAACAAGAGCAAACAGGCCAAGAATAACCCCTGCCCCCTTTGCAAGACCAAAAACAGTCCCGGTATTCCGCACGTGCGTTAACGCGAACAGCCCAACATCACGGGAAACGCCGAGCGGAAGAAACGCAAGAACAGCCAGTTTCGTGATACGGTCAAGCAAAAGAACACCCAACGCGACCGACCAGAACACTATATGTTTCGCCATCGCTGCTGATACGGCCTCTCTTCAGGCACTGAATTTTTTCTTTCCATCGCGTCAAGACGGTTCAGCACCGTTTCCAATTGCGCCTTAATCGTGTCCAGTTTTGCCGCAATCAACTGTAATTGCTGGTCCTGCCCCGGCGGAGAAAAAGACTGCTGCGCGAATGACTGCTGCTGCGCCTGACCAAATGCAGACGGCTGCGGCTGGCCAAAAGACTGCCGCTCATCAAACGGCTGGCCGGGCGCGGGACCCGGACCAATTGCAGGAGCATTAAAGTCAGGCTCGCCCCCCAGCGGCGGCGCAGACAACCCTTGCGGCGGATTAAACGCCGGCGGCTCACTCGGAAGTTCAAGAGAGTCATCCTTTTTCCAAAACCTGAGCTTATCCATCACACTCATACTCCAAAAAACTGATTCGGACGGTTATAAAGGTTATGTACGGTGGTTGGTGGTTGGTCGTCGGTTGTCAGTTATCCGTGTTCGGTATCGGATATCGGCTTTTTTTTGAGACCCTGCAATTTTCCCTCTGCGACGAGCAGCGCGTGAAACTCATTGAAAAGCAGAACATCAGCAGGAAGTTCCTTGTGGAAAAAAGACTGCAACGTATGATAGTCAATGTCCGGCGCGCACAACCCCCGTGCCGCACACACACGTTTGGTGTACGCATCAATGACAAAAGAAGGGCGGCGCGCCGCATACACGAGAATACTGTCCGCAGTCTCAGGACCAACACCCCAAAGCGAAAGCAATTCCTCACGCAACTCATCAGTTGAACGCATTGGCGCAAACATTTCCTTCAAAGAACCGTGCCGCACCAAAACGTGCCCTGCAAAAATCCTGAGCTTTCTTGCCTTCTGGCGAAAATACCCGCTGCTCCTTATGAGCTGCGCAAGAGCAAGTTCGTCCATCTGAGAGAGCGCAGCCACACTCATCACGCCCGCCTCAAAGAGCGACGCTAACGCCTTCTCCACATTTGACCAATTCGTGTTCTGCGTCAGAATCGCGCCGATGCAAATTTCAAGAAGCTCTGAATCTGAAAAAAACCGAGTTGCATTCGATTCGTGATACCCTTTTGATTTCGTCGGCCACCAGCCCTGCGGGCCGTGCCTTTGATACAATTCCCGATACAACTGAAGAACACCAGTCATTTCATATCATTGAGCACACGCTCAAGCTTTTGCACGGTCGCATCCCAATCAAATTCAGCGCGAACTTTTGCCTGTAGCGACTGCGCGAGCGCCTGCGCGTGATTTGGGCCCGCAAGAAGCGCTTCTATTGCCTTTCGCAGGCCAGCCACATCACGCGGCTTCACCAGCACGCCGGTTTGCCCATCCCTGATAATTTCGCGCGTGCCACCCACATCCGTTGCAATCACCGGAACCCCGACTGAACCCGCCTCAAGAACCGATGTCGGGAGCCCCTCTGCATACGACGGATTGACAAACACGTCCGCAAAGGAAAGCGCCTCGCGAATACCTCCTGCGTCTTTCTCTCCAAGAAACAGGACGTTCTTGTGCGCGCGCTTCCTTAACTCCCCCGCATAATTCCCCGCGCCAACGATAACCGCCTTCACTCCCGTCATATTACTTGTTGCCGCAATCAAGTCCTGAACACCCTTTGCCTCAATCAAACGGCCGACAAATACAATTGCTTTCTCCCTGAACGGCTTCTTTGATGGAACCCTCACAAAAAATTCACTGTTGATTGCGTTCGGAAGAAGCACCGTCCGCTTCTTGCACAAATGCGCTGCGAATAACTCCGACGCCCTTGAAATTCCCGCAACCTTGGACGCAAGACGAAGAACAAGCCAGCCAAGCGCGTGGTCGTAGAGCCAGTTGATTGCGTAGACAAACGGCTTTGCGCCCGTATGCGCAGTACCGTGCTCAATGTGCAAATGAGGAATTTTTCTTTTGCGCGCAAACCACGCGCCAAGCAAAGAGAGCGGATAAAACCGCGTGTGCGTGATAACCGCATCATACGTTCCAAGACCGCTTAAAACACGACGCGAACGAGGAAGCGGCAAAGACCAGCGGTCCTTGAGCACTTCCCACGAATGCAGCCGAAAAACCTGAATACCCTTGTATGATTCAACTTTTCGAGTGCCCTGCAAGAGCGACGTTACGATAGCAACCTTGTGCCCCTTTGCAATCAGGCGAACTGCAGTCTCCTCAACATACTTTTCCACGCCGCCCTTATGCGGCCAAAAATACGCCGAAAAAACAAGAACCCTCATTTTCTGCGAATCGCAATCTCGCGAACCAGCTTCGTCACATTATGCTCAAGAGATTCCAGACGGAGATATATGCGGAAGATGAGATAGAACAGGAGCAAAATCGAGGCATACACCACCAAGTCAATTGCACGGCCGATACCGAGCGGCTCAGAAACCATCGCCGCAAGACCCGGCAAAAAGGCAACAACACCAACACCGCCCCAAATCAGCAGCCAAAACACCAGCCACTGCGCAGAAATACGCCGCTCGCGATAGCTCATCAGCGTGCGCAGTACCCCAAATACCATAATCACCAGTGCAATAATTTGTATCGGCTGCATTGTTACCTCAAAAACTTGTGCAAAATCATCTTGTACAAAATACGCAATGCGTTCCACGAGCTCTGGCCGCGCGCCTTGCTATAGTCCGTATATTTTATGATAACCGGAACTTCCCGATACCGCAAGCGCCTCCTGCGAATCTCATCAATAAACTCGGATGCGTGCTCCATCCTATCCGCGCGCAAGTCCATCTTCCTTGCCGCCTCCGCCGTGAACGCCCGAAAGCCATTATGCGCATCAGTCATCTTCACGCCGTAAAAGAGCCAAATGACAAACACACTGCCCTTCAGGAGAACTTTTCTTGCAAACGGAACATCACTCTTCTTATCAAGGAAACGCGAACCAATCGTGATGTCTGCATCCCCTTCGACTACCGGTTTGAGCATTGCCGGCAAATCCTCAACACGGTGCTGGCCATCCGCGTCAAACGTGACAATATATTTTGCGCCCTGCAAAAGCGCATAATCAATCCCTGTTTTCAGCGCCGCTCCCTGGCCGCGGTTAATGACGTGCCGCAGCGCGTGCGCGCCGTGCTTTTGCGCAACCTCCCGAGTCTTATCCCGCGAGCCGTCATCAGTTACCACAATATTCTGATAACCCGCATCCTTAAGACCGTCAATCACGTGCCCTATCTGCTTTTCCTCATTATAACCCGCAATCACCATCCAGACATCAGACTTGTTCATCACCGACGACAGCTTGAATCGGGTTTTAAAAGGTTTGTGAATCCCATATTCGGGACAACACGCATAAATAGTCCCCTGAAAAAGGATGCACCCATGCGCATTACCGTGCCGAACTTCAGCCTCAAACACACCCTTGATTCAGGGCAGTTCTTCCGCTATCGGCCCAAAGGGGACGGGTACGAATGCCGCGAGCGGGACTTGGCGTTCACGGTGCGACAAAAAGGCGATTACCTTGCGTTTTCCGGAACAAGCGAGGAACACGCCAGACAACTCTTTGGCCTTAATCAAGACTATGAAAAAATCATCGCAGACCTCAAAAAAGACAAAACACTCCTTCCCGCAATCAACAAATACCACGGCCTTCGCATTATGCAGCGCGACCTTTGGGAAACCATCATCTCTTTTCAGTGCAGCATTATGAGCAACGTCAAAAAAATACGGCTCAATATGAACTGCCTTGCAACTGAATTTGGAAAAAACAATGCGTTTCCGGCACCCGGCCAAATGAACGACCTTGAGCGCATCAAAAAATGCGCAACGGGCTTTCGGGCAAAGTATATTTTGGCGGCAAATGAGCTTGTTGATGAAAAATGGCTTTTGCGCCTGCAAAAAATGAATTATGAACACGCACGCGAGAAGCTTATGGAAATTCCCGGCATCGCGGAAAAAGTCGCCGACTGCATTTGTTTATTCTCACTCGGGCACTTTGCGGCATTTCCCGTGGACGTCTGGATAGAACGCATCATGGAAAAGACCTATTTTGACAGCAAAAAGACAAAACATAACGACCTCCGCGCATTTGCGCAAGAACGGTGGGGAGAACTTGCCGGCTACGCCCAACAATTTCTATACCACCACGCAAGGCACAATGAAAGCACTCAGCCTTAAGCAACCCTGGGCAGAACTCGTCGTCTCGGGAAAAAAGACCATTGAGCTGCGCAACTGGAACACCTCCTTTCGCGGCGAATTTCTCGTACACGCATCACTCAACCCGAACAAACAGGCAATGAACCGTTTGGGCTTTGCGGAACTGCCCCTTGGGTGCATCGTCGGCAAGGCGACGCTTGTCAGCGTGAAAACATATCAGAATAAACAAGAATTTGATGCGGATGCAAACAAGCACTTTGCGACACCCGGCTGGTATGACGAACACGCAAAAGGTTTCATTTTACGCGATGCAACAAGACTTGAACCGAAACCGCTAAAAGGCAAGCTCAACTTCTTCGAGGTTATATGGGACAAGTAACACACGCAGACATTGACCACGTGTTGGCAATTCTCGTCAAGAAGGAAGGGTCCCTCACTATGCTTGGGCGCATGGGAGAGAAGTATGACCCGTTCAAAGTGCTGATATCCACCATACTCTCCGCACGGGCAAAAGATGAAGTTACCGAAATTCTTGCAGAGAAACTTTTTGAGAAATATGATACTGCGGAAAAACTTGCGCGCGCAAAACAAAAAGACGTGATTCCCATCATCAAAAAAATCGGGTTCTACAACGCCAAAAGCAAAAACATCATTGAAACTGCAAAAATACTGGTTGAGAAGTACGGCGGACGCGTGCCTGATACGCTTGAACAGCTGACTGAACTGCCCGGAGTTGGCCGCAAAGTTGCAAATTGCGTCCTTGTGTACGCGTACAAAAAAGACGCAATACCCGTTGATATCCACGTACACAGAATCTCGAACCGGCTCGGATGGGTAAAGACAAAGACACCGGAAGAAACAGAAAAAACACTTGAAAAAATACTGCCAAAAAAACACTGGCAAGCAATTAACGATGCGCTTGTGACACACGGCAAAACTATTTGCGCACCCGTATCTCCTTGGTGCAGCAAGTGCCCAATTGCGAAACATTGTAAAAGAACAGGAGTAGTAAGGTCACGATAATGGCAATCTACAAAAAAGACGCAGTGCAGCAGCTAAATGAACTTCTTGCCCTCCTCAAAACCATCGGTGCGCAAAGCGCCCAAGAACTCAAATTGCCCGACATTCGCGAGGCAGGAAAAATCACCCTTGAAGACATCTCAACAGAAGACATCTTCGTCTTCCAAAAAATCAAGGAACTCCACCGGACAGGAATCCTGACATCCGCATTTGCAATGGAATGCCTCAAGTCAGCACAGGCATGGCACGAGCACATCACCTACAAAATTGCAGGAAAAGGAACACCCCTTAGCCCACGCGCAGAAGCACTTGCCCACCAAGCACTGCGCCATCTTACCCAACTCCTGGAATCAGAACGAGCCCATCAAATCGCCCAGGAAGCCGCAGGCAAATACCAATCAAAAACCGTACCTCTTCGTGACAAGCTGTGGACCTTCTTTCGCATCCGCATCAGCATCGCACAGGAAAACAACACCCCGTTCGCCCAATTCAAGGCAAACAACTATGCCGCACTCTCCATCTCTGCGAGCGACCTTTACCTTGAACTCCGCTCACAGGGAGCAACACGCATCCCCGAACATCTCAGCCAAACGATTGCCGATGCGCACGAGGGAATCAAAGCACTCAAGCCCAACGCCATCGACCAAAAAGACAGCACCTGGTACCACTATATGTTCATGGAATACGCCTATCAACTCCTCTACAAAGCATACCTGACCGTCGATACGGAACATCTGACTGCCCCCGCACTCATCGCAATTGCAGCAGCACTCCAAAAAACAAAAGTTCCATTCGCCCTTAAATTTGCCAAACGCTCATACGACTGGCGGGACACTGACAACATCGTCATCCACACTGACAGTAAGAACTCCGCATACCGACTCGGAACCATCGCAAAAGAAGCGCTCAACAAAAACGGCTGCAAATATGTTTGGCTCGAGACCGCACAGGATTTTCCCCTGGGAGAAAAGACCACGAGCTTCACTACACACCTCTCTGAACTTGCCCTCGCCCTGCTTCAGGAAGCACTTGAACGCACGCAACCAGACAGTTACCCTGAAGTTGAAGCCGTCATCGACTCAGTCTTTGGGCAAAACGGGACATTTGTCAAAAAAGTAGAGGAACTCACGCGTGGCTGACATCCACAAAATCGGCGCATTTGTCATCAGGGACAAAAAAGTGCTCGTGTGCCGCAAGGCAAAGGATGACTTTTACATCAGCTTGGGCGGAAAAATTGAAGACGGGGAAGACTATGAAACCTGCCTTTTACGTGAAGTTCAAGAAGAGACAGGATGCACTGCGACCAATATCAGATACCTCACGACCTGCCACGGAACCGTTCACGGCGCAGAAAACAAGACCATCAAAATGGACTGCTACCTGTGCGACCTTACCGCAGAGCCGAAAATCAACCCAAATGACCACATTGTCGAACACCGCTGGATTTCACGAGAGTATCAGATGCAGGGAATTAAAGTTGCTTCCCTTCTCGAAAAACACGTCATTCCCGAACTTATCAAGCGCGACCTTATCTGATTTCTGCAAAATGATAATTGAACGATGGAAATGCAATTAAAATAAACGCGACCCCTTTCTCTTATGGGAAACATCACCAAAGTGGCAGTCCTGCCGATAACCGACAAAAAGCTCCTTATGTGCCGAAAGCGCGGCATTGAAGCGCTGATTAACCTTGGCGGGCGCGTTGAAGAAGGAGAAACCGATACCGCTTGCGCCGAGCGCGAAGTCCTTGAAGAAGCACAGTGCGGAGTGGAAAACCTGCACCATTATACCACCGTCACCGCGCCACGCATCGATGACCCTCACTCACAAATTGAACTGCGCTGCTATTTTGGCGACCTTACGGGAGAACCCACCGTGCGCGAAAGCGACAGCATTATCGGCTTTACCCACATTGACCGAACCTATGACTCAACCAAACTCCCGCCCGCAATGCAAAAAGTGTTTGCCAAACTCATCTCTGACGGATACCTTTAGGCAGAAAACCATTTAAACAGGCGAGTGATAATCTGCCGCATGGTCAATATGCTCAAAGTTCTCGTTGCCGTTGCCGTACTGCTCATCATTATCGGCCTTGGACTCCTTGGCAAAAACCTCAAACGCGCCTGGCTCTTCAGAAGCGCAAAAACAAACAGTTCCGAAAGCCTCGTTCTTGAAGCAGTCAGCGCGGGAATCGTCACCTTTTTTGCCGTGACCCATTACACCCGCAATGACCCTGCAGTAAACCCGCTTATGTGGATTGGCCTTTTCGTCTTTTTTGCCGGCGGAATCGTCCAACTCATCGCGCGCAAACACCTCTACGACGATTACAGCTTTGAAAAACGGCTCCACAGCGGGTTTGAAGCCGCACAAACCGGCATTTATTCAAAACTCCGGCATCCGAGCCAAACAGCACTCCTCCTCTTCCTCCTCGGGCTTTGCCTTGTCACCGACTCCCTTTGGGGACTTGGCGTCTTTGTTGTCCTCTTCATCCCATCCGTCCTCTACCGCATAAGCCAAGAAGAACAAAAACTCCTCGACCAATTCGGCGAACGGTACGAAGCATACCGCTCAGACAGCAAAAGAATCATTCCCGGAATCTATTGACCGCAAGCTATATAAGCGCGGTTTTCGGAGTGAAATTATGCCAAAACAAGAACCCAAAAAAAGCAAGCTCACCACCGTATCCGAACTTTTCATCCTCTTTGGCAACATCCTTAAATTTACCGTCATTGCATTCTTCACCCTCTTTATCCTTAGCGCGCTTGGCAGCGCCCTTGGAGAAGGATTAAAACAAGGAAACGTCGCAGTCATCCCAATCAAAGGATTAATTGCAAACGGCGATATCGCATTCCAAAGCGTCGCTGACGCAGACGACATCGTTGACCTCATTGAAGAAGCGCAGGAAAGTGCAGACATCAAGGCAATTCTCCTTGACATCGACAGCCCGGGAGGAACCCCCGTTGCAACCGACCAAATCGCCCACGCAGTCAAGAAAGCAAACAAGACCACCATTGCCGTCATCGGCGAAGCAGGAGCGAGCGGCGCATACTGGATAGCCAGCGCCGCAGACAAAATCTACGCCAACCGAATGAGCATCACCGGCTCAATTGGCGTTCAGGCAAGCAGACTTGAATTCGGCGGACTGCTTGCAGACTATAACGTTACTTACCGCCGCCTCGTCGCAGGCAAATACAAAGACATCGGAACCAACCTTCGCGAAATGACCCGCGAAGAACAGGACATCTACCAAAAAGTCCTTGACGACCTCCACACAGAATTTATCAGCGCAGTTGCGGAAAACCGCGGGCTGGATGCCGCGCACGTGCGCAACCTGAGCACCGGACTTGTCTTTTTAGGCAGCGAAGCCAAAAAATTGGGCCTTGTTGACGAACTCGGCGGCAAAGATGAAGCACTTGACTATCTCTCAGAGATGCTTAATATCACTGCAGAACCCGTCAGTTATGAAAAGCCAAAAACATTCTTTGAAGAACTCGCCGGCGTCACCAGCAATGCGTTTTACAATATGGGACGCGGGATGACTGCGCAAAACGCGCCTGTTGTTTCATTCACGTAAAGTCGCGCGTGAGCCCACACGAATTCCCGAACGCGCAGAAGCGCCGGCGTTCACTTCCAACACATACCGTGCAGGAACTGATACATATGTTGGGCACGGGTCTTCCGTGCAGGGCGGAACGTTTTCCTTTACCTCAACTACTGTAAAGTTTTCATCCAGATAAATCATATCCAGCGGAATGAGCGTGTTCTTCATCCAAAAGCCGCGCGGAGCAGTATCGTCAAAAATGAAAAGCATCCCTGCATCGTCTGCAAGCGACTCCCGAAACATTAAGCCCTGCTGTTTTTCAACAGCAGTCCTTGCAACCTCCAGCGTAAAAGACGCGTTTTCAAAAGAAATAGCCGGCACCTGTCCAACTGATTGCGGTTGGGTGCAGGCCAAAAAGAACAAGAGAAAAACTACTTTAAGCCCATCTGACTTTTCCAAATCGGCACCTCATACGCCATCGGCTCTTTTTCCAATTTGACAATCCCTGCCTCAATGAGGTCATCCACATTCACCATATTCACCCGCTCATCAGCAATACGCGGACAGGCAGTATTCACCCAAAAATCAATGAACGGAAAATTTTCAAACTGGCGCATATCAAGCTCATCGCACGCGAAAATGAAATACTCCTTGTCCGCCCTCTTTGCGAGCTCCAATGCCCGCACCAAATTCTTCTGGCCAATCTTCGTGCTTACAATAATTCCGACAGACTTCGCGTGCAGGAATTTTGCGAGCTCGGCCATCTTGCGGCCCCCGTACACTATCGCCGCCTTGTCACTGAGTTGCCCGAGTTCCTGCGCAGCAGGATTCCAAAGCCACACTTCCTGATTCGTCTTCAGCGCGACATTAATCGGATGGAACTCACCACTTCCAACAAAAAGCCAGCGGTCAACCTTGTCCTTGAGCTTCTCGGCCGCAATCGCGTTACAGCCAAGCACCTGTCCTCCAGAAACCGCTCCCTTAAGCTGCGCAAGCACATCCCCAATCTTGTGCTCGTGCTGAATGGTCGTCACAACACCCCAACGGCATTTCGGCAGGAGCGCAAGCTTATCACTTGGCAATCTGATATCACGATTGCTCCTTGCGTGCACGTGCATTATCTTCATCATCACCGCAAAAATCCCCGGCACGGTTTAAAAAGGTATTGCCTGCCCTCAAGAGAAACCATTAAATAACGCGCACGACTCAAAAACAAGGATGGATACCGTCCAACTCGCCATGCTTATCGGGATAATCGTTTTGGCACTTGTCGCGCTCAAAATCATTGCAGGAACCGTCCGCATCTTCGTCAGTTTAGGGCTCATCTTCCTCGCAATAGGAATTATGCTGTCCATTTATACCGGACAAGACCTCTTCGGCGTCGGGCCCGCAGTCGGCTATGTCGTCCACACCGTTAACGAAACCGTCCGGACCGTGCCCCTTCCCTTACCTTAGCCCACAATTGCGGAATTACCTTTTTTGCAAGCGGCTGCAAGTTGATGATGTCCTCCTCATTATACCAAACCAGCTTCTCCAAATAGTCACGCTCACCCGTACTCTTCCACATCTGCCACAAATACACCGCATCCTCTCCCGTAAAACCTTCCACCTCCCTGCGCCGCCGCAAACCGATTTCCCTTTCAATCGCCTTAAGACCGCCTACAAGCCCCACTTTTTGGCAGACGAACCGCAAGTCAATATGCGGGACCTCACTCTTAAAGCCAAAATAACGCTCAAGAACCGGCAGGTCAAATGATGCACCATTAAATGTTATCAGCATTTTGTACCTCGACAATTCACGAAGAAATACTGTGCGGTCCAAATTAAAGCCGCGCACGAACGTCTTCGTATCCTTGCCGTCATAGAGCCCGACCACCGTGACACCCCCGTAATAGCCGTCCGTTTCAATATCAAGAAAAACCGCATCATCCCTGAACAAGTCATACAACCTCCAGTGGTCCTGCCTGCGCAAAACGGAATGAAAAAAAGCGCCGTCCTCTTCCCTTGCACGCGCCTTTGCCACTTTAAGCCGTTCATCAAAGAGCGCCTTGCGCACACCACTGAGCCCCTTGATACGCGATGCACCAAGAAAGTCATCCCACGAATGCACGCCTCCTGACCAGATACACTGCTCTTTGCGCTCGCGAACACCCGGCAAAATCACAAAAGACTGGTCCAGCATTACCGACGACAACAATGCAGAAGATTTATAAACCATCTGACCGCCCCTGTCCAGTGGAGAAGAATATGCCCGCACCACTCTTACACATCGACAGCTGCAAACGGCTCTTTGAACAGTTCAAGCTCCGCAAGGCAACCCTTCATTTCGCCCTTGTCGCCGTCGGCTCTGTCCTCACCGACCTTGAAGAAATGGGCGTTGTCAAAGGACTTCACTGGAAAGCAGAATCATTCCTTGCCTATCTTCTCAAAACAGACCCCAAATACGCTCCCCTTGCCATCGGCATGATTATGCACGAAGAAATGGACCGCACACTCGACACCCACTACGTTGAGCCCAACATTCCCCGCGCGGAAAAAATCCTCAAAAAATTCAACAGCCAAATGTTTGCAAACGAAGGCCACTACTTCCTTGACCACGCGATGACCTGTGCATTTGTCTCAGATAACCCCTGCGTTGTGCGCATTGCGGAACGCGCCAAAAAAAGGCTCAAAGACAAGCACCTGCACAAAATCGCATACCACCTCAGCACCTTCTTTGGCGGAGACGAACAGGGCATCCTCTCTGCCCTTCACCACTTCAAGCACTTTGATATGGCAACCTACCTGTCCGATGAAAAAACCGCAGACATGTACGGAAAATTCAGCCTGCTTCGCGACGGATTCAGCCCGGACAAACGCAGCACCCTTGACAAAATCAAGCTTGCCCTGCGCTACCTCCAATTTATCCTCAGCAACAAAAAATACCTCATCCTTGAAGCAACCCAGCACGCAAAAAAAGAATTCCGCAACCACAACCACGCATACAACCTTGCCTGCACCGCGATGAGCAAGCGATTTGCCAAACTGCACGCCAAACACCACCTCTCCTTCAAGAAATTCTCGAAAGCCTTATAAACCCACTTCGGGTTTTTCCGAAAACAGATGAGCAAGAAAGAAGAAGCGGCAGCGCAACAACAGCAGCAGGAAGAAGAAATCCGAAGAACACCCATCCCGCGAGGACGGCAAGTCTTGGGCATCTGCGAACAGCGCGTTGGCGGCTCCCGTATGAAAGTACGCTGCATGGACGGAAAGACCCGCATCTGCAGAATCCCCGGACGCCTGAAACGGCGCCTGTGGGTCCGCGAAAACGACATCCTCCTCATTGAACCCTGGGAACTCGGCGGCGATGAAAAGGGCGATGTCATCTTCAAATACCGCCCCCTCCAAGTTGATGTCCTGCGCAGAAAAGGACTCCTTAAGGAAATGACCAAAGAAGAATTCTAAGATGGAAAACAGCATCTATGACCGAATCGGACCACTCGGCACCCTTGATGTTCTGCTCACCGCAACACCCTGGTATGCGCTTCCCGCAATGCCCCTTACCTTTATCACCTACCGGCAGCTTTTGCGAACCTCAAACAACATCGGCGAACTTGAAGAATCACACGTCCACCTGCGCTCGGCAAGCGCCTGGTACTGCTACGCCCGCCCGCTGCACCGCATCGCCCAAAGAAAACTTCGCGAATCCTACGGTGTTCGCTGAGAAAAATTAAGCCCGCAACGCGAATCCTCAACCCACCCGCTGTACGCCGCGCAACTCCCCTTGCACTGCCGATATTTGTAGCCAATCCCGTTCTCATCAAAACCACAATCAGGAAGCAAAAAACACTGGCACGACTCCGAGAACTTGGCCTCCGCGCCAACCAAGAAAAACAGCAGCAAAGACACTGCCGCGGTTAACTTGAACAAGTCCATTGCGCGATGAAGCATACCCGAACGATACCTTACGCCCTATAAAAAAGTGCAGTGCAACTCGCACGTTATGACACAAGTGCGTCATCACATTTACAAATAATGCCCCGCAAGAATACCGTATGAGAAAAACCCTTTGCGCACTCATCCTTGCAAGCGGATGCGCAGGACCCTGTGTCCAAGACTGCGCGGAGCGAACGGTCCGGTTTGAAGATGCAATCAGCAGATGCGAGCGCGCACTCGAAACACAAAATCCCCTTGAGAGAGACTCATTTGGCATCTCATTCTCCCTTGCCGCGCGCGAGCTTCTTGGAACACCCCATATCACCTCGCGCATACAAGACATCTACCGACTTGACCCCGGGCACTTCCGCGCACAGCGCGAAACACTCCTTGACCTTTACGAAGATGCAATAACCCGCGACCCACGGCTTGCCCGCCAGGAACTCAGCCTCATTGAAAAAGAATCGTACACGGAAAGGCAGTTCACTCCCGAACAAGTCGCTGAAACGGTACGAGACGCACACGCCCCCCGCACGTACAACCCCGTCCTCAAATGGCTCAAAGGCACATTCGGCTGGCTTGTGCGCAGCCCCTATTAGTGCTTTGCGCCCGTCACGAACTTGTACGCCTCAAGCGCGGCAACCGCGCCGTGCCCCGCACTGATAACGGTCTGCTTATACGGAACACTCGTCAAATCACCGCACGCATACAGCCCGGGCGTTTTCGTCCTCAGCAGCACATCAACCACGATTTCACCCGCCTGATTCGTCTCCACAAGACCCGCCACCATCCCCGTGTGCGTCTCCCAGCCAATCTCCGAGAAAATGCCCTGCACGGGAAGCTCCCTTCGTTCTTTTGAAACCGCATCCTCAACAACCAACGACTTCACAAATTTATCCCCCTTAATCTCCGCAGGGGACGCATTCAGGATAATCTCAATTTTCGGCTCTGCCCGCGCCTTCTCCACCGTCACCTCATCCGCGCGGAACCGGTCCCTCCGATGGACAAGATACACCTTTCGCGCGATTCGCGCAAGCTCAAGCGCACCCTCAACCGCACTGTTGCCCCCGCCAATCACGACCGTGTCCTTATTCGGAAACAGCGGAGCATCGCACGTCGTGCACGTGCTCAAACCGCGGCCGAAGAACTGGTCCTCACCCGGAATGTTCAGCTTTCGGCGCTCACGACCATAACACAAAATAACCGCCCTTGACTCCATCTTTTCGCCGGAATCAAGCTCAAGCGTAAAATGGCCCGCGTGCGTTACCTTTGTAACTCTTGCTTCCTTTACCTGCACGCCCCACTTTTTTGCCTGCGCCCAAAACTTCTTCATCAACTCAGGACCCGGACCCTCATAGCCCGGATAGTTTTGGATGTCATTTGTCGAGTTCGTCTCACCGCCGATATTCGGACCGGTAACAAGAACCGCATTGAGCTTTTTTCTCCCCGCATAAATTGCCGCAGTCAACCCCGCAGCACCCGCGCCGATGATGATGACGTCTTCCATAAAAAAACACCTCGCCCAGAACGATAAAACGCAGCCGCCCTGCCAACATTAAAAACCTTTCCTTTACCGACGCCGAAGACCAAAACCCTGAAATGTCACTCCTCCTGAATAGAAAAACTTATTAAGCGCGTGATGGGCTCTGCCCTTATGCAGGAAAAAACAAAAGCACTCCTCACCGTTACCTTCATCGGGCTCGCCCTTCTCGTCTCCCTTTTGTTCCAAGTCCAACTCACCGGACCCGCCGGCCTTCACTTCTTTGCCCTGTGCGCGGCAACCCTCCTCTTTAGCATCATCCTCCTTGGCCTTTGGATAGAAGAGACGTGGGCATACCAGCTTAGCTCACTCTTCTTTGCCGGCGCACTCGCCGACATTATCTGGATGTTCACCCGAACGAACAACACCGCCCTGAGCGCCGCAGGACTTCTCCTCTCGGCCACCGGCATGATTATTGCCACGACCCGCCACAAAAGCGACGACTACTACGCACTTGAAACATACGACCTTAAAGAAAACATCCGCGACCTCAAGAAGGAACTTGAAAGCATCAGGCGCGCAAACAAAAAAGGAAAACGATAATTCTCCTTGCCTTCTTTTTCACTCTTTGACATCCCTGCAATTGCGCTACCTGCGCAAAAGCTTGTGCACTTCCAAATACGCAAAGCCGGCAAACGCAACTCCCGCAATAAGCAACCACTCCCCTAACGACAGCGAAACCACACCGAACACGCCCGCCAAAAACGAGGACTGCACAATGAGCACCTGCAATGCCGCCGACAACGCCACTGCCACCCACAACCATTTGTTCCTGAACATACCCGTCATAAACACCGGCCGCCGCACTGACTTACAGCTTATCGCCTGAAACAGCTCAAAGAACACCAGTCCCGTGAACGCGACTGTTCGCGCCTTCTCAACACCCTCACCCAAATACCCGTCAAAAAGCCAAAGCACCCCTGCAATGACAATAATCGGGTACACAACAACATACGGGCCGAGCCCCGACAAAATACTCGCACCCGGATTTCTGGGCTTTCTTTGCATCACATCCCCCTCCAGCGGCTCATTTGAAAGCGCAAGCGCAGGAAGGCCGTCCGTCACAAGATTAATCCACAAAATCTGAATGGCAATAAGCGGAAGCGGAAGACCAAGAAGAACTGATGAAACAATGACCAGCACTTCCGCCACGTTTCCCGAAAACAAGTATGCCACATACTTCTGAATATTGTCAAAAATCTGCCTGCCCTCCTCAATTGCGCGAACAATGCTTGCAAAATTGTCATCGGCAAGCACCATCGCGCTTGCCTCACGCGCAACATCGGTTCCCGCAAGCCCCATCGCAACCCCAAGGTCAGCGCGCTTTAACGCAGGCGCATCATTTACTCCATCACCCGTCATCGCAACCACGTGCCCGTTCTTCCTTAGCGCCTCCACAATCCGAAGCTTGTCCTTTGGGTCAACCCGCGCATAAATCCCAATCGACTCGACCTCGCGCACAAGGTCCATTGACTGCAACTCGTCACCCATCACCACTCTTCCTTCAATACCCACTTCCTTCCCAATCGCCTCTGCCGTAAGCGCGCTGTCCCCCGTAATCATCACCACCCGAATCCCCGCCGACCGGCACTTGGCAATTGCCTCCTTCACCTCCGGGCGCGGCGGGTCAATCATTGCCTGAAGGCCGACAAAAACAAGGTCCCGCTCCCAGCCCGCCTTATCCTTTGGCGACTCAATATCCTTATACGCAAACGCAAGCACCCGAAGGGCCCTTCGGGCAAACCGCGCGTTCTCTTCCAACAGTTTTTCTTTCTCATCCTTTGTCAAACGAACAATACGCCCGTTCATTTCCATTCTTGTGCAAAGGCCAATAACCATCTCAGGAGCGCCCTTCACGCACACCATCCCCCTCCAACCGCGCGTTCCCTTCCCCACCTTATGCACCGTCGTCATCCGCTTGCGCTCACTTGAAAATGAGACCTCCGCCACCTTCGGATACTCCTCCTGAATGCGCGCAGAATCAAGACCTGCCTTTCTTGCCGCAACAATCAGCGCCGCTTCAGTCGGGTCACCAACCACCTTCCAAGAACCCCCTTCCTTTGCCACCTGCGCAGTGTTGTTCAACACACCGATTTTCAGCAGCATCTCAAACGATTTCGGACTGTGAGAAAATGCGCCGGCCGGCTCATACCCCGCACCCGCAACATCCACCACCTGCCCGTTCACAAACAACTTGCGCACCGTCATCTCGTTTTTCGTCATCGTGCCCGTCTTATCCGCACAAATCACCGTGCACGCCCCAAGCGTTTCCGCACTCGGCAAATGACGAATCAGCGCATTCTTCTTCGCCATCCGCTGAACGCCAATACTGAGCCCCACCGTAACCACTGCGGGAAGCCCTTCCGGAATCGCCGCAACCGCAAGCGCAAGCGCCGTGAGCAGCCAAACCGTGAAATCCCCTCCTTTCAGGATACCCGCCGCGAAAATGAGGACGGCAACAACCCCGACCACAACCCCTATCTGAATGCTTAACCTTCGCAACTGGCCCTGCAGCGGAGTCTCCCCATCGCGCTCGCCACTCAGCAAATGCGCGATTTTGCCAAACTCGGTTTGCATCCCTGTCCCCACAACCACCGCCCGAGCCCGCCCCGCCACAACATCCGTTCCCGCAAACACCATATTGCTGCGTTCAGAAACCGAACATTCCTTCCCCAGCACCGACACTTTTTTTGCAACCGGAACACTCTCACCCGTCAGCGCGCTTTCCTGCGCACGCACATCGGACGCATCCAAAAGATAGGCATCCGCCGCAACCTTCATTCCCGCCTCAAGCACCAAGATATCGCCCGGAACCACATCCTTTGCCGCTATTTCCTCAAGCCTGCCGTCACGCACCACCACTGCCTTTTGCGAAACCAACTTCCTTAGCGCCTCAATTGAGCGCTCCGCACGCCACTCCTGCGTGAATCCCAGAACCGCATTCAGAATGACAATAACACCGATTACCGCAACATCAACTGTTTCCCCGACCATTAACCCAACCGCCATCGCAACCAAAAGCACCCACACAATCGGGCTTTTGAACTGGCGCAGCAGAATAACAAGCGGGCTTGGCGGCGGAACTTCCCGAAGCACATTCAGACCGTACACGCCAAGCCGCGCCCGCGCATCTGCCGAAGAGAGCCCATTTGCAGAAGACCTCACCTTTTCAAGAACCTCTTTTTGCGAAAGCAAATAATAGTCCGGCATTGTGCCTGCACAGGAACGAGCTTATATATAGTTAACGCGCAAGCATTAAAAACAAGCGCTGCATCAACAACCCAAAAAAAGGTGATGACATGACTTCCGCACAAGACCTGCTTGACAAGAACTACACCCGCATCGACGTCGAAGACACCGTCGGCAAACTCTTTGGAACCCTCAAGAAAAACCGCGTCTCATCCGCACTCGTGTTCCGCAAAGAAACCTACCTTGGCGTTATCGAAAAACACTTCCTTGCACACTCACGCCTTGACCCCGCAGTCACGAAAGTCAAAAACGCGGTCAAAAAACGAAGCCGCGCAAGAACTCCGTTCTTTGTCCCCGCGCTCAAGCCAACCGACGACCTGCACACGATGAGCAAACTATTCTCCGCTTCCGGGGTGAGCCAGCTTCCCGTCATAGAAAAAGGAAAAATCCTCGGCGTTGTTCACTCCGATGACGTCGCCCAAGAAGTGTGCAAAGAGTACGCCGGCGTCACGTGCGACCTTCTTGCATCGACCAAGCTCAAAGTCTGCCGCCTTGACGACCCCGTCAGCTCTGCAATGAAAACGCTCAGCTCGGAAGGAATCGACCATTTGCCCGTCATTGACCGCGACGGAACCCTTGCAGGAATTGTCAGCACCACAGACCTTTTGCGCAGCGGCCAGCTCTGGGACACAGACTCCCAGCGCGTCCCCGGCGCAGCGCAACATCAAGGATTCAAAAAATCAGGCTACGACCACGGCGAGAAAATCAGCGGCCTGAACGTTCCCGTCAAGAATTTTACCAGCAAAAAGTCAATTTGCTGCGCGCCCCCCTCCACCAAAGTCAAAGATGCAATCACCCAAATGCGCAAGGCAGGAGTGCACACCCTTATCCTTGTCAAGAACCAAAAGCCCGTCGGCATCCTGACCGTGAAAGACATTCTCAACGATTACGCAAAATCATAATCGGTTTTTTTACGAATTGAGGCGGAAAAATCCGCAAGCCTTCGCAAGTACTGCGCATTCTCCCTTGCCCCCTCTTCATCAAAAGAGTCAAGAAGCAGCGCCGCATCACGCAAATACCCCTCATCAAAGAGCGGACCCTCGCTTACTATCCTGTCCAAAGACTCGTACATCCGAGCGCGGGCAGCATCCTTTCTTTTCTCCGCCAAAAGCCACGCGGAAGAAAAATCACCCCTTGCCTCATACTGCTGCAAACGCCCAACCTTTGCCCTTTTTTTCGGAAGAACTGCAAGCGCTGCCGCAACATCAACCGACCGCGCCCCTTCCCGCAACACGCGCGCAGCCTCATCAATATCAGTCTCTTCAAAAAACTCAAGCGCGACCTTTCGCAAATGCGGGGCATCCGAGTACCCCTTGCGCACACACTTTGCAATAAACGCCCGCCTGCCGTCACCGGAAAGCAAGCCGCCATACCGATGAAGAACACCTTCAATATACCGAGTCAGCATCACCCTGCAAGACCCGCACCATTATATAAATTATATAGCTTTTTGGCTTTGCCCGACGAAAGGTACAAATAGGCCGGCACTTGCCGCACCCCTATGAAACTCACCGGCAATTTTGAACACGGCAAAGACATTCCCGCAACGCACACCTGCGATGGGGCAAACACCATTCCGCCCCTTCTCATCAGCGACGTCCCGCCCGGAACAAAGACACTTGCGCTCATTATGGACGACCCGGACATTCCCGACTTTGTCAAGCAAAAAATGGGAATAGACATCTTTGACCACTGGATATTGTTCAACATCCCGCCAGGCACCAAAACACTCGGGCCAGGAAACACTCCCGGGACACACGGCAAAAACAGCCCGGGAAAAAACGAATACACCGGGCCCTGCCCGCCCGACCGCAAACACCGCTACTTCTTCAAACTCTATGCTCTTGACCGCTCGCTGCCCCTTGCGGAAGGCGCAACCAAAAAAGAAGTCATCTCGGCAATGAACGGGCACATCCTTGCACAAGCAGAACTGGTCGGGCTTTATGAGCGACAGCATTGAATGCACGGTTGAAAACCTCACCAACGCAACCCTTGCCTCCTCCGGAAAAAAGATACCTTTTCACATCGGAGATGCGGTCCGCACAAATGCCCGCTGGACTAAACTTGCTCTCGAACACCCCTTTTTAGAACAAGACCTTGGCGGATTGCACACCATCCGCGCAATCCAAAAAATAACCTATCACCTACCCTACGGAAAACACACCGCAGTTTACGCAATACTTGACAATAAACGGGAAATCTCGCTTGCATACCTTCAGCACGCAAGGCCCGCACGCGCAAAAAATCATTCAAGCAAAGAGCACAGCCGCGCCGACCAGTACGCCAGCCTGTCAACCACTTCCTGACTTGCGTACTCCCTTCGCCGCGCATCTTCCGCTTCCGCATAGGTCAGCACTTCTGAATCAACCCGCTGCAAACACGCCGCATCCCCAAACAGCAAATACGTGAACTCGTGCAACGGCTCCGTATTGCGCACCCTGCCAAGATAAACCCCGCACAGCCCGTCAACATCAAAAACACGATACCCCACCGCAATCCCAATCTCGCTCCCGTTCATTCCCACCGCAGCACCCACTGACTTCCAATACACCGCGCGCGAAAAATCATCCGTTCGCGCGCCAATCTCATCATCAGTGAAGTCTTCCAAGCAGAGCAATCGAACCCTGCCCCGCACCCGTTCACCACCCTCGTGCATTCGCGCCCAACGCGACGCGCCATCACCCGCCAACCTGCGCACATAATAGTCAACCCAGTCCATACCCTCGCGCATTACGCATCGGAGCAGATAAAGATTCTTGTTCGATTTTAGGCACAACTTATGCTTTTTATTAGCTTAAGTAATAGCTATTTTAAGCATAATCTTTAAATAGTATGAATAGCCCGCAGCATCCGAGAGTGTGTTGTGAGCAGAAAACATCGCAAAACCTACCGTGAGATACGCCAGTTAATACTGGACGCGTTCGATTCAGGTGAGCGCACGGTCAACGACATCGCCCAAACAACCGGCCTCACCTGGCGAACCGTCAACTTACACCTCATCTACCTTCTCGGCACGCAAAAAATCGAGCCCGTCTTTATCTCATCCTACGTCAAAATTTACCGCAAAAAAACAGAGCCGGCAAAAACCATCAGCGGAGGCAGACGATGAAAAAGCCAAAAGTGCTGATGCTCGGATGGGAATTCCCCCCGTACAAGTCCGGCGGCCTTGGCACTGCCTGCTACGACCTCACCAAAGGGCTTGCCAAACTCGGAACCCGCGTCACGTTCGTTATGCCCTTTGCGCCAACCGGAGCGCGCGCAGAATACGTGAACCTCCTTGGCGCGGCAAAACTGCTCAAGAATGTCAAAATCAAAACAATAACGAGCACCCTTCGCGCGTACCACACCAGCACGACCTACGCCCAAACACTTGCCGAAACCCACGTCTCACTTACCGGAACGGCGGGCGCAGTCTACGGCAAAAACCTCTACGAAGAAGTCCAGCGCTACACGCACGTTGCGCAGGAACTCAAAAACCGCACATTTGACGTGATTCACGCGCACGACTGGATGACCTACCCTGCAGGCCTTGCACTCAAGAAAAAAACAAAAAAACCGCTCATCGTCCACCTGCACGCAACCGAATTCGACCGAACTGCAGGAAACCCCGACCCGCGCATCAGCCACATCGAATACGAAGGCCTTTGCGGGGCAGACCACATCATCACCAACTCACACTTCAGCAAGCAAAACATCCTCAAACACTACGCAATCCCCGAAAACAAAATCGAAGTCGTCCACTGGGGAATCGATGACGAGCACATCCCGTCCCCAACGGAAAAAACCCTGCCGCACCACAGCGTCCTCTTCCTTGGCAGAGTGACCGTCCAAAAGGGCCCTGATTACTTTGTTGAAGCGGCAAAACACGTCCTTGCATTTGAGCCAAACACCAAATTCATCGTCGTCGGCGACGGCGATATGCTGCCCCGCATCATCAACCGCACGTGCGAACTTGGCATAGCCGACAAGTTCATCTTCACCGGAGCACTCAAGGGCGCAGACGTTCACCGCGCATTCCAAAACGCAAGCGTCTACGTCATGCCCTCAGTTTCAGAGCCGTTCGGCCTTGTCGCCCTTGAAGCAATCAAGAACGGAACACCCGTCATCCTCAGCAAAACCAGCGGCGTCTCCGAAGTTGTCAGCCACGCCCTCAAGGCAGACTTCTGGGACACCAAGAGCCTTGCCGAAAAAATCGTCTCCGTCTTACGCCACGCCCCCTTGCGCGAAGAACTCCGCAAGAACAGCCTTACCGAATCAAAACAATTCACCCTCATTGAGCCCGCACGCAAAGTCCTTGACGCGTACCGCAGATTAACGGGAAAACATTAAAAAGACACAAGCCTATGCACACACAAAAAAGGGGAGAATCGGAATGACCAACATTTGTCTCTATTTTCAAGTCCACCAGCCATACCGCATTAAACAGTACCCTTTGTTTGACATCGGCAAGCACGCACCGTACTTTGACGAACACAAAAATGCGGAAATCATGCGCAAAGTCGCACGCAAATGCTATGTGCCGACAACACAACTCCTCCTTGACCTCATCCACAAGCATCCCTCCTTTTGCTGCAGCTTTTCCATCACCGGAACCGCCCTTGAACAATTCGAAAAATACAGCCCGGAAGTCCTCGAACAATTCGAAAAGCTTGCCGCAACCGGGCGCGTCGAGTTCCTCTCCGAAACCTACCACCACTCCCTTTCCTTCCTGTATGACGCAGAAGAATTCGACCATCAGATTGCCCTCCACAAAAAAGCAATGAAAATGCACTTCGGCGCAAAACCGACCGTGTTCCGCAACACGGAACTCATCTACCACAACGCCCTTGCCGCGCATTTGGAAAAGGCAGGATATGCCGCAGTCCTTGCCGAAGGATGGGACGGATTCTTAGGCTGGCGCTCCCCTGACTACGTATACAAAGCAGCAGGCACGAAAAACGTGAAGCTGCTCCTTAAGAACTACCGGCTCTCCGATGACATCGCATTCCGGTTCGGCAACAAAAGCTGGAACGGCTACCCCCTCACCGCAGACAAGTATGCAGGATGGATAGCCCCTGTTATGGGCGACAGCATCAACCTCTTTATGGACTTTGAAACCTTCGGAGAACACCAATGGGAAGACACCGGAATTTTTGAATTTATGAAACACCTTCCGTTCGCCCTTGACCGCCACAACATCGGATTTCACCTGCCAAGCGACGCTGCCTGCGCAGAGCCCAAGGACGAACTCGACATCCACCACCCCATCAGCTGGGCAGACACAGAGCGCGACACCAGCGCCTGGCTTGGCAACCAGATGCAAACCAGCGCCATTGCAAAACTCTACCGGCTCAAAAAAGACGTCCTTGCAACCAAGAATGCGCACATTATTGACTCCTGGAGAAAACTCACCACCTCCGACCACTTCTATTATATGTGCACCAAGTGGTTCTCCGACGGCGACGTGCACAAATACTTCAACCCCCACAATTCACCCTACGAAGCATACATCAGCTTCATGAACGTGATTTCCGACCTTGAAATCGCGGCCAAGAAAAAGAATCCCGGCATGTTCACCAAACTTGCAAAACTCCTTGAGGTGAGCGCATGAAAAAGAAAACAGGCAAAAAAACAACAACCCAAAAACCGCGCGTGAACGTGACCGTCACAACCAAACTCCTCGGCAGGGCTCCCGAGACAAAAACGTTTGTTCTTCACGACGGGCGCAAAATAAAAAACGTCCTTGAACTTGTTGACGAACTTGAAACCATGACTGAAGAAAACTTCCGCACATTCGTGAACGAAACGGAAAACCACTTCGCGAACTGGATAGAACACGTCTTTGACACCAAAGACCTCGCGGAAGAAATGCGCACAATCCACAACCGCATCGACACCCAGCGCGCAATCCTCAAAAAACTCGTCCGCGAGCTCGTCTCGGCAAAACAATGAACATCAACATCAAGGCAAAACACCCATTCTGGCTCAAGGGAGGGAAACCGCTCCACACCCTGCGGGACCTGCACGACGAACTCAAAATCATGCCCCGCGACATCTTTGACCATCACGTGAACGCGCACAAAAACGACTTTGCCGCCTGGACAAAACACAGCATCGGACACGAACGCCTTGCGCAAAAACTCGAACAGGCAAAAAGCCCGCGCGAACACGAAATGCACCTCCGTGACGCCCTTTTCCCGCAGAACGAAAAAAATGCGCCTGAGCAAAAGAAAACACCCCCTCAACCAGCCATCATTCATTCTGAAAACAAAACCCCCCTCATTGTAAGCACGCCGCGACAAGTTCACGTGAGCAATGAGCGCAGCCGCCTGCGGCTCACCCACGCACACGAACGCATCCACAGCGAAAACAAAACACGGCTTCACCTGCGCGAGCCGCACGAAAAACACCCAAGCACACTCCTTGCTGCAAGCTACGTTGCCCTTGGCATTGTTTCAGGATGCGCCCTTACCATCCTTTTCCTCCTATGAAATACGACGTTATTACACTCGGAAGCATCAGCACGGACATCTTTATGGTCACCCATAGCCCGCGCATTGAACTCATCCGCCTCCACGGCCACGAAGATTTGGGAATACCGGTCGGCGGAAAACTCCTCGTCGATGAAACGCACACCGCAATCGGAGGAGGAGGGGCAAACTGCGCCGTCAACTTCAGCACCCTTGGCTTTAAGACCGGCTATTTGGGCAAATGCGGAGCGGACGCGCGCGGCGACCAATTGCTTGCAGAATTGAAACGCGAAAAGGTCGCATTCCTTGGACCTCGCGCAGGAGAGACCGGGCTCTCCTGCATCCTGTCCGGAATCAAGAATCGGACAATTTTCTCCTATCGCGGAACCAACAATGACCTGCACGCACGCGAAGTCCCGTGGAAAAAACTGCGCGCGCGCTGGCTCTACCTCGGAAGCTTCCTTGGCGAGAGCTGGAAAACATCCCTTAAAATTGCAGACTATGCGCGGCAAAACAACACTCCCCTCAGCTGGAATCCCTCCATTTACCTGTGCGAAATGGGCGCAAAAAAACTGAAACCGGTCCTGGACGCGTGCAGCATATTGATTCTGAACAAAGAAGAGGCGCAGGCCCTTAGCGGAACCAAAAAAGAAACCGCATCCCTTTTGCGAGAACTGCACAAACTCGTCCCGCTTGTCGTGATTACAGACGGCCCAAACGGCGCCGACTCGTATGACGGCAAAGAACACTGGCACATCACGCCAAAAGATGTTCCTGTTGTCGAGCCCACCGGCGCAGGAGACAGCTTTGCCTCAACGTTTGTTGCGGCACAACTCCTCGGCCTCGACGTTCCGACCTCACTACAATGGGGTGCAGCACAGGCAAACTCCGTCATCCGGCAGTTTGGGGCGACACACGACCTGCTGACCCGAAAAGAAATAGAAAAAGCGGCAAAAACATCAGGAACGCTCAGGCGCGTTTAGTTAAATTATCAACAATTTGCCTTCGCAAACCGTCAATTTGCACCCGCGAAACTTCCCTTGCGCCATACAACAACTGCACGAGCTCCTCCGCAGGACGCCTGCCCTCCCGCCCGTGCGCGACCCGCAGATTGTCTATGATAAGCAAGTCACCTTGCTGCAGGACAAACGATTTCTCGCGCTCACTCAGGACGATGCCGTGCTTTCGGAAAAATGCACGCTCGTTCACCCTGCCGTCCTGAACATTACCATTTTCATCCTGATTGAACCACTCCGCAATCCGGTGCTCACGCATATAGGACAACTCACTTTTTCCCGCCGCGGCATCGAGCAGTTGTCCTGCACACAAGATACGGCCGCTGTTATGGCCGTTCCAGCCCGCACCATACTTTTTCACGTAATTGGTGAGCGCTTCCTCAACAGCACGCCCTGCAAGAAGACCGTCAATCGGAAGCAACCGGGTCTTCACCTCGCTTGCGGTTTCATTTTTTGGAATATGCAGGCAAAGAAGCGCGTGTACCCGTGTAGTTTCTTCAACCGGGATAACAGGCAGTCCCATCTCGAAATGGAGCGAGAGATGGCCCGTCTCAACCGCATCCTGACAGGACTTGTGCGGAACCCGCGCCACATTGTCAAGAGCAACACCTTGCCCAAACGGCCACGCAGTTCGCACTTCCTCCAAAAACAAACCACACACTTCCTCTGCACCTGAAACATTCCTCAAAAGGACAAAACCGTCACGCAAAAAATCAGCCGGCGCAGATGTAGGGAAAATACTCCGCTGCATAGTTTTTGCGCAGTTCTTCCCGTTAAATAATTTGCCCTCAGGTTTAAATACTCCCTTGCATAAACACCCTCAAAAAGGGGAACCATGCTCGTACCGCTTCACAAAATACTTGCAAAAGCGCACAAAGAAAACTACGCAGTCGGCGCGTTCAATATCAACAATATGGAAATCTGCCAGGCAGTTGTCGGCGCCGCAGTCGCGGAAAAATCCCCAGTCATCCTGCAAACCAGCGAAGGTGCGCTGAAATACGCAGGAATTGACTATTTGAAAGCGCTTGCAACCGTTGCCGCGATGAATAAAGTGCCCGTCACACTCCACGTTGACCACGGGCGCGACCTTAACCTGATTCGTTCCTGCATTAAAGCAGGCTGGACCGGAATCATGTACGACGGGTCGCACTTGCCCCTTGATGAAAACATCAAAAACACAAAAAAAGTCGTGCAGTGGGCGCACAAAAAAGGCATCGGCGTTGAAGGAGAACTCGGCACCATCGGCGGCGCGGAAGAGCAAATCATCGCGCGCAAAATCATCTACACAGACCCCGACGCCGCGGCAGAGTTTGTGGAAAAGACCGGAGTTGACGCGCTTGCAATCGCGATTGGCACATCCCACGGCGCGTACAAATTCGAAGGAAGCGGACGCCTTGACATACACTTGCTCAAAACGATTAAGGACAAACTGAAGATGCCCATCGTCCTTCACGGCGCAAGCGGGGTTCCCGCATCACTTGTCACCATGGCCGCGCGCTTTGGCGCGGAACTCGGAAAGCCCGAAGGAGTCCCCGACGACCAAATCGCACTTGCCGTCAAAAACGGCGTCAACAAAATCAACACGGACACTGACCTGCGACTCGCATTTGACGCGGCTGTCCGCAAAGTCATCAAGGAAAGGCCCGAAGAATTCGACCCGCGGCACATCCTTGGTCCCGCGCGCGACCTTATGCAGCACATCGTACAGCATCGAATGAAACTCTTTGGCAGTTCAGGAAAAGCTTAAATAGTCATTTACCACCTTTACCACTATGACCACTCTTAAAACCATCAAAATCAGCGAAGAAAACTACAAATGGCTTGTCCGCTACGCAGGCAGGCTTCAGGAAAAAACGGGCGAGCCCGTATCTCTTGACAAAGCGCTTTCCAAACTCCGCCCGCAGGACCTTCACGCATACGCAGGATTCTGGAAAGAGTACGACGATAAAAAGCTCAAACAAATACTGAAAAGAGGCTGGAAATGGGAAATCCCGTCATTTTAGACACGGACGTCATTATCGAATACATAAAGGGAAACGAGCAGGCCGTGCGATTCATCACGGAAAACGAGGGCGACACTGTTTTTGGAACCACTGCAATCAACACATTTGAACTCTATCTTGGCGCACAACACTCCCCCTACAAAGACAAACAACTCCCGAAACTTGATGAATTTATCAGCCAACTCCTCGTACTCCCCCTCACTCTCTCCGCATCAAAACGGGCGGCAAAAATCCAAGGGGAACTCCAAAGAAAAGGAAATTCCCTTGACTTCAAGGACCTTCTCATCGGTGCGCTTGCCATTGAAGAAGGATTTGCGCTCAAAACCAACAACAGAAAACATTTTGAGAGAATCCCCGGACTCACCCTCATATGAAACCCATCATCACGTACATCACCTGTAAAGACAGGAAAGAAGCAGACCGCATAGGCCGTGCGCTCGTCAAGGAAAAACTGGCCAGTTGCGCAAACATCATTCCCGCAGCCGAATCAATCTACTTTTGGAACGGCAAAATTCAAAAAGACCGCGAAAGCATCATTCTTGCAAAAACATTTGATGTTCAGTTCAGGGCACTTGAACAACGGGTCAAAACGCTGCACTCATACACTACCCCCTGCATCATCGCGCTTCCCGTGAGCTCCTCAAACAAAAAATACCTTGCGTGGAGCGCGGAGCAACTCTTATGAGCTTTAGCAGAACTTTTGGCTTTGCCATCCATTCAAGCCTTATCGGCACCCTTATCGTCGCGCCCTCATTTATGCCCGCACCGCCCTATATGCTCCTTATTTTGGCCCTTGTCTCCGGCTTCTCCCTCATCGCATTTTTCGCACCCCACCGGCTTGAAGAACGATACGAAATCGTCAGCTTTGTATTCGTCCTTGCATCAGTCATCCAAATCATCCTTGGCGCCCTTGCCCAACTCGGACCATTCCTTCCCCGCAACATTATTCTGGAACTTGGCGTCTTGTTCCTTGGACTATTCACCCCGCTCTTTGCACTCTCGCGCATCACCGACGAGCCGCTCCCCTTCAAGCCACTCACGTGGAACCTTGCAAGCCTCGCCCTCTTTTACGCAATGGTCCAAGCAGCATACCTCATCACCGGAGGCATTGCATGATTGTCCACCTCGGCGCGGACCACGCAGGATTCACACTCAAAGAATTTTTGAAGAAAAAACTGGCCAAAAAGGGATACACCGTTACCGACCACGGCGCGCACACACTTATCAAAACAGACGATTATCCCGACTATGCGGCAAAAGTTGCCCGCGCAGTGCAAAAAAAAGGCACAGGGATTTTGATTTGCGGCTCGGCAGAAGGAATCTGCATCGCTGCAAACAAGTTCAAAAAAATCAGGGCAACACCTGTTTGGACACTTGAAAACGCAAAGTTAAGCAGACAACACAACGACGCAAACATCCTTTGCCTCTCCGGCAGGCAACTCTCGACCAAAAAAGCCGAAAAAATCACGCTCACCTGGCTCACCACACCCTTTTCCGGTGCCAAAAGACATAAAAGGCGCATTGCCAAACTCAACACGCTATGAACAAACACGCAACACTCGCCATCCTTCCCCTCATCGCCCTCCTCTTCTTTGCCTATACTGCGCACGGAATGATGCAAGCAGAAAAAAATCTTGTCACACTCTATGCAGCACATACTGACTTCATTGAACAGGCCGCCGCGAACCCCGACCAAAAAGAAAACCTCACCTCTGCATTCGCACAAAAAATCGCGCTCAGCAAATCAGAAGAGAACCGCATCAAAAGAAGCACCACGCTGCAACGCGCCATTGACACGCTCACCTTCAGCCAACCCCACTGCCTTGCACAGCCAAAAAGCACAAACTGCCTTGTCTATTCCGAAGACCTCATCCTCGAAGCCAACCGGCGACACAACCGCCTCTTCCTCCAAACAGGAACCGAGCCGCAACGCGAAAACATCCTTAGCGCCCGCGCGTATACGGCAAAAGACTATGGGCGCGCAGCCGTCATTCTTCTCCTTGAAACACTTGCCATCGGCGCAAGTATCCTTTGGGTGCTGACCAAACGATGAACATCCTCCCCGGCATCCTTGCAACAACCATTCACGAACTCAAAGAACAACTCCACCTTGTCTCCTTTGCAAAAAAAGTCCACCTTGACGTTATGGACGGCAGGTTTGTCTCAAACAAAACCGTCCTTTTGCACACGCTCAAAAAACACTTCCCAAAACAAGACGTCCAAGTCCACCTTATGGCACACAAGCCGCACCGATACATCAAGCCATTCTCCCGCCTTGGCGCAAAAGAACTGATTATACACGCAGAAGCCACAACCCACCCGTGCGAAACACTCGAAGATATCAGGCTTGCCGGAATGAAAAGCGGCATTGCATTCAGCCCAAACACCCCCATCCGCGGCCACGAACACCCCCTCATCCATTCCGACCTTGCACTCGTCATGACCGTGCACCCCGGCCATTCAGGACAAGCCTTCCTGAAAAAACCACTCGAGAAAATCGCGGCAATCAAAAAACACAATCCCGCCATTGAAATCGGCGTTGACGGCGGCATCAATTTGGGAACGTGCGCGATTGCCGCGCGCGCCGGCGCACATTTCAGCATTGCAACAAGCGCAATACAGCACGAAAAACACCCACAGGCAGCATACCGCAAACTGCTTGCAAAAAGCAATGTGTCACCACGCATATAAAACCCGCATCATTGCAGCTTGCTTATGCGCCGCCCATCATTTCTCCGTACCGCCTCCCTTGCAACACTTGCCGCAACCTTCGGCACGCTCAGCTGCAACACCCCTTCACCGCAACCCATTCCCTCCTGTGAACACACACTCACCCAGGACCACACTCCTCACCACCTCATCGAACGCCACCGGCCTGAACTTGAAGACCTCGCCCTTCGCGCACAAAAAGACAACATAGAACGCGGCGGTGTCATCATTGCAAACAGAAACGGCACCCGATTCATCGAGCTTTACAACGTCTTTCGCGACGGCCCCTCCCTTATCGAACGCTATGCAAGCGGAGCACACGACCTTTACTCAACCCTTGACGAACTCATCACCTCTGCCGCAACCGTTCGCACGAACTGCGCACCAAGCACATCCGCCCACAATCACGCCCGCGCAACAGAATTCCGAAACGCCCTTGCCGCCCTTCGAAATCCCGCCGTTGACCGAGACACATTCGCAGCCCAACTCCGCATCATCTACGCAGAACTCGCCCTTCACACCACCTACCGAAAACACCCCGAAGAACTCCTCCTCGCAGAACAGCAGGGAACCGTCCTCTTTCACGTCCACACGCACAACGACCCTGCCAAACGTGAAACCCCTCCGGACCACGACCCCTTAGCACCCTCCCGCCAAGACCTCCTCCTCAGCAAAACCCAACACGGCATCGTCACCGGAATCAACGCGGCAGGAGAACACCGCATATACCACTCATTTGGCGGAACATACCGCCTCATTGAACCACTCACCACCATTACCCTTCGCTGACACACCGGACGAAGACTTTATAAATCACACCGCCGTAAATTTCTCCATAAAAAGAGGCACCATGAACGACCTGCGCACTACTGCAAAGAACATCCGCCAAGACATCATCAAAATGCTTGCGCGCAGCGCGCACGGCACAGCCACCTCCCTTGGGCTCGTTGACATCCTTGTCGCCCTCTACTTTGGCGGAATGCAACACAACCCGCGAAACCCCTCCTCAAACGAACGCGACCGCCTCGTCCTCTCCAACACCCACTGCGCCCCCGCACTCTATGCCACGCTTGCACACGCAGGATACTTCTCCAAAAAACACCTCTACACATTCACAAAACAAGGAAGCATCCTCCAAGGCAGGCCAACCCTGCAAACTCCCGGCGTAGACGCTTCCTGCGACACCCCCGGAAACGGCCTTGGCATTGCGTGCGGAATGGCACTTGCGGGCGAAACGCACACGTTCTGCATCCTCGGAGACGGCGAACACCAAAACGGCACGGTCTGGGAAGCAGCACTCTTTGCCGCAAACCACAAGCTCCCCCTCATCGCAATCATCGACCGCAACAACATCCAGGGCGACGGCAACACCGAACACATCGCCCCACTCGGCGACTTGGCCGCAAAATACCGCGCCTTTGGCTGGACCGTCCTTGAAACCGACGGCCACCACATTGCAGACCTCCAAAAAGCAATCACGGCAGGCAAGCAAACACCCGGCCCCGTTGCAATCATTGCACACACCACGAGCGGAAAAGGAGTCCGCTTCATCGAGCACGACCACCGCTGGCACAAGCCAGTCACACCCGCACAGGCAAAAATCGCACTCGCAGAACTCACATATGAAAAACACTAAACACCCCATCCAAGACGCACTCACGGAAATCGCAGAATACCAAGACATCACTGTTCTCACAAGCGACATCGCGGAAAGCACCAAAACAGGCACTCTTGCAAAAACCCACCCCTCCCGATTCATCAACACCGGCGCATCAGGCCCACTCTCCCTTCTCCTTGCCATCGGACTCTCCCTTCGCGGAAAAAAACCGGTCGTCATCACGTACGCCGCAACCCTTGAGCCGCGCCTTGTCAACCTCGCGCGCAAAAACAACGCAAACATCACCATCATCGCAAGCCACTCCGGAATCAGCACCGCACAAGACGGAAACGCCCTGCACGCAACACACGATACCGCACACCTTCGCGCAATACCCACCCTCACCTTAATTGAACCTGCGGATTCAACAGAAACCCGCAGAGCAATCATTGCAAGCGCAAGCCGCAAAGGAATCAACGTCATCCGATTGGGCAAAGAAATCCCAGAAGGAATCACGGACAAACACCCCTTTCTCTTCGGCAAGGCAAACACCATTCGCTTGGGCAAAGATTGCACCCTTATCGCAAGCGGAAACTGCCTGCCCCTTGCCCTTCGCGCAGAAGAACGCCTCAATAGGCAAGGAATCACCTGCACGGTCATCAACAACAGCACCCTCTCACCCATTGATACCCACACCCTCCTTTCCGCACTTGAAGAAACCGGATGCGGCGTCACCATCGAAGAACACAACAAACACAGCGGCACAGGACACGCCCTGTCCGCACGCATTAAAGAGCCGATTGAAAAAGTCGGGCTCTCATCTGACACCGAAAGCGGCACCCGCAGCGAGATCCTCGGAAAACACGGCATCACCGTCGAACACATCATTGCATCGGCAAAAAAAGCAATCGCCCGCAAATGCCAGCACACTTCACGCGACAAAAAAACCTCTCCGCACACCGCATTTCGCCTCCAAAACGGAAAAACAATACACTCCCTTGGCGAACTTGCCGCAACCATCGCAACACTGGACGACGCAACATACACCCATCACGCAAACAACACGCGCAACGACTTCGCACAATGGATACACGACGTGTTCGGCGAAAAAACACTCGCACAGGAAGTTGCCAGCGCAAAAAACAAGCTTGCATCGGCAAGCACAATCCACCGGTGGCTCAAATGAAGAAATCGCCTGAAAACCTACCACCCACTACCCACGTTGCAACAAGCCGCGAAGCATCCGGCGATTTCTGCCTTCCCCGCTGCGACTTCCCGCCGCACGCAGCGGAATATAGGTCCCAGCAGGGAATGAAATGTTCCAAATGCAATTACACGCCAAAATTCACTGACGACTGCCCGCAATGCAGCATATGCACGTGCGGGAACAACATACTGAACTGCACGTGCTTGGAACGGCTTTAAAGAATAATTCGTTTGTCCTAATCATCAGTCTGACTTGTGAAAATTTTTTGCGCCGAACGCCACCCGACGGCGGGCCTGTAGTGGCCGATGTCGCCGTAGCAGCCGATGACGAACCAGCCGATGACGACGACGCGTCCAAACACCAAAGCCCGCTCCGGATATTCTTGCCGCGAGCCTTGGTCAGGAGTCCAAAGCCGAACTTCCCGCAAGTCGCCATTGTTTTGGCGCGAGGTAAAGTATTGGAATGCTGCAACGAGCTGACTTGGCTGAGCGGTGAAGAGGGCGCTCATTGCTGAATCAGACTGTTCTGAAATAGTTGTTTGTCCGAGCTGATTTTCGGCTTGTTCAAGGGCAAGGATTGAATAATCTTGATTGAACGTTGGAAGTTGTAGTGATTTTGTTTGAATGGTGCCGTTCATTGCGAATTCTTCAAGGGTTGCGTTTGTCCCTTCGCCATAGGTGAACTTGCCATAGATTGGCCAACTCGTTTCATTCTCACGATGAACGGAAAGATAATGCGCTAACTCTTCCCTAAATGCAGGATGGCCACGCAACGCAAACCAGCCAAGCTTAATCGCCCCCTCAAGCGGTGCGCTCGTGATTTTGATTCCTTTTTTATTTCTTGAAGCGTACGTTCTCCATTGGTCCCACGTTCTGCAATCACCACGCTGTAAGAAGCCATTTCCTTGAACGACCGTGTGCAATCCACCATCAACATTCACATTATAATAAACAAATGCATCACCCAAATGCTTATCCTGAACGCGCTCGGGGTAGAAACCTCCTGCAGAAATATACCCCTGCCGCGCATCCTGATTTCCCGGCGCTTGCGCAAGAGCGTGCGCCCAAATATGAAGCGAAGGCAAGCCTGCGCGACCTGCCGCATGGGCAAGCCGCAAAGTCGCCTCTGCATCACCCGCTGCCGAAGCCAATTCAAGCGTACGTAAATCCAAATCCATACAAGCATTTGCAGCGCCCTTGAGTCATAAACCTTTCCCTTTTTACCACTTTGAAGTTACATTTTTTTTGATTCGCAATGCTTAAATAGTTGTATAACTGCATATAACAATGTGCCTGAGATTGAATACAAACACAAACGGAAAACAGTCCTGCACTACCCCCAGCTCGACACCGTGCTTATGGTAGAGGACTTCATTCGCGAACACAGCGGCGATTTCAAAAAACGCTCGCTCTGGGAACACCTGCCAAGAAAAATGATGTACCAAACGTTCTGCGTCATTTTTGACTACCTTCTTGAATCAAACAAGATTGGCGTCGACCGGGAAGGGCACGTTGCGTGGATTTGGGACCCTGAAGGAGTAAAACGGCTCTTATCACAGCCGCATTTAGAATGGAAGTCAACTCAAAAGTAGTCTTTGGCGATGAAAAAATCAAGAACGCATACGAAGCGCTCTCAAGCCAAAAATTTCAGGAAAAACAACTCCAGGAATGGGTCGAGCGCGCATTCCTGGACCTGCAAAAGAACGCCTTCTCTGGAATTCAAATACCAAAAAGAATCATCCCAAAAGACTACCAATCACGCTTCGTACCGCTTGACAACCTGTGGAAGTACAACCTGCCCAACGCGTGGCGACTCATCTACACCATCAAACGCGACAAAATCATCGTCCTCAGCATCGTGCTCGAATGGCTCAGCCACAAAGAATACGAACGACGATTCAACTATTGACACCATTCCAACAAATGACACCCTCAAAAATTGCCATCTTCGGCAAAACCAAAGAAAGCACCGCACAACTTCGCCAAGAAGTGAAAAAATACGGATTTGTCCTTGACCAAAAAAAGCCGGACATTGTTATTTCATACGGAGGCGACGGGACATTCCTTCGCAGCGAACGCGCGTATCCCGGCATCCCAAAAGCACTCTTTCGGTTTTCCAAGATTTGCAAAAAATGCCACAACCTCCCCATCGACCACGCGCTTGAATCACTCAAAGAAGGCAGATACCACGAAGTTCTCCATCTGAAACTTGCCGCGCGCGCACGCGGAAAAATACAGTACGCAGTCAACGACATAGTCATCCGAAACATTGAGCCCACGCACGCAATTCGCTGGAAACTTGCAGTAAACGGAAAAACACTCCCGCACGAATACATCGGCGACGGCATTGTTGCCGCAACACCCCACGGCAGCACCGGCTACTACCACAGCATCACCCGAAAAAACCTTTCAAGCGGAATCGGCATTGCGTTCAACAACACCACTTTTGCGCAAAAGCCCCTTCTTCTCAAAAAAAATGCACAAATAAAATTCACCCTCACGCGCGGAAAAGCACACCTGTGTGCAGACAACAATTCCCAACTCATCATTCTTCAAGAAGGAGCTTGCGCAACCATTTCACTGAGCAAAAAAAGCGCAAAAATCCTTGAATTCCACTAAATAAACTGGAATGACTCCGTGACCATCCTGCCCTGCCGCGCAGGCGGCCGGTAGCCCGAATAGTCTTTCTGAATCGGGCCCTCAAGCACAACCTGACCCGGAAGCACGTCCAAATCCTCAAACGGCTCAACCGTAATCTCAACACGGTCATACGCATCAAAATACAGGCTGCCGTCATAGCGAAGCTCGCCCACGCCGCCAAACAACGTGTAGAACTGCCCTAATGAGAGGCGGTAGCCCGTATCATCATCAACAAGCCACGCCTCAAACTGCATACCGATACGGTCAGAAGGAGGAAGGTCCTTTGTTGTCACGCGAACGGCACCCCTTGGATACCCATCCCACGCACTGCTCTCAACGCGCGCAGTGCCCCTTGGGAAAATAGGCTCGTACCCTCCCCTTCCCGCACCAATGCTTTGCTGCACGAACGTCGGCTCCAAATAGACAAGCGTGTTTATCTTACTGATACCGACACGCGGGTCGTAATGCGTTACCCGCTCAACCCCATACCGCCTTGGAAACTCAAGCGGAGAAACATACGAATCCATAATTGCCGCAATTGCGGAAACACTCAGTAATGCAATAAGCAGAACAATGCTCACAATACGCTTCATCGCAGCCACGCTCCCGCATCAGCCCCAAGCGAATTTACCACTGCACGCGACTGCTCCATATAGCCAAACAACACCACTTCCCCGGGGGTCGGGTCAATATCCGGATACTGCTCGCGCGTGACCATCACCGCATCAAATCCTGCGAGCGAACGCGACATTGCATGGCTGAGCTGCGCCGTAAACTTGCCGCCCGTCTTGAGAAGGCCGACACTTAATGAATAGCCAGATTCCTCATCAACCAACCACACCTCATACGCCTCATAGGACGGAATCGGCGGAAGGTCAATTGTCTGCACAAAAACCTGCGAGCGCGCAAGACGCGTATTCAGTCCTGCGCCGTATGCGTCACCGCGACTGAGCACTTTTGCCGTACCCCTAGGGCCGCGCGGCACCTCATTTTCCTCATAGCCCACCACATCATAAGGCAGAAGCGTTACGGTTGCATCAAGCTGCGAGAAGCCCCGCACGTTCGGGTCCCAATTGCTGATTCTTGACGGGTCACGGGCGCGCGCATAATACGCGTTCGTGTCCAAATTAAACACCCCGCTGTACGCGCTCTTTGCACCCGTGGTTGTTTGCGTATAAACCGGGCCCTTGCTGCCGTAATTAACCAATGATTTTGTGTAATTTTCACCAAAATAAGAATATCTCGTGTAGGGGTCATTTAGCCTGCGCTCAGTTCCGCTATATCCTGAATAACCACCCCATCCTGCCGTTTGGGCT
>QZIM01000012.1 GCA_003599055.1 Candidatus Woesearchaeota archaeon
GGGCGCGTCGATTCCAAAGGTTTTATCGGGAAAGTGCGTAATTGCCATACGCCTGGGCGAAAGGGTACGCTATTTAAACGTATTGACAAGTAGTAACAACAACAGGGGAATTTTTGGAAAATTGCCGAAAATCTTTTAAATGAACTGCAAGGCACCTCGTCTATGGTTAAGGCAGTCTTATTTGACTTCTGGGGAACGCTCGTGGAGAACGGGACGTATTCTCCGCTCAAGCAGAGCTATCGCATTTTGCGCGTGCGTGTCCCGTTCAGCCAGTTTGTCGAGCAGTTTGAGCGCGTTGTGATGACGAGCCAGTTTGAGGACCAGGCGCAGGCGTTTGAGGAGGCGTGCAAGAGTTTTAATGTGAACCCGCTTCCGATTATTATTGACCGCCTGATTGGAGTTTGGAACAAGAACCGCTTGCTTGCAAAAGTGTATCCTGACACGGTGGATACGCTCAAGGCGCTGAAGGAAAAGGGCGTGAAGATTGCGATTGTGAGCAATGCGCCGCAGCACAGTGTCGAGCAGGTGCTTGAGCGGTTTCAGCTCACGGAACTGTTTGACGGTATTTTTGTAAGCCACGCGGAAGGCAAGTTGAAGACGGACGGCTTGTTTGATGTCGCGTTGGAGAAGCTTGGGCTTTCCGCAGGCGAAGTCATTTCTGTTGGTGACAGCATTGAGACGGACATTCGCGGGGCGGAAATGGCGGGTATTGCGGGCTATCTGATTGACCGCCGAAATTCGCGCGAGTTCGAGAGAAAGATTGTTTCACTCAAGGAAATTCTTGATTTGGTGGAGGGGTGAAAATGGAAGCATTTGTAATTCACAATGGGAAGCGGCGCAAGAGCCGCGGATTCAGTTGTAAGGAGATTGTTGAGGCAGGCCTTTCCTGCGAGGATACCTGCGCGCTGAATGTGCGCTGGGATGCACTTCGCAGGTCAAGTTATAAGGAGAATGTTGAGGCGCTCAAAAAAGCAAAGACGGGAATGCCGGCAAAGGCAAAGCCGGCATCGAAACCTGCCGCGCCAAAGGCAGCCAAAGCGCAATGAGCGATTGTGTTTTCTGTAAAATAATCCGTAAGGAGATTCCTGCGCAATTCGTGTATGAAAATGACACGGTTGTTGCCTTTCTTGATATCAGTCCGGTAAACCCTGGGCATACCTTGGTTGTCCCAAAGGAACATCACGAGGACATCTTGTCAACCCCTAATAGTATTCTTGCGGAGATGATGGTCGTAACAAAGAAAATTGCAAGTGCGGTTGTTGCCGCAACAAAGTCTGATGGGTTCAACATCGGCATAAACACAAAGCCCGCAGCAGGGCAGGTTATTTTTCACACGCACCTGCATATTATTCCAAGGCTGAGTTCTGATGGGCTCAAGCACTGGCCGCACCAAAATCTGGGAAAAGGGGAGATGGATGCAGTGCAGGCAGGAATTCGGGCGATGCTTGAGAACAAGTGAACGGGCATCGGCACAACCTTTTTAAATCACTCCGCAGCCGAAGGCACAGCGTCGGCGGTGTAGCTCAGCCTGGTTAGAGCACCGGTTTCATAAGCCGGGGGTCGGGAGTTCAAATCTCCCCACCGCCATAAGATGAACTACGTTCGCGCGTTTTTGCAGGACCCGCTTGTGGCAACGATTGCGGGCACAAGCCCTATTGCGGCAAGGAAGATTGTGCGCGAGGCGAATCTTGGCTCTGCACGGTGTGTTGTTGAATATGGTGCAGGAGACGGAGTTCTGACAAGGCACATCCTGAACGGCTTGTCTTCTGATGCAAGGCTGATTGCGCTTGAGACAAATGCGCGTCTTGCAGAAAAGTTAAGCGGCATACGTGATGAGAGGTTGACGGTATATCAAAGAAGCGCGGCGGATATTGAGGAAATAGTGTGCGGGCCGGTGGATGTTATCGTTTCGGGAATCCCGTTCAGCCTGATTCCGCAAAAGGCGGCAATTCTTGATGCAGCGGCGCGCGTGCTTGCGCCAAACGGGCGTTTTGTGGCGTACCAGGTGACTCCGCGGCTGTTTAAGGACTTGCGTGCCCGTTATGAAAAGGTCAGCGCGAATGTAGCGCCCATCAACATTCCTCCGCTTTTTGTGCTTACGGGCGAGCGCCCGCTTCGCTGATGCCAAAGTGGAGCCCGCGGAAGCTTCTGAATAAGTCAGTGCCGGTTGCGCGTGCACCAATGACAACAGTATAATTGCCGGGCGGCAGGAGCGCAGTGTCTGTTCCAAGCGCGCGAACAAAGCAGCGGTTGGTTGCAGTCGGTCTTTTTTCAATGGGTGTTGCAAGAAGGTTGCCTGCGGTATCGCGAATTTCCACAAAGGCAAGTTCGCTTGCAAGGATGTGGGCAAAGAAGGTCACATTCATTGGGCGCGTGATTGAAAAGTCAATCCAGCGGTTGATGTCCCAAGCGTCGTTGCGCGTGAGGCAGTTGAGTTGGGCGGGCAAAAGCACATTTTTGCCAACGTAGCTTTGCGGGATGCATTGGGAGTTTCCAAGGCAGCTGTTAAAGCATTTGGTGACGGTAAGGCCGGGAATGTTTTGTCCGGTGCAGGTTGCGTTTCGAACAAGGAGTGTCGGGCTTGCAAGTTCAAGTTGGCACGCGCCGCGCTGGCAGCCGTACGTGCAGGCGTGGATGTTTGCAACCGGCTCATCATTTTGGCAGGTGTATTCGACAACCTGGCCAAGTGATATCAGTTCATCATCAATTTTTGTGTTGAGGCATTCATCGCGAAGTATTTTTTCCGAAACGACGACTCCTGCAGTATGGGTATTGTTTCCGTCCGTGTCCGTGCACGAGGCAGGAGCAGGGGTTTGGATTTCAGGAGTGAATTGTGCGGGAGTTTGTGTTGCAGGAGGAATGAGCGGGGTTTCGATGGTGTAGTCTGCGGGAGGTGGTGCAAGGGTGACTGTTTGCGGGGCGCAGGCAAAGAGAAGGATGAGCAAAACGAGGCGTTTCATCAGTAGTACTCCGGTCCGAACAGGCTTGTTTGTCTTCGTTCGTGAAAGTATTCTTGTGCGCGCTGAAGCGTGCAAAATTCCGCAAATGTGCCATAGCAGGAGGGCACTGCGTCAAGCGCGTGTTCGAGGACAGGACCAAAGTTCCATTTTGAGCGGACTTTTCCCGTGGTATGGTCGTAGCGCCCAAAGTGGCGGATGTCGCCTCGTTCGGAATAGACGACGATTCCTGTTGCGCGCGAAGGGGTGCGCGGAATGCGTTGTATTGCTTCAATGAGCGGGACTGTTCCTTCAAGTCCGAGTGATGCGAGGACGTAGTGCCCGCAGTCGGTAAGTGGCGATGCGGCATCAATTATGTGAATTTCAAACTCGGCAAGCCCTGCCCAGTCTTTTTTTCGGAAAAGCCGTTCGATATGTTCTCGTTTGGCAGTGTGCGGAATCTGCATAGGGCAAAAAAAGGCGAATCAATATTTAATATGCGCGCTTTTAAATAGAGGTTGGAGTTCACAGGAGTATGATTCCTTATTTTCGTCAGGAAACCGAGTATACGTGCGGTAAGGCGTGTATGCGTATGGTGCTCGCTTCGCTCGGGATAATCAAGTCAGAGCAGGAGCTTTCTAAGTTTATGAGCAGGACAAAATACGGCGGCACCAATAACGGCGACCTTGCACGGTGTGCAGAGTTGTTTCGGCTCAGTTATGTGGTGTCGCGAAACGGCAAGTTGCGTGATGTGCAGCGTTTGCAAAAGAAAGGGTATCGCGTGATTGTGGGGTTCACTGACCCGCTTGAGAAGGTCGGCCATTTTGCAATTGTGCGGAAGGTCACGGAAAAGTTTGTGTACTTAATTGATCCCTGGCACGGTCCAAAGCACAAGATGCCTCGGCAGTTATTCGTGCGGAACTGGAAGAGTATGTTTGAGTCCGATGAGGGATTTCTGATTGGGATTAAGAAATAATTGCATTTCGAATTGTCCAAATACGGGAGTCATTGAATGTTTTAAAAAAAGAAGAGAAAGAAAAGCGCCGCCGCCCGGATTTGAACCGGATACGGAAAATCACAGACTTCATCAGCGATTTTCCAACACCGGTTCACATCCTCGCCCCATCTGAAAAATGGACTTCGTCCTCGTCTTAACGCCGCCGCCCGGATTTGAACCGGGAAATCCTTGCGGAAACGGGATTTCCAATCCCGCGCAGTACCAGGTTGTGCCACGGCGGCAATATTTTTTTGTTTTTCTTAGGAAGGCGTATTTAAATGCTTGCACGGGATTTCCAATTCCGCGTAGCCACAGAAATCCGCTGATTTCTGGGGTTCCGAAAACCGCAAGGTTTTCGAGATACCAGGTTGTGCCACGGCGGCAAAAATGATGCTGGCTGTGTTGAGTTTTTCAGAAGGGGTTATTTAAATGCTCTGCTGATTTCCGATTCCGCGCAGCCACAGAAATCCGCTGATTTCTGGGGTTCCGAAAACCGCAAGGTTTTCGAGATACCGGGTTGTGCCACGGCGGCAATATTTTTTGTTTTTCTTAGGAAGACGTATTTAAATGCTTGTGCCGGATGAGCCGTCAGGTTTTTAAAATGGCGCAAGGGTGGCTTTTTTGTGCCGTTGATTCATTTTCCAAACGCGAAGATGGCTGCAAAAGCCCTGCATTGTATGCGTTGGTATACGGAGGTGAAGACTGTGCAGGGGGTTGCGTATCGTGTTCCGCACAGTGAATTGGTCGCGCTTGAATTTTATCGGGCGGAGAAGAGCTTGGCGTTTCGGGAAATCTGCGAGGACGAGTTAGAGGGGCTTATTGAGCAGTCTGAGCGCGGGCAGTACGAATCGTGGAAGGGAAAGATGTATGATGAGGAGGTGGACCTTGCGCCGTTTCCGTATCGCCGATTAAAATTTTACGTCTCGCCGGGCGAACAGGAGGGTGTTGAGGAGATTTTGGCAGGGTATGATTGTAATTGGGTGGATTCTTCGTTTCAGAGTTTGCAGGAGCGTCCGGGCGAGTTATGGTATTGTTGTGATTTGCACGTTCATAGGAATGGGGTTTCTAAGCTTGTTTCTGCGCTGGAGGCTGCAGGTATTTTGAAGGCGCGCGAGCAGCCGTTTCTTTATATATGGCCTGACCCGGACAGTAGAGAAAATAATTCAGTTTAAGAACTGGTGCCTAACTAATCTATCGACGGAAAACCGATTCACTGGACGCGCGCGGTCAGAAGATTATTATAGCGGATTTCCGAAAAATGGCCTTGCGGAGGTGGTTTGGTATGGACGCACAAGCAAACATGCAGCCCAAGAAGAAGGGCAAGAAGATGGACCAGCAGACGCAAAACAACGGCTGCTGCTAAATTGGCTCCACGCTTCTTCGGATTTTTTTTCTTTTTTTGTTATGCATTTTTGATTCTCTATCTGCGGTTAAAACAATCTTTACATACTCGCAATCTGTTCAGCGCCGAAAGGAGGGGGTAAAATGACGAAACTTGCAGTGATTGGCGGTTCAGGTGTGGGTGACAGCGAGGTCTTTGAAGGGCTTGAGTGGAAGGCAGTGAACACGGGAATTGGCTATCCGTTCGGAATCAGGGATGGTGTTGTTGAATATGTTGAGCGTCCCGACGGAGTTATTTTTATTCCGCGGCACGGCAGAACGAAGAAGTACGGGCCTGCACGCACGCAGTACGCGGCAAATATTGTTGCAGCATACGAGCTCGGCGCGCGGGCGATTATTGCAACAAGCGCGGTGGGTAGTCTCACCGACCGCATTAAAGTCGAGTCAGCAGTTGTTCCTGATGACTATATTGATGAGTCGGGAAGGGATTCAAATCTTTTTGGAAAGGGATTTATTGTGCACGTGGCTCCACGGCCGCCGTTCTCTCAGTCACTTCGCGACCTTGTCTGTGCTGCAGCAGGAAGCGTAGACTGGACCGGCGGATTTCATAACGGCGGAACCTATGTGACAATTCCGGGTGATTCTTTTGGGACAAATGCAGAGGGGCGCAAACGGGCGCAGTATGCGGATATTGTGGGGATGACTGCGTGTCCTGAGGCAAGTATGGCAATGCAGGCAGGGCTGCACTATGCGCTTATCGCGTTTCCGGTTGATATGGACTGTGATGCAAACCACGAAGGCGGGACAATTGAGATTATGCATCGGATGCGGGATTCCGGAAATGTTAAGCAATTCTTTGACCGCGTGATTCCGGGGGCGCTCGAACTTGCGGGAAATCCTCCGCTGCTGCCGCAGCTTAAAGGGAACATTATTCCGCATTCAACAGGGCAATGCGATACTGAACAATTGAAAAGATTGGCGGAAGAATTGAAGGCGAGGTATTGTTAGCGAATGACTGCGCACGCGATTCTCGCGCCGCTGTTGCCGGACGGGTCTGTTGCATAATCATCTGCGGCTGCGTGGATAATGAGTGAGCGTCCGCGCAGTTCTGAGAGTTTGGCAGGGACGAGTATTCGTGCCTGTGCCGTTCCGTCAGGGCCTACCTCGATGTTTGGCAAATCGCCGATGTGGTGGCCGAGCGGGTTGTTGAACCCGTGCTCACGCCCTTCAGGGTTGTAGTGTGCTCCTGCAGTTGCAAAATCAGGGGCTTCGCACCGTCCTGTTTCGTGGACGTGCAGCCCGTGTGCTCCGGGGGTAAGAGAGTGCGCGACAAGTTCAATGGATGTTCCTTCTGAAGAGTCCGCAAGGCGCGCAGAGCCAAGGGAGAATCCTTGGGTGCTCAGGAGCGTAATTTGAATGGGTGCGCTCGTGCAGCTTGCAAGAAAGATAAGAATAAAGGTCAAAGAACTGCTAATGAATCGGTTCATGGCAAGGGCAAGCAAACGGTTGTTTTTATGTGTTTGGTACGAAGTTTTAAGAATGAGTGAAGATTAGAATACGTTGTGAAAAAGAGGGTTTTTGATGTTGTGGTAATTGGTGCGGGCAGCGGGCTTGAGATTTCGTCGTACGCTGCAGAGCAGGGTTTGAATGTTGCCGTAATCGAGCCGGGCCCGTTTGGCGGAACGTGCCTTAACCGCGGCTGTATTCCTTCAAAGATGCTGATTCACGCGGCTGATGTTGCGCGAACAGTTCAGGAGGCGGGAAAGTTTGGTGTGAATGCATCGTTTAACGGTGTCGCGTGGAAAAAGCTGGTATCGCGCATTAACGCGACAATTGGCCGCGATGCAAGGGGAATTGAGGCGGGAAATCGTTCTTCGAAGAACGTCACGGTATTTAAGGAATACGCGCAGTTTTTGGGGAAAGATTCTCTTTTGGTGGGAAAAGAAGTCATCCAAGGGAAGCGCATATTCATTTGTGCAGGCTCCCGCCCGTTTGTTCCCAAGATTCCGGGGCTCAAAGAGGTGAACTATCTTACCTCGGATGAGGCGTTAAGATTGCCAAAACAGCCAAAGTCAATCATCATTATTGGCGGCGGCTATATTGGGTGTGAGCTTGCTCACTTCTTTGGTTCGCTCGGGACGAAAGTCACAATTGTTCAGCGCGGGAACCTCTTGATGGGCGCGGAAGATGGCGATATTGCGCGCAAGTTCACGCAGGTATATCGAAGAAGATTTACTGTTTTATTGAACACTGATGTGCTTGGCGTGCGAAAGCGCGGAAGGGAGATCGCAGTTGATTTAAAGAAAAAAGGAAAAAAAGCCACGATTACAGGAGAACAGTTGCTTGTTGCGACCGGCAGGGTTCCGAATTCTGATGTGCTGAACGTGAAGGCAGCAGGAGTAAAGGTGAATGAGCGCGGATTTGTCGTTGTGGATAAGTATTTGCGGACGAGTGTTCAAAACGTGTGGGCTATCGGCGATATTGCGGGCGTTTTTATGTTCAAGCACAGCGCGAATTTGGAAGCGCAGTTCGCGGTTCAGAATGCGTTTGGGGAGAAGGTTCCTGTTGATTATGCGGCAATGCCGCATGCGGCATTCACAAACCCGCAGGTGGCAAGTGTTGGTGCAACTGAGGAAGAGCTTGCGCGCGAGAAGCGCAGATTCGTCAAAAATATTTACGAGTACAAGAATACAGGGTATGGTGCGGCGCTTCGTGAATCAGATGGTTTTGTGAAAGTGCTTGCTGAGCCAAAAACAGGTGCGATTTTGGGCTGCCACATCCTTGGCCCGCACGCAAGCATACTTATTCACGAGGTGATTGTGGCAATGAAAGCAGGTCTTGGTGTTGAGGGCATCAGGCAGGCAGTGCACGTGCATCCTGCATTATCCGAGGTGGTGCAAAGAGCTTTTTGGTTCTAGGGGTGAAAAAATGAAACAGGATTATGGTGAGTTTGACAAAGTTCATCGTGCTGCATCAGCAGTGCTTGTGTCTTTTCGGGCAAGGCCGTTTGAGAGCAGTCCTTTTGTGAAAGAGGGACTTTTGTATTGGCGGGTTGGCTGGCTTGGGCCGGCGAGCGAGGGGTCGCCGCTTTTTCAGTATGATGGAGTAATCGGAATTGCAGGAGACCCTGTTGATGCGGTCGCGCTCAGGTCATTTGCGCAGGGTCTTGAGAAGAAAGTGGAAGAGACGCTAAAGCAGTATTCGGGAGAGTAAGCTTTTTATACAGATTCCGCGTAATTTGCAGTATCAAAGGGGGTGTTTAACCTATGGAAATGATTGGAAGATTGGCCTTTTTGGCAGGACTGGTAATTTCGGTTGCAGCAGGTTGGCTTGCACTCGGGACGACCGGAGCGCTTGTGCTTTTGGTCTTGGGTCTTGTTGTCGGGTTACTGAATGTGTCCGGCAAGGAGACCGGCCGCTTTTTGGTGGCGACAATCGTATTGATTGTGGCAGGCCTTGCGCTGCGTGAAGCGTTTGGTGAGACTGTTGCGCGCATTTTGACCGCGTACATCTCGTTCACGAGCGCGGCAGGCCTGGTTGTTGCAATCAAGGAAGTGTACAGCATCCAGCGTGATTGAATTTTTCATTTTTTCTTTTTTTTTTGAATTTTTTTAAAAAAGAGCGCAAATGATGAATCGTGTGTTTAAAATTGGTGACGTTTCAGGGGAGAATCGCATTTATCAGTGTTCTCGCTGCGGGAATTTGCACGCATTTTTGCAGGGGGAGGTTTTTTCCGCGTGCGCGGTGTGCGCGGGGAAAAAGCAGGAGTGGAAGCCAAAGAAAGAGCTGATTATCCGTACAAGGAACGTTGCTGCGGAAATTGAGCGAAGAAAGACTGCATTGGACAAGTTCTCCGACTGGCTGGTTTCCTCTTTTGGAACACCGTGGTTTTTGGTGTTTCATATTGTTTGGTTCGGGTTGTGGGTTATTGTGAATATGGGCTGGACGTCTTTTCCTGTCTTTGATGAGAATTGGGAACACTTGACGATGATTGTGTCGCTTGAGGCGATTTTTCTTGCAATTTTCATCCTTATCAGCCAGAATCGTGCAGGTGAGACAAGTGAGCTTCGCTCCGAACTTGACTATCAGACTGATTTGAAAGCGGAAAAGAGGAGTGAGGAGATTTTGGCGCTTTTGCAGGCGCACGTGAAGCGGAAGTAAGCTTTTTATAGGATGTTGTTCTTTTTGAGTGGTATGAGATGGCTTGTGCTGTGTATGTTTCTTTTGGCTGCGTGTTCTGCGCAGGAGCAATTGCCGGTTGTTGCAACGGAAACGGTTGTTGTGGCAGGCGGCTGTGACGGTGCCCGCGGCCCGTCTGAATCGTGCGCAACCGATTGTGATTGCGCACGTCCCCTTTCTTGCCTGAACGGCGCCTGCAGGGCAACGAAGCTGCAGGAAGGCGATTTGTGTTCTGAAAATGCGCAATGCGCGAGCAGGTATTGCACTGAGTCAGGCAGGTGCGGCGGTCCGGACGGCCCGAATTTGAGTTATTCGTGTGAAAAAGAGTGTAAGGACAGGTGGACGGGTGAGCCGCTTCCGTGCCATACGGTGTGCAGGGAAAGATAAGCTGCGTTAAAGCCGCACAAGCGTGTCTTTTGTGAATCGAAAACTCGCAAGCCCCATCATTCCGCCCGTTGTTTTGAATTCAACGTGGACTTTGTCGCCCTGTACGTTGACGTGGTTGAGATAAACGGTTTCTCCGTATTGTTTTTCAAGCGCTTTGATAACACGTTTTTCAAGGTCTTTTGATTCGGTCACAAGAAAGCAAGAACGGCAGAAGGATTTAAGCCTGTCGGGATGCCTGAACGGTAAGCTTTTTAAACACTCTGCGTTCTGTCGGGATTGCCCGCGTCACCTGTCCGTGCCGAGCGTGCGGTTGCGTGACGACTCCGGGCCATCATATTCGCCGATGTAGTATAGTCCGGTCAAGTATTCGGCCCTCTCGCGGCTGAGACCCGGGTTCAAATCCCGGCGTCGGCATACCTGCGGGAGCAGCGCTCCTGCGCCTTTTTCTTTTTCTGGATTTGAACCCTTGGGTTCATTTCAGACTGAGCGCAGCGAAGGATGAAAACTCGAAAACCGCAGGTTTTCGTGCAATCCCGGCGTCGGCATTTAACTTCAAGTGTAACGCCCGGCCCCGGCATTTATCTTTCTGTTCAATGCCTACTTTTGTAGCACTAAAAGTGCTACAGGGCAATGGTTTTGGGAGTACCATTCAGAGCCACAAACCCTAATTATTACTATCAAAAAGTGACTATAAGGCAGAAAACTTTAAAAACCACGAAACGCATATACAGCGGATGGCAGAAACATACATCGATTCAAACGGGTATCGAAGGTTTACCAACTCTGGCAAACTCGTTTCACGCTGGGCAGCGGCAAAGAAAATAGGTAGGCCGCTGCGCTCACAAGAAGTGGTCCATCACGGATTCGGTGGGAAACTCGACAATAGGCCTGACAATCTATGGGTGTTCAAGAACAACCAAGAGCACCTCAGGAAAAAGCACCGAAGCTTATTTAGCCGGATTTTCGGCAGGTGAGAGAAATTTATGCGAATCAGAAAATGCGTAGCTTGCAAGAAAGAATTGGACGAGCTTGAAGGATGCACGCTGCCTGTTGAAATGCCTGCCACCCCTTCATTCAACATGCCATCTGGCGGAGTGGAACTTTATTGTGAGTCCTGCTATGCTGACGTAATTGGTGAAACAGCTCTCAAAGAAGAGAGAACTCGCGCTAAACTTAACCCCAAATCCATATCTCCGCTGGAAAAGTTAAGGAATCAAAACAAAGCTGCCAGTTATATCAGCCACGTAAGGACAGGAGATAACGTTACGATCATAGGCTTCGTGGTTTCGACGATTTTTCACAAGGACTTCCCTGATCGGAAATTAAAAATGGCTTCTTGCGATGTGGAAGATGAAACCGCCAAGATAAAGCTGATTTTATGGAATGATATGGTGAACGCGGTGGAAACTGGCAAGTCATATCGCATAGAAGGTTTCGTACAAGAATACGATGGCAAAAAGCAAATAACTCGTGGTTATAAGGGAAAAATTCAAGAAATCTGAGTATAAACAAGCAAGCAAAATTTATCTACTCCAAAACCATAATTGTCCCCATGAAAAAATCACCTCAAAAGCGAGAACAAGTGATTTCCAAGATAGTTGAACTTCAAAAAGATCCTGAATTCATTGAGCAAATTAAGCGATTCATTCGTGCCACAACCCGGTGATTTCCGCAACATTTATATATTAACACCGTATTAATACGCACTTAGGTGATATTAATGGTCCAAGCACTCATCGACATTTCAGAGCATTCGAACAGGATATTGAATATTTTGAAAGCTAAGTATGATTTGAAAGATAAGTCTGCTGCGATTAACTTGATGGCGGAGCAGTATGAAGAAGAGCTTCTTGAGCCTGAATTGCGGCCTGAATACATACAGAAAATAGAGCGGATCCGGAAGACTTCCGCGTCTCGGACCTTCAAGGATATAAAGGAGTTACGCAGACATTTAGAGAATGCGTGAATTTTCAGTAACTGACGACCTTCAGAAGATTCTCGTAAAAACCGAGAAGAAGGATAAGGTTCTTTATCTTTCGGTGATGAAGAAGATAGAGGAGATAGTCTGCTGCGAGGATATTGACCACTACAAGAATCTTCGGGCGCCGATGCAGGAATTGAAACGCGTTCACGTTGGCTCTTTTGTGCTTGTCTTCGCCTACGACAGACAGAAACACAAGGTCGAATTCATTGATTTTGACCACCACGACAAAATCTACGCGCACTGATTTTGTACCCACATTGTCGCTACACGGTACTCGACAAAAATTTTATAGTTTCGTCATTTCATGACTTTTAAAATTTTGTGCTGGCAGAAAATGCCTGTAGGCACTGAACAGAGCTTTATATGCCAAAGTTGAGCATTCACCCGCGGGTGGACCGCCCGGCCCCGGCATCTTCTTTCAAAGAAATCAAACTCCTTCTTCACACACCAAATCAAGCCATACTTCGCGTTGTTCAAATTCGCCAAATAACTCTTTCAGGTTGACCGTCGTGCAGTACAGCAATTTTGCTTTTTGCGGTTCGGTTTCGTCGTAGATTCCCCAGTGGAGTTCAAGGTCTTTGTCCCAGAGGTTCAGCGTGGTGTATTGGGTAAAGAGCGTAATCGAGTATTTTATCGGAAGCGTCCCGCCGCTGCCTACAATCTTCCCGTCATAAAGTGCGACTATGCGGTACGTCGGATGTTTGACGCCGAGTACGCGGTCGTCTTCGCGGTAGAGCGGGCTTCCGTCGGGTGCGCGAATGTCTCCCTGAAGATGTATTGGCGGCTGGAAGGTGTCTGATGTTGGGCCGACGGAATAGATGAATGCGGGAGTGACGAGAGAGGCAAGTGCTGCAATGGAAACAATACTGACAACAAAAAGCACCGTCTTTTCCATAGAGTGCGCGTGATTCTTGGCTGTTTTAATGCTTTCCAAAGAACTGCAGCAGGCGATGCTTTTTTGTGCAGTTATCTCACGTGCAACATACAAGCGTTCTCGATGCCTTCGTATTTTTGCCGCGTGTAGTCTCCGACTGCGGAAAGGATTGGTTGCGGGAGGGTAAAAAGTGCTTCTGCCCCGCCGAGTGCTTCAAACAGGGATGCATATGCCCTGTCTCTTTGGAGGCGCATTTTGACGAGCGGGTTCACGACTGCGTAGCCGTCTTTTGTTTCGCGTGCGGTTGTAAGGGCTGTTTCGCCCATTTCGTGGAGTTTGGCAAGTTCGGAAACGAACTTGTCAAGTCCGTTTCCTAATGTTTCTGCGGCGGTTGTTCTTCCGATTCCGCGTGAGCCAAGGTATGCAAGGAAGCGTTCGCGTTCTGCGTTGATGTGTTGTTGGTTGGGTTCCATATTGTGCGCGGAGCAGGGGTAATTTAAAAAGCTGACGGGGCATACCGGTGAATACGATGAAGCACATTCTTGTTTTTGGCGATATTGAGATGGGTGCGGGTACGGTAACGGATGACTTCATTAGTGATACGGCCTTTTGCAGGGTCATCGATTCTTGGGCGAGGAGAAAAGGCGCGGTTGATTTGGTGCTGAATGGGGATACGTTCGATTTTTTGAAGGTAAATGACGGGGAGTATTCAAGCCGTATTACGGAGAAGATATCGCTAAGGCGTCTTGGGATGATTGAGCGGGCGCACGCATCTGTTTTTGAGAGCTTGAAGCGTTTTGCGGAAAAGAGAGGGAAGCGAATCGTGTTTATTATCGGCAATCACGACCAGGACTTGTTGTTTCCGAAAGTTCAAAGGCGGCTCAGGAGCAGGCTTGGCAGGGTGGTTTTTGCGGAGATGTATAAGTTGGGAGGGGTGCGTATCGAGCACGGCCATCATCACGATTTTTTGAATCGTTGGGAGCGGCCGTTCCGAATGCACGCAGGTGAGCGCGTGCTTAATGTTCCGTTTGGGAGCGCGGGAGTTCTTACGTCATATGTGAGGCTCAAGGAAGAGCATCCGTTTCTTGAGCGGATTCACACGCATCACGCGCTTTTTCAGTGGTATCCGAAGATGGTGCGCAAGCTGCAGATGAAGGGTTTTTGGCACGTCTCGCAGGTTTTGCGGGCAAAACTGTTTGATTCCACTCATCCGATTACGCATTTGCCGCGGGGTATTTTTAAGGAGTTGTACAAGCGTTGGCAGGAGAGTGATTGGAATGTTCCTGATATTTCAAGGTATGTGCGTTCCGCGGAATCTGCGCGAATTTATGTGCTCGGCCACCGGCACAAGTTCCGTGTTCGGGAGGGAAAAACAACCGTCATCTTGCCGGATACGTGGCGGGACGAGTACGTGTTGGATGGGCGAACGGGCAGGCTGTATCCGAAGGCGAAAAGGTATGTGCACATCATTGTCAAGGGACGGAAGCATTTTTGGAAGGTGGTGACCGTTCCGGTAAAAAGGAGCGTGTGGAGTTTTAAGGACGTGTTAAAGGATGAGCAAAAGTATCTTGGGCTTGCGGCAAAGGAGGAAAAAAGAGCGGGCTAATGCGAGTGTCTGAAGAATCGTTTTTGCGGTCGATGGGAGGGTTTTCCGTGTCCGGTGCGCGATTGTCCTGGTCTTGCGTGGCTTGGCCGCTCGGCGCCTTCAAATCTTCCGAAGGAGTCTGATTTTTGGCCGCTGAATTTTCCGCGGTTCTCAAACCTTCCGCCTTGTCCTTCGCGCGGTGCGCCCCCGAACCTGCGGGGACCTTTGCGGAAGTATGCGCCTTTTCTGAAGCGGTGTTCTTCTCGTTCGGGAACTTTTGGCGAGGCAACGCGTTCAAATTCAGGCAGGTTGGACTGGGGGATTGTTCGGTTTATGCTGCGCTGGATGCTGTTAAAATCGTGCTTGTCCTGAGGGGTTACAAAGATGACTGCCTTGCCTTCTGCGCCCGCGCGTGCGGTTCTTCCGATGCGGTGGACGTAATCGTCGGGTGTTTGCGGCAGGTCGTAGTTGTACACGTGCGAGATGTTGTCAATGTGGATTCCGCGCGAGGCAACGTCGGTTGCGACAAGGACGCCGACGCCGCGCTTGTGCAATTGTGCGATGACGTGCAGCCGTTTGCTTTGGGTGAGCCCTCCGTGGATGGGGGTGCTGTCGATGTTTTGCAGGCGGAGCTGTTTTGCGATTTTGTCGCAGCCGCGCCGTGTTGCGCAAAAGACGATGGATATTGCGTTTTTGTCCTGCTTGAGAAGGTGGGCAAGGAGGGAGAATTTGTCCTGCGGGGAGACAAAGAGCGCTTCTTCGGTAAGGAGGCTGGTGTCCACGTGCACTTTGGTTTGGATGGCAACGGGCGAGTTCATATATTTGTTGACAAGGGAGCGAAGTTTCGGGGAGAGCGTTGCGCTAAAGAGGAGTGTTTGCCGCTCTTTTGAGGTGAGCGAGATGATTTTTTCGACGTCGCGGATAAAGCCCATATCGAGCATGCGGTCTGCTTCGTCAAGGACGAGGTGCTGGACGGTGTGGAGTTTCATTCCGCGGGTGACCAAGTCAAGAAGCCTGCCGGGTGTTGCAACGACGATGTCTGCGGAGCGTACTGCCTGAAGTTGTGCGCCGATGCCGACGCCGCCAAAGACGGCAGTGATGCGTAAGGGCAGGTTGCGGGCAAATCCGCGGAGTGCATCGCTTACTTGGACGCACAGTTCGCGAGTGGGTGTTAAGATGAGTGCGTGGATTCCTTTGCCGTGCGGAACGCGGCTCACGAGCGGAAGGCCGAATGCTGCTGTTTTTCCCGAGCCGGTTTGGGAGTGTGCAATGATGTCCTGGCCGCCAAGGATGAGAGGGATTGCTTTTTGCTGGATTGCAGTGGGTTCAGTGTAGCCAAGTGCGGATGCTGCCTTGACAACTGGTTCGGGAAGGTTCAGTTCGGAAAAGTTCATTGTTTCACTCGTCATCTATTCTCTAAAATATGTTTCAAGGAATAGTAATTTGAATGCGCAGATTGCCCTTTATAAAGGTTTGCTTTTTGGGGCCGCAGGAGAACAGAATCAGCCGTGTTTGTAGAGTTGGTAGATGGCAAGTGCGGCAAGGGCAAGTCCTGCAAGAAGGGAGAGCGCAAGGCCTGCGTCCGATGAGAGGAACTTGTCAAGGAACAGCCACGTGCTGCGAAAGATGAGAACTGAGGACAGGATAAGGAGAAGTTCCCAAAAGACGTGGTATTTTTGCGTCATGGGGGTTTTCTCTTGCGGGTGTTTCGCGCCCGGCGCAGCGTTCCGTTAAGGACCATGCCGAATGGAGCGTGCCGGCATTAATAATCATTACGTTTTAAAAAAACAAATAAAAAACAGCTAGTACACGCTGTTCCAGATTCGGGCAAATACCTGTCCAAGAAGGTATCCGAACGCAAAGGTCACTGCAAGCAACAGGAGTGCGCTCAGCGGGTGAAAGGGCAGAATCTGAAAACCCATTGCAATATGGTGCAGTCCGAGCACCCAGGTTAAGAATTTTTGTACTCCCTGCGGGGCAATAAGCACAAAGAGCAGCCAAGCTGCGTGAATGAGTGCAAGAACGAAGCCAAACGCAAGGCCGGTTTTATGTGCGTCAAGTTTTTTCATCATATCACCTCTTGTCACCGCTGATATCTTTTGCAGTTATAAGTGTTATGTCAGTGCGCGGCTTTTCGGTCCGTCCCAAAGACTTGCTGTACGGCAAAGCTCAGGAGTGTGCTAAGGAGGCCGTACACAAGAAGTGATTCGTAGAGAATCGGCTCAACCGAAAAGACGCTGTGCAGGATTTCCGCGATGACGAACGAAAAAAAGAGCGTTGGCAGAACGGATACCACAATGGTAAATGACTTGCGTGCGGGCTCGTTGAACCTGCGGTGGCGGTGGAAATACATGCTCGCGGCGCGAACCAGTAAGATTGCAATGCCAAGGAGCGAGCTGAATGCGATTGCGCGAAACGGCAGGTTTGCGTCCGCAATCTGAAGGCCGATGGAAAAGAAGTAAAACGGTGCAAAGAGGATGGCAAAGAAGCTGAAGCCCTCGATGATTTGCTGTCCTGTTTCTACCGTCACGTGCTTGTAGTCCGGGCTTTTAACGATGTGGCGGACGAACCTGCGCGAGACAACGCCTGCAAGGAATGCGCCGACCAAAAAGTGAATACCGAGGAGTTCCGTGATGAATGCGCTGACAACGGCGACAACAAAGATGAAGCTGAACTCGTTGCCGACGATTGTGCTGAAGATGCGGTGGTACAGTTGGTGCAGGACGTGCGGCAGGACGGTAATTAATAGGCCGACGACCGCAAGCGAAACAGCCAATTCTGTCAGCTTATTGATTTTAAGGAAAATAAGGAGCAGGAAGATGGCCATAATCTCGCCGGCGATGGCTTTGCCCGCTATCCAGTTTTTGACGGCGCCGCTCTGTCCGCGAATGCCTGAGAAGATGTAGCTTGCGGATGGCGCGGTGAAGCCTAATGCCGCGATGAAGGATACAACGATTCCGGTTTGGTAAAAATAGCCGACTGCGGCGGCGATGATGCAGAGGACGAGAATGTGGCGGGCAAAGTTTTCGATAAAGAAGCGCCGGTTTCGCGCAATGAATTTTCCGTCAATTTCCATGCCGGAATGGACGAATAGCGTGATGATTCCGATGGTCCCGATGATGCTCAGCGTATCGTCCCAGCGAAAGACATCCGGAAGGAAGATTCCAAGGAGGATGCCGAGCAGGATTTCTGTGATGGGAAAGGGAATGCGGTAGAGCCGGTACACTATTTTGGGGATGAAAAAGAGAATGATGAGTGTGAGGAGAAAGGTAAGAAGGACGTTTTCCATAAGCGGCGAAAGTGACGCGGTTATTAAAGCATTTGGTGCGAAACTCTTTTAAGTTGTCTGGATTTGGAAAAAGTATGCAAGCGAACTTGTGTCCTGACTGTCTTTGTCCGTGTTTGGAAGTTGTTCTCAAAAAGGAGGGCAGGTATTCTTGCCCGTTGTGCGGCTGGCAGGGAAAGCTTGGCGGCAGGCCGCCCGTGTTTGTTTCGCAGGAGATGGAACGGGAAATGCAGGGAAAGCTCGCGCGAAAAAAGGCAGGGCAGTTGTATAACGTGCGCGTGTATGTTTCCACGCTGACCGCAAGGGGTGCAGGGCAGGTTGTCAAAGAGCTTATTTCGCTGTTTGGGAGCGAGCAGTATGCGGTTGATGGTGAGGGGAATCACCGGGTTTTGCGGGTTGAGTTGGGTGCAAAGCCGACGTCAATTTTTGTTGAGAAATTAAAGAAACTACAGGGCGTTATTGACGTGCAGGTTTTTTAGGTGCACAGGACAAATGGTATGAACGTACCGCAGTGAATAAATGCTTAAATAGTCTTGTGCGGATGGTTTGCGCGAGGTGGTGTGAATGGAAAAAAATCTTGCAAAGTATGGTCCGCTTCCGCTGCGCGTGATGCTGGGAGTTATTTTTCTCGTGCCGGGCGTAATGAAGCTGCTCGACCCAAGTATGCCGACGGGAATGTTGGCGGGTTTGGGCTTTCCTGCAGCCGCAGCGTGGGCGTGGCTCCTTATCGCAGTTGAGATTGTGGGCGGCGTGCTGCTGCTTGTTGGCTGGAAGATAAAGTATGCAGTCTTGCCCCTTATGGTGATTTTGCTGGTTGCAACCGTGCTCGTGCACATTCCGAGTGTTGCGCAAAACCCGCAGAATGTGATGGCGGTGCTGTTCCACGTGCTTGGTGTCGCGGGCCTTCTGAGCTTGTTCTTTACGGGCGCAGGCGCAGTTGCGATTGAGTGATTTTTTCTTATTTTCTTTTTTTTAGAAGAAAATATCTTCTTTGGAAAACCGTATTTTTGGCCGTTGTTCATCCGCAGCGTATCCTATGGGCATCACTGCAGTCGGGATGAGATTTTTTGGCAGGTTGAGTATTTTTGTGTATGCTGCAGGGTCGAACCCTTCCATTGGGCAGGAGTCGAATCCGAGGAATTTTGCGCCAAGAAGCCCGTTTTCAAGGGCAAGGTATGTCTGGCGTTGCGCCCAGGCGAGTTTTTGCGCATCATTCATTCCTGCAATAAAAGGAGTAATATAGCCCATAAGCGCAGTGACGCTCTCTTTTGGAACGCCTGCAAGGAGCATTGCGGATTCAAGTTTTTTTGCTACGGCAGCAAGGTCGGTGTTCGCGCAAAAGACAAGGACGTGGCTTGCTGTGCGTATCTGTTCTTGGTTCCAGCTTGCGGGAAAGAGCACGTCTTTGGTTTGCTGGTCGCTGATGATTTTGATTTTCCACGGCTGGAGGTTAAATGAGCTTGGCGCGTATCGGATAAGGTCAAGCAGTTCGTCAACGTGTGCGTGCGGAAGCGGTTTTCCGTTGAATTTTTTGGTCGCATATCTGCTCATGACGAGTTCTTTGAAGTTCATTGTAATTCCTCCGTCCCAGTTAATATCGGATAACCGATACTATTTAATGGTTTCGGTTGGTGAATCAATAGGACCATTCTCAAATAGTAACAACTGTTTAAAAAGCAGAGAGACTGGGCAAACGTATGGGCTGGGAAGAATCGTGGGAACTCATTATGGGGCAGTTCTGGGCGCTGGTTCGGGCGCCGTTGGACGTTCCTGAGTTATGGTGGGTACTCGCGCCGCTTATTGCAGTCACACTGATTATGACCTTGTACTTCGGAAAGTATTTCCGCGAGGAATTGGGCTGGAATACTGCGCTCGGGAACAGCGTTGTTCTGTTTTTTGTGGGGATTGACCTTTTGCGCACCCTTGTTCAGATGACGGACTCGTTATATTTGCTTGCCCTGCACCCGATAAAAGTCGTGTTTATTCTTGCGGTGATGTGCGAGGCAATGCTGATGGCACGGCTTGCATTCCGGCACGCGATTCCGTCAAAGGTGATGTTTTTTATCGCGCAGCCCGTATCGGTAAACGTGCAGGCGTATGTTGCGGCGGTGATAGTGTACACAAACGCAGTGCCTGACCGGTTCCTGCTTGGTGCGGCAGTGTTGCTGTTTTTGGTCATTTTTGCCGCGTTGCGGGTTGTACAGGAGGCAGAGCATTTGCTCTACAGGTATCATTTCAGGGGAGAGAAACGTGCGAAGAGCCGTTAATTTGGGGGTGTTTGCGGGCGCTGCGCTTGCTGCGTTTTTGGTTGCGACGTGGTTTCCGCACCCGTCCTCGGAAAAGCTGTTCTATACGCTTGTTGCGCTTGTTATTTCATACGGTTTCTTCCGCGCGATTGTCGAGCCGCTCGTGGGCAGGAGGCTGAAGGATAACAAGGCAAGGTATGGGTTTAGGAAATCGATTGCAATTGTGTGCTGGACGGTCTTTGGCATTGTCACCTTGCGCATTTGGATTATCAACCCGCAGGCGCTCCTTGTGGCATACGGTCTTGTTGGCGCGGGAGTTGCGGTTGCCCTGCAGGATTTATTCAGGAATTTTGTGGGCGGGATTATTATTTACGTGACAAACGTGTACCGCGCGGGCGACCGGGTAGAGATTAATCACGAGTATGGGGACGTGATTGACGTGGGGTTGATGTATACAACGTTTATGGAGATTAAGGAGTGGGTTGGCGGGGACCAGGCAACGGGCCGGCTTTGCGTGATTCCGAACGGGCATATTTTGTCGTACACGATTCACAATTATACAAAAGAGCACAGTTTTATTTGGGATGAGCTGATGATTCCGATAACGTACGACAGTGATTTTGTGCGGGCGCGGGAGTGCATAACGCGGGTGCTGAAGGAAGAGACGGAAAAGCTCTCGGGCGATGCCGTGCGGCAAATGGCGCATATGGAGCAGAAGTATTACTTTTCGCGAAGGGAAGTTGAGCCGATGGTGTTCCTTACGCTCACGGATAATTGGGTGCAGCTCAATGTGCGCTATATCACGAGTGTGCGTGAGCGCAGGTTTATGCATAACGCGGTCAGCGAGGGGATTCTGAAAGCGCTAAGGAAGGAAAAGAAGGTTAAGATTGCATCGCAGACCGTGAGCGTGGTTGGTTTTCCTGATGTGCGGCTAAAGAAGTAAGCGCCACTGGACTTCTATCTATAAGCTTTATAAAGGGTTGCCGGAAACTTTTCAAATATGCAGTTTACCTTATCGTCGAAGTTCAAGCCGGCAGGAGGGCAGCCGCAAGCGATTAAGCTGCTCGTTGAGGGGCTAAAGAAGCACCCGATGCAGACGTTGCTTGGAATTACGGGCAGCGGAAAGACGTTTGTGATGGCAAACGTGATTGAGCAGTATCAAAAGCCGACGCTCGTCCTTGCGCACAACAAGACGCTTGCAGCGCAGTTGTACGCAGAGCTAAAAGAGTTATTTCCGGAAAACCGCGTTGAATACTTCATCAGCTATTACGACTATTACCAGCCGGAAAGTTATCTGCCGACCACGGATACTTATATTGAGAAGGATGCGCAGATTAATCAGCAAATTGAGAAAATGCGCCTGAAGGCAACGAGCAGTCTTCTTGCAAGAAGTGATGTCATTATTGTTTCCTCAATATCCTGTATTTACGGCCTTGGGGACCCGGGCGATTTTTCGCAATTGTCCGTCCTTTTGAAAAAGGGTGCGCAAATGAAAAGGCAGGACCTGATTTCTCAGCTGGTGAAGATGCAGTATGAGCGAAACGACCAAGCGGTTGAGCCGGGCAAGTTTCGCGTGCGTGGCGATGTGATTGATGTGATTCCTGCATATGATGACCGTATTGTGCGCTGCGAATTGTTTGGCGACACGATTGACCGTATTGACGAGATTGACCCAATTACCGGCGAATTGATTGCAAGCGTGGATGAATTGCGCGTGTTTCCGGCAAAGCAGTTCGTCGTGGCGGATGAGAAGCAGGAGCGTGCAGTCGAGGCGATTAAGGAGGAGCTCAAAGAGCATTTGCCGACGTTGCCTCCGCTTGAGCAGGAGCGGCTTCGCCGCCGGGTGAAATACGACCTTGAGATGATGCAGGAAGTGGGCTATTGTCCCGGGATTGAGAATTACAGCAGGCATTTTGACGGGCGGGCTCCCGGAACGCCGCCGTTTTGCCTGCTGAACTATTTTCCGGATGATTTTTTGCTGATTATTGATGAGAGCCATCAGACTTTGCCGCAGGCGCACGCAATGTACAAGGGTGATTTTGCGCGGAAGAAAAACTTGGTTGATTTTGGGTTTCGCCTGCCGTGCGCGTTTGACAACCGCCCGCTGAAGTTTGATGAGTTTGAGCAGTTTTTCCGGCACGTGATTTTTGTGAGCGCAACGCCTGCGGAGTACGAGCTGAAAAAGTCAGGGCAGGTTGCCGAGCTTATCATTCGGCCGACGGGACTGCTCGACCCATTGGTCGAGGTGCGTCCGATTCAGGGGCAAATAAAGGACCTGATTCGTGAAATCAATCAGGCGGTCAGGCGCGAGGGGCGTGTTCTTGTAACGACGCTCACGAAAAAGATGGCAGAGGACCTCACTGATTTTCTTTCAAAAGAGGGCATTCGCGTGCGGTATATGCATTCGGAAATTGAGAGTTTGGACCGAATAGAGATTATCAGGCAGTTGCGCGCGGGCGAGTTTGACGTGCTTGTGGGGATTAATTTGCTCAGGGAAGGCCTTGATTTGCCGGAAGTCAGCGTGGTTGCAATTTTGGATGCGGACAAGGAAGGGTTTTTGCGGAACGAGCGCAGTCTCATTCAGACCATAGGCAGGGCCGCGCGAAATGTGGACGGGCGCGTGATTATGTATGCGGACGTGATGACAGAATCAATGCAGCGGGCGATTGATATCACGCGAAAAAGGCGCGCGGCGCAGGAAGAGTTCAATAGGAAAAGCGGGATTGTGCCGCGCCAGATTCAAAAGCCGGTTGCGCAAAAGACAAGGGAACTGAAGGGAATTAAGCATTTGTCCCGGTCTGATGTTTTGAAAAGGATTGCCGATATTGATGCGCAGATGCGAAGGGCTGCAGAGGAGCTTCAGTTTGAGAAGGCAATTGAGCTTCGGGATGCATTGCGGCTCTTGCAGGAACAGGCGGGTGACGCAAATGATTGACCGGATTATTGTGCGCGGTGCGCGGGAGCATAACCTCAAGAATATCACGGTTGAGATGCCAAGGGAGAAGTTCATCGTGATAACCGGCCTTTCCGGCTCGGGAAAGTCGACGCTTGCGTTTGACACGATTTATGCGGAAGGCCAGCGAAGGTATGTTGAGTCTCTTTCCGCGTACGCTCGGCAGTTTTTGGGGCTGATGAATAAGCCGGATGTGGACAGTATTGAGGGGCTGAGCCCTGCAATCAGTATTGAGCAAAAGACCACAAGCAAGAACCCGCGCTCAACCGTGGGGACAGTGACGGAGATTTATGATTATTTGCGCCTTTTGTTTGCGCGCGTGGGAACGATTCATTGCCCGCAGTGTGACAGCCGAATTAAGCCGCAGAGTGCGGAAAATATTGTGAACCTCATTATGGCTGAGCCGGGAAAGGAGCTCTTGGTTTGCGCGCCCGTTGTGCGGAGTATGAAGGGGACGCACGAGAAGGTTTTCGAGGAATTGCAAAAGGACGGTTTTGCGCGGGTGCGCGTGGATGGGAAAGTGCTTCGCACAGATGATGCAAAGGCAGAAAAGCTCGGCCGGTATGAAAAGCATTGGATTGAGGCAGTGGTTGACCGCGTGAAAGTTGAAGAGGATAACCGGCACCGAATTACTGAGGCGGTTGAGCAGGCATTGCATAAGGGAAAAGGGACTATCATTGTTGTTGATGCAAACGCGAAAAATGAGGGGAAGGAAATCAGCCGTTCTGCATTTGAGACGGTGTATTCAAGCTTTGGCGCCTGTCCAAACCACCCGCAGGTTGTGTTCGAGCAGCTTGAGCCGCGGATGTTCTCGTTTAACAGCCCGTTTGGCGCGTGCCAATCCTGCCTTGGGCTTGGCGAGCATATGGAGATTTCACCTGACCTGCTTATCCCGAATCCGGAGAAAAGTATTATGGACGGGGCGCTTGCAATTTACGGCAAGATTGACCTGCAGTGGCGTGCGCAGCAAATCGCAGTGGTCGGCAAAAAGTTCGGCTTTGATGTGTTTATGCCAATCAAAAAGTTCACAAAAAAACAGTTGGATGTTCTTTTGTACGGGACAAAGGAAAGTATTTCGGGCAGGTGGAGTACGGGTGCAAGTATGCGGATGGATGATGGCTGGGAGGGCGTGATTCCCCAGACAATGCGGCTCTATAAGCAGACGGAAAGCGAATGGAGGAAGGAAGAGATTGAGAAGTATATGACGGCAAAGCCGTGCCTTGCGTGTAAGGGGAGACGGCTTAAGGAGACGATTCTTGCGGTAAAGATTTTGGGAATGTCAATCATTGACGTGACTGATTTGAGTATTGAGCGCGCGGTCGGCTTTTTTGGCGCGCTGCCGAAAAAGTTAAGTGAAAAGGAGATGCACATTGCGCGGCAGGTGCTCAAGGAAATTGGTGACCGTCTTGGGTTTTTGCACAATGTCGGGCTTGGGTATCTCTCACTTTCGCGCAGCGCAAGGACGCTGTCAGGAGGGGAGGCGCAGCGTATTCGCTTGGCAACGCAGATAGGGGCGAATTTGATGGGTGTTCTGTATATTCTGGATGAGCCGAGTATCGGGCTGCACCAAAGGGATAATGAGAAGCTGATTCATACGCTGCACAAGCTGCGTGATTTGGGTAATACGCTGATTGTGGTCGAGCACGATGAGGATACGATTCGCGCGGCAGACTACTTAATTGATATGGGTCCCGGCGCAGGCGTTGAGGGAGGCCATATTTGCGCAAAGGGAACACCGGGAGAAGTGGAGAAGAACAAGGCGTCAATTACGGGAAAATATTTGAGCGGGCAGGTGAAAATAGAGGTGCCAAAGTTGCGCAGGGCGCCAAAAGAGTGGCTTTCAGTTATCGGCGCAGAGGAAAATAACCTGAAAAAAGTGACGGTGAAGTTTCCGACCGGGGTGTTGTGCGGGATTACCGGGGTGAGCGGGAGCGGAAAATCAACGCTGATGAACCAAACAGTAGTTCCGCTGCTCAAGAAAAAGTTCGGGCAGGTTCCGGGGAAGATTGGCGCGGTAAAGGACATCGTTGTGCCTGAATCGGTTGATAATGTTATTGTGATTGACCAGGACCCGATTGGGCGCACGCCGCGCTCAAACCCGGCGACGTACACAAAACTATTTGATGACATTCGGGAGATTTTTGCGGGAACAAAAGAGGCGCGCGCAAGAGGATACAGGGAAGGCAGGTTCTCGTTTAACGTGAAGGGCGGGCGTTGCGAGAAATGCCAGGGCGACGGCGTGATTAAAATCGAGATGAATTTCCTGCCTGACGTGTACGTTCCGTGCGAGGATTGCAAGGGCAAGCGGTACAATCGGGAAACGCTTGCAGTAACGTATAAGGACAAGTGTATTGCGGACGTGCTCGAGATGAATGTTCTTGAGGCGCTTCGGTTCTTTGAGAATCACCCGTCGATTATGCGCAAGCTGCAGTTGCTTGCGGATGTGGGGCTAACCTACATTACGCTCGGGCAGAGTTCAACGACGTTGTCAGGAGGCGAAAGCCAGCGCATCAAGCTTACGCGGGAATTGGCAAAGTCAAGGAAGGGAAGCACGCTCTACTTGCTTGATGAGCCGACAACCGGGCTGCATTTTGAGGATGTGCGCAAATTGATTCTCGTGCTGAACCGGTTGGTTGATAAGGGAAACAGCGTGTTTGTGATTGAGCACAATTTGGACGTGGTAAAGTCCTGTGATTACGTGATTGATTTGGGTCCTGAGGGCGGTGATGCGGGCGGCGAGGTGATTGCAAAGGGAACTCCGGAAGAGGTGGCAAAGGCAGAGGGTTCGCACACGGGCAGGTTCCTGCGCAGGTTGTTATGATTGATTGGAGAACGCTCCCGCAAAGCCCGGGGGTGTATTTGTTTAAGGGTACCAAAGGCGAAGTGATTTATGTCGGGAAGGCGGCGCGCCTGCGCGCGCGGGTGGCAAGTTATTTTCAAAAAAGCGCGAAGTCGCCGAAGACAGAAGTGCTCGTGCGAAGCATTCAGGACATTGATTTTATCGTGGTGGGAAGCGAAGTTGAGGCGCTTTTGCTCGAAAATAAGCTGATTAAGCAATACTCGCCAAAGTACAACATCAGTCTGAAGGACAGTAAGACCTATGCATATATTTGCATAACGGACGAGGAATTCCCGCGGATTCTGACGGTACGGAAACGCGGAAAGAAAGGGACCTATTTTGGTCCGTACACGGATGGTTTTGCGCGCGTGCAGCTGATTGCCCTTGCCGTTCGGATTTTTCAATTGCGAGTATGTAAGACGATGCCCAAGCGTGCCTGCCTGAATTATCATATCGGGCTGTGCTCCGCTCCCTGTATACACAATGTAAGCAGGGAAGAATATCTGCGTCAAGTTGAGGGCGCGGTTCGTTTTCTGAAGGGCGACTCGGGTTGGGTTGAGGAGTTGCTGAGAAAGGAAATGGATGCGGCGGCAAAGTCACTGCAGTTCGAGCTCGCACTGGAAAAAAGAAGGCAGCTTGAGTCGCTTGAAGTTTTGCGGCAGCGGCAAAGTGTTGACCGGTATCGGGAGTTTGATGAGGACGTCATTGCGTTTGTTGAGAACGGGGTGAAAGGATATGTTGAGCTTTTGGCGGTGAGGAAGGGAGTTATTTCAGGGAAAAAGCAGTTCACGTTTGAGTTGCAGGATGACTTGCTGCAATCGTTTATCAAGACGTATTATGCGGACACGGTTCCTCCGCAGGAGATTTTGCTGAGTGAGGCGTGTTGGGCGGATGATGCGGAGAAGGCGTCAATTGAGCAGTATTTGGAGGAGTTGCACGGAAAGAACGTGCGATTGGGAGTTCCGCAACGGGGTGACCGCCTCGCGCTCATCGCCCTTGCCGAGAAGAATGCGCTTGCGCGCAGTGAGAATAAGGTTCTTGAGGAAATAAAGGAAAAGCTTCTCTTGCCGGGTTTGCCGGTCGTCATTGAGTGTTTTGATATGTCTAATCTTGGTCAGGAAGCGCTTGTTGGGGGAATGGTGCAGTGGGTGAACGGAAAGCCGAACAAGGCAGGATACCGCAGGTTTGCAATTAAGAGTTTCTCGGGAAAGAATGATGATTTTGCAAGTATGCGCGAGGTGGTGTTCAGAAGGTATCGGCAGCTGGTTCGCGAAAAGGCGGATTTACCTGATTTGATTATTGTTGATGGCGGGAGAGGGCAGCTTGAGAGCGCACTGTTTTCATTGAAAACGTTGGGGTTGAAAATCCCGGTTATCGCGCTGGCAAAGGAGCGTGAGGAGATTTATTTGCCGCACGAGCGCGAGCCGCTTCGGTTTAACCCGCAAGGTGAAATGATGCTTTTGCTGCGGGCGATTCGTGACAGCGTTCACCGGTTCGTGCTGAGCTACAACCGGAAGAAGCGAAGTATGCGTGTGCGTGATGAGATGTCGCAAGCTTCATAAATGCGGAGCGTATTGATATCCTGTGCTGGTTCAGTTTTGTGCGCCGTATGGGCAAGACGGGGATGCGGAAAGTCTTGATGAGGATTATCGTATTTCTGTTGCGTGTTTGGAAGACCGGTATCCTTCATCGGAACTTCTGGGAGACGGATTGCTTTCAGCGCCGCTTGAGGGGGTTTGGGAGTTGCGCGCCTTTCGGGACGGAGAGGGAAATACCGGCTCGCTTGTTCGGGTGCGTGCACGCATTGATGGTGGCCAAAGAGGGCTGCGGTCTTCTCTTGGGATTGGTGATTTTGGCAGGGGCGGGTCTGTTGATACGTATCAGGTTGATGCAAAAGGAGAGCTTGGTGAAGAGCTTGAGCTGATGGTTCGTTCGCTGTATGAGGCGGGCGCGGGGTATGACGAGGTTTCATCGCACGATTTTGAGGTGCGGGCACGAAGAGCTATCCATCCCCGCGTGAGGATGGATTTTTTCCGAAGGGCTGCGGAGCTTGAGTTTGCAAAGGGGCCGTTGAGAAATAATGAGCGGTTTGCAGCGCTTCTTAATGAGTGTCAGCTGCAGAGAGAATATGTGTCATCACTTGCGGGACTGGCGCACGACTCGCTTGTGGGCGTGGTTCCGTTTTATGCAAATGCGCTTGCACGGCTGGCGCACTGGATTGCAAAATCAAGGAAGTAGGGAAAAAATCAGCGGTACGCGGTTTCGCATCGCGCGTGGCAATAGCTGGTTCCGTCAAGGGCGAGGTCTGAACGCGCGTTGCATTCTGCTTTGCAGCGGTCAAGGGATGAGATAATCCACGCGGGCTGCTGGAGTTCTGGTTGAGAAACCGGCACTGCCGCAGGCTCTTCTGAAACGATTGCGGCAGGTTCTTCAGGAAGCGGGATGGAAAGAAGCATACTGAGCGCAACGAGCGCGACAAGGGCAACAACGCCAAGAACGGTCACCTGTCCTCTTTTCATAAGGGGCAAGTGGTGAATCCCTGTTATAAACCTTTCTCTCGTGTGCAGTATGATTTAAAAAGCGAAGTCTGTTTTTTTGTCTGATGGAGTTCAAAGGACTGACGCTGGACGATTTTCAGGTTCGGGCGATTGAGGCAATTGAGCAGAATCACAGCGTGGTTGTTTCCGCGCCGACCGGTTCGGGCAAGACGTTGATTGCGGATTACATTATTGATAGGGATATCAAAAAAGGGGTGCGCGTGATTTATACTGCTCCGATTAAGGCGCTCTCAAACCAGAAATACCGCCAGTTTTGCGAGCAGTTCGGGGAGGAAAATGTCGGGATGCTGACGGGCGATACGGTGAAGAACCCGCGCGGCCTGATTTTGGTGATGACAACGGAGATTTATCGCAATATGGTGATGGTTCGCGACCCGGTGATTGATGAGACGAGTTATGTGATTTTTGATGAGATTCACTATATCAATGATATTGAGCGCGGGTATGTGTGGGAGGAGAGCGTTATTTTTTCTCCCGAGCACATTCGGCTGATTTGCCTCTCAGCAACGATTCCGAATGCAGAGCAGTTCGCAAAGTGGATTGAGTCGATTAAGAAACACAACGTGCGTGTTATTCGCCACGACGTGCGGCCGGTTCCGCTGGAGGTTCGGTTTTTTGATACGGAGCTTGGCGTGACGTCATTGCGGGCGATTAAGGAGGTTGCGGACATTCCTGATTATCGTCACGTGCGCCAAGGCAGGCGGGAGCGAAGGCCGCGCGTTGAGCCGCCGTCCCATCTTGATTTGATTCGAAAGGTGCGGCATCAGGTTCCGATGTTGTTTTTTGCGTTTTCGCGCCTTGGCTGCCAGCAGCGCGCAGAACAGTTGGCAAAGCTTAAGCTGTTCACTCCTGACCCTGAAGTGGTTGAGTTCGTGCAAAGGAAGCTTCGCGAGGCGCCGCAGGAGATTGGCCATCTTGCAACGGCAAAGATGCTCAGGCATTGTTTGGGGCAGGGGATTGGGTTCCACCACGCAGGCCTCCTGCCGCTCCTAAAGGAAATTGTTGAGGAATTATTCGGGATGGGCAAGATTAAGGTTTTGTATACAACGGAAACGTTCGCGGTCGGGATTAATATGCCTGCAAAGGCGGTTTGTTTTGAGAGTTTGCGCAAGTTTGACGGCAGGGACTTCCGATTGCTGGACAGCAAGGAGTTTTTCCAGATTGCGGGGCGGGCGGGCCGCAGGGGAATTGATAAGGAAGGGTTTGTGTACATAATGCTGAACCGTTTTGATTTTGATTATAAGCGGATGAATGAGATTACGACGCGTGATGTGACGCCGATTCAGTCGCAGTTTAAGATGAGTGTGAATACGGTGCTGAATATGATTAAGCGGCACACGCCTGCGGAGGTTGATGTGCTTTTGCGGCTTAGTTTTGATTCGTATCAAAAGCACGGTGACCGGTTTGATAAGGTGCAGCAGCACGAGGCGCATTTGATGTTTAACAAGTATGTGAAAAAGCTTGAAAAACTGGGATACTTAAGCGGGGGGCAGCTTACGGAGAAGGGTGAATTTGCCGCGCTGATTTACGCCGACGAGATTATCACGGGCGAGGTTTTCGCAACGGATTTTTGGAGGGGCCTGACGCCGTATCAGGTGCTGCTGATGTTTGCCTGCATTTGTTTTGAGGGGAAGCGGACCGAATTCCGAAAGAAATTTCCGTCAGGGGACGTGCACCGCCTGCGTGACCTCATAAAGGCGGCGCCGGTGATTAAGGATGACCCTCGGTTCAAGGAGCTTGACCATATGACTGCGCTGTTCCATCCGGTGTACCACGATGCAACGTTTTTTGAGATTTTGGACAATACGAGTATGCTTGAGGGCGACATTATTCGTTTTTTCCGCCAGATTGCGGACCGTTTGCGCCAGGTAAGTATTGCCACGCCGCATCGTGAATTGCAGGACCTGTTGGGAAAAGCGTCGCACAAGCTTGACGTGTGCTTGAAGGATATTGATGTTCTTGGGGACTAGGATTAGAGCCCGTGCAGTTTGCGCGCATCAAATGACACGACGGCGACATCCTGTGCAGCGTCCGTAATTATCTGCGCGGCAATGAGTTCCGCAGGTATCCTGCCTTCAGGTCCTGTGAAAAAGTATTGGATTCGCGAATCGAGTTCGGAAATGAGCCGTGTCCTGTCTTCTTCGGTGAGCCGCACAGGGGCGTGTTCAAGCGGATAGTCTGCAAAGACCTGTGCAACAGAGCGGTTGCGTGCAAGAGTCAGGTTAAGCTGGGGCAGTGCGCCTGCCTTGCTGAATTCTGAGAGGATGGTTTGCCCGCCGTCGTGGTTGACAATGCGCATGCCGAGCGAGTCGTAGAGGAATTGCGGCACGCGCGCGATATCGAGCTTGTCCGGTTCTCCGGGAGGGGAGAGCGGGAGGAGTATTTTGTCGATTCCGCCGGCAAGGGGATATTTGCCTGCGCGTTCCCTGATTTTTTGAGCGCCTGATTCGCTGGTGAGAACGTATGCCTCAATGGGTGTTCCGTCAGGGTGCGTTTCATAAAAAATGCTTGCTTCAAGGATGTCACGTGTTCCGGGACGGTGTTCTCCTGAGCCGGTAATCACGATTTGTGCGGGGTACTTGCGACCTGAAAGGTAGCCGAGTTTTTGCCATTCCTCGCGCTGCCGTGCGATTTTTGCGGCAAGGTTTGGGTCTGCGGCGCGAAGGTGCGGCCAGTTTGCCGGCCCGTATGGCTGCCAAAGGTATCCTTTGTGTCCGTCGTGCGGGACTCCTTCTTTTGCAACCGTGGTCGAGCCGACCATAACCGCATCAGAAACACCGTATTGGAGGGCAAGCCGGTATGCGTCGACGGCGTTGCCGTTTGCGATAAGCCAGCCGCCGTCTGCGCCCTTTACGTTAAAGGCCCAGTGTTTTGCATCGGAGAAGGAGGTTGGGTTTCCAATCCACGCTTCTTTTGCCGGGCGCAGGACGAACATGCCGACGATTGAGGCGCGCTTGGTGTTCTGCGGGTCCTCAACGAGTGCAAATGTTCCGTTCTCGTGGTACTGTTGAAGTTCAGGGGTGAGCGGCAGCTGGACTGCCGCGTGGCTCTTGTTTTCGTATACGGTCTTTTGCGCAAGTGTACTGGTCATTTTATCCCCCATTTCGTCCCTTTTAAGTGGAATCGCACTATATAAATCTTTTCCCAAATCAGGCGCTAATAAAACCCGCTCGGCGCATACTCGATGCCCTTGCAGCCTGCGTGCACGACTTTGTAATCCTCATACGTTCGGCGGTACGCAGTATAGGCGTCGCGGTATTCAGCGTAGTCTTTGGGGTCGCGTGATGCTGCTGCGCGTGTTTCAAGTTCTTTCATGCGTGTCTCGGAAATAGTCAGGTTTTCTGTTGCATCGGGAAGGTCTGCGCAGAATCCTCTGCGGGCCACTTCTTTGCGCAGGTTGTCTGCAGCGCGGGTGTATGCGGTTCCGTTGGTAATCGGTATCACGAGCGGTTGGCTTGCAAGGCTGATGTTTCCTGAGAGGAGTTGCGGTGCAACGCCCGTGGCTTCTGCGGCAGTGGTTTCAACGTAGCAGTAGCCGGAGAGGTAACTGCTGTCAATTTTGGGGCATTGAAGGCCTAAACTCATATGGTTTTCATCATCAAAAAGGAAGAGGGCGACGCCGTAGCCGAATCGTGCAAGGATTTTTGCCGCAAGAAGGGTTTTGTCGCTGCAGACTCCTGTTTGGTCAAAGAGTGTTTGGTACGGGTAGCGTACTTGGCGGTTCGGGTTTTCAAGGCCGGCGTAGTCGTAGGGGAGTGTTTGGACAAACGTGATGACGAAGTCGGCAAAGTCGTCGTTGCTGAATTTTTTTTCCTGTTTTGTTTTGTTGAGGTAGGTGATAAGTTCGTTAAATCCTTCTGTTTCATTGAGTGAAAGGACGGTGACGTAAATTTGTTCTTGCCAGTTGGAAGGAAGCGCTCCGCGATAGGTGATAACGCGGGGCTGGTTTTGGTAGTGTTGGTTAATGCTGGTGTAAAGCGGCAGCGTGACTGAGTATGTTTCTTTTTTGAATTTCCACGTAAACGCCTTAGAGTCAAGTCCTGTTTTTTGCGGAAGGGGTGGTGCTTGCAGGGCGGGCAGCAGGGGTGTTTTTTGCGCGTCCTGTGCGGGAGGATGAGCGGGCTGCGAAACAGGTTCCGGCTGTGCGATGAGCTGCGGAGTTTGCGTGCAGGCAATGCAGAAAAGCAAAAGGAGTGTTCCCCACTTCATAAATGGGCAGTCACGGGCGCCGTTTATATGCTTTATCGTGATTGTGTCACTACGTTTAAATACTAAGCAGGGTAAAAAAAGGTATGCGAAGGCACGTCCCGTGGACGCATATGCCTCTTGAATGGGCGTTACAGCTTCTTGATGAGAATGAAAAGGCGTTGCGTAAGCTGGAGAAGGAACGGGCGGCACGCGGGAAAAGAGTAAAAGCGTATCGTTCATTATGTCATTTGTTTCAGGAGCGATATCAGCCTCTTTGTTATCAGACGGAATGCACGCGCGGTTTGCAGGTCGGTTTTGACCCGACCGGGCGGGATGAGGAGTGTGCGGAAGTGACCGGTGTTCCGTTCAACATTTTGCCGTCGGGCTTGCAGTTACGTCCGTATGAGGGCGCGAAAGGATGGACTCAGGAAACGTTGTCGATTCCGTTGGAGAGAATTGTGTGCGTCGGCGTGATTGATTTGGTCGTGCCGGTTGCCCGGCCTGTCCATCCGTCGTATGCCGCGTGGGCAAATTCAGGAAATGTTGCCTAGCCGAATGTAAACGTGTACAGTTCGAATCCTTTTCCGGTAACGTCAAGCGTCAGGTCGTAAGTTCCGTATTCTTTTTCCATTGCAACCGGGTACAGGTCGCTCGATGATGTGCGGAATTGTTCGCGTTGTTCGCCGTTGAGGTACGTCGTGACGTTACTTGGGCCGCCCGCGACAATGTTTGCATTCTTTGCAGTAAATTGAAGGTGAACTTTGCCGGTGTCGCTCTCAAGCCGGACGTGGTCTTTGCCGACGGTCCAGGTTCCCTCAAGGTAGACGTTGTTTGGCGTTCGCTCGGCAGCTGCGAAATAAGTGATTGTTTTTCCGTGCGGAAGGCCTTCGGGTGAGCCGAAGTTTCCGCGTGTGAATTCTGAGCCGAGATAGATTTCAGGGGTTCCGATTTGTCGGAAGTTTACTGTCGGGGCGTTAATGGTTGAAAGTTCAAGCGGCATTGCCAAAGAGATTCCAAGCCGTTCTTGGCGTTCTTGGAGGAGTTCCTGGATTTTCCGTTCGGTTTCGTCGTATGCGCCTTCTCCGATGTGGTCGTAAGCGATATATCCGTCGATGTCAATGAGGTATTTGCGCGGCCAGTAATTGTTTCGGAACGCGCGCCAGGTTGCGTGGTCGTTGTCAAGAACAACAGGGTACTGTATGCCCCATTTTTCAACTGCGCGCGCAACGTTTGCCGGGTTTTTTTCAAAGTCAAATTCAGGGGAGTGGACGCCGATGATTTCAAGGCCGAGGTCTTTGTATTTTTCGTGCCACGCGGTAATATAGGGGAGTGTGCGCTGGCAGTTGATGCAGCTGTACGTCCAAATGTCGACAAGAATGACTTTTTTGCCGACAAGTTCGCCAAGAGTGATGTTTTGCGTGTTCAGGTATGCTGCGATTCCGGCAAGTTCAGGGGTAAGAGTGCCGCTTTTCTGGACGGCAGGAGTCACGGTTTCAACCGTTCCGCGAGGGCGCGGCTCCTCAAGGTAAATGATGAAAACGCCTGTCAGAAGGAGCGCGGCAATGAGCAGTGTTGTTCTGCGTGTTTTTTTCTTTTTCATCGAAGGAGCACCTCGCTAAGGATGCCAAAGTTTGCAATGAGGGCGAGTTTGCCCGTGAACACCAGTGCGCCGAGAATGACGATGATGATTCCGACGACGGTGTTGAAGTATTTGAGGAAGTGCCCGTTTCGCTCAAGGAGTGAGAGGAATTGCCGTGCAAAGAGTCCGACGAGGAGGAACGGAAGGCCAAGTCCCAGGCTATAACTCAACAGAAGGACAAGGCTCGAGCCGGGCTGGCTTGCAGCAAGCGCCAAGATAGTGCCTAACACTGCTCCAACGCACGGTGTCCAGCCAACTGCAAACGCTGCACCGAACACAAAAGAGGTAACGGATTTGCTTTTGAACCGCTTTACTTTGAGCTTGTGCTCTGTTTCGAGGAATTTGGGCTTGATGAGGCCAAGCAGGTAAAACCCAAAGAAAATGATGATGACTCCTGCAATGCGGCCAAGCCAGATTTGCACGTCGTATGCAACGTTGGAAAGGAAGCTGTTAAGCAAGACGCCAAGGGCGGAAAAGACCGCGCTGAAGCCAAGGACGAACAGGAAGCTGTGCCAAAAGAGAACCCACCGCGAGGTTTGCTCGATGCGCGCTCCTGCAAGGTATCCGAGGAATGCAGGGACGAGCGGCAGCACGCACGGCGCTAAAAAGGAAACAAGGCCTGCCAAAAATGCAATAAAAATGGTGACCTCAGCCAAGGGAGTTCACCTCCGTGACAAATCGCGCAGCATCCCACGCTTCGGGATTTTTGAGGACGATTTGCCCGTCACGCAGGACGATTTTTGTGTGCTGATACGCAATTCCGTACTTGCGTGCAAGGGCATTGTGCTCGTCGGTTGTCATACTGTCTTTATACGGAATCTTAAAGCCGATGACGTTCGGGTTATCAAGCTGTTCAAAGCCTGCAATAAGTTCAGGTTCTTGTTTTTGGCACACCGGGCACCATTCTGCGCTGAATTCAAGATAGACAAGTTTTCCTTCTTCAACGGACTTCTCAAAAAGGGCGCTATCCCACAGGTAATATTTTGAAATGTCTCCGCCGATGGATTTTGGCTCTGCCATCCTGCTGCCCTCTTCATCCGGTTTATGCATGGTTTCAGTGTCTTGAACCATCAGTGAACCAGTGCGCGTCATCGTGTCGTTGTTTTCCGTCACGACCGGTTGGATCATTTTGTCCTGCATTGGTTCATCTTTTTGCATCGAAGCGGAGTCTTCGGCTGAAGTGGTTTTTTCCATCGTTGAATCAGGCAAGGGTTCTTTTTCCGTCATTGTGCCAAGGGGTTCTGCAGGTTCTGCCGGCGCAGCGGCAGGCGTACCGGGTGTGCACGCAATAAGCAGTGCGAACATTGCTATCGCTATGTATTGATGTTTCATGGTTGTTTCCTCCGTCAGGTCCACGATATGAAGCTAAGGACCGCAAATGCAATGGTTTGAATGAGCGTGATGACAAAGACGTGAACGCCGACCATATCGACGTAAAATGCCATATTGGTCAGGTAAAAATAGAGCGATGTTGCGTAGTGGGCTAAGAACGCAAGCGTGAACAAGAGAAGGCCCAGGCTGAAATTGCTGCGCAGGCGAAGGAAGTTTCGCCCGTAAAGCCAAGTAAGCAGTATGAGCAACAAAACATTAAGCGCGGTTAATGCGCAGGTTGCCTGCATAAGTAATTCCATAGTGTTCTACCTCGCGTGTTCCTTTTTATTGCTTTTCCCAAATCTGTTCCAGATTTCCTCAAAGTCGTTCCAGTACGGCTGAGCTTCTTCGCTGACAAAGTACACTGCCCCGTAAGATTCCCGATTGACTGCCGTGACTGCGTGATTGTCTGAGAGGACGCGAAGGTGGTGCTGTATTGTTTTGTAGTCGCAGTGAAGTTCCTGCGCGAGTTGGTGGGCGTTGCGCGGGCGTTCCCGAAGGGCAAAGAGGATGCGCGCGCGGGTTTCTCCGCCGCGTGTTCCGGCAAGCAGGTACCAAAGGATGTTTTTCACAAGCGAAAGAAAAGCGGGCGGTTTTAAAAGGTTGCTGAATGTGCGGGCAAAAGAGAACCCTCACTTTTTGGTCTTCCCGAATTGAAAGAAAAAATCTGCCCGTAAAAAAATGGGCGCCATCAGTCCTTGTATTTCAGACTAAAAGAGCGGGCGAAGGCAGAGGGCAAGTGTGGATTGACAGATTCTGCAATGAGTTCAGGAGCACACGCCTGTGCAGTGTATGCGTTTTCGGCAAAGACCGAAAAAGGCGCGCTCCTTCCAAACGCAACCGGGGAAGGATTGGCTGTGCTGGTCAGGTGATGGGAATTTATTTACCATAGTTCTAAGGCGCAGCATTACTTGAGTATTTGCGCCGCATCAACACGCCGTCTCGCATTTTGAGCTGGCCAAACACAAACAAAATAGGCGATAAAAGTATTGACGACAGAGAAAATCTTTAAAGATTATCCATAAATCTTTAAAGATAGAAAAATTGAGCTGTCCCGGGAATACGCATAGCGCTATGAAAGAGAGAAAACTGCAGGAAATCGGAAAATCATTATTGGTGACGGTTCCGAAGAGTTGGGCAGACGAGTTGAATCTCAGGAAAGGCTCGCCGGTAAGGATGTCCGTGACCGACCGGGGTGCGCTGATGATTTCTCCGGAGTTTGTGAGCGCAAAGGAAAGGAAGGGCGCGCGCATTGCATTTGACGCAAGCGGAGAGCGCAGGTTTTTCCGTGAGTATTTCGGCGGCGCGGATAGAATAATTATTGACCTTAAAGAAAGGGCAAGGGCTGACTTGCAGTCTTTTCTGGGCGGATTTATGAACGTGCAGGTTGTTGAAGAGAGCGAAAAGAGAGTTGTGATAAAGTTGTTTCCGGTGGATGAGTTTTCAATGGAAGAATGCCTTGCACGGATGCATTTCTTGTCTTTGGGCCTGTTCGATGAAGCTGCCAAAGGTTCGGCATATGCAGTCAGGGACTCACTTGAGGGGTCGCTGACGAAGTTTTATTATTTGCTGGTGTTGCAGGTGCGCGGGTTCCTTTCGGAAGGAAGGTTTGCAAGCGCACGAGTGCCGCTGATTCGCGCAATGGATATGCGGATGGTTGCGGAACGTATCGAGCGTATGGCGGATATTCTCAAGAGGGCGCAGTTGCGTTCGTGGGAAGCGCGGGAGTTGGAATTGGTAAAACAGTTTTACGTGCGCGCGTTTGGCTGTTTTCGTGATGAAGAGTTTGATGCAGCCGTGCCGGTTTGGGCAGAAGAGCGCGCATTGCGCAAAAGAATTCAGTCCGTACAAGGTATGCAGTTGTTGCGCTTGGCAAAGGAGATATCTTCATTTGTCCGGTGAGCGTGCTGAAAGCAAGTGCGCACAGTCATTGTACGTGTGCAGGTGGAATTCTTCCCCGTCATAGGTGAACGTGCTGATTCCGGTGTTGTTCAGCTTTATTTTCCAGTAAAGGTGTGCGGGAAATTGTAAGACGTGGTGAAGAAATGTGCGGATTGCGTTCCCGTGGCTGAAAAGTGCGTACCGTCCTTCCTTGCCGGGCCGGATGAATTCACGGTCAATATAGGCGATAACTCTTTTCTCAACGTCTGCCATACTTTCGCCATTCGGAAAACGAAAGTTCCACGGGTCTTCATCGATTACTGCGCGGGTTTCAGGCGTGTACACGTCCTCAATTCGTTTGCGTTCGGCGTCGCCTTGGCTTCGCTCAAGAAGTTCCGGGGCGAAAATCAGTTCTTTTGTGTAGGCGAGCGTGCCTGCAACTGTTCGTGCAGTATCGTATGCGCGTACTGCCGGGCTCGTGTAAATGCCGTCAAAAATGCGTTCCTCACAAAGAAGCCGAAACGCGAGTTTTTGTGCCTGTTCTCTTCCTGTTGGCGTGAGGGAAACGTGGTTTTGCTGTCCGCCGATTTCCTGTTTCAGGTTTGCTTCGCTTTGCGCGTGGCGGATAAGGATAAGTTCAAGCATAAGAAAAGGGAAAAGAAAAATTAAATTTTTCCGACCAGGTCCATACCGGGCTTGAGTGTCTTTTCACCGGGCTGCCAGCTTGCAGGACAAACCATGCCGGGGTTCTTCTCAACGAATTGTGCTGCTTTCAGCCTGCGCATAATTTCGTGAACGGACCTGCCGATGCTGTTGTCGTGGATGTCGTAGCTGCGCACGACTCCTTTTGGGTCGATAATGACTGTGCAGCGTTGCGAGAGCCCGTCTTCTGCAATGAGTGTCCCGTATGCAGTGCATACGGTGCGGGTTGGGTCTGCAAGCATTGGGTACTTGATTTTTTTGATGGTTGGGCTGTTGTCTTTCCACGCCTTGTGGACGAATGCAGTGTCCGTGCTGACAGAGACAATTTCCGTGTTCATTTTGCGGAACTGGTCGTAATTGTCTGCAAGTTCACCAAGTTCTGTTGGGCAAACAAAGGTGAAGTCCGCGGGATAGAACGCGAGGATGACCCATTTGCCGCGAAGGCTTTTGAGGCCGAGTTTGACCGTGCGGTCGTTCACAAATGCCTCTGCGGTGAATTCTGGTGCTGGTTTTCCGACGAAGTGGCTCATGGTATTCCCTCCTGACAATAATAGAACTACTTGTGAGGGAATATGAGTGATATATAAAGATAGTGGTTCTTGAAGAGAATGCTTTTAAAGTCGCCTGCATTGCAAAAGTGAAAAGAGGTTGAGATGAACGCGCTGGCGACCGTGCTTATTTGTGTGACTGTTATGTACTTGTTTGGTGAAGTGTTGCGCCACCTGCGCATCCCGCGGGTCGTAAGCCACATCACCGCAGGGATTATTTTGGGGCTTCCGCAGGTTCGCCCGATTGTTTTTTCGGCGGAAAGCGGGTGGCTGGTTCAGTTTTTTGCAGATGTGGGCGTGATTTTGCTTTTGTTTTTTGTCGGGCTGCAGATTGATTTGCATAAGTTCAGGGACGCGCTTCCGACGTCTCTTTGGATTTCGGTGTGTAACACGCTGTTTCCTTTGGTGACGGGGTTTTTGGTGACGCATTATGTTTTCGGGCTCGCGCGGTATGCTGCGCTTATTGTCGGTATTTGCTTGAGCGTGAGTGCAACTGCGCTGGCGTTTGACTTGCTGGCAGAATTGGGCAAGTTGAGGACAAGATTGGCAACGTTTATTGTGAGCGCAGGCACGTTTGACGATATTGTTGAGATGTTTTTGGTTGCGGGAGTTTTTACGGTCCTTGAAACAACGGTGAAGCGTATCGGGGTTTTTGAGCTTGCCGTGAACGTGTTTATTTTTGCAGCGGTTATTTTCGCGTTCCGGTTTTGGCTCATCCCGGTTATTCTGAAGAGAATTGAGGGGCAGCCCGAGCACGCGCAGTTGTTCACGGGCGCGCTGATTATTACCCTGCTTATGGCAATTCTTGCGGAGTATTTGGGCATAAGCGCGATGATTGGCGCGTTATTTAGCGGGGTGATGATGCGCCAGGTGCTGCTCAACCCGGGCCATAAGCCCTGGGAGCGGATGGAAATTACGCACTCAATTCACACGCTGGCATTCGGGCTTTTTGTGCCGTTTTTCTTTTTGATGATTGGCCTGCAGACGGACGTTCTTGCAATCGGGGAGAATTTATGGTTCGGCGCTGCAATCACTGCAATTGCAATTCTTGGCACGGTTCTGGGAAGCGCAGTCGGATATTATGTTACGCACAAGAACTGGACGGAAGGGCTCGTCATTGGTTGGGCGATGAACGCAAAAGGAGATACTGAATTGGTTATTGCGCAGCTTGCGCTTTCCGTGGGCGCGATTTCGCAAGAAGTGTTCAGCAGCCTGATTTTTATGGCAGTGGTCTCGACGCTGATAAGCCCGCTCGTTCTGAAACGTCTTGTTGTGAAATACGTGTAACTCGAGGCGCGATAAGATTAATAATCGGCCGCGTATGAGAAAACGTATGGTTCGGTTCCTCACGCCGGTAAAGCGTATCGCGATTCCCGTGTACGGTCCGGTGGATACCTCGGAAGTTTGGCCGATTATTGACACGCAGGCATTCCAAAGGATGCGCCGGATTAAGCAGCTGGGAATTGCCGATATGGTATTCCCGGGAGCAGTGCATACCCGCTTTGAGCATATGATTGGGGCGTACGAACAGTGCCGCAAGTATGCGCAGGAGCTTGTACGCAAGGGAATGTTAAGCCAAGAGGAAGGGTTTGCGTGCGAAGTCGCAGCGCTCCTGCACGATGTCGGTCACGGCCCGTATTCTCATTTGATTGAGGATGTTCTGCGTGTTTCAAAGAGCAGGTTCAAAAGTCACAACGAGCACACCGCTCACGTGATTAAAGAGCTGCTCTCAGCGGCGATTATTGCAAGCGGGGCAGACCCTGAATTGGTGCTTGATATTGTCAACAAAAAAAATCCGCTCTCGCAGCTCGTATCTCATAAGACGATTGGCGCGGATAAGGTTGCGTACATTACGGTTGACCAGCACCACACCGGGTACCCTGCAAGTCCGCTTATGACTGCTGATTTGGCGAAGAATTTGATTTTTCGAAGGGGCGTTTTGGGAACGGATGAGCGGATGAAGGAGAACCTTGTCGCGCTGCAGCGGTTTTATTTTACGATGTATAGTGAGGTGTATTTGCGTAAGCAGATTAATGCAGTCCAGCGCGTGTTTGAGCGGGCAGTGCAATTGGCGCTTGATGCGGGCGCGATTCACGCGGATAACGTGTGGCAAATGACGGATGACCAGTTGGTTGCAGGCCTTACTGCTATTGAAGGCCCGTGGAAGCGGGCGGCAAATGAATTGTTTTTCGGTCATCGGAATCTGCTCAAGGCAGCAGTTGTTCTTCGGCCGCCGAGCGAGGAAGGGAAGGAAATTGTGGTGGGAAAGCCGATTCGGACGCTTGCGCTCGCGTCGGGAAAGCTCTTTGAGCACTATGCTGATCCGAGGAATGTGCTGCGCGCGGAAAAGGCGTTGGCAGACCGTTTCAAAGTCGGGCTTGAAGAGGTCGGTTTTTGTCGGGTTCCCGCGCCAAGTAAGCTGGTTCCGCAGGACGTTCAGCTTTTTGACCCCTTGGGAAACCAGACGATGACTCTTTTTGAGAAGTATCCGAAGCACCGCCAGAGTATGGAGGAGCTTGCATCAGAAGTGACCGCGTTCAGAGTTATTGTCGCAGAGAAGCACCGAAAAATGTTCTCGGAAGCAGCAGAGCAGGTGTGCGACATTTTATATCGGGAAGCAGGGATTTAACCCCAAAAGCTTTTAAAATGGTTCTGTGGACAGGGTTTGTATGCGGCCATGGCACAATCCGGTACTGCGGCGGTCTTGAAAACCGCTTTCCGAAAGGATATCCCGGTTCAAATCCGGGTGGCCGCGTCGGCAAGGACAGAGACCTTTCCACAAAAACAACAAGGATGCGAACGGGTTGGAAAATCGCTGATGCAGTCGGTGATTTTCCGTATCCGGTTCAAATCCGGGTGGCCGCGTACATAAGGACAACATCCTGCCAAGAGAATTAATACTGAGGAAGAAAGTCAATCTATTTTCTTCCCAAATGACCGGTCGCCCGCATCGCCAAGTCCGGGGACGATGTACCCTTTGTCGTTGAGTTCATCGTCAAGGGCGGCAAAATAGATGTGGTCGCGCGGGACGAGCCCTTCTACTTTTCGAACGCCGGGAGCTGCCGCGATTGCGCTGCAGACGTAAATTTCGCGCGCTCCCCTGTCTTGTACGGTGCAGACGGCATCACATATGCTTCCGCCGGTTGCAAGCATAGTATCGCAAATGATTGCGGTTTTTCCTTCAAGGTTGGGGAGTGCAAGGTAGGTTGTTTTTGGCTGCAGGGTTGTTTCATCGCGCATACTGCCGATAAAGCCGGATTCTGCGTTGGGAAATGCATCTTGAAGCCCTTGATAAAGGGGGATTCCCGCGCGAAGGATTGTGATGAGGACAGGGTTTTGCTCAAGAGGATAGTGGATTGCTTCTTTACCGAGGGAAGTCTTTATCCTTGTTGGGGTTGAGGTGAGTTGTTTTGAGATTTCATAGCCAAGGAATCGCCCGATTTCAGCAAGGGCGAAGCGAAACGCAGGCGACGGTGTCGAGGGGGCTCTTATGGTGATAACGAGTTCTTCAAGTCGTGGAGTTGCCATATTGTTCGCCGCGATTGAGAAGTTCATAATGATTATGGTACTTGAGGCGCGGTGATCGAGCCGCAGCGTAAGATTAATAAGGGTTCAGGACACGGAATATCTAATGAAAAAGAAGGTGCGTAAATTCCCGTGGGCAGTAGTTGGCTACCTGCTTGCACTGCTGTTTTTTTCATACGTGGGTTATTCGGTGTGGTATTACTATGCGAATTACGAGAACGTGGAAGAGTTCGAGGTCTGTTATGCGGACCGATGCATAAAGGCATATCACACTCATTTTACTTTGCTCGTTGATATTTGCGGGGAGCGTTTGCATTTGCCGCTCGAGCACGGCCCGCTGGACAATATGCACACGCACAAGGAGGCAAATTATTTGCATTTCCACGAGCGAATCGAATATGACCCCGCAACCGGAAAGCTCTTTGACGAGTCTCCGTTTATTTTGAAGACAACGATGGATATTTTTGATATCAGGTTCAACGGGTCGTGCCTTGGGAAGTACTGCAATGGCGACGTATGTCCAAGCGGGAAGCCGGGACGGGTTTCAATGACGGTGAACGGCGAGCCGAGCAATGCATTTGAAAGCTATCGCTGGCACGATGAGGATGTTGTGCGCGTGAAGTTTGAATAGGGAAACCAAAATATATTTATAAGATGAATGCGTAACACTTTTTATGGCTAAGAAAAAAAGAGGAAAGACAACAAAGCGGGCCGCGAAGAAATCGGTGCGAAAGTCGGCTCGCAAAAAAGCACCCATGCGCAAAAAGCGCATGGTGTGCGAGTTCTGCTGAAAACCGATTCTTATGAGCGAGATTAATCTTCCCATTATTGTTGGCGCTGCCTTAATTGACGGTATTAACCCGTGCGCTTTTGGTGTTCTGATTTTTATGCTTGCCTATCTTGCAAAGACTGCTTCGCGGGCAAAGATGCTCGCAAACGGGCTCATTTACATTTTCTTTGTCTTCCTCACGTATCTTGCCTGCGGTTTGATTTTGCTGCCGGTTATTCGCTCACTTGCGGGCTTTTCCGTGGTAAGTTATTATGTGATTGCAGGGCTTGTTGGCCTTGCAGGGCTTTTGGAGATTAAGGACTATTTTTGGTACGGCAAGGGGTTCTCGCTCACGATTATTCCGGGTGAGGCGGAACGGATTAAGCAGTATACGAAAAAGGTGGGGGACAAGTGGTACACGTCTGCGTTTTTGGGGACGTTTGTTGCGCTGGTTGAATTGCCGTGCACGGGTGCAGTGTATCTTGCCGTTCTTGCGTTAATGTCGCTCAGCGGCGTTACGGTTTCAAACGTGACGTTTTTGGTTGTTTATAACCTGATTTTCGTGCTTCCTTTGGTAATTATCCTTTTTGCGGTCTACAAGGGCGCGCATTGGAAGAAGTTTGAGCATTGGAGACAAAAGCACAAGGGACTTATGCGCCTCTTTACGGGCGTTTTGCTGCTTGTGCTCGCTATTTGGATGGTTGAGTTCACGATGACGGAGAGCATTCAGCTTCCGAAGATGACGCTGGTTTCATCAGTGCTGATTGTTGTCGGTCTTGCACTGATTGTGTTCATCAAGCACATTTTTGAGAAGAACGGGAGAAGGAAGCACCATGAATAATCAGACGCTTGCGTTTTTGAACGTGCTTGCCTTGGCGCTTTTGTTCCTGCCGTTTGTCCCGTGGAATGGCCGGATTGCACAGGTCCTGATTTTGGTTGTTGCAGTTGTGCTGTTTCTGAAGAAAAGATGAGCGAATGACAAAAAAAGGGGTCTCCTGAAGTTTTCACAAAAAGGCGCATCACTCAACAAGGAGAATGAGCACCATAACTCCTATGCCGGCAAGGAATGCGAGGACTTGAAGGAGGCTTTCCTTGACTGCAACGCTTTTGTGGAGTTCGGGAAGAAGGTCCGTGCAGGCGATGTAGATGAAGTTGCCTGCGGCAAAGGGAATGAGGAATGCCGTGACGGCGGTTGTTTGGTGTAAAGTGAGGGCGACGACCACGCCAAGGACCGCAACAAGGCCTGAGAGGAAATTGTAGAAAAGTGCTTGAGCCCGTTCAAATCCGCCGTGGATGAGGACGCCGAAGTCTCCGATTTCTTGGGGGATTTCGTGGAAGATGACGGCAAGCGTTGTTGAAATGCCGACAGGGATGCTGACAAGGTAGCTTGCGCCGATGATAAGCCCGTCGATAAAATTGTGGACGCCATCACCAATGAGGTTCAGGTAGGCAAACGGCTGTGGCCGCGCGTGGTGGTGTCCTGCAGTGCACTTGTGCAAATGGCAGTGGCGCCAGATGATTTTTTCGATGATGAATGAAATGATGATGCCAAGCAAAATGTAAAGAGAGACGGAGAATCCAAAGCCGCTTTCAGAGACCGCTTCAGGCAAAAGGTGGATGAATGCATCGCCAAGGAGCCCTCCTGCGCTGAAGCTGACAAGGTATAATACAATGCGCTCAAGTTTTTTTGCCTGAACGGCAAATGTCCAAAGCCCGATAAATGCGACTGCACTGACGAGAATGACACTGAGAAGAGGATATGCCCACTGCATTGGTTTATAAAAGATGGATAGGGTATAAAAAGGTTGGGGTGCAAGAAAGCGTAAACATTCCAAGTATTTCTTGCAAGCGTTCTTTAATTAGAAATATACAAGAAATCATATGAAGAAAAGTTTAAATACTAACGTAATAACAAGAGTTATAACAAATGCCTGAACTGGATGCATTCAGGAAGAGCGCAGAAATCACGTTTGACCCGCACGTATTCATACGGCAGGGCGAACGGCATTTTGACATCGATTTCGTTGTCCTCACCGTGCGAACGGGCAGCATCGTGGAAGAAAAATCAGAGCTTCCAAGAAAAGCCTGTTTCAGCAGGTATCACGGAAAGGAACGAAAAACGTACTTTGTTATCGTCCACATTCATCAGGACTTCATGGAGGTCAAAACAGTATGGCTCACGAAAGGAAGATAAAATGCGACTGCGGGCGCACGCTCGAAGAGAAAGAAGTCATAATAGAACGTATTCAAACTCCTGCACTCGTCTGCCCGAATTGCCAGTTTAGGACGCTTACAGTTGAGCAGGCAAAAACGTTCCAAAAACGCCTAGAATTCCACCGGGCAATCGACCAGCAAAAGCAAATCATCAGAATAGGAAACAGCATGGGCATCACATTGCCTGAAAAATTGAAGGACTTTGGACTTAAAATCGGTCACAAAGTGAAGCTTGAGGCAATTGATGAGAAGTCGTTCAGGGTTGAGTTGGGTTGAAAAATAAGAAAAATCACGCGTCAATCATTTCAATTTCGATGTTGAGCCCGTCTGGGACCGGGATTCTCATAACAAGGCGAAGTGCGCGTTCGTCAAGGCCAAGGTCAATCATTCGCTTGTGCACTCTCATCTCATAGCGTTCCCAGGTTGCCGAACCGCGTCCGCCGGGTGCACGTCTTGTGGCAAGTTTTAGTCTCTTCGTGGGAAGAGGAATTGGTCCGCGCATTTGCACGCCGGTCTTATCAGAAATATCTTTGATGAAAGCACAAGTTGTATTCAACTTGTCGATGTCTACACTTGCCAGTTTGATGCGTGCTTTTTGCATGGGAAAAAAACAAAATAAATTTGTTTTATGCCTTCTTTACGAGGTCGATGCACATGCCGGCCGCGACGGTGTTTCCGGAGTCGCGAACAGCGAAGCGCCCAAGCGGTGGGAACTCCTTGACCTTTTCGATGACGAGGGGCTGCATTGGCTTGAATTTGACAACTGCAGCGTCGCCGTTTTTGATAAAGTCAGGGTGGTCTGCCAAGGTTTCGCCCGTTGCAGGGTTGATTTTCTTGACAATTTCGGTAATCTGGCAGGCGACCTGTGCGGTGTGGATGTGGAACACCGGGGTGTAGCCGACCGTGATGACCGACGGGTGGTTGAGTACGATGACGTTTGCCGTGAACTCAACTGCAACCGTTGGCGGGTTGTCTGCGGGGCCGACGACGTCTCCGCGCTTGATGTCTTTCTTTTCAACACCGCGCACGTTAAAGCCGACGTTGTCTCCGGGCTCTGCTTCCTGCTGTTGCTCGTGGTGCATTTCGACGGTTTTGACTTCGCCGGTAACTCCTTTTCCTGCAGGACCGGGCATAAAGATAATCTTTTGGCCAATCTTGAGGATTCCGGTTTCAACTTTTCCGACCGGAACGACGCCGATGCCCGTGATGTTGTACACGTCCTGAATGGGCAGTCGAAGCGGCAGGTTGGTTGGCTTTTCCGGAATCGTAAGTGCATCGAGCGCTTCAAGGAGCGTGGGACCGGTGTACCAGGGCATGTTGCCTTGTTTCTTGACAACGTTTTCGCCGGGGTATGATGCAATCGGGACAACTTGGACTGCGTCTACTTTGTAGCCGACGCTCTTGATGAGGTCCTGTGCTGCCTTTTTGGTTGCTTCGAACTTTGCCTGGTCGTACTTGTTGAGGTCCTGCTTGTTGCAGGCAACGATGATTTGGCTGACGCCAAGCGTCTTGCAAAGGAATGCGTGTTCCTTGGTTTGTGCCTGGACTCCTTCGGAGCCGACAACGATGACTGCTGCGTCCGCTTGGGATGCGCCGGTAATCATATTCTTAATGAAGTCCTTGTGTCCGGGTGCATCAATGATGGTGTAGTCGTATTTTTGCGTGCTGAACTTCTTGTGGGAGAGGTCGATGGTGACTCCGCGTTCTCGCTCTTCCTTAAGTGAGTCCATAACGAATGCGAATTCGAATCCGCCCTTACCGAGTTCTTCTGCTTTTTCTTTGAGCTTGCGCATGGACTGTTCGTCGACTGCGCCGGCATCGAAAAGGAGACGTCCGACAGTGGTGGATTTGCCGTGGTCAACGTGACCGACGAAAACGATGTTCAGGTGTGGTTTTGCTTTTGCCATTGGTATACCCCTCCTTATTAAGTAGTATAAGGTATGTTCGGGAGTGTCAAGGGGTGGTTTATAAACATTTCTGTTTTGCGCGCGTGTGCAGGCACGCGTGTTTTCTTCTGTTTACACTACTCTTGAATACTGACGGTCGCAAGAATTATATAGCGGGAAAGTGGCGCAAAGAGAGGAGGGATAAACTATGGCAAAGAAAAATGAGGCAACGCGATTACAACAGGTGAAGGCGCAGGTGAGCGCGCTCAATGATAAACTGCACGATGTGAGCGACCAGACGCAGGAATATATCAGCGAGCATCCGGTGAAGTCTACTGTGACTGCGTTTGCAATCGGGATGGTTGCGGGCGCAGTGCTTATGAAACTGTTGGAGCGCCGCCAATGATTGAGAAGCTCGCCGAAGGGTTTGCGCACGGGCTTTCTGCAGGCGTCATCGGTGAAGTAAAGTCGCAAATAGAGAAGGAAGCTGCGCGTGCAGTGTCGCGTGCGAAAAAGACCGTTGTTCTTTTTGTTTTGCGAGTGGTCTTTCTTGTTCTTGCGGTTGTAATGGTAATGACCGGGTTTGCGCTGCTTGGCGCAAAGTATATTGGGCTTGATGTGATGCTGCTGTTAGTGGGCGGCGTGCTGTTTTGCGGATTCCTCTTGCTCAAGTAAGAATTCGTGCCGTTGGAGTGCGCGCAGGTAATCATAGAGGCCGGTGAAGATTATTCTGCTGATGACATAAAGGGGAATTGCAAGGATAAGCCCAAGAGGGCCAAGGACTTCTCCTCCGATAAGGGTCACAATGACGGCGATGAGCGGGTGGACGTTCACGTATTTTGAGACGAGCCACGTTTGCAGGAGTGCGTTGTCAATGAGTTGTGCAATGAATATGACAAGGAGTGAGAGCCCAATGAGTTTTCCGCTGCCGAATGATATCGCAATGAGCGCCACGGGAACAATGCTCAAAAGCGGGCCGATGTACGGGATGATGTTCAATGTGCCGGCAAGGACGCCTAAGAAGAGTCCCTGCGGAAGGCCGATGAGCCAAAATCCTGCTGCCTGGATAACTATCATAATGAGGGTTTCAAGGGATTTTGCGGAGACGTAGGTTTTGATGTGGTCAACAATTTGGTGAACGACTGTGGTCGTGACTTCAAACTGGTTGTTTGGGATTGCCTGGGAAAAAAGGAGCGATAGCTCTTTTCTCGTTGCAAGAAGGGTGACGGTGATGATGGGAATGGTAATGAGCGCAGTGAGAATGCTGCCGGATAAGGCGAGTATGCTCTGCACAATGGCAGTCATTTCTGCGCGGCTTCGTTCGCCCAGTCCTTTGATGAAGGGGTTTGCTTCTTCAAAGAGTGCAACGCGTTCTCGAACTCCTTCAAGGAATTGCGGGAACTGTTGGCCGAATCCCTGGATTTGCTCAAGAAGGGGAAGGCTCACGTAAAGAAAGAATGCGACAAAAACTGCCGTGCCTCCGAGTCCTAAGACGACTTGCGCTTGTTTTTGGCTAAGCCCTTGTCTGCGAAGCCAGTCAAGCATTTGGTCAATGATGAGGAACAGGGTGAATCCTGCAGCAACGGTGAGCGTGATGAATGCAAGGGTGTAGAGAAGGTATCCGACTCCGATAAGGAGGGCGGTTCCGATGGCGAATTTTGTGGCAAAGGAGAGTTTCATTTGCGTTCGTTGCTTGCGCGCAGTCGTTCTGCAAGGATGCGTGAGAGGTTAAGGAGCAGTTTGTTGCCAAGGCGCGGGTGGTGCTTGAGGATGCGGTCAAGGTCGTGTTTGAAGAGGCAAAAGAGCGTGGAGTCTTCTGCGACGTAGGCGGTTGCGCTGCGGACTCCTTCAAAGACTATGGCGAGTTCGCCAAAGAACATTCCTTGGCCGAGAGCGGCAAGGGTGATGTGCCGTCTGGGGTCGTGCCTTTCGATGTTGATGGTTCCGCGAAGGATGACGTAGAGTGCGGAGCCGGGGTCGCCCTGGAAGAAGACGTGTTCACCCTGTTTGAATGTCCTGATGTTGTTGCGTTGGGCAACAACGTCAAGCTCGCGCGAGGTGAGGTCTTTGAAGAGGAGTGTTTTTGAGAGTTCTTTCTTGAGCCGGTTGTGGTCCGGGCTTCCGAAGATGTACGCATAGAGTTCTTGCATCATTCCCCCAATACTACCACTGATAAATAGTAACTATGCTTATAAAGGTTTCGGTAGTTTTATGAGAATGGCACACCTTAAGCCCCTATGCTTACGCAGGAACAGGTAAACGCAGTATTTGCGCAGCTTCGAATAATTCATAAGGCGCATTGGAAGGCGCCGAAAGTCGAGGATGTTAAAAAAGAGATAGCGCAAAAAGGAGCATTCCTGTTTCTCATCGGAAAAGACCCGTATGTGGCACAGGTACGAATAACAGAAGACACAATTTCTTATGAAGTGAATCCTGCATTACCTGAACGGATGAGAATGCAGGCAAATGATATGAAAAGAAGGTTTGAGCGCCTGTTTTGAGCAATCCTATTTGCGGTATTGTGCGCGCTCTTCGAGTATTGCCGCATAAAGGCCGCTTGGTGAATGGTATGTAAAATTGATGCTTTTGATTTTGATTGGCGTGCCGTCAACAAGGCAGGCTTTCTCTTCCCTTTGGAGTTCACTGCCGTTCACAAGTGTGCCCTTGGGCGACATATTCTGCAAAATCCAGTTGCCTCCTTCCTGCAAAAGGATTGCCGCAAGTTTGGAGACGTGCCCGTGGTCGAGAAAAATATCGTTGTTGGGTGAACGGCCGACAGTAATAAACGCAAATGCGTTGTTTGCTTCCGGGTTTTTCTGAACACGGTACACCGGCCGTTCAAAGGCCTCATAGGGACGGAATTCTCCGCTTTCATCCGAAATAGTGTCAAATTGGCGAATGGTGCGCCCAACCGTTCCCAGCTTCTGTCCTTTTCCGTTGAGTTGCATAAGGACCGGCACCGTGAGCTTTTCGCGCGCAAGGAATGTATCAAGGCCGTCTCCTTCGTGAAATCTGACCAGGTAGTCGCCGAATTTTTGCAATTGCATGAAATGAACCACTGAACAGTAGTTTATAATTCTTGCGGCAAAAATTAGCGCGTGGTGGTGAATCTATCCCCCTCAATATGAAAGGGCCGGTTATCATCCGCAGTCATTTCGCTGTGCACGACTTTTCCTAAAAAAAGCATTGAGTCTCCTGTTTCTTTTGATTCGATAACTTCGCATTCAAGCCATCCGATGGCGTGCTGCAGGGCAAAGCAGTCCACTAATTTTTCGCACGGGGCAGGGTGAAGCCCGATGGTTTCAATTTTGTCGCTGAATTCTCCGCTGACCGTCATTGCGTGCAATGCTTTTTCAGCCATTTTGTACGGGATGAAGTTGACGACAAATACCCTGCTCTCTTCAATGATTTTTGCGCCCATAAGGTTTTTGTTGACAAAGATTGCGTAAAGGGGCGGGTGGCTGCTTGCGGGAGAGTGCCACGTGAGCGGCAAGATTTCATCAAGTTCTGTTTCCCTGCCGAGAACAAGGTGTTTTCCCCTGCACGTGATAAGGGCAACCTGGCGCGGGTTATAGATTAGCATTGCAAAAACTCCCAAACGCGCGCGTCATCAAGCTGTTTGACGATGAGGTCTGCGAGGCGCAGCTTGTGTGCGGGAAAGCTGTTGGTGACGGCAATGCAGCGCATTTTTGCGCGCTTTGCCGCTTCGACGCCGGCAATGCTGTCTTCAATAACAACGCATTGGGCGGGCGTGCAGCCGAGCTGCGCGCACAGTTTGCGGTACACTTCCGGTGATGGCTTGTGGGTGCGGACGTCTTCGCGCCCGAGTATCTTGTGAAATGCCCGGCGAAGTCCTGTTTTGCGCAGGACTGCTTCGTATTCTTGTTTGCTTGATGACGTGGCGAGCCCCACACGATATGTGCCGCGGCAGCGCGAGATGAGTTCTTTGACGCCGGGAAAGACCGGAATGGTTTTCTTGCGCATAATGTCGACAACGATTTTTCTTTTTTCTTTGCCCATACGCGCGATGGTGCAGCGCATTTTTTTCCTGTGGCATACGTCTTTGATAATGTGTTCATCAAGCCTGCCGAAGATTTCCGCAGTGTCTTTTTTTGTGAGCCTGATTCCGTATCGTTTGAAGAGTATGATAAACGCTTGGACGTGATAGGGTTCTGAATCGCACAGGACGCCATCCATGTCAAAAAGGACGGCACGGCAGTTCATTTCTTGCGTTTCTCCTCAACTTGGCAGCCGATGATGCATACGGCAGTGAGAATGGCAAAGAGCGCGAGCGTGATGATGTAAATGTTGAGGCCGACAAATCGGAAGGGAAGGGGCAGAAGGTATGCGGTCGTGAGTGCTGCGCTGACCGTTTCAATAAGGAGGATGGGGACGATGGTGTGCGAGCAAATGTTGAGCATTTGTTTCCATTTGAGCCGGTACCTGCTCAAATCAAAGATGATGTACCAGAGCGTGGCAAAAAGGAGTACCATAAGGAAATATTTGAGGAGGCTGCGCAGGTAGAGAAGGAGCGCAACGCCGGGCATCATTAATAAGATGAGCAGTGTGATGAATCGGGAGACCGGTGCTCGGTATTCGGATGGTTCCTTAATGTGGTCGCGGTCAACTGTTTTGATACCGAAGAATCGGTATTTGATGGTGTCTTTGTCTATGACGAATGTTTCTTTGGTGAGGCTTACGTTGTTGTTGAGGTCAACGACGAGCCAGGGGTTTGTGCGGGGAATGGTGATGCGGTCTGTTTGCGTCACGTTGCCGGAGAGGGAAAACGTGCTGAATTTTCCAAGTTCGTCCTCGATATGCCCTTTGAGGAAGGCAAGTTTTGGAAGGAAGATGATTCCTGCAAGGAGGAACGCAACAAGGAGCATTTTGCAAAGGAACGAGAAACTCTTGTGGAACGGCTGTTCGGAGAGTTGCTTGTAGCGCGGCGGGTAGAATGTCCAGATGAGTTCTCGGACGAACGGGGGAAGCTGCACCATTTTTTTAATACTGCGGGGAGCAAAGCTATTTATACATTTCGGGCATATCTTTAAGGAGAGCCTGCGCTCATTGCATATGGGACAATACACTTGCTCAAACTGCGGAAAGGAATATGCTGTTCCGCCCAAGGCGTGTTCGTGCGAGCGGTCTTCCGGGCCTGATTTTTCTGAAAATGTTGAGTTTGCGCTCGTGGGCGATGACGTGGTGTCAATTTCCGCAAAGGAGTATTCTGCGCTGAAGAAATTGTCAGGGCAAAATCCAAAAGAAGATGATTTTCGGCTGGTGCGGACGCGCTCACGGTGGGGTGTTGAGACTGCGGATGTTGCGCACGATGATATTCGTTTGACAAAGGAAGAGTTTGAGCGCTGTAAGGCGTGGTTGCGGGACCGCCGCAAGATTCAGGGCGAACAGAAGTAAATGATGTCGTGCTGTTCTTCAATTCGTTTGCGCACCGTAAGGTGTTTTTGTATTGTTCGCTCAACATCAGGGAGTTTCTTGCTTTTCTTAAGGCAGGTAATCACGACGTCACGTTTTGCAACGCGTGCGATTTCCGCAATTCCTTTGTCGATGTCGTCAAAGTTTTGGACTGCCGTGAGTGAAATGACAACGTCAAATGACTTGTCAGGGAACGGGAGTGATTCTGCTTTGCCGACCTGTGCGGGAACGGGTGATTGTTTGACAAGTTCTGCCGCTGGGTCTATTCCTTGTGCGTTGCAGGGAAAGAGGGCTGTTATTTTTCCCGTGCCGCAGCCGACGTCAAGAAGCGTGTCTGTTTTTTTCAGGGACAATTCCTTGAGGATGATTTCCGCCTTGCATTTTTGTTCTTCGAAGTGAAGTTCATCGTATCCGGGCGCGATTTCATCGTAATAAGTCATAATGGCAGGTCGTACGATAAATTTTAAAAGCGTAGCGGAAGTGGGGCTTGCAATGGCCCTGAAATATCCTGAATCTATGGATGAGTGCGTCTATTTTACAAGCAGGGCAGTTGACGCAGGATATGTCAAGTGTTGGGTTTTCCGTGAAGATTGCCCAAAATGCAAAAAAGCAAAGATGGGAAAGCCGCGGGATGAGAAGACCGGCGCGGTGAAGATTCGCGCAAAGGAGTACATTTGTCCTGCGTGCAACTATACGGTGGAAAAGACGGAATACGAGGATACGTTAACGGCAAATATTGCCTACACGTGCCCGCACTGTAAGGCAAAGGGTGAGACGCAAATTCCGTTTAAGCGCAAGTCATTTGAAGGCGTCAAGGCATTGGTGTTCTTGTGCGACAAGTGCAAGGGAAAGATACCGATTACAAAGAAAATGAAGGCAGTTGGCAAGAAGGGCGAAGAAGCCGATATGGATGACGACGATATCTGATGGTTCATACTGCTGATTCTCAGGCGAAATACAAGTGTAAGAAGTGCGGCTCAGGCCACGTTGACCTTGTTGATGACAAGACGGTTATGGTGTGTTTTGATTGCGGGTTTGAATGCCCGGTAAAACAGTAAGATTTAAATCTGACAGAAAAGTCCACACTAAACAGTGATGAAAATGGCAGAGTATGCTGAGGTCCAAAAAATGTATGCACGGGCGCGCGCGCACGGGTATGAACCGCTGGTGAGAGCGCATCCGCTCTACGGGACGCTCGATGTGGTTCTTGTCTGTGATGATTCAAAGAGTGCGGGCGAACTGGCAGAAGGTGTGCTTTCTGCAACTGCATTGAGGGCGCTGTTGGATGATGACGATGCGCGAAGAGGCAGGCTCTGCCAAAGGTTCAGTCTCAGCGGGTATCCGCTAACCCAAGGAGATGATGAGCTTGCGCGGCTGGGCAGGGGCTTGCTCAATGACGAGTCAGGAACTGTTCATCCCTGGCATCTTCTTGCCTGCCAAAGAGTGTATGCGGCATATCAAAATGTGAATCCTGAAATCTTTGCACCGATTCTTGCGGTTGCCCCTCCTGATTTTTTCAGAAGGGAAGTATACGAATTGCTCTGCCCGCCGATGGTCACGCCAAAGATGGTTCAGGGCCTTGGGTTTGTTGTGCTTAACCCAAAAAAGAGCGAAGAGCAAAAAATTGAATATCAGAAGGCGCGCAGGGCCGAAGATGTTCCTGAGTTGCGAGATTTCGCTGCAAAGGTTAATAAGTGAGTGTTGGGCAAGAGAACGCAATGCCAAAAGAGAAGTTCTACATCACAACGGCAATTGATTATCCGAACGCAAGGCCGCATATCGGGCACGCGTATGAGAAGATTGTTGCGGATATGATTGCAAGATGGCATAAGCAGGCAGGGCGTGATGTTTTTTTCTTGACGGGAACGGACGAGCACGGGCAGAAGATTGAGAAGACGGCAAAGGATGCGGGAAAGCCGCCCAAGCAGTTTGTTGATGAATTGTCTGAAGAGTTCAAAAGGATGTGTTCTTTGCTGGGCGTTGAATACTCCGGTTTTATCCGTACAACGGATAAGAAGCACGTGAAAACTGCTCTTGACTTGTTTCAGAAAGCAGAGCAAAAGGGCGTGATTTACAGGGGGGAATACCGCGGCCTGTATTGTGTTGGCTGCGAGGCATTCTATACGGACAAAGACCTGGTTGACGGGCAGTGTCCGACGCACAAGCGGCCGGTTGAAGAGGTGAAAGAAGAGAGTTATTTCTTTAAGTTGGGTGCATTCCAAGAGCGGCTCATAACTCATATTGAGCAGCACCCTCATTTCATCCTGCCTGAGGCGAAGCGGCACGAGATTTTGAATCGGCTCAAAGAGCCGCTTCGGGATTTGAGTGTGAGCCGAACGTCGTTTAAGTGGGGAATTCCTCTGCCGAATGATAAGAAGCACGTGATGTACGTTTGGTTTGATGCCTTGACAAATTATTTAAGCGGAGTCTCGTACCCTTCGGCAAAATTCAGGAAATACTGGCCTGCGGATTGCCATCTTATCGGCAAGGATATTGCGTGGTTTCATTGCGTGATTTGGCCGGCGATTCTGATGGCAGGGGATTTGCCGCTGCCAAGGACCGTGTACTGTCACGGCCATCTGACGATTGCGGGGCAGAAAATGTCAAAATCGCTTGGGAACGTGGTTGACCCGATAAAAGTTGTTGAATCATACGGAAGCGACCCTCTTCGTTTTGTGCTTTTGCGGGACGTTCCTGCAGGTTCAGACGGTGACTTTTCTGAGTCTGCATTAATTGACCGGAATAATGCAGAGCTTGCGGATGCGCTGGGCAATTTAGTGCAGCGCTCGCTCACGCTGGTAAACAAGAATTTTCAGGGAAACATTCCTGTGTGCGGCAAGCTCACAGAGGTCGACAATGAACTTATCGCGCACATTCCTGATTGGAAAGCGCTCGACGATTTAATGCAGAACTATCGCTGGTCGCAGGTTGTTGACCAAATTTGGCAGTACATTAACCGGTGCAATAAGTATGTGAATGATACGGAGCCGTGGAAGCAGGCAAATGATGCGGAGCGGTTGGGAACGATTCTTTACCTGTTAATCGAGAATTTGCGCATCATCACTATTTTTGTAGCGCCGATTATTCCCAAAAGTGCGGAAAAGATGGCGCAGCAAATCGGATTGCCGATGGGCAAATTAAGGGATGCGAAGTTTACGAAGAAGACAAAGGGAAGGGTGAATGCGCCGGAAGTGCTTTTTCCGAAGTTCGCGCAAAAAACTGCAGTCGCAAGCGAAAGCGTAATTATGCCGGGGCCTTTGGACGCATTCGGAAAGCTCAACCTGAAAGTTGCGCGAATCATTGGCGTCGAACTGCACCCGAATGCGGACAAGCTCTACGTGTTACGGCTGGATTTGGGAAAGGAGCAAAGGCAAATTGTTGCAGGAATGCGCGAGCATTACAAAATTGACGAGTTGGAAGGGAAACTCATCGTGCTCGTGAGCAATCTGAAGCCTGCGCTTTTGCGCGGCGTGGAAAGCCAGGGGATGATGCTTGCTGGTGAAAAGGATGGAACCGTGCGTGTTCTCGAGCCGCGCAATGCAGAGCCGGGCGATTCGGTAACGATTGAGGGCATAGTGCCAAATCAGGGCCAAATTACTATTGAGGATTTTCAGAAGGTCGTGATGACCACGAAAAATCAGGTTGCCGTATGTGACGGGAAACCGTTGAAAACGCACGCAGGGCCTGTTGGGGTCGAGCTTGGTGATGGGGCAAAAATCAGGTAAGCGTTTCGCGGCAAATGCCGTGATTTGCGTGTTGTTTTGTCTTTCGCTGTCTTTGCTGGTTTTGTTGACGGACCCGTTTTTTACGTTTTTTTTACTGGAAGATGGCGCGGTTCAGGTCACGAGGGAGTATCTTGGGTATGTGTTCTTGGCGGGCGCGCTTCCGGAAGTATTTGCACCGGATGAGGCAAGCCATATGCGGGACGTTGCGTGGCTGCTAAGGTCAGTGGTGCTTGTTTTTGTTTTGTGCAGTATGCTGCTCATAATGTGGGTTCAAAAGGGCGAGTGGGAACGGATAGGAAAGGCAGCAAGTGTTTTTTTCGCAGGGTGTGCAGGAATTGCCGTGCTGGTTCCGTTTGACATCGTATTTCGCTGGTTTCACGTGTTGTTTTTCCCGCAGGGGAATTGGATGTTTCCTGCAGGCAGCACGCTGATTCAGTTCTATCCGCAGGAGTTTTTTGCACGGTATGCTGCTGCCTGGCTTGCGCACGCGGTTTTGGTAAGTGTATTGATATGGCAGGCGGGAAAGGTGCTCGGTGAAGGGCGGTTGCAAAAAATACGCAATCGTAACCACTGATTTTTATCTATACTTCTTACTATGGAAATGCTTTAATATCGTTTCCCATCGGGGAATGGTAACAAACGATAACTCGCAAAGGGGGATTTACTATGAACAGACTCAGCATAACCGCATTGGTGCTTCTCATATTCATCGTTGCGTGCGCTCCGGCATTGCCTGCACGAAACCAGACGATGAATGCAACAGAGCCTGTTGTTGTGATGAATGAGACAGAAGAAGTTCCGGTGCCTGTTGAGCAGGTTCAGGAAGAGAATGAGACGGTAAGCGAGCCCGCACCGAACTTGCAGGATGTTCCGCGCAAGGAAGTGGTTGAGGGTGAGACTGTGAGTTTCCCGAATTTGCGGGCGGTTGACCCTGATGGGGACCCGATTGAGTACACGTTTAGCGCGCCGCTTGATGAGAAGGGTGTTTGGAGAACAAAGGATGGGGATGCAGGAGAGCATCTTATCACGATTACTGCATCAGACGGGACGAATACGGTGACGCAGCAGGTGCTTATTGTTGTTCAGCCAAAGAACAAGCCGCCCATAATCGAGCTTGAAGAGCCGGTTGAAGTAAGCGAAGGTGAAATGCTGACGCTGAATCCGACGGTATCCGACCCTGACGGGGACAATGTGACGCTGTCATATTCGGGCTGGATGACGTCAAATGTGAAGAATGTGTCTTTTGACGATTCAGGATTGCACAAAGTCATCATTTCCGCAACGGACGGGAAAGCGGTGACGACAAGAGAAGTTATCGTGTCTGTTGAGAACGTGAACCGTGCGCCGACCATTTTCGACCTTGACCCGGTTACGGTAAAGGAAGGTCAGCGCGTGATTGTGAAGCCCGCTGGCAAGGACCCTGATGGTGATACGGTTCGTTTTGAGTTTGAGGAACCTATTGGCCCTAACGGAACGTGGAATACGGAAATCGGGGATGCGGGCGAGTACGAATTGCTCGTCATTGCAACTGATGGCGAGCTGACTGCGGAAACGCTGGTAAGCGTGTTTGTTGAAGCGGTGAACAAGCCGCCGACAATTGAGCTTGCAAGCCCGATTGAAGTGAACGAGGGCGACCAAGTCGTTTTAGAGCCAATCATCTCTGACCCTGAGGGTGATGAGGTGCGCGTCTCGTATTCGGGCTGGATGAGCGCGAACACGCGTTTGACCACGTATGATGATGCGGGCAACCACAAGGTGACTATCACCGCGCGTGACACGGCGGATAACGAGGCTCGCCTTGAGGTTATTGTTGTGGTAAACGACCTGAACCGTCCTCCGATATTCGGAGCAGGAAGCTTCAATTAATTTTTTATTTCTTTTTTGGTAATTTATTGGTGATTGTAATGGATGAACGGGCGCTCTATTTTGACAATGGTGAATTGCAGGGCAACTATCAGAAGAGTCTGCTGCATATGGAAAGTGACGGGCAAATCATCGGCATTCGCCAGTTGTCTCTTGATGCAGAGTTATTCGATGACGGGACGCAAAAAGTGTGCCCGTATGCGCTTGAGATTCGTGTGAAAGTAGGTGTTTCTGTTGACGTGTTTCGTTTCAGCGATGCCGAGACGGTGAGCGGGTTGTTCGGCAAGTTAGGGGCAAAGACGTTTGATGAGTTGCTCGGAAAGGCAGTTTCGGTGCATTATGATGCGGCGCGCACTCCTCCGTTGCGCGCGATTTCTGTGCCGCGGCAAGAATGATGCAGCCAAGGACAAGAATGAGAGAAAACCTGCAGGGCGTGCTGCGCGCGCTTTTTCCTTCTGCAGCAGTTCTTGCAGTTCATTTTGTCCTGTGGCCGTTTGGCGTGTTTGACGTGTTTCCTTGGCTTGATGTGCCGATGCATTTTTTTGGCGGAGTTGCAATCGGGATTTTATTTTCCGCAATCACGCCGAAAGTGCGCGGGCGCGCAGGGTTTGTTATGATTTTTTGTTTTATTACTGCGCTTGGCTGGGAAGGGTTTGAGTTATGGCTTGACCCGTTTGTGGAAACAGTTATGCAGCCCGGCATTTTTGACACGATTAAGGATTTGGTTCTGGGAAGTCTTGGCGCGGTTATCGTGCTTCTTTGGCGTCGATTCCGAGAGTCTTGAGCTTGCGGTGGAGTGTTTCAAACCGAAGGCCGATTGCGCGTGCGGTTCGTGAGACGTTTCCGCGGAACTGCGTGAGCGCCTTGCGGAAATATGCGTCTTCAAATTCGTGTTCTGCTTCTTTGAGCGTTTTTGGTGTTTCGGGAAGTGTCTGAATGATGTCTTCGGAAAGGGCGGGCGCGTAGCGCTGGAATGCTTCATACTTGCGGGGGTTGAGCGCGGGCTTGTAGGTTTGGAGGCTGTGTTCAATGATTCCAAGGACGTGTTGTTTTGCGTATTGTTTTGCCGTGAGTGTTTCACGCAGGCGTTGGACGTCTATTTTTTGCTTCGCGACAATGCGGTGGACGCTTCTGCGGTCAACGCGTGCGACGCGCGCTGCGTCTTCAACGTTTCCGGAATTGAGCTGCAAAAGGCGCGCGATGTACTGGTGTTTGAATTTGCGTTTTGCGGTTTTGAACGGGATGGCGATGTCTATTTCAAAATCAAGAATAGCGCTTTTTTTGAGCCGGTCCGAGATGTCTGTTTCGAGTTCAGCGATGGTGATGCCAAGGTTCTTGTGCATTGCAGTCTCGAGGAGGGGCTTTATTTTTTGGTCGATGATGTGTTCCAATTCATCCATATGACCATAATGTCGCACTCTTGAATATATAAAGGTTATGATGGAAATGTCGCACTACGTGCCGCAAGGAGACTTTCCTGAGAAAGAAATACAATAGAATAAGCGGGCCGCGAGGATCACGAAAATACTCCTGTATTTTCGAGAACCCAAAAATGCAGGCATTTTTGTGTCTTTCCCGCAGCGAAGGGAAAGTTTCCGAAAACACGCGAGCCAAATCGAGCGGGTTTTTGGAAGGTCAATCCCCTTAATGAACAATCCGAACAAAAACGAAGTGCGATAGAAGAAAAGCGGGCCGTGAGGGGATTGAACCCTCGACCACCCGATATCGCCTTGCAGCGCTTGCGTTTGGCAAGCCCGCAGTAAGAGTCTCACCAAATTCCGTAAAGGAATCTACGGGTGCTCTACCGCTGAGCTAACGGCCCATGAGTCGTGACCCGTTTGCATCGATTTAAATACCTTTCTACGTGATACGGGTTGCTGGGACGAACAATCGCCATAAAGCGCGCAATGTCTTCTTGACGCGTTATCCGTAAAACAGATGTGTTTTTTTCACGAATTATTGTGTTTGAACCTATTCCCGCTAAAAACAGTATCTCTTTGACTTGTTGAAGAAGGCGATATCCTTCGAGCTTAAATTGAACAACTAAGGAGTCATAAATTCTTGTGTGCCCTTTGTATTGTCGAGAGTACCTGCGATACACTGAGCCATCAGTATCAAAAATTCCGCGAACGCATGCAATAGAATGCGGAAGAGATGTTCTGATTTGTTGAGGAATCAGAAGATTTCGTTTCTTTCCGACAGGGAAACCAAGACCGTAAAGGAAGTCAAAGACGGTTTGCCCCATCACAAGTACAAGAGCGCAACGGGAGTGACGTTTATACAAATAGCCATCAGATGAAAAGTACGCGCGAAGAATCGGGCGAAGAACCGTTTGATAGTATGCGTGGTCATTCAAGAGATGGCCGGTCAGTACAGCTACTCGCCTGCTTCTGCCTCCGCTAACGAATGAAGAAAGACAACCATCACCAAGCATTGCACCATAGAGTTCAGAAAGGGACGTATCCATAAGTTCACACGCACTTATTGGTTTAAAAAGCGCGCGTCAGAGCCAGTCCAGTGAAAAATACGTTTCCCCGTACACAATCCTTATATGGGCTGCAATGAGTAGTCTTATCGGAAAACCACCGGTTTGGTGGCTTGAGGTGATATGATGGCAAAGAAGATGGCTATGAAAATGGATATGATGTGTCCGCAGTCGCAGTGCGGTCCGAAGTGTCTTTTGCTTGGCTTGATTGCGGCAGTGCTTGCGGCAGGCGGTTTGTGGATGCTTGTTGGCGGCGCGCGTATGCAATGGGCAGGGCTTCCGTGGAAGTCTGTTCTGGTTTGGTACACGGGCGGTTTCCTTCTTTGGTGCGTTGCAAAATGCGCAAAGATGAAGGCGTGCGGAACCTGTAACCGAATGTAATATTTTTTCTTTTTTACTCTATTTTTTCCGTGATTTGTTGGAGTTCAGAAAGGCGTTCTTTTGCAAATGATGGCGCGTCCACCGGAACGGTGGATTGTCCGCGAAGGTGCGCGTTTTCGGATATGTGGTAAAGCAGGTTGAAATAGTCGTAGTGTTCGCCAAGGGTTCGCGCGTCTGCAGGTTCGAGAAGAAGCCCTTGTTCTGCAAGGTACGTAAGCCTGTCGCGGGTGTTTGCCGGCATTTGAAGGACTGCTCCTTTGGTTTCAAAGTAGTTGCGCTCTCCTTTGCGGGCGTGTTTCATAAGGCCGCGGGCGATTGCGTATTGGACAAGGCGAAGCGGTCCTGCCTTAAATGAGAGGTGGTGGTTTTCCGGATCGAACGTCGCAATTCCTTCTTCAAGGTCGAAATGGCGGATTGGTTTTCCTTTGTACGTTTGTTTTCCGTTGCTTGTGGCAATGCGTTTTGCTTCTCGGGTCTTGTCTGAGACGCGTTCGAGGAGGTGTTTTCCTTCCGGGCCAATCCATTCTTCAACAAGCCTGCTTTTTGCAAGGTCGAGTGCTGCGGCAGAGCCGTATACGAGTGTGCTGTCCGTGACGCGCGTTGGGAAGATGCGCTGGGGGTTTTCTGCGTACTGGTTTATGCCGGGGCGGTCAACGTTTTTGCAGTCAAGTTCGTGCCAGAAAGTTTCGGGTGCGGATTGGATGAGGAAAGTGAGTTTTTGGAGGGTGCGGGTTGGGATGGCTTGTTGTGTGTGGTACACGCAAAATTCAATGGGTGATGCAGGGCTTTTTTCGTATCGCCCGTCACTGCCAAGAACGGCGATGGATGTTTCGGGAAAGTCCCGCGCAAAGAGTTCTTCAAGCGTAAGCCGTAGGCGTTCGTGCACTTCTTTATTGTAGGCAGCAAGGTCGCGAGTGTATTGTTCAACGGACCGGGAAGGGGGCACGTATGGCGGCAGCGTGAAGTTCATAGGGGCAAATTGCAGCGAAATACTATTTAAAGCTATTGGAAGTATTTACTTTTGAGGGACAACCAACTCGTAACCGAATATGGAGCAAAGGTCAGAGAGCCGTTCACGGACTTCCCGTGCATCAAACAGTGTTTTCCTCTCGCCAATCTGCCAGTAACGGATTTGGCTTTGGTGATATGCGGCAAGGGCAAAGAAATACGTATCTTCAACGGTCTTGCGCTGTTGTTCGGTAAACGGGAGCACTCCTTGCTCGGAAAGGAATTCGAGGCGAAGAGGAATCGACGCAGGCGAGTCAAGAAGAATGCGTCGCGCGGTTGCCTCATCGGTTGTTCGTGCAGCGCCGAGTGATTCGCGCAGCGTGCGCACTTGTGTGTAGCGAAGGGGTCCTGCCTTAAGCCCGAGCAGTTTTTGTGCAGGGTCGTAATAGGCGATTCCTTCGTTAAGGTCAAAGTGCTGCAGCGTGGTTTCCTGGTTGAATTTTTGTTTGCCGGTTTTGATGACTTCACGGAAGTCGCGCACGCGGTTTTTGAGGGAGTGAAGGACGTCTTTTCCCGCAGTGCCGCGCAGTTCAGAAAAGAGCTTGTCTCGCGCAGCAGCAAAAGTGGTTTGGTCTCCGTGGAGCGGTGCTGCATAGAGGAGCCGGCCGGGGAAGTTTTTGCGCCGCTCGTTGTTGAAGCGGTACATATCATCAGTGTCGATGTTCTTGACTTCAATGAGGTCTTCTGCGCAGTTCTCATCGCCGGCAGGGGTTCGCTGTAGTCCGGAAAGGAGGGAAAGCGGCCGGGTTGCGGCAGCGTTGTCTGCTCGGTCTTTGATGAGGATTGTTTCAATGTTTGACCCAAGGCCTGCTTCAAGGCGCGCGTGGCTGCCGGTGATGGCAACGCTGACTCCGCGAAGTTGCCCAAGTTCCAGGGAAAGCCCTTGCCTGAATGCGGCAAGTTTGGACTCGTTTTCAGCGCGCAGTGCTTCTGCATACGTTCGATAGTCCTGCGTGAATGGGTTTGGGTCAGCCATAAGAGGGAGAATTTCCTTATATTTTATAAATATAACCCTGCAAAAGTGGCAAAAACCGAGCGGGCAAAAGTTCCCGTAAGCTTTATAAACCCGCGTTCACAAGAAATGCACGGGAGAGAAAAAGGAAGAAAAACGTATGATGGGTTTTTTCTCACCTAATAATAGGTGTTTTCAATGAATAGACAGAGACCAAGGCTGAGGCCTATTTTACCGACCTTAAAGGAGAAAAAGCGCTATTTGGCCTTTGAAATACTCTCTAACGGAAAAATGAAGGACTTTTCAGACGTTTCTCGCGCAATTTGGGGCTCTTTATTGTCCTTTGTGGGAACAAGAGGCGCAGGAGAGATGGGCGTCATTATGATACCGGAAAAATACAATGCCAAACGGCAGCGGGGATTGATTCGCGTCGCGCATACCGGGCTGGATACGTTAAGGGCATCGCTTGCGCTCGTGCAAAAGGTTGGCGATGACGATGCAATCGTGCGCAGTTTGGGCGCGAGTGGAATTTTAATGAAAGCACACAAGAAGTTTGTGGAGGGGTAAAAAATGGTGAAACGAGAAGATGATGGAATGCAGACACCGCACGCAATGATGGGGTATGACCGCGCAATTACGATGTTTTCACCTGACGGCAGGCTGCTGCAGGTTGAGTACGCAAAGAAGACCGTTCGTCAGGGAAGCACGGCAATCGGCCTTACCTGTGCGGACGGAATCGTGCTTATTGCGGACAAGCGCATCGTGGACAGGCTGGTCATTCCCGAAAGCGTGGAGAAGATTTTCCAAATCGATGACCACCTTGCGGCAACCGCAAGCGGCATCTTAAGCGATGCCCGTGTTCTTATCGAGCGCGCGCAGCTGCGGGCGCAGCAGCACAAGGTAACGTATGACACGCCGGTTGATACCGTGACGGTCGTAAAGGACATTTGCGCGCTCAAACAGGTGTGCACGCAGTCAGGCGGGCTTCGCCCCTTTGGCGTTTCGGTTATTATTGCAGGAATTGATGCGGACGGGCCGAAATTGTTTGAGACTGACCCGACCGGGATTTATTTCCAGTTCCGTGCGACCGTCATCGGTGAGGGCGAGCAGGAAATTGAGGAAATCCTGGGCCAGGAGTACAGTGAGAAGCTCACGATTGAGGAAGGGCTTAAGCTTGCGCTTGGCGCACTGAACAAGGTGCTTGACAAGAATTTCAATGTTGACCGTGTTGATGCGGCATACATCACGAATGAAGAACGGATGTTTACAAGAGTCAAAAAGGACCGCTTGGAGAAATTGCTCCGTGAGGTCAAGAAGAAATAGCGAGAGTGAGTTATGACAGAAAATGTATTAGTGAAAGACAAGGAAATCGTGGTTCCGGGTGAGCCGCTTGCGCAAGGGATGAGTTTCTTGCCGGGTCCCGGAACGTATCGTGACGGGGACCGGATTTTGGCCCAGCGTTTGGGTATGGTCTCTGTTGAAGGGAAGGTTGTCAAGCTGATAGCGCTTTCCGGAAGGTATAGCCCGAAAATCAAGGATAAGGTTATCGGCAAGGTAATTGACGTCCTGATGACTGGCTGGCGCCTTGATATTGCATCGCCGTATAGCGCGGTGATGACGCTCAAGGATGCAACGTCTGAGTTTATTCCAAGAGGGGCTGACTTGACTCAGTATTACGGTCTTGGCGACAGTGTTGTGTGCCAGATTGTGAATGTGACGAGTCAAAAGCTCATTGATGTGAGTATGAAAGGTCCGGGTCTTCGAAAGCTTCGGGGCGGAAGGTTCATTGAAGTGAGCCCGCTGAAGGTTCCAAGAATTATCGGCAAGGACGGCAGTATGGTCGGGATGATTAAGAATGCGACCAAGTGCGAGATTATCGTCGGACAAAACGGGATTATCTGGTTTGACGGCGCGCCGGAGATGGAAGTTATTGCGGTAAACGCGGTAAAGAAGATTTGTGATGAGGCGCATTTGGGCGGTCTCACGCAGCGCATTGCGGACTTCCTTAAGGAAAGCACCGGTGTGGATGTTGCACAGGGAGGTGCACAATGACGTATCACGAGCGATTCGACAAGCGTGCATTTGATGAGATGCGTCCGATGAGCGCAAAAGTGGGCATTGTCCCAAGGGCGGACGGTAGCGCGATGTTCCAGATTGGAAAGACCATTGCGTACGCGACCGTGTACGGCCCGCGTGACTTGCATCCGAAGTTTATGCAGAATCCGATGACGGGCATTTTGCGGGTGAATTACAATATGATGCCGTTCTCAGGGCACGGTGAGCGTGTCCGTCCGGGTGGCGGCAGGCGAAGTAAGGAAATCAGCATGGTTATCCAAAATGCGCTCCTTCCGGTGCTGAACCTGAAAGATTATCCGAATGCAGTGGTTGACGTGTTTATCGAGCTTCCGCAAACTGATGCGGGAACGCGTTGCGCAGCGATTACTGCTGCGGCAATGGCGCTTGCAGATGCAGGGCTTGAGATGAAGGACTTGGTTGCGGCGGTTGCGGCTGGCCGTGTTGAGGACAAGATTGTGATGGACCTCAACTATCTTGAGGACTCGCACGAGGATGGCTGTGACATTCCGGTTGCGGTAATGCCAAGCTCTGGCAAGATAACCTTGCTGCAAATGGATGGCGAGATTTCGCCGGCAATGCTCAAGGAAGCAATCAGCAAGGCACGCGATGCGTGTAAGAAGATTTACGAAGTGCAAAAGCAGGCGCTGAAAGCCCGCTTTTTGCAGTTGTGAGGGAAGAAAATGTATCAGGAACTCAAGGCACATGTGCTTAAATGTCTCAACAAGGGTGTTCGCTATGATGGGCGAAAGCCGCTGGAATTCCGTCCGATTTCAATCGAGTACGGGGTGAGCGCGAGCGCTGAAGGAAGCGCGCGCGTGCGTATCGGCGGGACGGAAGTTATCGCGGGTGTGAAGATGGAGACGGCAACGCCGTATCCGGACACGCCGAATCAGGGTAACCTGATGGTGAATGTCGAATTGCTCCCGATGAGCAATCCGAAGTTTGAGACAGGGCCTCCGGGCCAGCAGGCAAACGAGATTGCGCGGGTTGTTGACCGCGGTATTCGTGAAAGTAAGTGTATTAGTGTGCACGACTTGGTTATCAAGCCGGGTGAGCTTGTTTGGGGAGTGAACATTGATGTTTGCTCGCTCAATGATGAGGGCAACCTGCAGGATGCGTGTGCGCTTGCCGCAATTGCCGCGCTCAAGGATGCACGCCTTCCGAAGGTTACCGAGCACGATGAAGTGGACTATGATGCGCCAAAGACCGACCAGAAGCTGCCGCTTGCGCGCCTTCCGGTTGAAGTGACGGTTATCAAGGTAGGTGACCAGTTTTTCGTGGACCCGCTCAGTGATGAGGAAATGGCAATTGAGGCCCGTTTGACGGTCGGTGTGACTGAGAAGGGCACGGTGTGCGCGCTGCAAAAGGGCGCAGAAGCTCCGCTTTCGCTTGAGGACCTTGAAAAAATGGTTGACATTGCCGTAAAGATTGCGCCGACGTTGCGCAATGCGCTGTGAGGTGGATGGTATGGAAAAATACACGAAATATGAGGTTGCGCGGCTGATCGGGAGCCGGGCGTTGCAAATCAGTATGGGTGCCCCGTTTCTCGTGAAGCTTGGCGAGAAGGACCTTGAGAAGATGGGCTATAACCCTATTGAGATTGCAAAGCGCGAGTTCAGTGAGGGTGCGCTTCCGATTACGGTGCGCAAGGTTGCGCCAAGGAAGCGCGAAGCAAAAGCAGCAGCGGTATGAATCGTACGGTTTCGGACGAAAAGCTCGCGAAGTATTTTGATGTAACCGGAAGAGCGCTCGCAAAGGTAAAAATAGTGTCTTCTGTACAGGTTGATGTTGAGAAGAGTGCAAAGGATTTTTTAGATATGGCGCAGCGGTATTTTGCTGACGCGAGGCATTTTCAGGAGAAGGGCGATATCGTTCTTGCGTTTGCTGCCT